>URAM01000005.1 GCA_900545815.1 uncultured Eubacteriales bacterium | reverse complement strand
CCGTAGGAAAGTCTAGTGTGTGATACCTTTGCTTCCGGCTGACGCTGGAAAGGGGCTGGCTTCACCATCTGCTATGAGGGCAGATAGCGGTAGGCAGACACTTTTCTGCGGCAGTAGGACAGGCGGATTTTGTACGGACAAGGACGAAATCAGTATTTGCACAGCGGGCAAAATCCGACTAACCGAGAGAATAGGCTGTCAACTTTATTTATCCTCACAGGCTCCCAAAATTCGCAGAAACACGAAATTACTTATGGAGACTGAAGTTCTGCCGGTTCAGCAATGGCAGACGTCTTCTAAAAAAGATCCGGTGCTCCAAACGCATCGGATCTTTTGTGCTGCTACTTGCACTCTTTTTTCATAGCGGAGTAGCCGATCAACACCGTCCACACATAAGCGCAGGTCTTGGGGATCATCAGCATACCGATCATAGGGAACGTGTCTGCCCACAGCACCACAGGGATATAGAAGCCAAAGCTCAGCACGATGGTCAGCCACATCCAGCGGAAGGAACTGTCATTGTGCTCCTTTGCGCTGCGGTAGAACAGCACGATGATGAGAAGGCCCAGCAGGGCAAAGGGAATGTTGCGGTAGATGCCCCAGGAGAGGGGCGATGCAGCGCTCATCCACTGGTTCTGCGGCATCATACAAAGAATGATGCGAGCGGCAGCAAGGCCGTATACAGCGGCGGTCAGTTCCGTCTTGTCCTTGATCTGATAGCGCTGACGCCACACATAGTAGAGCAGCACATAAAAGACTGTCATCGTAACAGAGGTGATCCACTTGCCCAGCCCCAAGGGAACGGTGTAGTTTTCAAGCCCCGTGGTACACAGTGCCAGCGCACGGGGGACAAGGTGGAAGGAGTCGCCTGCGCCCAGCACCACGGCCATCAGGCCAAAGAGCTTGAACTGCGCATTGCCCTTGCTTCCACAGATCATCAAAACGCCGATGGTGATCACAGAGATCAGATATACGGCGTCAAAAAGTGTTTCAACCATTGCTTGCATTGATAGGTTCCTCTTTTCTTACATTATTCGTTGCCTTTGGCTGCAGTTACCGTTGCCTTGCCGAAGTTACAGCCAAACAGCAGCCCCGCCAGCAAAAGCGAAGCGCCGAGACCGGTGTAGAAAAAGGCGATGAATCGCTCCGGTGCCAGCCCGCTGGCTCGCAGCGCAATGCCGCCGGTCATCATCACCGCCATGATCGCAAAGGACTTTCCGTCAAAGAATTTGAGGAAGAAATGGCGCTCCTCCTCGTAAGCGCTGATGCGTGCTGTGTGCTTTTTAACCAGCTTGCCGAAGATGAAAATTTGGAACACGGCAAAAACCAGCGCAGACAGCAGATAATTTACCACAGCACGATAGGCGGGATACGCCGAAAGTCCAATGCGAAGGATGTTGAAGCCCGCTGCACTCCACACAAGGCACGCAAGGAGCAGCAGAGTATTCCGTTTTACTTTCATAGGTTACCTTCTTTGGGTGAACACTGTTCAATTTGCAGAATATAAAATTCCCACAGCGTGGTGGGAATTTTTAATAAAGCGTTCTGCGCGTAATCTCCAGTACGGCGGTGGGATCGTAATCCTGCCGCAGCAGCGCCGAGAGCATCTGGGCAAACAACACCTCCGCAAACTTTTCCGCCGTGAGCTGTTCCGTGAATGCGTCCGGCCGAATTTTGGTGTCCTGCTTCAAAACTGCGCAAAGACCTGCTAAAATGTGCTGCCATGTCTGCTGCATACGCCGCTTGCCGTCGTCCTTCTCCTCTCGCATAAAGCCGAGAGAATGCAGCGTGAAAAAACCTGGATACTGCTGACAGCCATAGGCCATCCGCTCATACATCCACAAAATGCAGGCCTGCACATCCTGAAAGATGGTGTCATCCGCTGGCCGGTGGAAGATCTCACGCCAGACGCTTTCCACTGCGGCGCTCATCAGCTCCGCCTTGGAATCAAAATAGTTGTAGATCGAGCCGACCGACACCCCGCAGGCCGCCGCAACAGAGCGGATGCTGATGGCAGACCATCCCCGTTCCCGAATCAATTCGCGGCTTGCTTTCAGGATATCTTCTTTTGATGTTACGACCGTATTCATGCGTTCCCCCTCAATATGAACATCGTTCACTATCATTATACAGAAAATACACGCACTGTCAAGTGCAGCGCATTGGTTTTTATTGACCGCCGCTCCATCCCATCAGACCCTCGTGCTGGTCTGAACTTCGGCTGATCTGTATTTCCGCATAAAAAAGACGCTGTATTGTACGCACTTTCGTTGCAATACAGCGTTTTTTCTGCTTCAGCTATTCTGATCCGTTGTATGGAACTGCTTCAGATTCCCCGTCTTGCCGTTCCGCTTGTCTAAAGCATCCCCCAGTAACTGTGGGGCGATGCCCTTGCAGACCATCATGACCATCAGGTGATAGTACAGGTTGCCCATCTCGGCGGCGATGCCGGCTTTATCGCCAGCTTTGGCAGCGATGAGCAGGAGACTGCACGCCTCGCCCACCTTTTTCAAGATTTTATCCAGCCCCTCTCGGAACAGGTAGGCGGTGTAGGAGTTCTCGTCCTCACTGTGCTGCCGTTCTCGGATAACATCGAACAGGGCGTCCATGGGCTGGCCTTCCTGCTGGCAGCGGGTGTTCACCTCCGCCAACACTGCGTCCAGAGTCACGTCCTCATTGCCCAGCAGGACAGCGGTGTGATAGAACACATCGCACAGCTCCCCCAATGTCTCCGGTGTATCCTCGTCCTTAGCGGCAATGACCGCCTCAAAACACTCCTCGCCGCACTTTTTCAAAATCTTATCCAACCCTTCCCGATACAGGTAGTTGGTGTAAGACTTTTCGCCGCCGTCATGTATCTTGCGATCCACCACCACCTCGTACTGCTCTTGCAGGGCGTTCTGAATCTGGGCTTCCGTCCAGATGCCGTTGAAGAAGCAGCTCCGGCGGCCGGTGTGGCAGGTGGGTCCCACTGGGTCGCAGAGGTAGAGCAGGGTGTCCGTGTCACAGTCGGTGATCATCTTCTTCACATAGAGGAAATGACCGCTGGTCTCCCCTTTGTTCCACAGCTTTTGACGGCTCCGGCTCCAGAACCAGGCGGTGTGGGTCTCTAAGGTCTTCTGATAGGCTTCCTGGTTGGTGTAGCCCAGCATCAGGATGTCCTTGGTCGCCCGATCCTGGATAATGACCGGGATCAGGTCGGATTTGGCAAATAAATCTTTGGTTTCGATCATAACGGCTCCCTTCACCGCACGGGTATGTCTTGGGTTTTCAGATAATCCTTCACCTGGGGCACAGTCAGCTCCCCAAAGTGGAACAGGGACGCCGCCAGGGCGGCATCGGCGTCCGCCTGGGTAAACACGTCTGCAAAGTGCTCCAACGCCCCACAGCCGCCGGAGGCGATGACTGGGATGTGGACGGCGTTGGTGACAGCGCGGGTCATCTCCAGGTCGAAGCCCTTCTTGGTGCCATCAGCGTCCATGGAGGTCAGCAAGATCTCCCCTGCCCCCAGGGCTTCGCCCTTTTTCGCCCACTCGATGGCATCCAATCCGGTGGGCGTCCGGCCACCGGCCACCACCACTTCATAGCTGCCATCCTCCCGGCGTCTGGCGTCGATGGCCAACACCACGCACTGGCTGCCGAACCGCTCCGCCGCACGGGAGATGAGGGTGGGATCCTTCACCGCCGCCGAGTTGACGCTGATCTTATCCGCCCCCGCCCGCAGCAGCTCCTGAAAATCCTCCAAGGTGCGGATGCCGCCGCCCACGGTGACGGGCACAAACACCTGCTGAACGGTCTTGCGCACCACGTCGGCCACGGTCTTGCGGGCTTCATAGGTGGCGGTGATGTCCAAAAAAACGATTTCGTCCGCGCCCTGCTGGGAGTAGTAGGTGGCCAGCTCCACCGGGTCACCGGCGTCTCGGATGTTGACAAAATTCACACCCTTGACCACTCGTCCATCTCGGACGTCCAGACAAGGGATAATGCGTTTGGCTAACATAGTCGTCCCTCCTTACGGGTTGTCCTGGCTGCCGCCGTCCGCCACCGCCTGCGCCAGGTCGATGGTACCGGCGTAATAGGCTTTGCCGATGATGGCACCGTACAGCCCCATTTCCTTCAGCTTCCGGATGTCCTCGTTGTTGGACACGCCTCCGGAGGCCACGATCTGGCAGGAAACCGCTTTTTGCAGCCGTTCCAGAGCGGCAAAGGAGGGGCCGGAGAGCATCCCATCGGTGGCAATATCGGTGAAGATGAGGGTCTTGACGCCAAAGGACTCCATCTGCTTGGCGAAGTCCACATAGTCCAGGCCGCTGCCTTCCACCCAACCGGCGGTCTTGACCTCCCCGTTCAGGGCGTCACAGCCCACAGCGATGCGATCACCGTAGATCCGGACGGCTTCCTTTACAAAATTCGGGTCGGTGACTGCCGCAGAGCCGATGACCATGCGCCAGACGCCCATGGCGTCCACCGCTTGCAAGTCCTCCATGCTCCGGATGCCGCCGCCCATCTCGATCCTCATGCCGGACTGTTTGGCGACCTCCTTCACGATGGCGGCGTTCACCCGACTGCCGCTCTTGGCACCGTCCAAGTCCACCATGTGGATGACCTTGGCGCCGGCAGCGGCGAACGCCTGCGCCACGGCTACCGGGTCATCGGCCACCTGGTGGACGGTGTCAAAATCGCCCTTTTTCAGGCGCACAACCTTTCCGTCTTTCAAATCAATGGCAGGTTCCAGGATCATTTGGTCAGTCCTCCAAAGTTCTTCAAAATCTGCATCCCCACATCACCGGATTTTTCCGGATGGAACTGGGTGCCGAACACGTTGCCGCTCTGGACGGCGGCCAGCACTTCCCCACCGTAATCGGTGGTGGCGATGACGTTCTCCTGTCGGGCGGCGCTGCCGCAAAAGCTGTGGACGAAGTACACATAGCACCCCTCGTCCAGACCGGCGAACAGCGGAGACGGGTTGGGGAATTGCAGGCTATTCCAGCCGATGTGGGGCAGCTTCAAATCGGTTTCGATCAGCTCCACCTGTCCGGAGACGAAGCCCAGACCATCGGTCTTGCGCACCTCGCTGCTCCAGTCGAACAACAGCTGCATTCCCAGGCAGATGCCCAGCACGGGCTTCTTGACGGCCTGCTCTTTCAGGGTGGCCACCAGGCCGGTCTGCTGCAATTTCTCCGCCGCATCGGGGAACGCCCCCACGCCGGGTAGGATGATGCCGTCCGCCCGTTCCAGGTCGGACGCCTGGTCGGTGATTTTGCTCTCCCGACCGATATACTGCAAGGCGTTGGTGACACTCATCAGATTGCCCACGCCGTAGTCGATTACTGCGATATAGCCCATTTACAACACTCCCTTTGTGGACACCACGCCGCTGCCTTCCACTTTTACGGCGTCCCGCACCGCCATCCCCAGGCTTTTAAAAAGGCCCTCGGTGATGTGGTGGGCGTTGGCTCCATAGAAACACTTCTGGTGGAGGGTGATACCGGCGTTCATGGCCAGGGCACGCATGAACTCCACCGTCAAGCAGCTGTCATACTCGCCAATGCGCTCCTGGGGCATGGAGGCGTCAAAGACCAGATAAGGGCGGTTGGAGAAGTCCAGCGCCGTGAAGGTCAACGCCTCGTCCATGGGCACGTAGCAGCTGCCAAACCGCCGGATGCCCGCTCGGTCGCCCAGCGCCTGTTTCAGTGCCAGACCCAGGCAGATGCCCACGTCCTCCACCGTGTGGTGGCCGTCTACATAGAGGTCACCGGTGGCCTGGACAGTAAGTCCAATCTTGGCATAGAACCCGAAGGCGGTGAGCATATGGTCAAAGAAACCGATGCCGGTCTTGACGTTCACATCGCCGCCGTCCAAGTTCACGACAACCTCAATTTGGGTCTCTTTGGTGTTTCGCAGGACAGTTCCAGTCCGTGCCATGGTCATCCCTCCCGGTTACTCAAATCGTACTTTGATGGCGTTGGCGTGAGCGGTCAGATGCTCCGTCTCCGCAAACACCTCGATATCTTTGTGGATGCTGCCCAGGGTGTCCTGGTCGAACTCCATGATGCTGGTCATCTTCAAAAAGCTATCCACGGACAGGGGCGAGAAGAACCGCGCGGTGCCTGAGGTGGGCAGAACGTGGGCGGGGCCGGCGAAATAGTCGCCCAAAGGCTCCGGCGCCCAGTGACCCAGGAAGATAGCGCCTGCGTTGTGGATATAGGGCAGGAGGGCACGGGGCTGGGCAGTGCAGATTTCCAGGTGCTCCGGCGCGATCAGATCAGCCAGCTCCGCACAGCGCTCCAAGGTGTCGCAGACGATGGCGGCGCCGAAGTTGGCAAAGGACTGCTCCATGATCTCGCTGCGTTCCAGGTAGGACATCTGGCGGATGATCTCTTGATCGACTGCCTCCGCCAGCGCCTGGCTGGTGGTGAGCAGCATGGGAGACGCCAGCTTGTCGTGCTCCGCCTGGCTCATCAGGTCGGCGGCCACGAACTTGGGGTTGGCGGTGTTGTCCGCCACGATCAAAATTTCAGACGGGCCTGCCACCATGTCGATATCTACCGTGCCGTAGGCCATCCGCTTGGCCGCTGCCACATAGGCGCTGCCCGGCCCCACCAGCTTGTCCACTCGGGGGATAAATCCAGCGCCGTACATCAACGCCGCCACCGCCTGGACGCCGCCGACGCCGATGACCCGATCCACACCGGCGATCTTGGCCGCAGCCAGCACCGCCTGGTTCAGGTTTTCCGTGGGAGGCGTCACCATGACGATCTCCTTGACTCCGGCCACCTTGGCGGGGACGGCGTTCATGAGGACACTGGAGGGATAGGCGGCGGTGCCGCCGGGGACGTAGACGCCCACCCGAGTCAGGCCGCGGACGATGCGTCCCACTTTGCCTCCGTCCGGATTCGTCCACTCCACCGTCTTGCACAGCAAGTGCTCGTTGTAGTCTCGGATGTTGTTGGCTGCGTGCTCCATGGCGGAGATGAGTTTAGGGTCACAGGCGTCATAGGCCGCCTGCAATTCCTCCTTGGAAAACTCCTTGGGCTCCGCCCCGTCCAGCTTCACGCTGTACTCCCGGACGGCCTCATAGCCCCGTTCCTTCACATCCGCCATCATTTGGGCGGCGGTGCGGTTGATCTCCTCGCCGATCTCCGCCGCACGGGTACGCAAATTATCGATCAGCGCCAGCTCTGCTGCGCCGTCTGCTTTGATGATCTGAATCATGTGTTATCCCTCAATATACTGTTCACACTTACTGATAAAATCCAAAATCTCGTTTTTGTACAGCTTCATGCTGGCCGTATTCACGATGAGTCGGGCGCTGATGGGCGCCACCGTCTCGATAGGCACCAGGCCGTTGGCCTTCAACGTGGCGCCGGTCTCCACGATGTCCACAATGGCATCCGCCAGCCCCAAGATGGGCGCCAGCTCCACACTTCCCTCAATTTTGATCACGTCCACGTCCATGCCCTTAGCGGCGAAAAATGCCTTGGTCACCGCTGGGTATTTGGAGGCGATGGTGCGGGTCTTGTAGGTGCCGTAGAAGTCGCTCCCCTCTTTTACTGCCAGGGCAAAGCGGCATTTGCCAAAACCCAAATCCAGCACCTCAAAGAAGCTGCCCCCCTGCTCCATGATGGTGTCCTTACCCACAATGCCCAGGTCGCAGATGCCGTGCTCCACATAGGTGATAACATCGGGGGCTTTGGACAGGACGGCGTCCAGGGGGTAGTTGGGGATGGAGTGAACCAGGCGGCGGCCGGGGTCTTTGATGGGGGAGCAATCCAACCCTGCCCGCTCAAAGAGTGCCACGCTGTTGTCCTGTAGTCTGCCCTTGGTCAGGGCGATGCGCAATCTGTTGCTCATACCGATACCTCCCGCTGTCCTTTGTCGTCCAATACGATGACGGTCTTGACGCCGTGCTCCCGTGCCATCTGCATGGTACTCTCCAGCTTCAGGCAGGGGGAGAGCTGGCAGGTGCCCTCCGGAGTGTGATCCACGATGGACAGCGCCCAGCCCAACAGCTCCGGCTCGAAGTGGATGACCTTCTCCACCTGAGGCAGCTCCGCCTTGGGCAGGCAGGAGGCCAGAGCGTCCACATCCACGGCGAAGCCGGTGGCTTTGGCGGGACGGCCGAAGCAGGTGGCCAGGTTGTCATAGCGGCCGCCGGAGAGGACAGCCACGCCAGCGCCCTCGGCATAGCCTCGGAAGATGACGCCGGTGTAGTAGTCCAGCTGGTGCACCATGCCCAGGTCGAACTTCACATGGTCACCGAAGCCGGCAGCGCAGAGGGTATCATATAAGGTACGCAAGTAAGCGGTGACCTCGGTGGGGCCGCCTTGGAGGGCTTCCGCCTCGTCCAGCACCTCTACCCCGCCGAACAGGAAGGCCAGGCGCTTGATGGCGGCGCAGCCCTCTTGCTTTTCATAGGGAATGAGGAAATCGTTCAGGGCGGCGTAGCTCTTGCCCTCAATGAGGGAGCGCATCTTCTCCGTCTCCTCCTCGTCCATATCCAGCCGGTCGGAGAACAGGCGGAAGATACCGGCGTGCCCCAATTCCACATGGAATTTCTCCAGACCACAAGCCTTCATAGACTCCACAGCGGCAGCGATAACCTCCAAATCCGCTTTGATGCCGCCGGCGCCGATGAGCTCGATGCCGCACTGAGGGATTTCGCTGCTGTTGCCCTTGTTGCCGGTGTTGGAGCGGTAGACGGTGCCGTTGTAGAAGAACCGCCGAGGCAGTACCATGTCCTTGAGCTTGGTGCCCGCCACACGGGCGATGGGGGTGGTCATATCCGGCCGCATGACGCAAATCTTGCCGCTGCGGTCGATGACCTTGGTGAGGTTTTCCTGGGGAATATTGTTGCCTGCCAGGGTGAACACATCATAGTATTCCATCTCCGGCGTCATGATTTCCGTATAACCCCGCTGGCGGAACACACGGGTGAGCTGGCTCTGGACGATGCGCCGCTCCATGCACTCGCCGAACAGGCGATCTCGGGTGCCCTCCGGGGTGTTGGGGATGTATTTCATTGCGTCTGCACTCCTATCTGAAAAACGGGTTTGGTCGATGCGCCCGCTGTTGCTTTAGTTCGCTAATACATTATCACGGAACAGTTTGTTTGTCAACTGGCATTTTGGATGAATGGGGTGGGTATTGGTTCGGAAGCACACTACATAAGAAAGGGAAACCCCTGGGGATGGTTGTACTATTTGGTTGCTTTTACCTTCTTAACCAACTCCCCACCTGCTGGCAGGCAGGGCCTACGCTAAAAACCTGCCCCCGGCAGGTTTTCTTAACGCTGCGGGGTTTCCCCTCTTCCCGGCGAAGCCGGGAATTCACCCTTTCCTGCGCTCATTCGCCGGGAGTCCGGCGTACAAGCGTTTCCCGCAGGGAAACCTTGCCGCAGACGGGATTTACGCTCGCCTGTCAAGCCCTGCAAAGCAAGAAATTCGCTCCGAGGCAACTTCTTCCGCCGAACAGACGCGCAGCGCCGTAAAGTTTTTTCGCTTCCTTTTTTCAAAAAAGGAAGTTAGTCGAACCGCGGCTCCCACTCCCTTGCCCGATACGCCTGGTAACACATCCAGATCTGCTCCGGATTCTGTTTCCCCAGGATCAGGGGCGGCAGGTCGGTCAGCGGGAAATATCGTCGTTCTGACGTCTCAATGTTGGGCTGGAACTCGCCGCCCAATACCCGACAGAGGACGAACACCTTACAAACGCCGTAAAAGTTGGCGGGACGGTTGCGTTTCTGCTGGCTGTCCAGAGCAACAATGCGATAGGGGTCTACGCTCAGGCCAGATTCCTCCCACGCCTCCTTTTTTGTGTTGGAACGGATCGTCTCCCCCTCATCGCACCAGCCGCCGGGCATGGACCATTTTCCGTTCCGCTCCCGCACCAGCAAAACTCGGTCATCATTGAAGATGGCGGCACGCGTCTCGATCTTGGGGGTCTGATAGCCCAAGTCCAGGGCAAAGGCATCCTTGAGCTGCGCCGGAGGCAGATCCAACTCATAAGCGGCCATCTCCGCCGCAATTTCTCGGATGCGCAAAAAGCGCTCCCGATCGAAATCATTGGTGGTGTATTGGATGCCGGCGGCAGCCATATTTTGCAGTTCTTTCGCCCAACGAAAGAGTTGAATCGTGTTTTGTTCCATTCACAAACCGCCTTTCCGCTAAAACAAAGTAAGTTGACTGGTGTCGGGCAGATCGTCCAGTGCCCCCATATGCCGCAACTGTTCTACATGGGCTTTGGAAACCTTGGGGCAGGCGTCCACCAGTTCCTCTACGGAGATGAATTCCCTGCCCTGCCGCTGCTCTACGATAGACTCCGCCGCCGCTTCCCCCAGGCCGGGGATAGAGACGAAGGGGGGGATGAGCATTTTTTTCTCCTCCACCATGATAAAGTCCTTGGCCACACTCTGGTACAAGTCCATTTTGCCAAAGGTGAAGCCGCGGAGGTAGAATTCATAACACATCTCCAGGGTGGTATACATCTTATCCTCCACATCGGAGACCTTGTCCTTGGCTTTGATCTCTGCCATCTTGGCCTTGCACACGTCCATACCCAAGCACATACAGGTGGCGTCCACTGCCTTGGCACGGATGGAGAAGTAGGCTGCATAGAAGGCCAGCGGGCGATGCACCTTGAACCAGGCGATACGGAAGGCCATAGTGACGTAGGCCACGGCGTGGGCTTTGGGGAACAGGTATTTGATCTTCCGGCAGGACTCAATGTACCATTCCGGAATGTTGTGTTCCTGCATTTCTTCTACGATCCCGTCTGGCCAGCTTTTGCCCTTATGGATGACGCCCTTTCGCACCGCTTCCATGAATTTGAAGCTGCGCAGCTCGTCCACGCCCATGGAGATGAGGTAGAGCATGATGTCATCTCGACAGCCGATGGCCTCGGTGACCGAGGCGGTGCCAGACAAGATCAAGTCCTTGGCGTTGCCCAGCCACACGTCAGTGCCATGAGAGAAACCGGACAGGCGCAGGAGGGTGTCAAAGTTCTTGGGCTGGGTGTCGATGAGCATCCCACGGGTAAAGCTAGTGCCGAACTCCGGGATGCCGCAGGAACCGGTAGGCCCCAGCACCGGGTCGTTCTCAAAGCCAAGCACCTTGGAGGAGCAGAAGATGGACATGGTGTCCTTGTCGTCCAGGTGGATCTTTTGCGGGTCTACTCCGGTCAAGTCCTGGAGCATCTTGATCATGGTGGGGTCATCGTGCCCCAGCATATCCAGCTTCAGCAGGTTGTCCTCCATGGAGTGGTATTCAAAGTGGGTGGTGATGATGTCTGAATGAGGGTCATCCGCCGGATGCTGCACCGGACAGAAATCATAGATTTCTTTGTCAGCTGGGATGACCACCATGCCGCCAGGGTGCTGACCGGTCGTGCGCTTGACGTTGGTACATCCAGCAGCCAAACGGGCCTTTTCCGCCTCGGAAACGGTCAGATTCCGCTCCTCCAGGTACTTTAACACATACCCATAAGCGGTCTGCTCCGCCACGGTGCCCACGGTGCCTGCCTTGAACACATGGCTCTCGCCGAACAGCTCAAAGGTGTGCTGGTGCGCCTTGGCCTGGTACTCGCCCGAAAAATTCAGGTCGATATCCGGTACCTTGGTGCCGCCGTAGCCCAGGAAGGTCTCGAAGGGGATGTTGAACCCGTCCTTGTCCATAGGCGTGCCGCAATGAGGGCAGATCTTGTCAGGCAAGTCCGCCCCGCAGCCGTACTTTTCAATGTCCGTGTCGAAGTCGGAATAGCGGCAGTTGGGGCAGCGGTAGTGGGGCGGCAGGCTGTTGACCTCAGTGATGCCGGACAAAAAGGCCACGATGGAGGAGCCGACACTGCCTCGGGAGCCCACTAGGTAGCCGTGCTCCATGGAGTCCGCCACCAGCTTCTGGGCGGACATATAGATGACATCGTACTTCCGCTGGATGATGCCCGGCAGCTCCAGGTCGATACGGTCTTGGACGATCTTGGGCAGCTCATCGCCGTACAGGCGGTGGGCTTTTTCGTACACCAGCCGCTCCAATTCCTCCGCCGAATTCTCCAGTTTTGGCGCAAACAACCCCTTGGGCAGGGGCGGGATCACATCGCACATTTTGGCAATGTGATTGGGGTTGTCGATGACCACCTTCCGGCAGTCCTCTGCACCTAAGTACGCAAATTCGTCCAGCATCTCGTCGGTAGTCTTAAAGTAGATGGGCAAAGATTTATCTGCATCGGAAAAGCCGCTGGCGTTGAGCAAAATGTGCCGGAACTGTTCCTGCTCCGGATCCAGGAAATGCACGTCGCCCGTGGCGCACACCGGCTTGTTCAGCTCCTTGGCCAGCTTCACAATGGTGCGGTTCAGGTCACGCAAGCCTTCTTCATCGGCGATGGTGCCCTTGTCCAGCAGAAAGAAGTTGTTGCAGATGGGCTGGATCTCTAAGAAGTCGTACCAGGACGCAATGCGCCGCAGCTCCCGCCAGTCTTTGTGGTCTAAGATCGCCTTGAACAGCTCGCCGGCAGCGCAGGCGCTACCCACGATCAGTCCCTCTCGGTTCTCGTTGATCAGGCTCTTAGGCATGATGGGGAACCGGTGGAAATGCTCCAGGTGGGACAGGGAGATGAGCTTGTAAAGGTTGCGCAGACCGGACTGGTTTTTCGCCAACAGGATGACGTGTCCCGGCTTTTGCCGGCGCTTCACCGCCGAACGGAGCTGGAGCATTTTGCCGTTGATCTGGTCAATGCGCTCCACCCCCAAGTCCCCCAGCATCCGCCGGAAGGGCATGAGCATATAGCCCACCATGGCGGCATCATCGCAGGCGCGGTGGTGGTTGAAGGCGGGCAGTTTCAGGTGCTCCGCCACGATGTCCAATTTGTATTTTCCCAAATCCGGCAGCAGATTCTGCGCCAAGATCAGGGTGTCAATGGATGGATTGGTGAACGGTCGCCCCATCCGGGCGCACCCTTCCGCCAAAAATCCCATGTCGAACTCGGCGTTGTGAGCGGCCAGGGGACGATCTCCCACCCAGTCCAAAAAGGCGTTCAGCGCCTCCTCCTGGCTGGGCGCATCGGCCACCATGGAGTCGGTGATGCCGGTCAGCTCCACGATGTTTCGAGGGATGGGGCGAGCCGGATTGACGAAGGTGTTGTACTGATCCACCACTTCCCCGTTCTTGAGCACCACGGCGCCGATCTCGGTGATGACGTCCCGTTTCCGGCTCAGACCGGTAGTCTCGATGTCGAAGCAGACGATCTCAGTGTCTATGGACAGCGGACAGTCTCCGTGCACCACCACTCGGTCGTCCACATCGTTGACAAAGTACCCTTCCACGCCGTAGATGACTTTGATCTTGTCTCCGGCGGCACTGGCTGCATCGGGGAACGCCTGGGCGATACCGTGATCGGTGATGGCGATGGCCTTGTGCCCCCAGGAGATGGCGCGCTTGACTGCGTCCTTCACCTCAGTGAGGGCGTCCATCTTGGAAAATCTGGTATGTAGGTGCAGCTCCACCCGCTTCTCCTCCGCCCGATCTTTTCGGGCAGGCGGCGCTTCCGCCTCGGCGATGGCAAAGGGGGACAGCTCCAGATCGCCGTTATACAGCCCCAGCTTGCCCTCCACCGTCACATACATCCCCTTCTTGATGCCCTCTAGGATGGGTTTTGCCGCCCGATTTTCCATGAATTTGGAGACGGTGACTGAATTGGTGTTGTCCGTGACATAGAAACGGATGACCCAAGCGTTGCGCTTTTTCAGCTCCCGATGGTCGATGCCGAACACCTTGCCGGTGACGGTGACCCGCCGCAAGTCCAGACGCACCTCGCTCATGGGAATAGGCTTGGTGCGGATGGACTTGCCCAAAATCATCCCCACCACCGGTTTCAGCTGCCCCTTCTTTTTCACAGGCATGGGGGGGCGGTTGGCCATGGCCTTTTTCATGGCCGCCTGACGGAGGGCTTCCGTCTGGGCGAACACATCCGCTGGCGTATTCGGGATGGGCGGTGCGTCCATTGCTTCCGGCGGTTCCGGCGGCAGTTCTTCCCAGCAGGGTTCCTGAGGGAACGCCTCCTCCGGCGGCTCCTCTGGCAAGGGGATGTCATCCCTTGCTCCGGCATCCACGACAGGTTCCGCTGACGCTGGGACGGGGGCGGGAACCGGCTCCGGAACAAGTTCCGGAGTGGGCTGCGCCGCCGGCTGGGGCTGGCGCAGCGTGGCTGCTTGCAGGCCGTAGGCCAAGCAGATACTCTGCTGGATGGCAGCGACCTGGTCGGGCGGGGTGGGATAGGAAAAGGACACCTCCAAGTCCACCGACCGGCTGGCCTGGTGGATGGCGGCATCCCATATGATACAGCTTTGCGCCGCCTCCAGCGTCGCCCCGTGCAGTGCGCACTGGGCGAACATTTGGAGCAGCGGAATGCCTTGTTTATCTCGCATAGTACTCTCCTGAGGTCGATTACAAGGTATCAATTAACGCGAACAATTCGTCTACTAACCGGTCTTCCGGCACCTTTTTCAGCACTTTTCCGTGGGAAAAGAGCATTCCGAAGCCGTTGCCGCCAGCGATGCCCACATCTGCTGCGGACGCTTCCCCGGGGCCGTTGACGATGCAGCCCATGACTGCTACAGTGATGGGTTTTTGCACCGTTTTCAGGCGGCGCTCCACCTCTTGTGCCAACGGGATCAAGTCGATGCGGGTCCGTCCGCAGGTGGGGCAAGAGATGAGGTTGGGGCCGTCCTGGCGCAGGCCAACGGCTTGCAGGATGCGCTTGGCGGTGACCACTTCCTCCACCGGATCGGCGGTCAGGGTCACCCGGAAGGTGTCACCGATGCCCAGTGCCAGCAGACCACCGATGCCGATAGCGGATTTGATGGTGCCCATGGTGGCGGTGCCCGCCTCGGTGACCCCCAGGTGAAGGGGGTAGTCGCTGCGCTGGCGCATAAGCTGGTAGGCTTGCATGGTGATAGGGACGCTGGAGGATTTCAAGCTAACGCAGATGTCGTCGAAGTCAAATCGGTTGAGCAGCTTGATGTGGCCGAAGGCGGATTCCACCAGGGCTTCTGGGCAGACCTTGCCGTATTTGGCCAGGATGTCCTGCTCCAAGCTGCCCCCGTTGACACCGATGCGGATGGGGATATTTTTCTGCCGGCAGGCGTCCGCCACCGCCTTCACTCGGTCGGGAGAACCGATGTTGCCTGGGTTGATGCGCACTTTATCCACTCCGGCGGCGATGCATTCCAGAGCCAACTTATAGTCGAAGTGAATGTCCACCACCAGCGGAATCTTGCAGTGCTCCTTGATGGTGCCGATGGCCTTGGCGGAGGCTTTGTCGGGTACTGCCACCCGGACGATCTCACAGCCCGCTTCCTCCAAGCGGCGGATTTGCTGGATGGTGGCTTTCGGGTCGTCAGTGCGGGTGCTGCACATAGACTGGATGGAGACGGGCGCACCGCCGCCTACCAAGACGTTGCCCACTTTGATCTGTTTTGTCATATGGTATCTACCTCTTTTACTAACCGATGATGCGATAGACGTCCTGGACGGCCACCACGACCATCAAGCCCAGCAGCAGCACCAGGCCGCCGAAGTGGACGTATCCTTCATATTTGGCGGGAATGCGTCTGCGAAAGAGCAGGACTGCCAAGCCGTTTAAAATCAGAAAAAACACCCGTCCGCCGTCCAAGGCGGGGAGGGGCAGCAGGTTCATAAAGGCCAAGTTGATAGCCAAAAAAGCGGCGAAGTAGAGCAGGTTATCCACTGCCTGCCGTACTCCATCGGCGGACTCGGCCATCTGTCCCATGGCATCTACGATGCCGATGGGGCCGGAGAGGGCGCTGAACCCCACTGCGCCAGTGAACAGGTCTTCCAGGCTCCACCAAATCATCCGCACGAAGTCCACACTGTTGGCCAGTCCCAGACGCAGCTTGCTGCCGAAGGTAGCCTCCTTGCTTTGGAAGTACAGGCCATACATGGTGACCTTTTTGCCCTCCACCTCATATTCCCGCGGCGTCAGGGGCAGGTCATTCAGCGTGATCTTCTCCCCGTCTCGGCGCACCACGATGTCATGGGTCTTGCCGTTGCCCCGATTTAACAGGGTGGAGATGTCACTGTAGAGCAGGACAGCGCTGCCGTCAATGGAAACGATCTCATCTCCAGCCTGGAGCATCGTCTCCCCCTGGCAGGGGAAGCCGTCTACGAAGCCACTGAGGGTGGTGGAGACGTAACCAGTGGAGGCGGCGAAAAGGCAGAGGATGAGGAGCATTCCGGCGATAAAATTGGAGGCAGAGCCGGCGATCAAAACCAGGAATTTTTTCCATCCGGCGGTGTTGCCAAAGGCACGCGGATCATCACTCTCCCCGTCCTCCCCTTCCATGGCGCAGAATCCGCCAATGGGGAACAGGCGGAGGGAATATTGGGTCTCCTTTCCCTCCTTATGCCACAGCTGAGGCCCCATGCCGATGGAGAATTCCAACACCTTCACGCCGCAGGCTTTGGCCACTAGAAAGTGACCCAGCTCGTGGATGGCGATGAGGAGACCGAAGATGACGATTGCGATGATGATATAGATGAGTTTGGTCATAATTCCTCACATTCTTTTACATACGGCTCCAAGCGGACGCCACTGCTTCCCGGGCGGCGTGGTCGGCGGTCAAGATCTGTTCCAGGGTATCCGCCGAGCCTTCCGGCACGGTTTCCAGGGCATACTGCACCAAATCAGCAATATCCAGAAACCCAATTTTATCCTGTAAAAACAGTCCAACCGCCGCCTCATTGGCACCGTTGAGCACTGCGCAGGGCGTGCCCGATTTCCGTGCCGCTTCTAAGGCCAGTTTCAAGCACTGGAAGGTGTCCAAGTCCGGTTTGGCAAAGGTCAGAGGCGGACAGGAGAACAGATCCAGGGTTGCTGCCACTGCCTCCGTCCGGTCAGGATAGGTCAGGGCGTACTGGATAGGCAAACGCATATCCGCCACGCCCAACTGTGCCAAAACGGCGTTGTCTCGGTATTCCACCAGGGAGTGGATAATGCTCTGGGGGTGGACGGCAATGGACACCTGGTCGGGGGTGAGCCGATACAGGCGCATGGCCTCGATGAACTCCAAGCCCTTGTTCATGAGGGTGGCGGAGTCGATGGTGATTTTCGCGCCCATGGACCAGTTGGGGTGCTTCAGGGCGTCAGCACGGGTGACGTACTTCAGTTCTTCCCGACTCTTGCCGAAGAAGGGGCCGCCGGAGGCGGTCAAGATGACCCGCTTGATTTCTCCGTGGCTGCGGCTGCCCTGGAGACACTGGAAAATGGCGGAGTGCTCACTGTCCACCGGCACGATCTCCGCGCCGCAGCGGGCGGACTCGCTCATGACCAGCTCCCCCCCACAGACTAGGGTTTCCTTATTGGCTAGGGCGATGCGTTTTTTCTCGTGGATGGCGGCCAAGGTCGGCTCCAGACCGATCATGCCCACCACGGCGGTGAGCACCGTGTCCGCTTCGGGCAGGGTAGCCGCCTCTAACAGGCCGGTGCGGCCGGAGGCCACCCGGGTGCTGGTGTCAGCGATGCGGGTCTTTAAGTCCGCTGCGGCGGACTCGTCCCAGCACACGGCCAGCTTTGGTTGGAACTTGCGCACCTGGTCTTCCAGCTGCGCCACGCTGCGGTTGGCGGCCACAGCAGCCACAGACATTCCGCAGGCGGCAATCACGTCCAGAGATTGCCGCCCGATGGAGCCTGTGGAACCCAGTAAGGATATGGTTCTCATACTGTCCTCCACCTGATATTACAGGGTATTATATTCAAAAAACGGTACGATCATGAGTAACAGATAGGTCAGCGGTGCGCAAAAGGTCACGCTGTCAAAGCGATCGAGCACCCCGCCATGTTCCCGAAACAGGTGGCCGTAGTCCTTGATGCCGTACTGGCGCTTGATATAGCTGAAGGACAGGTCGCCCAGCTGAGAGACCAGACTGCCCAGCAGACCGTACAGAGCCAGCATCCAATAGACCGGTGCGTGTCCCAGCACCTTACTGATGAACAGGCCATAAAGCACACAGCACAGAGCTGCCCCCAGGAAGCCGCCCACGCTGCCCTCCACCGTCTTTTTGGGGGAGAGGTGGGGCGCCAGCTTGTGTTTGCCGAAGCGCATTCCGGCAAACAGCGCAAAAGCGTCGCTGGTGAAGGCGCAGACAAAGGGCAGGAACATATACAGCCGCGCGTGCTCCAAGTCCGCCATGAGGACGAACACAGAGAGCATACTGGGCACCACCAAAGCGGCGAATACCGTCATGGCCATCTCCTCCACCTGCATGGTCTGCCGGCTGGCGATGGCCTCCCCAAAGAGCAGGAGCATGAGGACGAACACGCCGCCCACAGCCCCCACGATGCGGCAGCCGAAGTAGTACCAAAGGGGCACCAGCGCAGAAAAGAGCGCAGCATAGACCACCAAGCGCCGGTTGTGTACTGCCTGAGTAGCGCCCAGCAGCTCATAGGCGGCAATGGCACAGAGGGCGCTGAACGCCACGGTCAGGACAATGACCGGTGAGAAAAACAGGATCACGATGAGCAGTGGGATCCCCACCAATGCAACCATAATACGTCCCAGCATAGGTTAGACACCTCCAAATCGTCGGGAGCGCCCCTGATAGGAGGCGATCGCTTTCAAAAGCTCATCGGGAGAAAAATCCGGCCAGAGCACGTCAGTAAAGTAGTATTCCGAGTAGGCGGACTGCCAGAGCAGGAAGTTGGAAGTCCGAATCTCCCCGCTGGGGCGAATGATCAGCTCCGGGTCGGGGATACCGGCGGAGTACAGGTCATTGGCGAACGCTGTTTCCGTCAGCTCCTCTGGCTTGGCCTTCCCTTCCAAGCAGTCCTGGGCGAACTTTCGAGCCGCCCGAACGATCTCATCCCGACCGCCGTAGTTCAGGCACACATTGACCTGGAAGCCCGTGTAGCCTTCCGAGATCTTGCGCGTCTCCTGGCACAGCTGATACAGCTCTGAATCCAAGCTGGTCAAGTCTCCAAAAAACTCCAGTTTGATGTGATCCCGTGCCATTTCCTCGATGGCCTCGTGGAGGTATTTGCGCAGCAGACCCATAATGGCCCCCACTTCCTCCTGGGGTCGCTTCCAATTTTCCGTGGAAAAGGCGTAGACGGTCAGGTAATCCAAGCCGATGTCCTTGCAGTAGGTGGCGATGGTGCGGAAGGTCTCCGCACCGGCGGCGTGTCCGGCCGTTCGGGGCATCCCCCGTTTCTTGGCCCAGCGGCCGTTGCCATCCATGATGATGGCAACGTGACGGGGCAGGCGGTCAAAATCCACCTGGGGATGAGCGGTGGTGGTTGGTTTCTTTTTGTTTTTACGAAATAGGAACATATCCTTCTATGAACGCCAAAACGGGATTTGACAATCCCGTTTTGACCTCTTTCCTCCAGTTTGATAGATGTGCGGACAAACCAGCACTTACACGTTCATCAGTTCCTTTTCCTTGTCTGCGGTGAGAACGTCAATGTCCTTACAGCGCTTGTCGGTCAGGTTCTGGAGTTCCTTTTCATAATCCTTCGCCTCGTCCTCGGTGATCTCAGACTTCTTCTTCATGGCCTTGACCTTATCCATAGCGTCCCGACGGATGTTGCGGATGGCGATCTTGCCGCTCTCGCCGTACTTCTTCACCTGCTTGGTCAGATCCTTACGACGTTCCTCGGTGAGCTGGGGGAAGTTCAGGCGGATGATACGGCCATCGTTCTGGGGATTGATACCCAGGTCGGAGGTGTTGATGGCCTTCTCAATGGCCTTGAGCAAGGACTGATCCCAGGGCTGGATGGTCAGCTGACGGGGATCGGGGGAAGCGATGGTAGCCACCTGGTTCAGGGGAGTGGGGGTGCCATAGTATTCCACGCTGATGCGGTCGAGCACCTGCGCATTGGCACGGCCAGCACGGACGGCGGCAAAATCTTCCTGGACGGAATTCAGGGTCTTCTGCATCCGAGCGTCCGTATCATTCAAAAATTCCTTCATCATAGTGTGTTTCCTCCTTAGTGTACAATGGTGCCGACTTCTTCACCCATGACGGCACGCACGATGTTTTGGGGGTCTTTCAATGCAAACAGCATCACCGGAATCTGACATTCCATGGCCAGAGAGGTGGCTGTAAAGTCCATAACTTCCAGGTGCTTGGCAAGCACCGTGTCGTAGTCGATCTCATCGAACCGCACAGCGTTGGGGTCGATGGCGGGGTCTGCGTTGTAGACGCCATCCACATTCTTGGCAAGCAAAATCATATCCGCATCGATCTCCGAAGCACGGAGCACCGCGCCAGTATCGGTGGAGAAGAAGGGGTTGCCGGTGCCGCAGCCGAAGATGACCACGCGCCCCTTTTCCAGGTGCCGGACGGCACGGGCGCGGATGTAGGGCTCAGCGATGGACTTCATCTCAATGGCGGTCTGAACACGGACATCCACTTCCTTGCGCTCCAGCACATCCGCCACGGCCAGGGCATTGATGACCGTGGCCAGCATCCCCATGTGGTCAGCACGGACTCGCTGCATATCATCGCCGCCGTCCTTCTTGCCCCGCCAGAAGTTGCCGCCGCCTACCACAACGCCCACCTGGACGCCCAGCTGGGTACATTCTTTGATGGCATCGGCCACTTTGTTAATCACATCAAAGTTCAGGCCGCGCCGTTCGTCGCCAGCCAGGGCTTCTCCGCTGATCTTCAATAAGACTCGTTTATATTTTGGTGCTTCCATCCGGATGATCTCCTTTACGATTTCCATACCTATTTGAAAAGTATCCAAAAGAGTGAATTTATCTCTTATATTTTAATCTATTTTTGCCTTTTTGGAAAGAGGTTCAGGGGATTTTTTTTCACACAAAGTCAACTTTCCCCATTCTGAATTTTTAATGGCAATTTTATTGCTTTTCCCCCATTTTGTACTATAATCTACTCAAAAGAACCGTGCAGAAAGAAGGTCATCCTCATGCCAACCGTCTCCGCCCCCGCCTCCAAACGCTCCAAGCGACCGGTCAAAGGCCACACTTTTTCCTGGAAGCTGCTCCTTCTGCTGGCTGTTGCCGGTGTGCTCTTTCTCTTTCTCCGCCCCTACCTGCTCTCATCCAAGTCCCTGCCGCCGGTGCTGGAGGAGGACTGGATCACAGTAGATCTGCTGCCGGAGAACCCCTACTCCCGTCCCCAGATCCCACTGAAGCAGGTCAACGGCGTGGTTGTCCACTACACCGGCAACCCCAACACCTCTGCCGAGGCCAACCGCAGCTACTTCGCCGGTCTCGCCCAGTCCGGTGCCACCTACGCCAGCAGCCATTTCATCATCGGCATCGACGGCAAGATCATCCAGTGCATCCCCCTCAATGAAATCGCCTATTGCTCCAACTCCCGCAACGATGACACCATCTCCATTGAGTGCTGCCATCCCGACCAGTCCGGTCAATTCTCCGATGCCACCTATCAATCGTTGGTAAAGCTGGTGCGCTACCTAGCGGATGGGTACGGGCTGAGCAGCGATGATGTGATACGGCACTACGATGTGACCGGTAAATTATGTCCGTATTATTACGCAACCAATCCGGAGGCTTGGGAGGCGTTTAAAAAGGATGTGTTCTCCCCTTCTCTGTTCTAAACAGACTGACCACAAATCAAAACCACTAGTAAACTAGTGGTTTGCACAGACCCTAGAAGGGTCATTACAGGCAAAACCCCTAAAGGGGCATTGAAAAGTTTGACACCGCATTACCATTACAGGCCGCCGCTAAAGCGGCCTGTTTTTATGCCTTCTTATTCTTGCTACCCGTAAACGGGTCAATGTATTCTTTCATCGTGATCTGATCCATCATTTCGTCTTCACTCAACTGATTGCGGATATATTCTTCGATCACCTTTTTGTTCTTCCCTACCGTATCCACATAATAACCACGGCACCAGAAATGTCGGCTGCCATACTTGTATTTCAGGTTTGGGTGGCGATCGAAAATCATCAGCGTGCTTTTTCCCTTGAGAAACCCCATAAACTGTGATACACTCAAATGAGGAGGCATACTCACCAACATATGCACATGGTCAATGCAAGCTTCTGCTTCAATAATTTCGACGTTCTTTTCTTCACACAATTTTCTCAGAATCTTCCCAATATCTGCTTGCAATTTTCCATAGATTGCTTTACGTCGGAAATTTCGGTGCAAATACCAGATGATACTGGCACCTCCATGTCGTGTGCGCTCCATGTCTCAATTCATTTTTTCCCATGTTTATAACCTCCTTTTCGTCTCTTGGTAATGCGGTCGCCAAACCTTTACCATCTTACGCCAGGAGGTTATTTTCTTCTACTTGTACTGAAGTATTTTTCCCACCCCCAGTAGAACTGGGGGTTTTTTCATGCTAAAGCGCCAAAAAAAGCAAGCAGCTTCTGCTCAATAGGAGCAGAAGCTGCTTGCAAGTGATTTTGGATTTGACACCGCTGAAAGGTGCGCAATAGAACAACCTCAGATGGTTGCCTGTCCCGTCAGTTCATTCTTTATACCATACAATTCATGACCACGCTGATCATCATTTCTTTTTCTTCCGGTCTGGACTCTGCTATCATAATGGTTAGTGCTACTAAAGCAGCATCTTCGATTTTCTTTTGTCCATCTATAAACAACGCCTTGTTTTTATCAAGGAAATAAAGAAACATTGTCGCAGCAATTCGTTTATTTCCATCGAAAAAGCTGTGGTTTTTCGTTATAAAATACAGCAGATTTGCCGCTTTTTCTTCCAAAGATTCATAGATCTCTCTTTCTCCAAAGGACTGATAAATATTACCGATACTGCCTTTAAAAGAATCATCTTTCTCTTTCCCAAACAAATCTGACTCGTCCCCAAATCGCATACTTTGAATTACATCCATACATTCCTCATAGGAAAGGACATACGTTGCACGATTTCCTTCAGGCCGTGTCATATTTTGGTGATCATAAGCATCCAACAAATCCAATGCGCTGCTATATTTTTCGATTACAGAAAGAACCTGTCTGCTGTCTGACTCGTTTTCGGGTCGCGTCATAATTCGTATCACCTCACCTAACTGTCTGATACGAATATCGTTTACTGCATAACCATTTAAAATGTACTGTTTTAAAACAGAATTCGCCCATCTGCGAAATTCAACGCCACGTTTTGATTTTATGCGATAGCCGACGGAAATGATGACATCCAAATTATAGTATTCCACATTTCGTTCAACTTCACGATTTCCTTCCATTTGAACTGTCGCAAATTCTGCGACGGTTGACTCTATGTTATCCAATTCTTCCTTTAATGCAGTACTAATATATTTTCCTATTGTCTTTATATCTCTATCAAACAGCTTGGCGATTTGATTCTGATTCAACCATACCGACCCATTCTCCACATTCACAGGTAGTTTAACCTGTTTATCTTCTGTTTCAAAAAATAGGATTTCATTCTCTCCTGTCATCTAACTTCTCCTCGCTCCTTTCTTTCCTATCATTCTATTCCATCTAAAAGATCTCCATCATTCCCCTTGTTGTGAAATAATGGAGATGCTTTTCTCAATGCAAAATCATAAAATAGGCAGCCAAATGGCTGCCTATTTTTTCAACGCTTATGATTGGAGCAGGATCCTTTACTTGATCATGCTGGCGACTTCTGCTGCGAAGTCTTCTTCCTTCTTGGCCAGACCTTCGCCGGTCTCGAAGCGAGCGAACTTGACAACCTTGATGTCGCCGCCGACTTCCTTGGCGACAGCCTTGACGTGCTGTTCAACGGTCATCTTGCTTTCCTTGACGAACTGCTGGTTGAGCAGGCACACTTCTGCGAAGTAGTTGTTCATACGGCCAGCGACCTTCTTCTCAGCGATCATCTGCTTCTTTTCTTCGGGCATCTTGGTGTTGGAAGCGTTCTCCTCCAGAGCCTTTGCCAGCTGGACAGCCTTTTCCTTCTCCACTTCTTCTTCAGGAACTTCGTCGCTGGAGACATAAGCGGGGTTCATTGCTGCGATCTGCATTGCCAGATCCTTGCCCAGGTTGATGACGGTCTCGTTGGTCTTCAGTTCATCAGCCACGTCCAGGTTCACCAGAACGCCGATCTTGCCGTTCATGTGGACATAGGGGATATTCAGGCCGGTATCATAGCGGACAAAACGGCGCAGCTGCAGGTTTTCGCCGATGGCCAGAACCTTGTCAGCGGTAACAGCATCCACGGTACGGTCGGTGCCGGGATAGGTAGCGGCCTTCAGAGCGTCGATGTCAGCGGGATTCTGCTCAGCAACTGCCTTCGCGCAGTCGGTGACGAATTCCTGGAAGGTGGCGTTCTTTGCCACGAAGTCGGTCTGAGAGTTGCATTCCAGCACGACGCCCACGCCGTTTTCAACGATAGCCAGGGAGACGCCTTCGGAAGCGATCTTGGAAGCCTTCTTGGTCTGTGCGGCCAGACCCTTTTCACGCAGCCAGTCGATTGCCTTTTCCTTGTCGCCATCGCAGGCTACCAGAGCCTTCTTGCAGTCCATCATGCCGACGCCAGTCATCTCGCGCAGTTCTTTTACATCTTTTGCGGTAACAGCCATGTTATTTACCTCCCATAATGTCACATAGACCCGCCCGTGCCAGGCGGGCCTATGACAGGTGTATCATAAATCTTTCCATCGCACCCTATCCGTGCCGGACAGCAGTGCCGATGGGTTTCAACTAGATTATTCTTCGGTTGCTTCGACTTCTTCGACTTCCTCGCCCTGCTTGCCTTCGGTGACAGCGTTGGCCATGACGCCGGAGATCAGACGGATGGCGCGGATAGCGTCATCG
The DNA here is from genome assembly GCA_900545815.1 of uncultured Eubacteriales bacterium. GTDB lineage: Bacteria > Bacillota > Clostridia > Oscillospirales > Oscillospiraceae > Onthomonas. The sequence continues at coordinate 49,413 of URAM01000005.1, read as the reverse complement.
TTGCCGGGGATGACATAATCAATCTCGTCGGGATCGCAGTTGGTGTCAACGATGGCGACCACGGGGATCTTCAGCTTACGAGCTTCAGCGATGGCATTGTGTTCCTTGCGGGGGTCGACCACGAACACAGCACCGGGGAGCTGCTTCATGTCCTTGACGCCGCCCAGGTACTTCTCCAGCTTTTCCTGCTCGTGCATCAGCTTGATGACTTCCTTCTTGGGGAGCATATCGAAGGTGCCGTCTTCTTCCATCTTCTTCAGCTGATTCATGCGATCCACACGGCCACGCATGGTCTTGAAGTTGGTCAGCATGCCGCCCAGCCAACGGGAGTTGACATAGAACATGCTGCAACGGGTTGCTTCTTCCTTGATTGCTTCCTGAGCCTGCTTCTTAGTGCCGACGAACAGGACGGTCTTGCCAGATGCTGCCACGTCCTTGACGAAGTTGTAGGCTTCTTCCAGCTTCTTGACGGTCTTCTGCAAGTCAACGATATAGATACCGTTGCGCTCGGTGTAGATATAGGTTGCCATCTTGGGGTTCCAACGACGGGTCTGATGCCCGAAGTGAACGCCTGCTTCCAGAAGCTGCTTCATAGATACGACTGCCATGGATAAAATCCTCCTTTTTAGTTGTTACCTCCACCCGGCTTTTTCCACGCCAATCCCACCGCCAAAACGGGCAGGACACAGGGCGCAGACCACCTGGGTGTGCGTAATCCTGAAGTACTATACACTATTTTCCTCTTGAGTGCAAGGTTTTTTCCGCATTTTCTTCGGATTTCCAGAGATTTTTCCCAAAAACCTCCCCTCAACCCTGACCAACCACCGCTTCCGCCACTCGGATGCCATCCACAGCAGCGCTCATGATGCCGCCGGCGTAGCCGCAGCCCTCGCCGCAGGGGAAGATGCCCCGCAGGGCGCACTGATAGCTCTCGTCCCGCAGAATCTTCACCGGTGAGGAAGAACGGGTCTCCACTCCGGTGAGTACCGCCTCCGGATGGGCGAAGCCGTGAACTTTCCGGTCTAACAGAGGCAGAGCCTCCCGCAACGTGTCGGTGACATACTGGGGCAGGCAGTCACGCAGGTCTGTCCAGGTGACGCCGGGCTGATAGGTGGGACGGATGGCGCCCACATGAGTGGACGGACGCCCCTGCAAAAAGTCCCCCACCAGCTGCGCCGGTGCGCGGAACCCACCGCCGCCCAGCAGGTAGGCGCTGTGCTCCCACTGCTCCTGGAACCGGACGCCGGCCAGTACATCCCCCGCCCCAAAATCCGTTGGGTTGACCCCCACCAGGAAGCCGCCGTTGATGTTCTGGCCGTCCCGGGCACGGTAGCTCATGCCGTTGGTGACTAGGTGCTCCGGTGTGGACGCCGACGCCACCACCTGACCGCCGGGGCAGACGCAGAAGGAAAAGGCGCTGCGGCCGCTGGGCAGATGGCAGGAGAGGCGGTAGTCGCTGGGGGGCAGGTGCGCCCAGGCGTCGCCATACTGGGCTTGGCTGATGGCGGCTTGGTCATGCTCGATGCGGACGCCGATGGCGAAGGCTTTGCGCTCCATGGGGACGCCGGCTCGGTGGAGGAGGGAAAAGGTGTCTCGGGCGGAGTGGCCGGGCGCCAATACGAGGGCATCAGTGGTGAGGTCGTAGGTGCCCTCTGGACTGGTGACGGTGAGACCTGTCAGGCGGCCGGTCTCCTGGCGGAGACCGGTGAGCTGGTGGCCGAAGCGGACATCGCAGCCCAAGCGAATCAGCTCCAGCCGGATGTTCCGCACCACCTGGCGAAGGACGTCAGTGCCCACATGGGGACGGAAGGAATGGGCGATGTCCTCCGGTGCGCCCATCTCAATAAAGGTGTCCAATACCGTGCCAATGCGGGGGTCATGCGTGCCGGTAGTCAGCTTGCCGTCGGAGAATGTGCCTGCACCGCCCTCGCCGAACTGGACGTTGGTGGTGGCGTCCAGTTGACCGGTGCGCCAGAACTGCTCTACTTTTTTCGTCCGTTCCTCCACCGGTGCCCCTCGCTCCAGGACGATGGAGGGGATGCCGTTCCGAGCCAGATACAGGGCGGCAAACAGACCGGCTGGCCCCATGCCCACCACCACGGGGGGCTGGGTGCTGGTACGCTGGACGGGTGGGAACTGGTAGGGCTTGCGCACCACCAGCTTGATCTGATTGGACTTCGCCCCTTTGACCAGCGCCCCTTCCCCCTCCGCTTCCACGTCCACGGAGAGGACAAAGTGCAGGTCGGATTTTTTTCGAGCATCCACCGACTGTTTGACCAGGTGGATGGCCTGGATGCCGCTGCGGGTGCGCAGGAGCTTGCACACCTTCTTTTCCAGCTGTTCTGGCTGGTAATCTAGCGGCATCCGGATATTGCTGATGCGAATCATCTTATTCTCCTTACCTTAATATCAATAAAATCCAACCCCTAGTGTACCATCTCTTTTCTCCATCGGCAACCGGCATTTCTACCTGGAAACGGTCATAGGCTGTTGGAGAGGTGATGGGATTGGTGGGTTATCTGGTCTGGCGGGAACGGGGGTGGCGCATCCGCTATTTTGAGGAGGAGTTTTGTCATGTCTCCCTGTGGCGGGTAGAGCTGCCCCGGAACAGCCACCCTGACCGCACCGTGCAGCGTGCCCTCACCACCCTCCGCCGCCACGGCGTCACCCGCCTGCTCGCCGATGACGCTATCCTGCTGCCGCCGGTGGCCACGGGGCCGCTATGGCGGGCGCTGGCGGGACAGGCGGCATTGGTGGAGCTGGCACGGCGGCACATCCCCCCTGGGCAAGCCTTTGTGGGGCTGCGTGCCAAGCAGGTAGATCGCTCGGTGGTGGCCTGCTGCACGGCGCTGGCGCCGGTGGTGCGGGGGCTGGCGTTGGAGATACCGGACTGTGAGGGGCTGGCGTGGAATTTGCAGCGGCGGTTCGGGCTGCCTATTTTGGCGCAGGGTGGGGATTTAACATTGAATTTCACTGATTCCAGCACCGGCATCGCCCTCTCCGGAGACACCCCCCACCCGAAAGGACTCACCCTGTCCTGCCCCGGCGTCACCCTGCCGGAGGACTGTCCACGGGAGGGATCGTTGGCCTATCTGGTGGAGCAGGGGGCGGTGCATTGGCAGGATGTACGGGTGTTGGCTGCTGCTTGTCATTCGACAGGACTCGTGCTATAATGGACTGCATTTCATTATAGCACGAGGTGATACCATGAAGAAACTGTACGCCAGCGCCGCCCTGCTGCTGGCCGCCATCATCTGGGGGTTTGCGTTCGTGGCGCAGACCGTGGGGATGGATCACGTTGGCCCCTTTACCTTCCAGTCCAGCCGTTACCTCCTGGGTGCGCTGACCCTGGTGCCGGTCATCCTGGTCTCGGACAGCCGCAAGAAGAAGGCAGGCACCTATCGCGAGATGACCCAGGCGGAAAAGAAGACCCTGCTCAAGGGCGGTCTGGCCTGCGGCGTCGTGATGACCTTTGCCGCCTCCTTCCAGCAGGTGGGGCTGGCTTACACTACCGTGGGCAAGTCCGGGTTCATCACCTCCATGTACATCATCCTGGTGCCTGTGTTCGGCCTGTTTTTGCATAAGCGTGTTCCAGCGAAAATTTGGGGCTGCGTGGTAGTGGCCGCAGTGGGGTTCTACTTCCTGAGCATCAACGGCCCCTTGGAGCTTTCCCGTGGGGACACGCTGACCGTCCTCTGTTCCCTGTGCTTCTGCTTCCATATCCTGTGCGTGGATCACTTCGTGTCCCTGACCGATGCCATCAAGCTCTCTTTTATCCAACTGCTGACCACCGGCGTTATCTCCGGCATCATCATGTTCCTGTTCGAGCAGCCCACCTGGAACGCCATTCAGAGCGCCCTGCCCGCCATCCTATACGCCGGCATTCTCTCCTGTGGTGTGGCCTACACCTTGCAGGTGGTGGGGCAGCAGTACGCCGCCCCTACGGTGGCGACCCTGCTCATGAGCCTGGAATCGGTGTTCTCCGTCCTGGGCGGCATCCTGCTGCTGAGCCAGGTGCCCACCAGCCGAGAGTTCTTCGGCTGCGCCCTCATCTTCGCCGCAGTGCTCATCTCCCAGCTGCCCATTTTGGAGGGGAAACAGACGGCGGAATCTTGATCGCGAAAGAAAGCTGTGTGAAGGAACATTCACACAGCTTTCTTTTTGTCTATGGAGCGGTAACAGGCTTCCAGCCGGTTACTTCGTCCGCTTTCTCTTTCTGGTCAGAACGGTGCCGGTCACCCCGACAGCGCTGACACACAGCAGAACTGTCCACATAGGTGGGAAGCGATAGCAACAGCAATGGGCAAATTCCCAATGTCCTTTGTCACCTCCCCTTCCAGACGCAAAAAGACCCGACGTGATTGCTGCCACGTTGGGTCTTTTCCGAACCATTTTATTCAAACCCGAGGTCGATCTGGAATTTTTTCTCGCAGGCGGGACAGGTGACCACGCCGGACTCCAGGGTCTCCCCGTCCAACAGGATGGCGCCGCCGCAGTTGGGGCACTCCACCTCGTACTCATCCTCCTCCTCGTCCTCGAAGCTGTCCACCACCAAGGTCTCCAACACGTCCAAGCTCTCGGTCAGCTCGTCCAGCTGTTCATTCAGCTCCTTGAGTGCTTCCTCGTTGGCGGTGGTCTGGTCGGCCAGCTCCTCCACCACGTCCACCAGGGCGGCCAGCAGTTTCCCCTGCTGATCCTTCGCCTCGTCCAGGTTCAGGCCATCGGCCAAGCCACGGAGGTATCCCATTTTTTCTGCCAGAGACATGGGTTCTTTCGCTCCTTTCGTATTTGAAAAAACTGCGCCAGCCCAACGGCCAGCGCAGCAGAGTGGATCACTTACAACGAGACATATATTCGCCAGTACGGGTGTCGACCTGGATGCGGTCGCCTTCGTTGATGAACAGAGGCACCTTGATCTCCGCACCAGTCTCCAAGGTAGCGGGCTTGGTCACGTTGGTAGCAGTATCGCCACGGACGCCAGGTTCGGTCTTGACCACTTCCAGCTCCATGAAGTTGGGGGGTTCCACGCCAAAGACCTTGCCCTTATAGGACAGAACCTTACAGGGGGTGTTCTCCTTGACAAACTTGAATGCGTCCCCCAGCTGATCGCTGTTGAGGGGGATCATGTCATAGGTCTCGGTGTCCATGAAATAATACAGACCATCGTCCGCATAGCTGTATTCCATTTCCTTGCGTTCGATGAATGCTTCTTCAAACTTTGCAGTGGGGTTGAAGGACGTTTCCGTGACTGCACCGGTGATAACGTTCTTCATCTTCGTCCGCACAAAAGCAGCGCCCTTGCCGGGCTTGACGTGCTGGAATTCCACGACCTGCATTACCTTTCCCTCATATTCGAAGGTCTTGCCATTTCTAAAATCGCTGGCAGTAATCATTCTATTCAGCTCCTTCAAGATTCAACAACCCGGCCGCAGGGCGGCGCAAGTCATATTTGCTTTATTTTATCGCAAATCCGCCCTTTTTGCAAGGGGAAGTGTGTATTTTATCGAACGGCTCACCGCTCCATTTGGATGACCATATGGTTGTAAGGCATTTCCACGCCATTTCGGTCAAAGGAATCCTTCACGTTCTCCATCAGGTCGTAATATACATCCCAATAGTCCGATGTGAGACACCACACCTTTACCGCATAGCCGATTCCGCTCTGGCCATACTCGGTCACTCGGATAAAGGGCGGGATGGGGTCGTTGATGATCCGATCCACCTGCGCCACTGCCTCTAAGATGGCACGCTTGACCTGGTCGGCAGAGTTGTCATAGGACGCATAGAAGGTCAGATCCACCCGTCGTTTTCCCTCGGTGGAGCAGTTGGTGATGGTGGCGCTGGAGATGGTGCTGTTGGGGACACTGATGCGCTTGTTGTCCAGGGTGTTGATCTGGGTGTTAAGCAGGCCAATCTGCAAAACCGTCCCCTCTACCCCGCCGGCGATGACATAATCACCCACCAGGAAGGGCTTGGACACCAGCAGCAAAACCCCGCCGAATAAGTTGGACAGAGAGCCTTGGGCAGCCAGGGCAAAGGCAGCAGAGAGCACCGAGGCCAGGGTGACCAGGTATTTGGCGTCCAGGCCGCAGCGGCTGGCCACTTCCAAGATCCAAATGAAGTACACTATGATGCGCACCACTGAGTGAATGAACCGGTACAGGGTCTTTTCCAAGGGCAGTTTTGAAAGAGTCTTGTCCACGGCCAGGATGATGAGCTTGACCACCAGGAATCCGATGACCAGTGTAGCGATGATGCCAAACACATGACCGGCCATGGCGGTGCGCAGGGTGCTGAGATCCACATCCAGCGTCTTTTCTAAAAACTTGAGCATTGCTGCTCCTCCTCTCTATCTAGTGAAGGCAACCACCAGCGCCGGACACGTTGCTCCTCTGTCCGGCGCATGGCTCTGCTCTATTTGCTTCACAGACTCAGCAGGTACTGCCCATACCGAGTCTTTTCCAGTTCCTTCCCCAGCTGATGAACTTGCTCCTTGGAGATCCAACCGGTCTCTCGGGCGCACTTTTCGATGCAGCCCACATAGTGACCGGTGTCCCGCTGGATGTCCCGCACCCGTTCGGCCGCCTCCAGTACACTGTCCGCCGTGCCTGCGTCCAGCCACAGGAAGTCCCGTTCCAGACGCACCACTTGGAGCTGTTCCCGACGGAGATACTCCAGATTCACGTCGGTAATTTCCAATTCCCCACGGGCGGAGGGGGTCAGCTTGCGGGCGATGTCGATCACCTGATTGTCATAGAAGTACAGGCCGGGGATGATATAGTGGCTCTTAGGGTGTTGAGGCTTTTCCTCGATGGACAGAGCCTTGCCCTTCTCGTCAAACTCCACCACGCCGAAGGGTCTAGGGTCTTCCACATAGTAGCCGAACACGGTGGCGCCATTGTTGTGGGCAACCGCCTGTTTCAGCACGGCAGCGAAGCCCTCTTGGTAGAAGATGTTGTCCCCCAGCACCAGGCACACGCTGTCCTGGCCGATGAACTCCGCTCCCACCAGCATGGCGTCTGCGATGCCACGGGGCACCAGCTGGACGGCGTAGGCGATGGAGACCCCCCACTGACTGCCATCTCCCAGCAGCGCCTGGAATACATGCTCCTCGCCGGGGGGTACGATGACCAAGATCTCCCGAATACCGGCCTCTATGAGGATGGATACGGAATAGTAGATCAACGGCTTATCGTACACCGGCAGCAGCGGTTTGCAGACCGGACGGGTCATGGGGTACAGGCGGGTGCCTTTGCCCGCAGCCAGAATGATACCTTTCATATGTTTATCGTCTCCTTTTCGACGTCCCACTCGTTTTTCGTCCCAAAATTATACCATCCCCGCCCTGTCACTGTCAATGAACCCCGCTGTTACAATGGGATGCGCGCCCCCAACAGCACCGGCTGTAATTGCTTCCCCTGTGCGGCAGCGGCCACGGCGGCAGGGATCTGGTTCATGTCCGCCACCAGGGAATTGGGCTTGGTGAGGGGGTTATCCTGCCGGAAGGGCACCAGGTAGAGGTTCTTACGGCAGTTCAAATCCCCCAGGTTGCGCAGGGAGACGGCCAGGCCGTCGTTGGTGGAGATGCCCAGCACCACCGGCCGGCCGTTGCGCAGGTGGGACTTGGCGGCCATGGTGGCAGAAGTGTCGGTGATGCCGGCAGCCATCTTGCCCAGGGTATTGCCGGTGCATGGAGCGATGACCAGCACATCCAGCAGCTTTTGGGGGCCGATGGGCTCCACCTCCGGAATGGACGACCAGGGCTTCTGGCCGCAGATCTCCGTCATTTTCTCCGCAAACTCCGCCGCCGTGCCGAAGCGGGTGTCGGTGACGGCACTGAAATTGGACAAAATGGGGATGACCTCCCCGAACCGTTCCTTACAGGCGGCCAGCGCCGGAAACACTTGGTCATAGGTACAGAAAGAGCCGGTAAATACAAAACCCACCCGCAGTTCTTTTTCGTTCATTGCACACGCTCCCCTAAAATATGATAGATGGTATCTCGGATGATCTTCCCTGATGTGACCGGTGCCACCTTCCCCGGCAGGGACAGCGCCCAGATGACCTTAACGCCCAGCTGTGCCGCCCCTTCAAAGTCCACCCCGCCGGGCTTGGAGGCCAGGTCGATGACCAGGGTTCCCTCATCCAAGTCCGCCAGCCGGGCACGATCCAGCACTCGGGCAGGGACGGTGTTGATGACCAGCTGGTAGCCGCCCAGCCAGCCGTCCAGCTGCTCCATCCGCTCGGACTTGCAGCCATACGCCTGGATCCACGCCAGGTCGCCATAGCTTCGGGCGGCCACGGTCACGTTGGCGCCCAGCCCTTTCAGCCGGTGTGCCAACAGCTTCCCTAACCGTCCAAAGCCCAGCACCAGCACCCGAGTGCCGAACAGGGTAGTAGGCAATTCTTCCATGGCGATTTGGATCGCCCCTTCCACCGTGGGCACGGCGTTGGCAATCTCCAACTCCTCTCGGGCGAAGTAGTCAAAGAACACCACCTCCGCCTGCTCCGCCATGGCACGCACCTCCGGCGGCGCCTTGCCGGCACAGACCAGCTGACCAGGGCGGAGGTTTTGGAAGATCAGTTGCAGGGGCACCCGCCGATCAGAGAGCTTGCTGTTCAAGATGCCATGCTCCGCCATCACCGGCAGGGGCAAAATCACGCAGTCCGCCTCCTCGATGCCCCGCAGCGTATCCGTCCCCGGCAGCTTTCCCTGTTCCGGACGCTGCTCTACGGCGTAGGTCTGCACCTGGTGTCCGTCCTCCAGCAGCAGCTCCGCCAGCTTGATCTGCCGGAGGTCGCCGCCTACGATCCAGAACGACCGTTTTTCCTTCATAAAATGCCAGCACCTTCCTTTCATTACAGGCTGGTTCATTCTATGCAACATAAAAAAAGCGGTGAAATCATTCGCTAAAATGCAAGCATTTCAGCGAAGTTTGCAGCCGGGTGCATGCACTCACTCCGTTCGCACACTTACCCGTCTGATATGAGAAAAAACTGACGCGCATGTCGCCAGTTTTTTCGGATTAAAATTTATTCCGACCTCTAAGAGGTCGGAACTCTGTGAAACTACTTTATTATGGCGTTATGATGCAAAGTCCTCCAAATCAATGAGCCTGACCTCCTTCTGCTGCTCCAAGGCGTAGGTCAAGGTCACGCGAGTGCCGCCGGAGGACACGCCATCATAGATGCCTATGACGCACTCTGCTCGACTGACCATGTACCGATCCCGTCGGAACATACAGTCCCTTGTATATGCCTCCTGCACCAGGGTCTGCAAGTCGCACTGAGCCACCAGCCGCCGGTAGCGCTCCCGATCTTTTCGGCTCCAACCGCTGTCCTGGCTCCGGCAAGGCAGCGCCGCCTCCAGCACCACATCGTTGTGCTCCTCCTTCAGCCGCAGCACCATCTCACAGCAATAGGTGTCGATGCCCAAGGCCATGCCTGTGATAAAGTGCCGATACCCTTCTCGGTACAGTTCCCGAATGAGCAGCAAGATCCGTTCCTTCAGCGCCACACAGCGCCAATCCCACTCGTCGCTCCCCCAAGGCAGCTTTTGGGGGCGATGACCGGTAAAGCAGCAGCATTTTTCCATTCGCACAAAAATCCCCTCCGTGTTTCCACTTTCGGCATAGATTGGTTCTATTGTAGGGGGATTTTCCCAAAAAGTCAAGGCTGCTTTCGCCATACCGCAAAATATGTTCATATGTGTACGCGAACATATGTTTGACTTTTTTGAGCGCCTGTGCTATGCTGATACCCACTGAAATAGAAGGGAGGAGTTCCGTTGCAGCGGGTGATTCTACACTGTGATCTGAACAGCTTTTTCGCCTCTGTGGAGCTGCTGGAGCATCCGGAGCTGCGGGAGAAACCGGTGGCGGTCTGCGGCAATCCCTCCACCCGCCACGGCATCATCCTGGCCAAGAACGAGGCCGCCAAGCACTTCCAGGTCAAGACCGCCGAAACCATCTGGCAGGCACGGAAAAAGTGTCCCGACCTGATCCTCCTCCCCTCCCACCATCACAAGTACCGCCACTATTCCAAGCTGGTCAACGGCATCTATCAGCGCTACACCGACCTGGTGGAGCCCTTCGGCATTGATGAGAGCTGGCTGGACGTGACGGGTACCTTGCACCTCTTTGGCAAGAATGGACGGGAGCTGGCGGATGAGCTGCGGGAGGTCATCCGGACAGAGCTGGGTCTGACCATCTCCGTGGGGGTTTCCTATAATAAAGTGTTCGCCAAGCTGGGCAGTGACTACAAAAAACCGGACGCCACCACCGTCATCGCCCCCTCCAACTGGCAGTCCATCGTCTGGCCCCTGCCCGTCTCTGACCTGCTCTTTGTGGGGCGGGCATCTCAGCGCATCCTGCACCGGTACGGCATTGAGACCATCGGTCAGCTGGCACACGCCGACCGAGCCATGCTGGAGGAAGTGATGGGCAAGCAGGGCGCCCAGCTCCACGACTACGCCTGGGGGCGGGGGGACAATCCGGTTCGTCCGGCGGGAGACCGTCCGCCTCCCAAGTCCATCGGCAACGGCATGACCTTTCGGCACAACCTGACCAACTGGGACGAGATCCGCTCCGGCCTGGACTTGCTGTGCGACTCGGTGGCGGTACGGCTGCGGCAGACTCAAAGGAAGGGCACCCGAATCCAAGTGACCATCCGAGATCCCCAATTCCAGACCATCACCCGACAAGGCCCCCTGCCTCTGCCCACCAATCTGGCACGAGAGCTGACGGCAGGCGCAGTGGCGCTGGTGCAGAAGCACTGGATCGTGGGCAAGCCCATCCGAATGCTGACGGTGACGGCGCTGAACCTGGTGCCGGAGTGGGATGCGGTGGAGCAGCTGGATCTGTTCCAGCCCAACCGTTCCGCTCAACGGGAGAAGTTGGAGCATCTGGAACGCGCGGTAGACCACATTCGATCCAAGTATGGCTCGGACGCCATCCTGCTGGGCTCGGTGGCAGCCCAGTCAGAGCTATACGGACGTTCGGACGGGGAATCGGACGAATTGGAACCAGAAAACGAGGAATGACAAGTTGAAACGATTTTTTGCCTTACTATTGAGCTTTGCCCTGGCGCTGACCACCCTCACCGCCTGCGGCAGACAAGAGACAGCCGCCAAGCGCGGCCTAGTCGTGGCCTGCACCACCTATCCGGTCTATCTCATGACCCAGGCGGTGACCCAGGACGTGCCCGATGTGACGGTGGATCTGGTGGTAAACCAGCAGATCTCCTGTCTCCACAACTACACCCTGACCATGGCGGATATGAAGGTGATCGAGTCCGCCGACCTGCTGATCATCAACGGTGCCGGCCTGGAATCTTTTTTGGATGACGTGCTGGCCAGTCGAGACTACTGGGATGCATCCCAGGATATGGCGCTGCGTCCTTCCGAAGAAGGGCACGACCACGGTGACCACAACCACGAGGGTGACCACGAAGAATACGACCCCCATTACTGGCTCAGCCCCACCCTGGCGGGTCAGATGGCCCAGAACATCGCCATCGGGCTGACCACCCAGGATCCGGCGCACATGGACGAATACCAGGCCAACGCCGACCAGGTGGCGGAACAGCTGACGGCGTTGCAGAAGGAGCTGCGGGCTGAAGTGGCCGACCTGCCCTGCAAGGAGCTGATCCCCTTCCACGACGGCTTTGCCTACTTTGCCGATGCCTTCGGGCTGACCATCTTGGCATCGGTGGAGGAAGAAGAAGGGTCGGAGGCGTCCGCCCGTGAAATTAACGAATTGACCCAACTCATTCAGGCCCACCACATCCCCGCCGTTTTTGTGGAAAAAAACGGCTCGGACTCCGCCGCCCAAGCGCTGGCACGGGAGTGCGGCGTCTCAGTGGCTGCGTTGGATATGGGGATGAGCGGGGATAAGGCAGGAGGCGGCCTGGCCGCTTACGAGGCGCTGCTGCGCTATAACATCGACACCATTCGGGAGGCGTACACATGAAACCAATCAAACACAAGGGGAACACCCTGGGCTGTCACGGCTCCTGCTGCTTAAAAGTGGATGATCTGACGGTGACCATGGGGGAAGACCGCATCCTAGACCATGTGAGCTTCCATATGCACTGCGGGGAGCTGATCGCCCTCATTGGCCCCAACGGCGCCGGAAAAAGTTCCCTTTTCCGTTCCATCCTAGGGCAGGTATCCTATACCGGCTCCATCCAATTCCAGACCGCCGCCGGCAACCGGATGCACCCCCGCATCGGCTATGTGCCCCAAAGCCCCAGCTTTGACCGGAGCGATCCGGTGAGCGTGCTGGATCTGTTCGTGGCGTCCACCTCCAACTGGCCCATCGTGCTGCCCATCCCCAAGGGGCTGAAGGATTTTGTCGCTCAGTGCCTGGAGCGGGTGAACGGGCTGGAGCTGCTGCACAAGCAGGTGGGGACACTGTCCGGCGGGGAATTGCAGCGCGTGCTGCTGGCCATGGCGCTGGAACCGGTGCCCAACATCCTCATTTTGGATGAGCCACTGTCCGGTGTAGATATGGACGGAGAGCGCCAGCTGCTGGCGCTGCTGGACGAGATCCGCACACGGTATGACCTGTCCATCCTCATCTCCACCCACGATTTCAACACCCTGCACAAGATGGACAAGGTCATCTTGCTGAAACAAAAGGTGCTGCAAATGGGCACGCCAGAGGAAGTGCTGGCATCGCAGGAATTTCAGACTCTCTTTTACCATCCCACACAGAAAGGCGGTGACGCACAGTGACGCTCTGGTACGCCCTCATCGACCTGCTCCCCTTCCAGTGGGCGGAGCCGGGCAAGATGTACTTCATGAAGAACGCCCTGCTGGCCATTCTGGTCATCTCCCCCCTTTTTGGACTGCTGTCCACCATGGTGGTGGAAAAACGCATGGCCTTCTTCTCCGACGCTCTGGGGCACTCCGCCTTTACCGGCGTAGCCATTGGCACCCTCTGTGGTCTGGTGGATGCCACCTGGTGTGCGGTGGCGCTGGCAGTAGTCTTTGCCCTGCTCTTTACCTGGGTGCAGAGCCGCACCCGTATGGCCAGTGACACGGTCATCGGCGTCTTTTCCTCCACCGCAGTGGCTCTGGGCATTTTCATCTCCACCCTGGACGGCCACAGCTTCACCAAGTTCAACAGTCTCTTGATCGGTGACATCCTGTCCGTCTCTCCAGCCAAGATCGCCATTCTAGCGCTCATCCTGCTGCTGGTGATGGTCTTTTGGGTGCTACGCATCAACCGGCTGACCTTGACCGCCACCTATCCGGTACTGGCAGTGAGCCGTGGAGTGCAAGTGAACCTGCTGGACGCCCTGTTCAACTGCGCTATCGCCGTGGTGGTCACTCTGTCCCTGACTTGGGTGGGGCTGCTGGTCATCAATTCCCTGCTGGTGCTGCCCGGTGCGGCCGCTCGGAACGTGGCCAAGAATATGCGCCAGTACACCTGGCTGGCTCTGCTGGGCGCGGTGGTGTCCGGCATCGCCGGACTGATGCTCTCCTTCTATGTGGGGTCATCCACCGGTGCCTCCATCACCCTCTGTTTAGCCGTGTTCTTCGCCGTGACCTTCTGCTTCCGGCATCGAAAATAATCGAATGGAAACGCAAAAAACACCCTCTGTTGCATACAACAGAGGGTGTTTCGTTCTGTTTTGCTTTTTTACCAGTTGGCGTTGGCCTCGTGGGTCTTTGCCCGTCCCATCATGCCTTCGGACACACTATACACACAGGCGTCTTCATACATGACGCTATAGATGGCCTGGGTGATGGGCATTTCAATGCCCATCCGTTCCCCCAACTCCATACCGGTGGCGGCTGCGTAGTAGCCTTCCACCACAGCGCCCACCTTCTCGATGGCCTCCGCCGGCTTCATGCCGCCGCCAATGAGGATACCGGCCTGGTGGTTCCGAGAGTGGACGGAGGTGCAGGTGGTGATGAGGTCGCCTACTCCGGCCAGACCTGCGAAAGTCTCCGGTCTGCCGCCCAGGGCGGTGCCCAGGCGGGTGATCTCCGCCAGACCACGGGTGATGATGAGGGCACGGGTGTTGTCCCCAAAACCCATACCATCGGACATCCCCACACAGAGGGCGATGACGTTCTTTAGCGCGGCACAAATCTCCACACCCACCACGTCGGAGGAGGTGTAGACCCGAAAGCGCTTGTTCATGAACAAATCCTGCACCTGCTCCGCCGCCTGTTGGTTCTCGGAGGCGGCCACAATGCCGCTGGGGATCTTTCTGCCCACTTCCTCGGCGTGGGTGGGGCCACAGAGGACGACCAGGGGACAGTCATCGGAGATCTCCGAGCGGATGACCTGGCTCATGCGCAGGTCAGAGCCTTTTTCGATGCCCTTGCCCACACTGACCAAAATCGTACCCGACCGCACCAGACTGCTGGCACGCTTAGCGGTCTCCCGCATGGCGAAGGAGGGGGTGGCAAAGACCACCACATCGCTGTCGCTGACACAGGATAGGTCGCTGCTCAGGTGCAGCTCCTTGGGGAGGGGGACGCCTTTCAGTTTGGGGTTCACCCCCAGCTGCTGCATCTCTGCCACAGCTTCCCTGCGATGAGACCACATGGTGACGTCATTTCCGTTTTCAACCAGCACGATGGCCAGGGCAGTGCCCCAAGCACCGCTGCCTAATACTGTCACTTTCATTTGCATCACCCATTCTTTCTCATTTATGTAGCTTCAGCTTGCTTTCTTCCCCTCGGAGCAGCCGTTTGATATTGTCCTTATGCCGCCACACCAGCAGCCCACCAGCCACCAGTGCCAAGAGGGTATACCACAGGTTCTGGTACACCAGCCCCACAGAAATGGGGTACAGCACCCCAGCGCCTACCGAGCCCAGGGAGACGAAGCGGGTGAGGATGACCATGAGGAAGAAGATGCCCCAGACGGCCACTGCCACCTTCCAGCCCATGAAACAGGCCATGGTGCCCCCAGCCAGGACGCCCTTGCCGCCCTTGAACTCGAACTGGAAGGGGAACATATGCCCTATCATACAGAACAGGCCGCCCAGCAGCTTGCCGATGATCGGGTCGTTCCCCGCCCAACGAAAGAGAGCGGCGCCTGCCAGGACGGCGATGACCGTCTTGAGTACATCGGCCAGGATGACCAACAAAATTTTCTGCTTGCCAAAGACCCGATAAAAGTTGGTCAGGCCGGCGTTGCCGCTGCCGTGGTTGCGGACGTCATCCCGCAAGACGTATTTGGAGATGACAATGGAAGTGTTGCAGCAGCCCAGCAGATAAGAGGCCGCCATGGTGACCAGCACCGCTGCGATCAAATGCCAATCCATCACAGATCCCCCTTTTCCCCTTTGGCACGGATGATGAGCCGAATAGGCGTTCCTTCCAGGCCGAAGGTGTTGCGGATCTGGTTCTCCAAGTACCGCTGGTAGGAGAAGTGGAACAGTTTCGCATCATTACAAAAGACCACAAAAGTAGGCGGCTGAATGCCCACCTGAGTCATGTAATAAATTTTCAGACGGCGCCCCCGATCGGTAGGCGGCTGGACACGGGTGGTGGCGTCCGCCAAAACGGAGTTGAGGGTGCCGGTGCGGATGCGCATCATACTCTGCTCACAGACGTGGTTGATCATGGCAAAGAGCTTGTTCACCCGCTGTCCGGTGAGGGCGGAGATAAAGAGAATGGGGGCGTAGGTCATATAGGCCAGTCCGTTGCGCACGTCCGCCCGCATCTTATCCATGGTCTTGTCGTCCTTTTCGATGGTGTCCCACTTGTTGACCACGATGATGCAGGCTTTACCCGCCTCGTGGGCAAGACCCGCCACCTTGGTGTCCTGCTCCGTGACCCCTTCGTTGGCGTCGATGAGGATCAGGCACACGTCACAACGGTCGATGGCCATGGTGGCACGGAGGACGGAGAACTGCTCCACTCGGTCGTTTACCTTGGATTTTTTGCGCATCCCAGCGGTGTCGATGAGGACGTATTTGCCGAACTCATTTTCAAAGTAGCTGTCCACTGCGTCCCTGGTGGTGCCGGCCACATTGCTGACGATGACCCGCTCCTCCCCCAGGATACGGTTGACCAGGGAGGACTTGCCCACGTTGGGCTTGCCGATGACCGCCACCTTGATGACATCCTCCTGCTCCGCTTCCTCCACCTCGTCGGGGAAATACTCGAAGCAGGCGTCCAGCATCTCGTCCACCCCCAGGCCGTGGATGGCAGAGATGGCGATGGGGTCGCCCAGACCCAGGTTATAGAACTCGTACACGTCCGGGTCGGTGGGGCCAACGCGGTCGGCCTTGTTCACCGCCAGCACCACTGGCTTCTTGGAGCGCAGGAGCAGATTGGCCACGTCCTGGTCGGCGGCGGTGACACCGGTGCGGATGTCGCACACCAGCACGATGACGTCGGCGTTGTCAATGGCGATCTCCGCCTGGCCGCGCATGAACTGCAAGATTTCGTTGTCGTTCCGCGGCTCGATGCCGCCGGTGTCCACGATGGTGAACTCCCGGCCGTTCCAGTCGCAGTCGGCGTAGAGCCGGTCACGGGTGACGCCAGGGGTGTCCTCCACGATGGACAGGCGCTTGCCTGCCAGTTTATTGAACAGCATGGACTTGCCCACGTTGGGGCGTCCTACGATGGCTACCATCGGTTTTGCCATGGTCTCACTTCCTCACTTTATCACGTTGCTTCCCGTCCGTTACTGGCGGGAGGGGTTGTATTGGAAATATTCGGTCTCTTCCGGCTCTGCCCAGTCCCCTTCCGGTCTTTGGGTGCTGTCCACCCCCAACATGGCGTCCAGCAGGGCGAACCCATCCTGCTCTACAAAGGTCAGCGACACGCCCAGCGCCTGTTCCACCTGCTCCACCGTCACGTCGTCCAAAAAGACATTCTGATGATAGCGCAGCATGGAGCTGGGCAGCAGCAGCCGCTGTCCCAGGGGCTTGCCCCGAAGCTGGGCGATGAGGTCTTTGCCGGTGATTAAACCAGAAACGGTGATCTTGTGCCCGAAAAAGTCGTTGCGGATGGGGTACACATAGTGCTCGATGCCCCCACAGGCATCGGACGCCTGCTTCGCCAGCTGGGTGATGAGAGGGCCAGCGCTCATACCGGTGGCAATGGCGAAGGGCTTTACCGGCCCTACCCCCTCGTCCATGGTCATCAGCGCCCCCTTGAACTCCACCTGGAGCAGACGCAGCATCCCCACGCCGTTTTCCAGCTGGCAGTAGTCCTCGTAGAATTCGTCCTCCGGGATGGGGCGTCCGGCGATGAGATAGAACTCATCGGAACACCAGAACATCCCCTCGCCGTATTCCGTCCGACAATGCTCTGACCAGGCTTCCACCTGGTCGATGACCGCACCAGCCTCCGCCGCCGTATAGCTGCGCAGGGGGTACAGGCCGTCTCGATATTTGGTCAGCCCCACCGGCACGATGGCCACGCTGGTGACGCCGTTGCGCATCTCGGTCAGATCCCGCATGGAGCGAGCCAGGGCAGGACCATCGTTGAGGCCGGGACAGGCGACAATTTGGCAGTTCATGTGGATGCCCGCCTCCGCCAGGCGGCGCATGATGTCGATGGATTTTCCGGCGTTCCGGTTGCCCATCAGCTCCACCCGCAGCTCCGGGTCGGTGGTGTGAACAGAGACGTTGATGGGCGAGATGCGCAGGTCGATGATGCGCTGGATCTCCCGTGGGGACAGGTTGGTGAGGGTCACATAGTTGCCCAGCAGAAAGGACAGGCGGTCATCATCGTCCTTGAAATAGAGGGTATCCCGCAGCCCTTTGGGCATTTGATCCACAAAGCAGAAGACGCAGTTGTTGGCGCACCGGTGGGCGTGATCCATCAGGTAAGTCTCAAATTCCAGCCCCAAGTCCTGCCCCTCCCCCTTGCGGATGTGGAGGGTGCGGCGGTTGCCGTTGGCGTCCGCCAACTCCACCTTGAGGCGGGGGTCGTAGCTGTAAAATTTGTAGTCCAGCACGTCCACCACATCCTTGCCGTTGATGGACACCAGGGTGTCACCGGGCAAGATACCGGCCAGTTGGCCAGGGCTGCCGGGATCTACGGATTTAATTTTGCTGCTCAACAAGTTCACCGCCTTGGGGTTGGGAAAATAGGGGTGTATGAGATATACACATCGTTTTATTGTACCCTGAATTGGGGGAAAAGTAAAGGCGCAGTGTGAAGAAAAGCGACGCATGGCACGTTTTCCGTGATAGCTGTGTATGGAAAAAGAAGAATTACGCGACAGATTAGAACGTGTCACATAATTCTCCTCTTTTATGATGCGCTGCTTATTTCGGGGGAACCCCCAGGGTAGGGTTGAGAAATTGCGCTTCCTTGTACTCCTACCCGAACCGTCCCCCCGCCTGTTGACTGGCGGGTTTTCTTAACGCTGCGGCGCAGACTGTGGTCTGCGACCAGGGGCTTTGCCCCTGGTCCCCACTTCCTTCTCTCACTCTGTGTAAGTTCGATTGAGCCAAATCATAGATTTGGAATCTCACTTATCGTGAAGAAAAGGAAGTGAAAAAAAGCTTAAATTGTCCTGGGGCGCTTGACCTTTGATAGGTTTTACGCCTCGAACACGGCCTTCATACTCCGGTAAGTCATATAACAATCCAACTTTCCGGTCACCTCGAAGGGCGAGTGCATGGCCAGCACCGGCGTGCCGGCGTCGATGGTGTCGATGTTCCGATTGGCCATATACAGAGCCACGGTGCCGCCGCCGCCCACGTCCACTTTGCCCATCTCGGACAACTGCCACAGGATGCCGTTGTCGTTGAACAGCTTGCGCACATAGCCCACCACCTCAGCAGAGGCGTCACTGGCGCCGGACTTGCCTCGTGCGCCGGTGTACTTGCACAGACCCACGCCGCGATTCAGGCGGGCGGCGTTGTGCTTTTCATAGACCTCAGCGAAGTTGGGGTCGAAGGCGGCGGTCACATCGGCAGACAGGCAGAAGGAGTGTTCATAGCAGCTCTTGAGGCTGGCGCCGGTGGCGTCGCACAGGTCGGACAGGAAGGTGTCGAACGCCCAAGACTGCATCCCGCTGACGCCCTCGGAGCCGATCTCCTCTTTGTCCACCAGCATACACACGCCGGTGCGTTTCAACGTCTCCTCTGCGTCAAACAGCCCCTGCAAGGCGGCAAAGCTGCACACCCGATCGTCCTGGCCGTAGGAGCCGATCATGGAGCGATCCAAGCCCACATCCGCCACCGGATAGGCAGGCACGGCACACAGTTCGGCGGACAAAAAGTCCTCCTCCACCATACCGTACTTCTGGTTCAGGATATCCAGTACCATCAGTTTCACCGCGTCCTTCTCGTCCGGGTCGGGGTACGGCTCGCTGCCCACCAAAATGTTCAGATCTTCCCCCTTGATGGCCTGCCACAGGGGTTCCTTGGCCTGCTTATCCGCCAGGTGGGGCAGCAGGTCAGGGATGGTCAGGAGGGGGTCGCCAGGCTCGCCGCCAATGACCACGTCCACCTTGGTACCGTCCCGTTTCACCACCACGCCCCGAAGGGACAGGGGGATGGAGACCCAATGGTATTTGCGGATGCCGCCGTAGTAGTGGGTTTTTAAAAGGGCAAACTCGCTGTCCTCGATGAGGGGGTTGGGCTTCAAGTCCAGTCGTGGGGCGTCAATGTGGGCGGCGCCGATGTTCACGCCCTTGTCCAAAGATTCGGAGCCCATGACCGCCAGCATGATGGCCTTGTCTCGGTTGACCCGATAGATCTTATCCCCTGGTTTCAAGGCTTCCCCTCGGTGATAGGGGCGGTAGCCACGGGCCTCCGCCAACTGGACGGTATAACGGACGGCCTCCCGTTCGGTACGGCTCTTGTCCAAAAAAGTCTTGTAATCTTCACAGTAGGCGTTCATCGCCGCCTTCTCCTCCGCAGACAGGCTGCGATAGCCATTCTCCCGCTTGTGCAGCAGGGCATCGCTTCTCTTTGCGCTCATCAAAGGTTCCTCCTTTTTGATGTCCCTCACTGATTCAGCACCTTGGTAAACAGTGCGACTGCTCGCATCCGGAACACTTCCTCGGTACTGTCATTGGGCAGCACATAGTCACAATTTTCTTTGAAATAGCCCTCATCCTTCTGGGCTTTCACCCGATTCCAGGCATATTCTTCTCCAATGCCCTCCCGAGCCATAATGCGCTTGCAGCGCACTTCCGCCGGAGCGGTGATGGCCACCAGCACATCACATTCGTAGCGCACATCGGACTCCAGCAGACCGATGGCGTCGATGGCTACGCCGATGCGATGGGCGGCCTCCGCCCGCTTCATTCGGGCGTGGACTTCCGCTTCCACGAAGCCCATGGTGATGGCGTTGAGCTGAGCCAGGGCATCTGGGTTCTGGAATACCAGATTGCCCAGCTTCTGCCGATCCAAACCGTCCGCACAGAACACGTCTCCGAACCGTTCGGTCAGGGCGGTGCGCAGGGCTTGGCTGGTTTGGATGAGCTGGTGATAGATCACGTCGCAGTCCAAAATTTCCACATTCATTTCCGCCAGCACATGCAGGGCGCTGGTCTTTCCGGCGCCGGTGCCGCCGGTGATGCCAATGATCTTCATAGGATGCTCTCTCTCTCGTTTCAAATTCACCACATGGAACCCCGCCGCCTTTTTCAGCCGGTTTCCGATGGCCAGACCCAACCCGGTATCGTCCGGGCACTGGGCATAGATCTCCGTCACGTCCGTGTGGTCAAACTCCCGCAGGGCGTCAAAGACCCGCCGTGCCTGCTCCGCCTTGTCCCCTTCCGGCCCCAGGCAGTGGGTAATGCAATCGGGAAACAGCTCCGCATACTCGTCAAAGCAGATGACACCAGCGCCGGGTGTGATCTTCTCTCGAATATATGCCGCCGTCTTTGCTCCGTCACCAGTGAGGACGGTGACTTTGGCGTGAGGGGCATAGTGGCGGTACTTCATCCCTGGGGCACGGGGCTTTTCATCGGGCTTCAACTGGCCGGTCACCGCGTGGTCTACCGCGATCTCCCCCACCACCCCTTCCAGGGCTTCCAAAGGCATTCCGCCAGGACGGAGCAGCTGAGGCGGGGTGACGGTCAAATCCAAGATGGTAGACTCCACCCCTACTGCGCAGGGGCCGCCGTCCACGATGGCGGGGATCTTGCCGTTCATGTCCTCCAGTACGTCCTGGGCATTGGTGCAGCTGGGACGGCCAGAAGTGTTGGCGCTGGGGGCGGCGATGGGTACGCCGGCGGCTTCGATGATGGCCAAGGTCACCGGATGGTCGGGGCAGCGCACCCCCACCGTATCCAGCCCGCCTGTGGTTCGATCGGGCACGTTGTCCTTTCGGGGCAGGATCATGGTCAGGGGGCCTGGCCAGAACTGTTCCGCCAGGTCATAGGCCGCCTGGGGCACATTCACACAGTAGCGTTCCAGCCAGTGGGCGCCGGGGACGTGGATGATGAGGGGGTTGTCCGAGGGACGCCCCTTTGCTTCATAAATAGCAGCCACAGCTTTTTCATTCAAGGCATCTGCGCCTAAGCCGTAGACAGTCTCGGTGGGGATGGCCACCAGGCCACCCTCTCGGATGACCTGGGCAGCCCCTTCGATCTCCGCTTCATGTCCCTGAACACAGGGGATGTGATATACGTTGGTTTTCACTTTGTTTCACCAAGTTTTCTCTAGGTTTCGCTCATAGTTTGCAGCTTTTCCGCCT
The DNA here is from genome assembly GCA_900545815.1 of uncultured Eubacteriales bacterium. Lineage (GTDB taxonomy): Bacteria > Bacillota > Clostridia > Oscillospirales > Oscillospiraceae > Onthomonas. The sequence continues at coordinate 27,770 of URAM01000005.1, read as the reverse complement.
GTTCCGCCGCCGTCAGGGCGTCGATGATCTCATCCAGATCCCCATTCATCACATCATCCAGGCGATACAGGGTCAGACCGATACGATGGTCGGTGACACGACCCTGCGGGAAGTTGTAGGTGCGGATGCGCTCGTTGCGCATCCCGCTGCCCACCTGGCTGCGGCGCTGGGCGGCCACTTCGCTCTGCTGCGCCTGCACCTTCTGCTGATACAGCCGAGAGCGGAGGACTTGCAGGGCTTTTTCCTTATTTTGCAGCTGACTCCGCTGATCCTGGCACTCCACCACCATGCCGGTGGGCAGATGGGTGATGCGGATGGCGGAGGAGGTCTTGTTGATGTGCTGTCCGCCGGCACCGGAGGAGCGGAAGGTGTCGATGCGCAGATCGTCTCGGTTCAGCTCGAACTCCACGTCATCCACCTCAGGCAGCACTGCCACGGTGACGGTGCTGGTGTGGACGCGCCCGCCGGATTCCGTCTCCGGCACCCGCTGAACCCGATGGACGCCGCTCTCGTATTTCATTCGGGCGTAGGCTCCCGCCCCGTCCAGGGCAAACACGGCCTCTTTCACGCCGCCCAATTCCGTCTCACTGACGCTGATCTGCTCCTGCTTCCACCCCTGTTTCACGCCGTACATTCCGTACATCCGACACAGGGAGTGGGCGAATAGGGCGGCCTCCTCGCCGCCTACTCCGGCACGCACCTCGATGATGACGCTCTTGCCATCGTCTGGATCCTTGGGAATGAGCAGGGTTTGCAGCTGACGCTCCAGCGCCTCCCGCCGCTTTTTCTCCCCATAGAACTCCTCCCCTGCCAGGCTCCGCAGCTCTGGGTCATCGCTGTGCAGCAGCCCTTCCAGCTCGTCGCAGTTCTGGCGGCAGGCGTCCCACGTCCGGTAGGTGCTCACCACTTCTTCCAGCTCCTTCAGCTCTCGGTTCAAACGGGTGGCCGTCTTGGGGTCGTCATACGTCTCCGGCTGGTTCAGCTTTTCTTGAAGGATGCTGTAGTTCTGTTCCATTTGTTGGAGTTTTTCGAACATCTCGGCGCTCCTTTGTTGTTCTGATTCCTGGTCTTTTTTAACCGGCTCCTCCTCTGTCCAGCAGGAAGGATTTCACCAGCGCCGGCGCCTCTCTGGTGTAGGAGAACAGGGTGCTCGTCCACTCTGGCATGGGCGCAGACACGGTGCCTGCCTTCAGCCCACAGCGCTCCGCCAGCATCCGCACCCGTGCCAGATGGAAGTTGTTAGAGACGATCATGACCCGTGTATCGGCCAGGTCATAGCCCAGGGATTCCAGCATTTTGGCGCTGTTCTCCAGGTTCTGATAGGTGTTGTAGGACGCATCCTCCTGATGGATACGAGCCTTGTCCACGCCGTGGGACACCAGGTAAGTCTCCATGGCCTGTGCCTCAGTCTCCCGCTCGTTCTGCCCCTGGGCGCCGCTGACGATGATGGGAAAATCCTCGTCCGGATGGGCGTCAATGTAGTCCAGCGCCGCCTGGAGCCGTTGTTTCAGCACCGGGGAGGGGCCGCTGTGGTAGACCTGGGCACCTAGGACGATGAGGGCGTCCCCGCTCTGATCCTTGCTGGAACGGCCGCCGGTGATGATGATGGCCTCCAGCACGCAGAACCCGGCCAGCAGGATGGCAAGGCAGGCGATGACGATGCGAAAGAAGATGGATCTGGGTCGTTTTGCTTTTTTCATGGGTTACCCCTCCTCCAGCAGCAAGGACAGCTCCTCCCACTGTTGGTACAAGCCTTCCAGCTGGGCTTCCAGCGCCGCCTGCTGCTCTGCGATCTCTTGCAGCTTCTGATAATCGGAACCGCACCCTTCCATGGAATCCGCCAGCTCCTGAAGCTGGTTTTCCACTTTGGAGATCTCCTTTTCCACGCTGTTGCGCTTCTTTTCGGTCATTTTGGTGCCGCCAGGCTGCTTTTTTTGCTTTTTCTCTCGCTTCTCTTTGTTTTCCTGTTTCTTACTGTTCTGGGGCTTCAGCACGTTCTTCAGTTCTTCCTCCCGTGCCTTCTTGGCCAGCCACTGCTGGTAGTCCCCTTTGAAATCGGTGATCTTCCCGTCCTCCAACATCCAGATACGGTTGGCGAACCGGTTGATGAAATATCGGTCATGGGACACAAAGAGCAGCGCCCCATCAAAGTTTTCCACCGCTTCTTCGATCCACTCTCGGGACGCAATGTCCAGGTGGTTGGTGGGCTCGTCCAGCACCAGGAAGTTGATGCGCTCGTCCATGAGCATACACAGCTTCAGCCGAGAACGCTCGCCGCCGGACAGGGTGTTGACGGGCTTGAACACGTCCTCCCCCTGGAACCGGAAGGCGCCCAGCCGATCTCGTGCCTCCTGAGCGGAGCAACCCTGCTCCCACAGCATGGTGTCCAGCAGCGTCCGCTCCGGATCCTCAAACTGGACGATCTGGGGCAGGCAGCCCTTGCGGACGGTGGGGCCGTAATGCACCCAACCCTTGTCGGGCAGCTCGTCCCCCAGCAGGATTTTCAGGAAGGTGGTCTTGCCGGTGCCGTTGTCCCCCAGCAGGGCGATGCGCTCGCCGCCGTGGGCTTCCAGGCTCACATGGTCAAAGAGGGTGCGTCCGCCGAAGGACTTGCTCACATCCTCCACGGTGAACAGCTCGTCCCCGTTGAACTCCCAGCTGGAGAACTGCATTTTCAGCGCCCGCTCCTTGGCCATGGGACGCTCGGTGCTGCGCAGGCGCTCGATGCGCTTTTCCATGGCGAAAGCAGTCTTGTGCATCTTCTCCGTGCCCCGCTGGTGCATGACCGTAGCCACCGCGGTGAGCTGGGCGATCTTAGCCTGCTCCTTCTCGTACTGCTTGAGCTGCTCCCGATAGCGCTTCTCCTTCTCCACAGCGTAGAAGCTGTAGTTGCCGGCATAGAACTCCGCCTTGCCCCGGTTGATCTCGATGACCCGAGTGACCACCTGATCCAGGAAGTACCGGTCATGGGAGATGGTCAGGACGGTGCCGGGAAAGCTTTTCAGATAGCCTTCCAGCCACTCCACCGCATGGAGATCCAAGTGGTTGGTGGGCTCGTCCAGCAGCAAGATGTCGGTGTCCTCCAAAATGAGGCGACCCAGGTTCACCCGGGTCTGCTCGCCGCCGGAGAGAGAGGCGAAGGGCTGCTGGCGCATGGCATCGGGGATGCCCAAGCCGTTGCAGATTTTATTGACCTGCACCGCTGTATCATAGCCTCCGGCCAGTTCGAAGTCGGTGCTGAGCTTGTCATACCGCTCCATCACCGTCCGGCTGGCGTTTCCGGCGGCCATCTGTTCCTCCAATTCCTTCATTTCTTTTTCGATCCGCCGCACCCGCTGGAAGGCGGTTTCCAACACCGCTTCCACGGTGCAGCCCTCCGGGTAGACGGGAATCTGAGAGATCAGCCCCATCCGGTGGCCGGGGGCAATGGAGATTTCCCCCTCGTCGTAGTCCAGCTCACCGGTGAGGATTTTGAACAGGGTGCTCTTGCCGCTGCCGTTTTTACCCAGCAGACCCACCCGCTCGCCTTGGTTGATGTGGAAGGTCAGGCCGTCCAGGATGTTGTCCCCGATGGTAAACGCTTTGACTAGGTTGGTTACGGAAAATTCGATCATGACCGCCTGCTCCCTTTCTCTTTATCCCTCTGGACGGATCTCCTTGATATACTCCACCAGCTCCTCCATGGCCATCCCACGGGAGGCCTTACAGAGAACGATGGTGTTCTTGCGGATGACCTGATCCAGCACAGCTTTCGCTTCCTCTTTGGTGGGGCGATAATAACATTCCACCTTGCCGCCTGCCTGGGCGGCGTTGTAGATATTCTCTGCCAGGGTGCCCACAGCCACCAGACAGTCGATGCCGCAGGTGACCACAAACTGTCCCACGCTCTCGTGGAGGGCAGGCCCCAGGTCGCCCAGCTCCAGCATATCCCCCAGGACGGCCACCTTGTAGTCGCCGTCAAATTTGGACAGCACTTCCAGCGCTGCCCGCATAGACTGGGGGTTGGCGTTGTAGGTGTCGTTGAGGACGATGACGCCGTCGCCGCAGCGGACGGTGTCCATGCGCATCTTGGAGTTGACGAAGTGGCCAACGCCCTCTGCGATCTCCTCCTGGGTCATCCCCAGCCACTGTCCCACGGCGGCTGCCGCCAGGGTGGGGTAAATCATGTAGCGGCCGATGCCGGGGATGGTCTGCTGCCAAGTGCCGGTGGGGGTGACGGTCTCCATGACCATGTGGTCACTGAATCGCTCGTCCAGGCTCTTGCACTGGTAGTCATTGCCGTCGTTCTCGCCGTACCAGAGGATGGACTGGTGCAGCTTCCCGTCCAGGCTGCGCAGGAGGGGATCGTCGCCGTTCAAGATGGCGAGACCAGCGGCCTTCATGCCGTGGAACACCTCCGCCTTAGCCATGAGAGTGTTCTCTCGGCTGCCCAGATTTTCAATGTGGGCGTCACCGATGTTGGTGATGATGGCGGCATCCGGACGGGCAATGCGGGTGAGGTAGTCGATCTCGCCCACATGGTTCATCCCCATCTCCACCACCGCCACCTGATGCTCGTGGCTGAGCCGGAAAAGGGTCTTGGGAACGCCGATGTTGTTGTTGAAGTTGCCATCCGTCTTGAGCACCCGAAACTTCTGGCTGAGCACAGCGGCGGCCATATCCTTGGAAGTGGTCTTGCCCACGCTGCCGGTGACGGCGATGATCTTGACATCAAACTTGCTGCGATAATAAGCCGCCAGGTCCCCCAGCGCCAACAGGGTGTCCGGCACCAGGACATAGAACTTATCCGGCCGGTAATCCGCCAGCTCGTGGTCGGTGAGGGTACCCACGGCGCCGTTTTCCAGGGACTTTCCAATGTAGGCGTGACCATCGAACCGCTCCCCCACCAGGGGGACAAAGAGGGCGCCCTCGGTCATGGCACGGCTGTCGGTATCCACCGAGCCTACCTGGGTGTCCAAGTCCACCATAGTGCCCAGCAAGGTTCCGCCGGTGGCCTGCAAAATCTCACGCAATGTCATTGCTTCCATAGTTGCTGCATCCTTCCTTCTCTCTGTCCTGGACGTTCTGTCACTGCTTTCCCCGCAGCTTCAGGGAGACATTCACGATGGTCTCGCACAGCTCGTCATAGCTGATGCCCGCCGCTGCCGCCTCTTGCGGCACCAGGCTGGTGGGGGTCATGCCGGGGAGGGTGTTGATCTCCAAAAACCAGGGAGTGCCGCTCTCGTCCACAATGAAGTCTGCCCGAGAGTAGACGGACAGCCCCAGGGCGTCAAAGACGGTCTTGGTATCCTGCGCCAGCTGCGCTTCCCACTCTGGCGGGATAGGGGCAGGGGTGATCTCCTCTGCCGCGCCGGGCTGGTACTTGTTCTCATAGTCATAGAACCCGCTCTTGGGGATGATCTCGATGGAGGGCAGCGCCCGATCTACCAGGTACCCTACCTGGATCTCCCGACCGGACACATACTGCTCCAGCACCACCGTGCTGCTGCCCATGTCCAGGCACTGCTCCAGCGCCGCCGTCAGCTCCGCCGGAGTGCGAGCGATGGAGACGCCGATGGAGGAACCGCCCATGAGGGGTTTGACCACCACGGGGAGGGCAGTGTCGTTCACCAGGGCGGGAATGTCCCCCTGGGTGTAGGTGACCCGCTGCCACTGGGGGGTGTGGATGCCCAGGGGCGCCACCAAACGCTTGGTCAAGTCCTTATCCATGGCAATGGCGCTGCTGAGGTAGTTGGCTCCGGTGAAGGGGATGCCGAAGGCTTCCAGGGTGGCCTGGACACGGCCATCCTCGCCGCAGCTGCCGTGGAGCGCCAGAAAGACGATGTCTGCCGTCTGGCACAGCTCCAGCACGCCCACGCCGAAGTAGCTCTCGCTCTGCCACTGACGTGCCGCCTTGATCTTTTGCAAGTCCGGCGCCTGTCGGGACACTTTTTTCCATTCTTCGGGCACAGGGGCATCAAAGAGGGCTTCGCTGGTTCCGTCATACCCTTCCAAGCCCATATATAAATCCACCAATGCCACACGATGTCCCTTTCTCCGCAGCGCTTCTGTAATCAGCGTGCCGGAAGAGAGGGAGACGTTCCGTTCGTCACTGAGGCCACCGGCCAATACAACAATTTTCATCTATTTTGCGCTCCTTATCCGCAATCAAGCTTATACGCATACATATTGCAGTATAACACAACTCTTTTTCCGATACAACCAAAAACCGCCCTTCCTATGCACGGTCTAGGGAATTGCGTCCCCGCAGGCAATCTGATATAATGGAGCGGCATACTTCTATCGCCGTTTAGAAAGGACGGGTTCCACATGAAAACTGCTCTGATCCAAATGCGCACCGTGCTGGATAAGACCCAGAACGTGGCGGACGCTGTGGCACAGATCGCCGCCGCCGCACAACAGGGGGCAGACCTGGCGGTGCTGCCGGAGATGTTCTGCTGTCCCTATCAACATAAGTATTTCCGTCCCTATGCCGAGCCCGCCGGCGGTGCGGTCTGGCAAGCCCTTTCTGACGCCGCCCGTGCCAACCACATCTGGGTGGTAGGCGGTACCTTCCCCGAGTTGGACGGGGAGAAGCTCTATAACACCTGCTTTGTCTTTGACCGAGAGGGCAGACAGGCGGCACGCCATCGCAAGATCCATCTCTTTGATGCAGCCATCGCCAACGGCCCCCATTTTCGGGAGTCGGACACGCTGACACCAGGCAGTGAACTGACCCTCTTTGACACGGAATTCGGTAAGATCGGTGTCTGCGTCTGCTTCGACATCCGGTTCCCCGAACTGTTTTTGCTGATGTCCAAGGCAGGGGCTCAGGCGGTCATCATCCCCGCCGCCTTCAACAACGTCACAGGCGCCGCCCACTGGGAGCTGCTCCTGCGCAGCCGTGCTATGGACGCCCAACTGTTTACCGCCGGTGTCTGTCCGGCACGGAACGAGAAGGGCTACATCGCCTACGGCCACTCCCTGGCCTGCTCCCCCTGGGGGGAGATCCTGGCTGAGGCAGACTATGCTCCGGAGATGCTCTTGGTGCAGATGGACTTGCAAAAAGTCCAGGACACCCGTGATCAGCTCCCCCTGTTCCCCGCTCGGCGGAATGATTTGTATCAGCTCAACTGGCTCAAATAAAGGCGCAAAACAGCTGACCGGTTCGGTCAGCTGTTTTGCGTAATCCACTCTGCCGCTTCCGCCAGCAGAGCGTCCTTCTGATTTTCCAAACGCCCGTCCAGCACCTGCTGGAACAGTTGTTCCAACAACACTCCCATGGGCGCTCCGGGCTTCATGCCCAGGGCGATCAGCTCCCGACCGCCAATGGCCAGGTCGCTTTTCTGGAAGCAGGCATCTGCCGCCCGAAGGGCATCCACACGGGCATAGCCTACCAGCAGCAACCCCATCTTGGCCGGCACCGTCTCCGGCGCTTGCGCCTTGACGTCCGCCTCCACCACCTGCAGCAGCTGCCGCACCCGTTCCTCTCCCAGCTGTGCCAACAGGCGCAGGGTGAAGGGACGGTAGAACCGCCTGGCTCGGTCGTGCCACTCCACCAGGGTCACCACCGCATCCATCGTCTCTCGGTCGCACCGAAGGCGCGTCAGGATATCCCGGGCCATTTGGGCGCCCACGCCGCTGTGGCCGATACAGTGGCCAACGCCCGCCTCGTCCAGGGCGAAGGTATAGGGCTTGCCGATGTCGTGAAAGAGCATGGCCAGGCGCAGGGTGGGGTCGGGAGCGATGTTGGCCATAGCGTGAAGGGTGTGCTCCCAGACGTCATAGCAGTGGTGGGGGTTCCGCTGCTCCATGTCGAACATGGGGGCGATCTCTGGCAAAAAGACCGTCAAGATGTCCCGATGTGCCCGAAGCATCTCTGCCGCACCGTCACCGACAAGGATGCCCTTGAGCTCGGAGAAGATGCGCTCCTGGGCGATGTAGTGGAGCTGCTGTTTGCACCGATGCATGGCCTGAGCGGTCTCCGCCTCGATGGAGAACCCGTACCGCGCCCCAAAGCGCAGCGCCCGCAAAATGCGCAGGCCGTCCTCCTGAAACCGCTCCTCCGGCACGCCCACACAGCGGATGAGGCCGCTCATTAAATCCTCCTGGCCGCCGAACCAGTCCACCACGCCGGTATCCGGATGGTAGGCCATGGCGTTGATGGTAAAGTCTCGGCGTGCCAGATCTTCTCGGATATGGCCTACGAACTGGACTTGATCTGGGTGTCGGTGGTCGCTGTAGCCGCCCTCCGTCCGGAAGGTGGTAATCTCGTACCCTTCCCCTTCCCAGCGCAGCAGCACCGTACCATGCTGGATACCGGTCTTGTACACGTTGTGCGCCGGAAAGCAGGCGATGACCTGCTCCGGCAGGGCTGAGGTGCAAATGTCCCAGTCGTGAGGCTCCTGCCCCAGCAGAGCGTCCCGAACGCAGCCGCCTACCACATAGGCCTCATACCCCGACCGGTTCAGTTGTCTCAAGATCTCCTCCACCGGCTGGGGCAGCCGGATGGCTGCCAGGTCAATGCTTGCTGTTATGGCTTCCTCCCTCTGTGACATCCTGCCACCACTCCTTCCACTCTGTTGCCAGGCTCTTTTCCTTGCAGATGACGGTGCAGACCGCCTTCCCATCCCCCGCCTGGGCAGTGATCTTGCACTTGCCCGGCTTCAGGGCAGTGACCACTCCGTTTTTCACCTTGGCCACCTTGGGCTTAGAGCTCTTCCAAGTCACTTCTCCGCTCCAGTTGGTGGGGGAAGTCTCCGCCTGTAGGATGGTCATGGTGCCCACCTCTAATGTGACACTGGAGCGATCCAGCCGGACGGAGGACAGGGCAACTGCGCCGCAGGTGACGGCGCAGGTCGCTTTCTGCTTGTCCGCCTTGGCCGTGATGGTACACGTTCCCGGTGCTACCCAGGTCACCAGCCCATCAGAGACGGTGGCTACATCGGGGTCGCTGGACGTCCACTCCACTGTGCCCGCCCAGGTCTTGGGGGTGACGGTGGTGGTCAGGGCGGCATACTGGTTGCCGTTTAAGTACAGCTCCTTGCTGCTGAGCTGAAGTTTATCCGCCTTCACTGGGTTGACAATGACCAACCCACGGGCTTCCGCCCGATTGCCCGCCTGGTCGGTGACGGTGTAGATGGCGGTATAACTGCCCACCTGCTTGTGATTGACATAGATATCACTGACCTGGACGGCATCGGTCAGGTCGCCGTCCACCACATCCACCGCCTTGACCGCTTTTTTGTAGTCGATCTTCTTGCCCACGGTGGTCTTAATGGTCTTTACCGTCAGCTCCGGCGGGGTCTTGTCCACCGCCGTCACGGTCACCGTTTGCTGGACACGGTTACCCTTGGCGTCCACCGCTTCTACGGTCACTGGGAAGGTGCCTGTCTTGGGGAAGGTGATGCATTTGCCGTCCTGGGATATCGCTCCGTCACCGGACAGGGTCACCTCATAGCTGCTGTGATCCGCCACGCGCGCCACCAGTTCTTCCACCATGACCGCCCTGCCGCACTCTGCCTGATAGGTCGCCACAGTGGTCAGCTCCGGCGGCTGCCGGTCGCTGAGCAGGTACCATCCCCCCAGACCCAGCGCTGCCACCACCAGGACAGACACCACAATGAGGATATGCTTTCTCTGTTTCATATGTCCCTCGCTCTGTTTTCTGTTGAGAAGTAAATATTGTAATTGAGATTATTATAGCACAGTCCCTGCCCTCTTTTCAATCTGCTGCGGTTTTCCAATGGTTGCGTTTTCCGCCCAGCGTGGTACAATAGGGAAAACAAACCGGAAAACGGAGGGAACCGCTATGCACTGGTACACCATCCAAGAGACCCTGACCCACACCGACCACCCGCCCCAACCGGAAACTCCGGCGGTGGTGCTGCTGACATCGGAGGAACTGGATCACCACCCTACCCTGCCCGGTCTGGAGACGGTATTGCTCCACACTCCCTCCGCCCAAGACGCCAAGGTGTGCAAGGCGGATGTGCGGTGGGACTGCCTGTCCGGCACCCTGGTGCTGCCTCGGCAGGAAAAGGATGAGGGGCGCACCACCTACGGCTACCTGATCGCCCAGAACCGGGTGGTGCTGGTGGACGACGGGGACACGGTGCCCGGTCTGCTCCGGCACATCGTCCGCGAGAAGCGTCCGCTGATGGGCAGCGTGGGACGATTCGTGTACGCCTTCTTCAACCAACTCGTTGCCCGAGATCTGCACCACCTGGAGGAGATCGAGGATCGTGCCCAGGCGCTGGAAGATCAAGTGCTGAACAACCAGCTCAAGGAGTTCACCGCCCCCATGACCTCCCTGCGGAAGGAATCCACCGCTTGGTTCCGCTACTACTCCCAGCTGGACGACGTGGCCTGTGAGCTGCGCAAGAACGACAACGGCTTCTTCTCCCAGGAGGAGACGCTGCTGTTCCAGATGTTCGAGGATCGAGTCATCCGCCTGCGGGAGGAGTCCCAGCTGCTGCGGGAGTATTGCGCCCAGATCCAGAATATGTTCCAAGCGGAGATCGGCATCCGCCAAAACCACATCATGCAGATCCTCACCATCGTCACCACCATCTTCCTCCCCCTCTCCCTGCTGGTGGGCTGGTACGGGATGAATTTTCAGGGGATGCCTGAGCTGAGCTGGAAGTACGGCTACCCAGCGGTCATCGGGGTGAGCGTGCTGTTCCTCCTCTTGAGCTTGTGGCTGTGTAAGAAGAAAAAGTTTTGGTGACAGAAGCATAGAAAGCAAAAAGCGAAACTCGTGTTGAGTTTCGCTTTTTTGTTTGGTGATACCTGGGTAGGTAAGGTGCAACCTTTTTTCCAGTCAATTTTTCCCTGGTGAACAGAAAGCAATAATACCTGCATAGGTAAGGTGCAACCACGTCATAAAATTCCGGAACAATTGAAAGTTTGAAAGCAATAATACCTGCATAGGTAAGGTGCAACGGCAAACCCACCGTTTTTCACCCCAACATACCAGAAACCAGCACATTTGTCAATCTATCCCGCAATCCTTTTTCAAAAAGTGAAAAACACACCCAAATGGTTCGCACCCCCACGAACCAAAGACGGAGACCCGCAAGGAGCCTCCGTCTTTTCCGTTTGCCTGTGTCGCACCCCTAGCCTCGCAGAGTTCCGGCAGGATGCCGGAATAAATTCTGATCTGAAAAAAGTGGCGGCGTGTACGTCACTTTTTTCTCATCTCAGACGGGTAAGTGTGCGAGCAAAGCGAGTGCATGCACCCGGCTGCAACCTCAGCAAAATGCTTGCATTTTGCTGACTTTTTTACTTCTTCTTGCAGAAGGAAGAACACTGGGTGCAGTCACAGTTCTGCGGCTCGGTGCAGTCACAACAACCGACCTGAATGCCGTTCAGGGTGCAGTAGTTCTGACGACCAGCGTGGTAGTCACAAGTGGTGACGTTGCACTTGATGCTGTGGTTTACCTGATCCATATCCCTTTCGCCTCCTTTGGTTTGGCTCCTTTAATATGAACCAGTTCGAGGGCTTTTATTCCTCCCCCACTGCTTCCAGCTGTTTTTTTGCCAGCTCCACATAGTGCTTGGCGTCCGCAATCGTGTACGCCCGCTGTTCCTCGGTAGTGGGCTTGAGCACCTTCCCCGGCAGCCCCACCACCAGGGCGTTGTCCGGCACGGTCATGTTCCCCGCCACCACAGCGCCGGCGCCGATGATGCAGCCGCTGCCGATCTTGCAGCCGGAGAGAAGGGTGGCGCCCATACCGATAAGGCTGTTGTCCCCCACCGTGCAGGAGTGGACAATGGCGCCGTGGCCGATAACCACGTTCTTGCCTACATGGACAGGCGAACCGCTGTCACAGTGGAGCACCGCAGCGTCCTGGATGTTGGTGCGGGCGCCGATGACGATTTCAGCCCCATCGGCACGGATGACCGCACTGTACCACACGTTCACGTCCTCTGCCAAGGTGGCCTTGCCCACGATGGTGGCGTTCTCCGCCACTCGGACGGTGGGGTGCAGGTTGGGCTTGTGGCCTTCATATTCTTTGATGAGCATAGTGAAACTCCTCCTATGTGCAAAAATTCTGCCCCCATTATACGCAATCACCGATACCAACGCAAGGCATCTGTGGAATGGGTGCTGCGTAAAATCAAACCGGTCAGGAGAAAATCTACGATCAGGAGCAATCCCACAGGCAGCAATAGGATATCCGGCAGGGCGGACACCAAGCGTTGGACGATGGGATGCACCACCGGCAGGAGGAACACGCTGAGCAGACCCCACAGGAGGGTGAAGGGCAGGCAGACCCGTCCGTTTACGTTGCCGGGCAGGTCGTGATAGTTCCAAAAGGTGACGCCCCAGGCTTTTTCATAAAAAACGCTGCACAGATATTCCACCCCCGTGGCCACCGCTGCTGCGGTCAGAAAGACCGAGATGGGACTCCGAAAAGGCAGCAGAGCGATGACCACAGCGCCGATGCCGTAGACGGGACACAGCGGGAGGAACAGGCGGCATTTCCGGTCTGGCTTGGCCGAATGGGTCAGGCGGGCGTAGAGGACTTCCCCCACGAAGCCCAACAGGCTGTAGCAGAGCAGATACCAAATCAATTTCATCTTAATCACCACCCATCAGTTTGGACAGCTGGGCGAAAACCATACAGAAATCCCGTCTCTTTCTCGGAAAAGTCCGTCTTATCCCCAGTTGTACCAGGGGGAAAGCTATGATAAAATGGGGAAAATCAATGTGGAATGGAAAGGGGCTTTTGCAGATGAGTTTTCGGCATTTGATTGATTTCGGTGACCTGTCCCGGGCGGAGTGGGAAGATCTATACCAGCGCTGCGCCCAGATCATGGACGACCCGGCGTCCTTCGCCCAGGCGTGCAAGGGACGCATCCAGGCCAATCTGTTCTTTGAACCCTCCACCCGAACGAAATTTTCCTTCCAGGCCGCCATGCTGCGCCTGGGCGGCACGGTGTTCGGCTTCGACAACCCCAACAACTCCTCCGCCGCCAAGGGGGAGACGTTGAAGGATACCATTAAAATGGTTTCCGCCTACGCCGACGTCATCGTTATGCGCAACCCCAAGGAGGGCGCCGCCAAAGCGGCGTCCCTGTACTCGGAAGTGCCCGTCATCAACGCTGGGGACGGCGGCCATATGCACCCCACCCAGACCCTGGCCGACCTGACCACCATCCAGCGCTATCGGGGCGCCATCGACGGTGTGTCCATCGGCCTGTGCGGCGACCTGAAGAACGGGCGCACCGTCCACTCCCTCATCAAAGCCCTGGCCAAATTCGATGATGTGAAATTCTACCTCATCTCCCCCCGTGAGCTGGCCATCCCCGACTATATGCGCAGCTTTATGCAGGAGCGTGGGCTGTGGTTCCGAGAGGTCACCGGCCTGGAACCGGTGCTGCCTCGGTTGGACGTGCTGTATATGACCCGCATCCAGCAGGAACGCTTCTCTGACCCCTTGGCCTATGAGCGGAACAAGGGGGTGTATGTGCTCACCCAGCGAAAACTGGCACGGGCAAAGCCGGATATGATGATCCTCCACCCCCTGCCCCGGGTGGACGAGATCGCCCTGGATGTAGACAACGACCCTCGCGCCCTGTACTTTGAGCAGGCTCGGTGCGGGATGTACGCCCGCATGGCGCTGTTGATGGATTTGTCCTGCCAGCCCCACCGCCGGCCGGAGCCAGTGGCCATCGGCACCCATCAGCTCTGCCGCAACCCCAACTGCATCACCCTCACCGAGCCCTATCTGCCCCCCCTGGTAAAGGAGACGCCAGAAGGGCGCTGCTGCGCCTTCTGTGACCAGCGACTGCCAGAGGAGGAATAAATCCAGGCGCAGGAGGGAACTTGGCTGAAAAATTTCCCCGGAAATATGGAAAAAACGGTTGACAAGCCTGTGTTTTCTGTGATAGAATACACGGGCTGGCAAGCGAGAGTGCGGGTGTAGTTCAATGGTAGAATCCCAGCCTTCCAAGCTGGCTACGTGGGTTCGATTCCCATCACCCGCTCCATATGCGCCTGTAGCTCAGTTGGATAGAGCAACTGCCTTCTAAGCAGTAGGCCGGGGGTTCGAGCCCCTCCAGGCGTGCCATCCTGCTTAGCTAGGACATTTTTCATGCCCTTGTTTGCCGCTTCCCTTCCCTACGTTGCTGTTTATAGCAGTCGTGCCTTTCTTTATGGTGGGTATAGCTCAGTTGGTTAGAGCGCCAGATTGTGGCTCTGGAGGCCGACGGTTCGAATCCGTCTACCCACCCCATTTTTCTTCTTGGTCAAAGAACGGTCAGAGAGAGTATCCGCTCTGTCTGGCTGTTATCTTTACCAATCTGCTTTTTTAATGGGATGTCGCCAAGGGGTAAGGCAAAGGACTTTGACTCCTTTATCCGTGGGTTCGAATCCCGCCATCCCAGCCAGATGTTTTGCGGGTTCGTCCGATTTTTATATAATTGCATATGACCCAGTAGCTCAGTCGGCAGAGCACCTGCCTTTTAAGCAGGGTGTCCGGAGTTCGAATCTCCGCTGGGTCACCAAAAGAAACACCACGACGAACGTCGTGGTGTTTTTCTATCCTCTCTTCCCTTGCGCGCTCTCAATACCACAGTACCCTTCTCTCCTTCGGCGGATGCTCCAATTTGGACAGGCGCTTCAGCTCGCGCAGCACGTGGGACGCAGAAAAGGAGGAGACATTGTGGTGTTCTAAAATCGTCCCGTCCTCCACGCCGACCTTCATGAACCCTTTCAAGTCCTCGCCCTCCGGATAGTAGTCCGCAGAAATGCTGTTTCCTGTTTTTTGTATGTTCTTCAAGACCACCATAATCTTACCTCCTCCCTTCAATGGAACTTTTTTCAATTCTATCTGTTCGATCCAAATACGTCAAGCACCAATCACGCAAAAAAGAATAGCGCAGCGACAAAAGGTTCGCTGCGCTTTTCCTTGTTTTCTAACTCCATCTGTGGTAACGTATCCCCAGAGGACCGTTCGCCGCCCCCATGTGCTCCTGGTTCAGGAGAGCGGGTGGATGATCGGTCCTTTTTCTTGCGCCTTCAACGTCCCCCAGAACCGGCGCAGCAGCACCAGCCCCAAGATCAGCCCGAAGCTCTCCGTGATGGGGGTCGCCCAGACCACTTCGATGCCGCCGCCCAGGGCGCGGATGGCGAACTGCAAGAGCACGTCCACCGACCCACGCCGGAGGAGGCAGAGGCCGAAGGGTTCCCGGGTGCGTCCCACCGCTTGGAAGGCGGCGATGATGACGAAGGTGCCGGAGTAGATGGGCAGGGCCAGGGAGAGGATGCGGAGGATGGCGGCGCCGTAGGCGACGGTGTGGGGCTCGTTGAGGAAGAAGGCCACCAGGGGTTCTGCCCACAGCTGGGAGACAAGGGTACAGGTCAACGAGAACAGGATGGTGCTGGCGGCGGCCAGGGTGATGACCGACCGCATGCGACGCCATCTCCCGTCCGTATAGCAGTAGGCCACGATGGGCAGCATGCCCTGGGTGATGCCCTGGTTGACCGAGTAGGCCAGGCCGTCGATCTTCCGTACGATTCCTAGACCGCTCAGGGCGGCGGAGCTGCCATAGGCGCCGATGGAGGCGTTGAGGAAGCTGTTGGAGACCGAGTTCAGCGCCACCATGAGGAAGCTGGGCAGGCCGGAGCGGAACACCTCCCCCACGGTGCGCCCCTGCCCCTTCAGCCACCTGGGATGGACGGCGTACACCCCCCGGTGCCAGCCGTGGCGGAGGCAGAGGACGAAGTAGACCAGGGAGATGGTGTTGGCGATGGCGGTGGCCACAGCGGCACCCACCAGCTCCTGTCCCGGCGGCAGGAGGACGAACATGAACAGCGGGTCCAACCCCATGTTGCACAGGGCCCCCAGCATGAGCCCCACGCTGGCCTGACCGGAAGCGCCGGTGGCACGGATGAGGTGGGCCAGGGCGGAGGAGAGGATGGTGGGGATGGCGCCGAAGATCATGGTGATGGTGGTGTAGGAGACGGCGTAGTCCAGGTTGCTGGGGTCACCGCCGATGACCGACAGGAGGGGGCGCTGGAAGAGGGCCAGCAGGACAGCGTAGGCCACCGCGCCGGCCAGGGCGCTCCAGATGGCCACGGCACAGCAGTGGCGGGTCTTGTCCCGGTCGTGCTCCCCCAGCGCCCTGGCCATGGCACTGGCACCGCCGATGCCGAAGAGGTTGCTCAGGCCGGTCATCAGGTTGTACACCGGCAGGCAGAGGGAGACGGCGGCGACGGTGTTGGCGTCACCGGTCAGGCCGACGAACCAGGTGTCCGCCATGTTGTAGATGACGTAGATGATCTGGCTGATGACCGTGGGCAGAGCCATGGTCAGGAGGACTTTGGGGACGGGGTACGTGGCAAAGATGCGCGCTTCTCTGGCGCAGGGGTCGGTCTGTTCCTTCATCGTTGTTTCCACCTTTCTCTTTCTCGTCCTATGGGTCGGATGCGCACTTTTTTGTGGATTGTTCCAGTTTTTATGGGGATTCACAGTCTTTTCATTGTCATTTGTCCCATTCCGTGCTATAATAAAAGGAATGAAATAAGCATGTAGAAAGGGGCGTTTTTTATGGATCTATATGCGCTGGAAGTGTTCGTCATCACTGCTTCCAAGCCAAACTTTTCCAAAGCGGCCAAGTCCATGTCCGTCACCCAGTCCACCCTCAGCCAGCAGATCCGCCGGTTGGAGACGGAGCTGGGCTACCCGCTTTTCCTGCGCAAGAAAGGCCAGCGCACCATCGAGCTGACCCCCCAGGGCAAGGAGTTTTTGACCCTGGCCACCAAGATCCACGGCCTGTGGCAGGAGGCGCTGGAGATCGGCCACCGGACGGAGGCGGACAAGCTCACCGTGTCGGTGATGGACTCCGTCATGTCCTACACCATCCCCCACCTCATGCAGCGGTTCATCGAGCAGCACCCGGATGTGCATCTCCAGATCTGCAACTACTACTCCAAGGACGCCCTGTCCCATCTCACCAACGGCACCATTGACCTGGCCATCATCCGGGACTTCCTCCCCACCCCGGGCATCGCCCTCTCTCCCCTCTTCTCCGACCCCTGGGTCATCAGCTGCGGCAAGAACATCTACCGCTTCCCCCTGACCATCCACCCCCATCAGCTCCCTGCCAATCAGCAGCTGTACCTGCTGGGCAGCGACTCGTTGGAGTGGAACAAGCGTTGGTTCCCCAGCGGGGAGACGCCCACGTTGAGCAGCCACACCCTGTCCTTCCTGAACCGGGACACCTTCGACGACGGCAAGTGGGCGCTGGTGCCCTACACCATCGCCCGGCACCTGGAGCGCAACTTCGACGTGGAACTGCACTACCTGACCGACCCCCCTCCCCACCGGATGATCTATCTGGCGCTGCGGCAGAATCACCACAACGAAGCCATCGAACCGTTTTTAGACTGCGTGCGCAGTGAGCTGCGCAATATCTCCGGCATCACCCGGATGTTCTGAGCATTTCTATGATACGCCTATTTCGGACGTGTCCCCGTTTGGGACACGTCTTTTTTCTCGCCCAAATGCAGAAATACAAGGTCGAACGACTCCACCGGAGCCTTCGCCTTGTATTTCCACGTAGGAGTATTTATAGTAGGAGTGTTATGAAAGTTGTTGGATCGTAATGTTTCGTATTCGCGTGTTTTATCTGTATTTTTCGTAGGATTTCAGGATATTTGTGATGATAATGCAGTAAATCTAGTAGGAGTTATGTTTTAAAAGCATTTGTTTGTGTTTGTCTCCGCCTGGCGCACCCTCAGAAGTAGAGGACGCGGAGGCTGAGCATGGTGACGACAATACAGAGGAGATTGTAGACGCCGCCGATCTTGAGGTAATCTTTGAACCGGTAGCCCGCCACCAGGGTCATCGTGATGGTCGAGGTGGCGATGGGTGTGGCGACGGATAGGTTCGCGCCGATGCCTGCCGCCATGACAAAGGGCAGCGGGGAGACACCGAAGGTCTGAGCGATGAAGATGCCGATGGGGGCGCAGATGACCACGGCGGCATTGTTGCTCATGAAGTTGGAGAGGACGGTGGCGATGACCAGGATCAAACAGCATATCCCAAAGGGACCCTTCAAGATGGGGGTACAGACGTCCACCAGCACGTTGGCCAGCTTGGCGCCGGCACCGCTGACATCCATGCCCTTGGCAAAGCCCAGGGCACCCACCACGGAGAGGACGACCTGCCAGTCGATGCGCTGGTAGACCGCTTTCTCGTCCACGCAGCCGGTGAGGATGACGATGAGGGCACCCAGCATGGCCACGCCGCCCATGTCGCCGATGCCGGCGACGAAGCAGACGATGCAGCCCAGGAGGACGACGGTGACGATGACCATCTTGGGGGTGATCTTCTCGGACACGCCGTCCTCTTCCACCGAGGCGGGCAGGGTCTCTTCGAAATCCAGGCACCGTTCCTGCCAGTTGTAGCCAAAGGTCAGGAAGACGATGGCGGACAGGATGAGGGCAGGCAGGATGACGGGAGCGGTCTCGAAGAACTGGAAGCCACGGCCAAAGCTGGACTCGGCCAGGATGCCGGACGCGTTGAGGACGGAGGTGGAGCCGATGACGGTGAGGTTGCCGCCGATGACGGCGCCGATGCCTAAGGGAAGATAGACCATCTTTCTCCGGATGCGTCCGTTGGACTTCATGGCGATGCTGTCCACGATGGGAGAGAAGGTTGCGACGATGACCGAGCCGACGAAGAGGCCGGAGAGGAGGGTGGCTAGGAGGAAGATGATGACAACGAACCGTCGCTCGCTGGTGTTCTCCCGATAGAGCAGCCCGCCGATCTTCCGCCCCACACCGCAGTGAAAGAAGGCGTCGCTGACGATGGCCATGCCGATGATCAGCAGGACGGCGGTGGAGGTGAAGCCGGAGAAGGCGTCCGCCACGGATATGATGCCAAAGAAGGCCATAGCGAGGGCGGAGAGCAGGGATGTGACGGAGACGGAGATGACGTTGGTGGCGTAGAGCACCATGGTGATCGCCGCGATGATCAATGCGATTGTGCTGTTGTCCATAGGAATCCTCCTAGTTTCTTTCTCTATTCTTCAGTTTCAGGGGGGTCGCTGGGATGAGATGCGCTCTTTTGTGCCTCGGGCGCGGGACGGCAGAACAGGTAGGCAAATGCAAATAGGAGGTTCAACACTGAAAGTAGGAGGATCAGCGTTTGATAGCTGCCGAAGGCCGTGCCGATGAGGCCGAAGAGCATGGGAAAGACAAAGCTGAGGTTGACGATAGACGTATGAACCCGAAAGGACGCCGTAAAGTCGTAGGAGGGGAACAGCTCTGTCAATACCAAGGTCTGGGAGACGTGCCCTAAGCCATAGCCAAAGCCAACGAAAACCACTGCTAAGTCGAGCAGTCTCAGGTCTGTCCCGACGAACACCAGGAAACAGCCCACGGCCATCATCCCATTGGAAAGGATATTCTGTTGGAACTCGGACACCTTGCACCGCTCCCACAGGGGGACGGAGAAGCAGCCGCACATACTGGCCAGGGTCAGGAGGGTGACGGCGGCCACGGATTGGGTCTGCTGGTATCCTTTGGACATGATGATGAGGGAGACGTAGGTGACGCAGCCGGAGTAAGTGCCCATCCGGAAGAAGGCTCCGGTGTTGAAGAGCAGGAACTTCCAGTCCCGCAGGAGGGTGCGGGTGCTGTGACTGCTCTGGGCGTCTGCCGCTGTCCCGTCCAGCCTGCTCGCTGGGGTCAGCGGGTACCCGTGCTGGGCGCGCCAACGCTTCCCGTCCACCACCTCCCCCACTGCCGCCGGGTCGTCCCGCACCAGCAGCCACTCCGCCAGGGCGGCGATGACACACAGGGCTCCCAGGAACACCCACCCTGCCTGCCAGCCATAGCGAGCGATGTTCTCCGCGTTGAAGCCGGAGAAGATGGCGCTGAGGGAGGCGATGCCGATGGTGAGGGTCATGGGGAGGCTGTTGCGCTCCTGGAACCAGGCGCTGACCAGGTGGGGACTGCCCACCTTGCAGCCGGTGACCAGGCCGAAGCCCACGGGGAGATAACATAGCAAGAGGACGATATCATTGGCGCCCCACCTTGTCAAGAGGGCAAATGCGATGAGCGCACAGCCCTCGCCCAAGAGGAGGGCGAACCGGTGGCCTTTTCTGGTGATGAGGGTGCAGAGGGGTGCGGTGAAGAGCACCGAACAGAGGTTCAGGATGCTGCCGCAGTAGCCGGAGATGGTGGGAGACAGCCCGGCACTGGTGACCATGGCGGCCATGGTGTAGTTGCCCACGCTGATGGTGGCGCCGTGTGCCAGGGAGGCGATCATGCCGCCCAGGATGGCGAACCAGCCGTAGAAGATGGTGGGGTGGTCGGTGGAGGGTTTCTTCATTTCTTCTCACTCGCCTCTCCCCTCTCCTTTCCCACGCCGGGGCAGGAGGTGAACTCCTGCCCCGGCGCTTTTTGTGTGGAGTAAGGGTCACACGCAGGGAAAGAAGGAAGGGCTTACCGTCTTACGCAGTCTGTTCCTTGGACTGCTTGGGGCGCATGGTGAACACCAGGACGGCAAGGGCAATGTTGATGACGCCGAGGACGACGTAGATGGGGGTGTAATCCTGACCCAGCGCCTTGCCCACCACACCGACCAGGGTCGGGAAGATGAAGCTGCAGTTGACGATGGTGGTGAAGACACCCAGGATGGAGCTAAAGTCATAGCTGGGGAACAGGTCGGCCAGGGCCAGGGTCTGGCTGACGAAGCCCAGGCCGTAGGCAAAGCCGATGAGCAGGGTGGTGATGGTGAAGCTCAGCAGGCTGGAGCAGAAGAAGATGCCGATGCAGCCGCCTGCCATGATCAGGTGCGCCAGGATGTTGCAGCCGGTGTTGGACAGGCGGAAGACCTTGGACACCAGGGGGGTGGCCAGACGGCCGACGGTGCTGGCCAGGGTGATGCTGGCGATGGCAGCGGCGGCTTCCACCTTGCTGAAGCCTCGGGACAGGATGATGAGGGTGATGTACACCTGGCAGCCTGCGAAGGAGCCCATGCGGATGAGGCAGCTGACGCCGAAGAGCCAGAACTTGATGTTCTTCAGCAGGCCAGCGGCGCCTACGCTCTCCTTCTTCTCCTCGCCAGCGACCACGCCGCTGTCGTCCAGGGAGATGCCGTGCTTTTCTCTCCATGCTCTGCCGTCACGGACCTCACCGATCTGGTGGATGTCGTCACGGGCACAGAAGAAGGCCAGGACGAAGCCCACTGCGACGAACAGCAGACCCCAGATCCAGCCAGCGCGCCAGCCATACTTGGTGACCAGGGAGCCCTGGATACCGGAGAAGATGGTGACGGCAGCGGGACCGGCGATGACCAGTGCCATGGGCAGGGCACGGTTGTGCTCGAACCAGGTGTTGACGATGTTGGGGGAGACCAGCTTGGTGACGGTGGACATGCAGAAACCGAAGCCGAAGTAGGACAGCATGACGATGACGCTCATGGGGGGCAGGAAGATCATAGCCAGGAAGGCGATCGCGCCCACCAGGAAGGCAAACAGGGCGGTGATCTTGAGGCCCTTCTTCTTCATGAAGATGCCCATGACGGTGGCGAAGAGCACCGAGCAGAGGCTGACGATGCTGGAGCACATACCGGGTACGGTGGAGTCGATGAGCCCTTCGTTGACCATGATGTTGACGTTGTAATAGGTGCCGTTGGTGCAGGCGCCGCCGCACATGGCCATGACCATGGTGGCTATGATGATGTACCAGCCTTTAAAGACGCCGCCCTTTTTCGCAGCTTGTTTCTCCATTGTGTTCTCCTCTCTTTCTGTTGTGCCGGGGCACGGTCAAATCTCTTCCACGCCTTTGAAGTAGACGTCCCGTTCCATCCACGGCAGGATCTGACCGCCGTCCACGTCGATGGCCTGACCGGTGATGTGCTCGGCCTCCTTGGAAGCCAGGAAGATGGCCAGGTTGGCGTGGTCTTCCGGCAGAGCCAGACGGCCGGTGGGGATGAGACGACGACGAGCATCCAGCTGTTCGGGGGTGCTCATGGCCTCCAGCATGGGCGTCTTGGTGCCGCCGGGGCAGAGGGCGTTGACGGTGATGCCCCAGGTGCCGCCCTCCATGGCCAGGTGGCGCACCAGACCCACTTCGCCTGCCTTAGAGGCGGTGTAGGAGGGGACGCGGCCGACGGAGATGCGCTTGTGGACGTTGGAGGCCACCAGGATGATGCGGCCGAAGTGCTGCTTGCGCATGATGGGGAAGACGGCGGCGGCGCAGATGTACGCGCCGATCAGGTTGACCTCGATGACCTTCCGGAACCCGCTGACCGTCTCCGGCGGGACGTTCTTGGGGTCGCCGTGGATCATGATGCCAGCGGCGTTGACCAGCACATCCACTCTGCCGTTGTAGGCGTCCAGGGTGCCCTGGACAGCGGCGTTGACCTGTTCCTCGTCGCTGACGTCGCACTGGAAGGCCACGCACTGGCCGCCCTGTGCCACGATGTCCTCGCAGACCTTCTGGTTATCCGCCGGGTTGCGGCCGAAGATGGCCACTTTGGCGCCGGCCTGGGCGAATTTCCGTGCCACGCCCTCGCCGATGCCCTTGTTGCCGCCGGTGACGATGACCACTTTTCCTGTTACATCAAACATATTTCGCTCTCCTTGTTTTTTCCATTCCTAGGGTGAGAGGCGTCCGCCCCTCACCCGTTTCTCTTACAGGTTGCCGTCGCTGTTGGTGACGGTCTCCTCGTACACCAGGCCGTCCTTGGCGTCGGGGATGTCGTGCATGTGCAGCACGTCCTCGGGCAGGGGTTCACCCATCAGTTTGTGATAGGTGGGGCCGTCATACCAGCTGATGAGGGAACCGCCGTCCACGTCCAGTGCCTGGGCGTTGATGATGGAAGCCTCATCGGAGGCAAAGAACAGGCAGGCGTTGAAGATGTCCTCCGGCAGAGCCAGACGACCTACGGGGACCAGCTTATAACGGTCCTTGCGCTCCTGTTCCGACCAAATCTTGGAGGTTGCAGGGGTCTCTACGTTGCCGGGGCAGACGCAATTGACGGTGATGCCGTAGGGCGCCAGCTCGATGGCCAGGTGGCGGTTGAAGCCCAGGACACCGGCCTTGGCGGCGGAGTACTGCATACCGGACAGGTGGGTGATGCGCTTGCCCACGATGGAGCCGATGTTGACAATACGGCCATAGCGCTGGTCGCGCATGATGGGGGCGACGGCTCTGGCGCAGAGGAAGGGGCCGGTCATGTCCACGTCCAGGGTCTTCTTCCACTGGTCGGGGGACATGTTCCAGATGAGACGGCCACCGGTGGTGCCGCCGGCGTTGTTGACCAGGATGTCAATGCGGCCATTGAAGGCGTCCAGGGTGCCCTGGACGGCGGCATTGATCTGATCCTCCTGGGTCACGTCGCACTGGAAGGCCACACACTCGCCGCCGGCTGCGAGAATTTCGTCCCGCACCCGCTGGTTGTCCGCTTCCTTCCGACCCCAGATGGAGACCTTACAGCCCACCTTGGCAAAGCCCTTGGCGATGCCTTCGCCAATGCCCTTGTTGCCGCCGGTGACGACAACGACTTTTCCTGCTACATCAAACATAGTGTTACGTTCCTTTCGTTTCTCTCCTTAGAGCACCACGGCGCAGTCGTAGCCTTCACGGATACCGACCAGTGCGTTGTGGGAGTTCATGGTGCAGTCGCCGACGATGTGGACGGGGATGTTCTGCTTGTCGCAGGCTTCCTGCACGTCCGCGGGGACGCTGCCCTTGTAGCCAGCGGCCATGACCACGTGCTCTACGCCCATGACACGGCGGACCATGCCCAGGCTCTCGTATTCTACATAGTCCTCGCCCACTTCACGGACCTTGGCACAGCAGATGGTCTCGGTGCCAGCGTGGATGAGCTTCTGCATCAGCAGCTTGCGCTGTCTCTTTTCCAGGTCACGGCACATTTCGCTGAGCATTTCGATGATGACGACCTGAGAACCGTGTTCGGTCATGTAGTCAGCAGTCTCGCAGCCCACGGAGCCGCCGCCGATGACGACGCAGGAGCCGGGGACCTGTGCCTTGCCGGTCAGGACGTCGCCTGCCAGGACGCAGCGTTCTGCACCGTGGATCTTCAGGGTGATGGGGGTGCCGCCGGTGGCGATGATGACTTCATCGGGCTTCATGGATTCGATGTCAGCGGCAGTTGCCTTGTGGTTCAGGACGATCTCGACACCGCTCTTCCGTGCGTTGTGTTCCAGGTACTTCAGCAGGCGGGTGATCTCTTCCTTCTTGGGAGGCAGGCTTGCCAGGTACAGCTGACCGCCCAGGATGTCGCAGCTTTCGAACAGGGTGACCTTATGACCACGCTTGGCAGCGGTTGCAGCAGCGCTCAGGCCAGCAGGGCCACCGCCCACGACGACGACGTTCTTCTTGACGGGAGCGGGGGTGATCTTCAGGCGGGGATCGCCTTCTCGACCTGCCAAGGGGTTGGCCAGGCAGCAGACGTCCAGCCACTGGTCCACACGGCCGATGCAGCCCTGGTTGCAGTTGATGCAGGGACAGATATCGTCCACGCGGCCTTCCTTGGCCTTGTTGACCATTTCGGGGTCCGCGATGTTGGCACGCCCCATGGTGATGAAGTCCACAGCGCCGCTTTCCAGGATCTCTTCTGCCAGACGGATGTCGGGGATACGGCCGACGACGCCCACGGGGATGTTGGCATAGGACTTGATCTGCTTGGCCCGTTCCACGTTGAAGGCGCGGTCGATGCTCATGGGAGCGGTCATGTAGTGGGTGGTCTCAGCCAGGCCGCCGGAGACGTTGACGGCATTGATGCCAGCCTCTTCCAGCATGGGCAGCAGGATCTTCCAATCCTCTACTTCGATGCCGCATTCCACGTGTTCGGTGGAGTTGATCTTTGCGGTGATGGGGAAGTCAGGACCCACTTCCTTGCGGACACGGCGGATGACTTCCAGGGGGAAGCGCGCGCGGTTTTCCATGCTGCCGCCGTATGCATCGGTACGATGGTTGGAATAGGGGGACAGGAACTGGTTCAGGATGTAGCCGTGTGCCATATGCATTTCCACGGCGTCGAAGCCAGCTTCCTTGGCGCGGCGTGCTGCCTGGCCGAACTTCTCCACCAGTTCGTGGATCTCGGGGACGGTCAGGGCACGGGGGGTTTCGCCCATGTCCGGTTCGTTGGAAGCGGAGACGGTACGCATGGTGGTGGTGGCGGACTTTGCCAGACGGCCCTTGTGGATGAGCTGGATGGAAGCGCGGCCGCCAGCTGCGTGGATGGCGTCAGCCAGCTTCTTCAGGCCGGGGACCATCTTGTCGTCATAGATGCCCAGCATATGGTGTTCCAGGCTCTTCAGATCGACGAAGGTAGCTTCCACGGTGATGAGGCCCACGCCGCCGGCTGCTCTTGCGGTGTAGTAGTCGATGACACGCTGGGTCACGGTGCCGTTATCGGTGGCGTAGTGGGTGACCATGGGGGACATGACGATGCGGTTGGGCAGTTCCAGGGTGCCGAACTTAATGGGGGTGAAAATCTTTTCAAAGTTGCTCATAATATGTTATTTGCTCCTTTTATCTTATCTTTCTTCTGTCTTACCAAAGTTGTATTTATCTTGATGGGTTTTCTTTTCTCCGGGTCCCGAACCGTTCCCCCAGTTCGGGACCCGTTGATTTCAGTTGTTGTTTTCGAAGTGGGTGAGCCGATGGCTTACCAGGTCAGAGCCTTCATCAGGTCCTTGACGCTCTCCACGTTCTCCAGGTTCATCAGCAGTTCCACTGCCTTATCGGACTGGGTACGGGTGAAGACGTCGGCGGTGTTGCCGTGGAACTTGGTGATCAGGTCGTCGTCGGTGGCGTTGAATTCGGGGGTCTCTGCGGACAGCCACTTTGCGTATTCGGCGGTACGGGTGAAGACCTGGCCGCGGGCGTGGATCTCCACATAGGAGGGACGGCGGTTGATGTAGGGCTTGTGCTCCACTTCGATCTCCTGACGGCGGGTCTCTTCGGCGTAGTCATAGACCTCGAACTGGACCTTATGCTTCATGAAGTCCTGGATGCTGGGGTTCTCGATGGTCTCACGCTTCTGCCATGCGGGGCCGACGGGGACCAGGTGTGCGGCGACGGCGACACAGAAGGGGAAGCTCATGGAGGCGTCCACGTTGTTTTCGATGGTGGTGCTCATGAACTGCGGACAGAACATGTTGGCTTCTGCCTTGACCAGGATGTATTCGATCTCGTCGGGCTTCAGGTCGTTCTCGCGGACCAGATCCATCAGCGGACGCAGGGGGGACTGATAGATGCCATCGCAGGGCAGGCTCTTGAACTTGGACTGCAGGATCTTCCAATCCTTGCCCAGGTTTGCCACCATACCTTCGTAGTCACATGCCTGGGAGCCGTTCATAGCCCAGAAGCCGTATTCGCCGTCCAGGACGGAGCGGTCGCCTGCTTCACCCAGCTGAGCCAGCAGAGCGGCGGTGACGCCAGCCTGTGCGGTCCAGCCAGCAGCACCGAACTTCATGGCGCCGTTGTTGGGGGTGTTCATGTACTTGGTGTGGCAGGGGACGGGAGCGAAGTAGCCAGCCAGGCCCATGGCGTCTGCCATCTGGTATTCGTCCAGACCCAGCAGCTTGCCCACTGCGACGGCCACGCCGAAGGTGTCAAAGCCGGTGCCGTAGCTGCGGACGGGCTTGCTCTTGTCCCGGAAGCTGCCCAGTGCCAGACCGATGCGGGAGGCGATGTCGAAGCCAGCGACCATGGCCAGGAGCAGGTCCTTACCGGAGGCGTTGGTCTTTTCGGCCACGGCCAGAGCGGCGGGGCAGACGAAGGGAGCGATGTAGATGGGAGGGGTGATGGCGTTGTAGTCCATGGAGTGCATCAGCTCGGCGTTGGCGAAGGTGGCGCCGGTGACGGACAGCTTTTCGCCGGTGCCCAGGACGGTAGCCTCGGGGGTGCCGCCCAGCTGATGGGCCAGGCTGTAGCCGATGCGGCCCTTGTCCAGCTCGTGGGAGCCCAGGCCGCAGCCGATGATGTCCATGAAGACCCGCTTGGTCATGTGGATGACGTCCTGGGGGATGTCCTCGTACTTCAGGCCGGCAGCGTATTTCACCAGCGTCGTGGTCACATTATTGGCAAGTTCCATTATGAATTTCCTCCTTCATGATGTTGCATGATTTGGTGCGTTCTAAGGGGACGGTCTGCCGTTGGATGGGCGGTCCCCGATTTGGGTCAGGAATATATATGGCCAGATATATTGTTCAGGTTGGAGCAGGGATTGGGGTGCTCCTCTGCGTGTTTTTAGTGTAACAGCACAAAAACCGCAAGTCAATATGGTGCATATGTTATATATTTCGGTCGTAAATATCGCATTTCCCACTATTTTTCGATGTCTCTCCCCTTCCCCGCTTCTTTGTGAAAAAGAAAACGAACCCCCAGACCGCCGGGAAATCCGATTCTCCCGACGGCTGAGGGGCATTTTGACGGCGGAACTGCGTCAAATATTCATTTTCGCGATAGGATATATTGGGGGGCGTGATATTAGGGTGCTCCCTCACTTTTTCAAATATAAAAAACGCCGCCCCAAATTGGGGCGGTGACTAGGGTCGTTTTCAATTTTATCACTTGAGCTTGCCCTAAAGTGTCCGGAGTTCGAATCTCCGCTGGGTCACCATCTGAAATCCTTGAAGTCGTTGCAGCGCAACGATTTCAATGGTTTTCTTTTTTCTGCCATTTCCCAGATATTGCGCTTTCGACCGTCATTTTGGGGGCGTTTTGAGCCTGTAGACAGGTCAGGTTGTCAGTCAGACTGACCCGCTCTTTGTGCCAGATCTTCCCGCTT
>URAM01000004.1 GCA_900545815.1 uncultured Eubacteriales bacterium | reverse complement strand
GACAGCCACGCCGCCGGCCAGCTTAGCCAGACGTTCCATGGCCTTTTCCTTGTCATATTCAGAGGTGGTGTTCTCGATCTGGCTGCGAATCTGAGCCACACGAGCCTTGATGTCCTCTGCGTTGCCAGCGCCATCGACGATGGTGGTGGTCTCCTTGGTGACCTTCACCTGACGGGCGCTGCCCAGCATGGACAGGTTGACCTGAGACAGCTCAATACCGGTTTCAGAGGAGATGACCATGCCGCCGGTCAGGATGGCGATATCCTGGAGCATTTCCTTCCGGCGATCGCCGAAGCCAGGTGCCTTGACGCAGCAGACCTTCAGAGCGCCACGCAGGTTGTTGACGATCAGGGTGGACAGGGCTTCTGCTTCCACGTCCTCTGCGATGATCAGCAGGGGTTTGCCCATCTTTGCGATCTGTTCCAGAATGGGCAGCAGATCCTGAATGGCGGAGATCTTCTTGTCGTGGATCAGCACCAGAGGTTCGTCCAGAATCGCTTCCATCTTCTCCGTGTCAGTGACCATATAAGGCGTGATATAGCCCCGGTCGAACTGCATCCCTTCCACGACCTCAGAATAGGTCTCGGCGGTCTTAGATTCTTCCACGGTGATGACGCCGTCGTGGGAGACCTTTTCCATGGCCTCTGCGATCAGCTTGCCGATGGTCTCGTCACCAGAGGAGATGGCGCCGACACGGGCGATGTCTTCGGTGCCGCTGACGGGCTTGCTGTTGGCCTTGATGGCTTCGATGGCGGCCTTGGTGGCCTTGGTGATGCCCTTCTTCATGACCATGGGGTTGGCGCCGGCGGCCAGATTCTTGATGCCTTCGGTGATGATGGACTGAGCCAGCAGGGTAGCGGTGGTGGTGCCATCGCCAGCTACATCGTTGGTCTTGGTGGCCACTTCCTTGACCACGGATGCGCCCATGTTTTCAAACGGGTCAGCCAGCTGGATTTCACGGGCGATGGTCACGCCATCGTTGGTGATCAGAGGGGTGCCGAATTTCTTGTCCAGGATCACGTTGCGGCCCTTGGGACCCATGGTGATCTTGACGGTGTTAGCCAGCTGGTCTACGCCAGCCTGGAGAGCGCGGCGAGCTTCTTCGCCGTAGTTGATCAGTTTTGCCATAGTGTGTTACCTCCGAATGTTGAGTTCAAGTGAGAGCAGCGCCGCCTGTTAGGCGGGCTGTAGTGGGTGTGGGAAAGGCTTATTCAACGACAGCCAGAATATCACCCTGACGGACGATGGTCAGTTCTTCGCCGTCGATTTTGACTTGGGTGCCGGCATACTTGCTGGTGATGACATGATCGCCCACCTTGACGGTCATTTCCACTTCCTTGCCGTCCACGACACCGCCGGGGCCAACGGCCAGGACTTCTGCTACATCGGGCTTTTCCTTGGCGCTGCCGGTGAGGATGATGCCGCCCTTGGTGGTTTCTTCTGCTTCTACCATCTTAATGATCACGCGATCAGCCAGAGGTTTCAGTTTCATAGTGGATTGCCTCCTTATAGTAAATCATTTTATTATAAACAATTTGAGTGAATCTAGCACTCAAAAGATGGGAGTGCCAGGTGCAACTATAATAATAATGCAGGTGTGGGAAATTAGCAAGTGAATTTTTTCTGAATTTTCTGTGAATTCCACGGTTATTCTAAGATAGTATAGTATTTTCTTGAAATATCTCACTTAAACGCTGGATTGATCGCTTTTCCCATAGGCGTTCCCAAACAACACGGTCGTTTCTTGACGAAGCGCCCAAAAAGAGCAAGAAAACAGACGTATTTTTTAGCAGACAAAGCGATGGAGCAAAAAACACGGAGTCCAAAGACTCCGTGTTTGCGTTGCATGAGCGGTCAGTTCTGCCCCTCCTCCGGCATAGTCTGTACCGCTGTCCCGCTGTCGCCGTTGGGATCCAGGGTCAGCGTGGGGGTATAGGGAGCGGACTGGGCAGGCGTTTCCGGTTCCGTGGGCGCCTTGGGCATCTTCATGCCGCCGGCCAGACCGTCTCGGGAGAGCATTTTTTCCATCACCGAAATGTCCGCCGAAATATCCAGCATACTCCCCTCAAAGAGCTTGTCCAGCTGTGCCTCGAACCCCTGCACCACGCTGTCCATGGTGGACTCAATGCGGGCTTTGGTGGTGGAGATGTTATCCCCAGCCACCCCCTGTTCCTCCAGCTCTGCATAGGCGTGGAGGAGCTTCATGGTGGTGGGCAGGTAGTAATCTAGGAAGGTGTGCAGCTCGGACGCTCTGTCCGGGTGCTTCTTCTGGTACTCCAGGATGTGCTCGGTACACTCCTCAATGCGCCGAATTTTCCGGCTCATCTCCTCATCGTCAATATCATCATCCAGCTGGCGGATCTCTGCCAGCAGCTTGGCGTCCTGGTCGGTGGCTTCTTCCTGAGAAGGCTTCTTTTTTTCCACGCTCTGGAATCCATCGGTATCCAGGAAGAGCTGGCCGGTGGCCATATTGATGTAGGCGTTCTCGCCCAGATAGCCGCCGTCAATGAGCTCCTGAATATCATCACAGGTCTTGGGATAGCTGTACCCCAGGGCATCCGCCAGCTGGCGGATGTCAAGCACGGTCTGCTTGCCGATCATGTTCAGCATCCGCCGCAGCCGCTTGCTCTGCCGGTGCCGGAACCGCCCCCAGGCGAATAAACCGCCGCCGATGCCAGTGAGGAAGAAGGGGACGATGGACTGCTGGACGGCATATAAAGCATCAATGGGGATCCAGTCCAAAAAGACGTTGCAGGTGATCATCCCAAAGAAAACGGCGAGGATGCCACCTACAACAGAGAGGGCGGTGCCGCTTTTCAGACTGGCAGGAGAGCGGCGGTTGGAACGCGGTGCCTTGTGGGTTTGCTGATTCGTCCGGCGCTTTGCCTGCTGCCGTGCTTGCTGTCGGATCTTCTCCTCCGCTGTGCGCTCGGAGTGAGGCTGACTGTCCTCCTTGGGCGGGGACTGGGGCGGCGGCGTCTGCGGTTGCGCTTGTGCCCATTCATGGGCGTGGGCATAGCGTGCCCGCCGAGCAGCCTGGCGCTCTGCCTGCCGCTGAGCGGCCGCCTCTTGCCGCTGGGCGAAGGGAATATCTTGGTTGTTCAAAGCGTTGACCCAATCCTCCTTGTGCTGTTGGAGCTTGGCATCTTGGGAGAACTTCAGCAGCAGGAGCAGAATCCCCACCGGCCAAAAGATGCAAAAGGCGATGATAATAAGCGGCCATGGGATACCGGAGTTATCACCGTTGCCGCGGTTGCGTTGATCTCTAGGATAATCAGACATGGAATCCTCCTCTGTCAATATAAAGTACAAGAAAAGACTCTATCAGTATACTATAAAAAAAGAAAAGTGCAAAATAATTTTTTATGAATTTGTAGATCGCAGAAACCCTGCTTGCATAAAGGGGACGGGTGTGATAAGATTTGAACGAAAGATATGAAAGGAACCGATGGAAAACATGGAAATAAACGGGGTGGAGACCGCAGAAGCACGGCGGTATGACACACTGGCGCTGTCCCCTGAGGTGATGGGCGCCTTACAAAACAAAGGATATGAGGTGGCAACCCCCATTCAGAGCGGGTGTATCCCCTTTTTGATGGACGATCAAGACGTAGTAGCCAAGGCACCCACCGGCACCGGCAAGACCTATGCTTTTGGCATCCCCATTGTAGAGCACACCGACCCGGAAGGCACCGATGTGACATCGCTCATCCTGGCGCCTACCAGGGAGCTGGCCTTGCAGATCCGCGATGACCTGCGGGAGCTGTCTGCCCTGAAAAAGGGGGTTCGGGTGGTCTGCCTGTACGGCGGTCAGCCCATTGACAAGCAGGTGAACCAGCTGAAGAAAAAGCCCCAGATCGTAGTGGCCACGCCGGGACGGCTGATGGATCATAAGAAGCGGCGCACCATCCGGCTGGACAAGGTACAGACCGTGATCTTGGATGAGGCCGACCGGATGCTGGACATGGGCTTTATTGACGATGTGACCAAGATTTTGGACATGATGCCAAATCGGAAAAATCTTGGCCTGTTTTCCGCCACCATCTCCCGAGAGGTTATGGACATCTCCTGGGTCTACCAGCGTGACCCAGCGGAGATCACTGTCCGTCCGGTGAACGAGGATCGGCCGGACATCCAGCAGTATCGTTTGGAGCTGGACAGCCGAGAGGAGAAGGTGGATGTGCTCATGGCGCTGCTGGAAGGCGGCGGCTACGAGCGAGCCATTGCCTTCTGCAACACCAAGAATATGGCTGACCGGCTGGCGGGAATGCTCTCTCTCAATGACATCTCCTGCAAGCCCATCCACGGCGGCATCCCCCAGAAGGCCAGGGAACGCACCTTGAAGCAGTTCCGAGAAGGGAAGCTGCGGGTACTGGTGGCCACTGATGTGGCTGCCCGTGGGTTGGACATCGACGATGTGGATGTGGTGTTCAACTATGATGTGCCGGAGGAGCAGGAATATTACGTCCACCGCATCGGCCGTACCGGCCGCGCCAAACGGCACGGGGTGGCGTACACCTTCGTGGTGACGGTCACCGAGGCCATCATGATGGATGACATCATCAAGAACCAGCGGTATGACGTCCAGACCTTGCGGTTTGACGAGGATGGGTGTTTGATGTTGGTGGAGGATGAGAAGTAACAACGAAAGAACCACGGAACGTTTGCAAGAGACATTCCGTGGTTCTTCTTTTGTTATGTTATATGGAACAGGGGGAGAACAATTATTGTTCTTGTACTCCTACCGAAACCATCCCCCGCCTGTTGACAGGCGGAGCCTCCGCTAAAAACCTGCCGGAGGCAGGTTTTCTTAACGCTGCGGGGTTTCCCCTCTTTTCAGCGGGGCTTGAACTTTGTGAGGTGAGTGGTTAATCTTTTTTCTCTTTCGCCTTCCGCACCTGCGTCACCAAGAACACCCAGGCAAACACATAGCTCAGCGCCACCAAGATCTCTGCATAGCGCATCCGTGCCCGCACCAGTCCCACATAAGGCAGGATGAACACGGTCAGGATGGTGGCCGTCCAGAAGGCCACGTTGATGGCACGCACCTGGAGGGGGAGCTTTTTCTTCTTGTCCTCCTGCCGGTACCGTTTGGGGATGACGAACAGGACGAGGACTGCACCCACCAGGTAGCACAGGATGGTGATGACAGCGCAGAGAGGAAAGAGGAGGGAGGTGAACATGGCCAGCAGGGCGAACACGGCGCCTACGCCGGAGAGCATGAGTAACAGGCGGTACAGGGTCTGATGGTTGTGCATTTAAGATTCCTCCTAACAGTCCGGCGGGCGTATCAGCCCAGCACTTCTTTGGCAATGTCAGCGCTCTGCTTGGCGTCCTTGGCGTAGTAGTCTGCGCCGATCTCGGTGGCGTACTCCGGCGTCAGCACTGCACCGCCCACCAGGGTCTTGCAGGGGTGACCGCTGTGTTTCAAAGCATCAATGGTGGCGGCCATGCTGGGGACGGTGGTGGTCATCAGGGCGGACAGGCCGATGAGGGACACGTCCTGGGTCACGGCAGTCTCCACCACCTTTTCCGGCGGCACGTCCCGACCCAGGTCGATGACCTGATAGCCGTAGTTTTCCAAGATGACCTTGACAATATTTTTGCCGATGTCGTGAATATCCCCCTGGACGGTGGCCAGGATGATCTTCCCCTTGGAGACCTGCTGGCCACCCTGAGCCAAAATATGCTCCTTGATGACCTCAAAGGCTTCACTGGAGGCGTTGGCAGAGTTGATGAGCTGGGGCAGGAAGATCTCGCCCTTCTCGTACCGCTTGCCTACTGTGTCCAAAGCGGGGATGAGCTTCTGATTGATGATGTCCAGCGGCTCTGTTGTCTCCAACAGCACACGGGTCAGCTGGGCACATTCCGCCTTCAACCCCCGTGCTACTGCTGTCTCCAAATCCACCTGGGTGGCTGGGGCAGAGGTGGTTGGGGCAGGGGCTGCATTGGCAAAGCGGGCGATATAGGCGGCGCTGTCCTTGTCCTCTCCGGAGAGCACCTTGAAGGCGGCGATGGCATCCATGATGGCCGCCTGGTTGGGATTGACGATAGGCAGATCTAGGCCGCAGTGGAGGGCTTGGATGAGGAAATTGGAGGTGATGTGCATCCGTTCCGGCAGGCCGAAGCTGATGTTGGACACGCCCAACATGGTGTGCAGTCCCAGCTCCTCTGTCACCCGACGCACGGCGTTCAGTGTCTCCTGCGCCTGCTCCTGCTGGGCGGAGACGGTGAGGGTCAGGCAGTCAATGATGACGTCCTCTTTGGGGATGCCATGGGCCAGCGCGGCGTTCAAAATCCGCTCCGCCAGGTCAAACCGCTGCTGTGCCGTCTCCGGCAGGCCGTTCTCGTCCATGGCCAGCCCCACCACGGCAGCGCCGTACTTCTTCACGATGGGCAGGATGGCCTCCAAAATCTCCGCCTTGCCGTTGACCGAGTTGACGATGGCTCGTCCACAGCAGGCGCGCAGACCGGCCTCGATGACCTCTGGGTTGGTGGAGTCAATTTGCAGGGGCAGGGAGACCACCGACTGGATGGCCTTGACCACATCGGTCATCATAGCCACCTCGTCGATGCCAGGCAGACCTACGTTCACGTCCAAAATGTCCGCGCCTGCGTCCTGCTGAGACATGGCTTGGTTCAGGATATAGTCCAGATCGTGTTCCCGCAGTGCCTGCTGGAACCGCTTTTTACCGGTGGGGTTGATGCGCTCGCCCACCACTCGCACGCCGGTGAGCTCCGCCACCTGAGAGGCAGAGCAGACCCCGCGGCGCTTGGGCGGACGGGTCACTTCCGGCGGCTGGGTGCCGATGGCGTGGCGCAGCTCCTGGATGAACGCCGGAGATGTGCCGCAGCAGCCGCCCAGGATACGGACGCCCAGCTGGGTGAAAGGCACCATCTCACGGGCGAACTCCGCCGCTGTGATGGTGTACTCATTGGTCTGGGGATCAGGCAGGCCGGCGTTGGGCTTGACCACCAGGGGCAAGTCCGTCCACTGCCGCAGCTCCTCTGCCAACGATAAAATCTCAGCTGGCCCCAGGGAGCAGTTGAAGCCCACGGCGTCCACCCCCAGCCCTTCCAGAGTCATGGCCATAGCGGGGACGGTGGTGCCGGTGAAGGTGCGGCCGTTGCCCTCAAAGCTCATGGTGGCCAGGATGGGCAGGTGCGTGTGCTCTTTGGCGGCCAGGACGGCGGCTTTCATATCGTAGAGGTCGGTGAAGGTCTCAAATACAATGAGATCTGCTCCGGCGTCCTGAGCGGCCACCACCATCTCTCGGTAAAGTTCATAGGCGTCCTCAAAGGATAGGGTGCCCAATGGCTCCAGCAGCTGCCCGATGGGGCCGCAGTCGAAGGCCACATAGGTCTCCGTCCCGGCGGCGGCGTCCTGCGCCAGCTGGATGCCCTTGGTGATGACCTGGGCTGGGGTGTAGCCGCTGTTCTTCAGTTTATACCCATTGGCCTGGAAGGTGTTGGCGTAAATGACTTGACTGCCGGCGGCGATATAGCGGCGGTGGATGTTGGCCACCACCGCCGGGTCAGTGAAGCAGAGCAGTTCCGGCAGTTCCCCCAGCTTCAGCCCGGCGGCTTGGAGCTGGGTACCCATAGCGCCGTCCAGCAGCAGATACCCGCTGCGCAGGCGTTGGCGAAGGTCTGTCATGATGAGACTCCTTTCTCTTTGTGGCAGATGCGGCCGGAACGGCGGATCTGACAGGAATGGTAGAGACGACAGCCCACGCAGCCAGGCTGCGGAGGCTGAGGTGGGGTAGGGGAGATGCCCAAAAGGGCGGTAACGGATTTCCGAGGGAGGAGCAGGTGGTTGGCGCTGACGGTCAGACCCAACCGGCGCTGGGTGTCCAGCAAGGCGCACAGGTCGGATTGCAGCTGCAAGGGCAGGTCGCCATAGCCAGGGCTGTACCGCCCGGTTAAAAACTGTCCCCGTTCCTCCACTTTTTTGCGCAGGTAGTCTTCCACCTGGTCGCACAGGCACTCGATGGCGGCGCTGGCGCAGCCGTCCAGAATCACCGCTTGACTCAGATCCCGTGCCTGTGTCCGGCGGATGAGCTGTTCTGTCTCCAGTCCCAAGGTGGCGGCCAGGAGGATGCAGTGGGTGCAGCCGTCCAGGTGACGGCGGATGTCCTGACCATCCAGGCGGATACGGGTGCCCTCTAGGGAAAAGTCCGTCAGAGGAAAGGCACGCCAGGTGACCTTGGGGGTGACGGCGGCCAACAGCTGCTGTCCGCACTGCTCCACCTCCGCCAACAGCCCTGCCGGAGGCACGGCGTGCCCACCACCCAGATAGCGCAGCACCTCATTGGGGTCGATGGACAGGGGAGCAGGTTGGAACATAGCAGAAGCACCTCCGAGATTTGGTTCAGCGGTTGGATAGGAAAAGGGAAACCCCAGTCAATTTGACAGGGGTTTCACGGAAAAAAGTTCACGGATTGGGTTGGGAGCTTTTCTCCAGAACCCAGCGCTTGAAGGTTCCGGGAGAGACGTGGAGCATCTGGGCAGCGGAGCGCGCACTGATCTCGCCGGCCGTATACATGGCGTACACGGAGGCGAATTTACGCGGCCGTTTTGCAGGGGGCCGACCCAGGCGGACACCCCGGTCACGGGCATTTTTCAGCCCTTCACTTTGGCGTTTGACCAAATCCGCATGACGGTTTGCCTCATCCTGACGAATCAGCTCCAGAATCTGTTCCGCCAACGCTTCATCCGCCAGCAGATTGCGAATCTTACATTCAGTTTCCTTCAACACGGGGACCCCTCCAAATCATCCATGTGAATTCCGCAGAACCCTTGAAAAGCGCCCGATGGAACGGGTTCCACAGTAACTTCATTATATTGAATGTGTTTGGGGTTGTCAACGAAAAAAATCAATATTTTTGGGAAATGGGTCGAAGGAAGTGTCTGTTTGTGGACTTTCTTTGTGCATAAGAGAAACACACCGAGGAGCGGATCCTCGGTGTGTTTGGGTTTTATCTGACTAGCGGAGCATTCAATAAAAGCCTCGCAGAGTTCCGGCAGGATGCCGGAATAGAATGCTTGTATTTTACCGAAACCCAGTTAGATCTTCTTCCACTGAACGCCCTGCTTGGTGTCCTTCAGCTCGATGCCCATGGCCTTCAGCTCATCACGGATGCGATCCGCTTCCGCCCAGTTCTTGGCGGCACGAGCGGCCTGACGGTCGGCGATCATCTGCTCTACCTTTTCGTCCAGGCTCTCCTCCTTCCGGCTGTACAGCAGACCCAGCACATCGGTGAACTCATGCACCATGTCCAGGCAAGCCTGTGCGCCAGCCTTGGTGGGCTGGTTTTCGTCGGCGGTGGCGATGTTGATGGCACGCACCAGCTCGAACAGGACGGAGATGGCGTTGGCGGTGTTGAAATCATCGTCCATGGCCTCGTCGAACCGCTGGCGGTAGCTGTCG
Source organism: uncultured Eubacteriales bacterium (assembly GCA_900545815.1). Lineage (GTDB taxonomy): Bacteria > Bacillota > Clostridia > Oscillospirales > Oscillospiraceae > Onthomonas. Next base: position 81,195 of record URAM01000004.1, on the reverse strand, counting down.
AAGGTGTCTGCCAAAGCGGCTTCTGCGGCGTTTTTGTCGCCCTCAGCACCGTTTGCCGCCAGGTACTTCAGGTGATCCTCGGCGGAGTACAGGCGATCCAGAGAGTTCTGTGCCTGATGGAGGATGTCGGCGGAGTAGTTCAGGGGGCTGCGATAGTGGGCGGAGAGCATGAACAGACGGATGGTCTCGTAGCCGTAGGCTTCTGCCGCTTCTCGGACGGTGAAGAAGTTGCCCAGGGACTTGGACATCTTCCGGTTGTCGATGTTCAGGAAGCCGTTGTGCATCCAGTAGTGGACGAACTCACAGCCGTTGGCCGCTTCGGACTGGGCGATCTCATTTTCGTGGTGGGGGAACTGCAAATCCTCCCCGCCGCAGTGGATGTCGATGGTCTTGCCCAGGTAGCGGTTGGACATGGCGGAGCATTCGATGTGCCAGCCGGGACGGCCGGGGCCCCAGGGGGAATCCCAAGCGGGTTCGCCGGGCTTAGCGGCCTTCCACAGGGCGAAGTCCAGGGGATTTTCCTTCACGTCTCCCACGGCGATACGGGCGCCGGACTGGAGATCCTCGATGGGCTGATGGGAGAGCTTGCCGTAGCCCTTGAATTTCAGGGTGCGATAGTACACATCGCCATTTTCCACCGGATAGGCGTAGCCCTTGTCGATGAGGGTCTGCACCATGTCGATGATCTGCTGCATATTTTCCGTGGCCTTGGGGTGGATGGTGGCGGGACGGACGCCCAGACCCTGTGCGTCGGTGAAGTACTCCTGGATGTACTTTTCCGCCACTTCCTGGGAGGTGATGCCCTCCTCGTTGGCACGCTTGATGATCTTGTCGTCCACGTCGGTGAAGTTCTGGACGAAGGTCACGTCGTAGCCGCGGTATTCAAAATAACGGCGCAGGACATCAAAGAGGATGATGGGGCGGGCATTGCCCACATGGATGAAGTTGTATACCGTGGGGCCGCAGGCGTAGATGCTCACCTTGCCCGGCTGGATGGGGACGAATTCTTCCTTCTGACGGGACATGGAATTGAAAATCTTCATACGAAAAACTCCTTCTTCATGCGTTCAAAGTTTGGACGGCAGGACAAAGAAAATCGCCTCCCGCCCAGGTAGGCAAGAGGCGATGGAAAAATCGCGGTTCCACTCTCATTTATCACTCGAACAGGCCGGTAACGAGGCCAAGACGGGGACATTACTCCCTTGCTCCCGGGCGCACTTCACACAGAGCCGCAGGAGCCGGCTTTCATCCGATGGCCTGCCCTCGCTGGAACTGCCGCTTGAGCTGTGTTACTCTTCCCGTTCCGCGCAAATGATCATATCGAGCTTCATCGTATCATCTCTGCCGCCCGATGTCAAGGAAAATCCTTACTTGTTCCAGTTCAGGACGTCCCGATTTTTCACAAAATACTCGATGCCGGAGTAGGCGGTGGTGACCAAGATGACCCCGTTGCACACCCAGTCCAGGGGCTGGATGCAGAGCAGGAGCATGATGCAGATGCATACCATGGTAGAGGCGGTCTTGACCTTGCCTGACCACCCGGCGGCGATGACCCGTCCGTTGTCCACTGCGATCATCCGCAGAGCGGAGACGGCCAGTTCTCGGGCGATGACCACCACCAAGATCCATGCCGGCATCCGTCCCCAGCTGACGAACATGGACATGGCGGACAGGACGAGGACTTTGTCTGCGATGGGATCCATGAATTTGCCGAAATCCGTGACCTGGTTGCGGTGACGGGCGATGTAGCCGTCCAGAAAATCGCTGAGGGAGGCCAGAATAAAGATGGCCAAGGCAACGGGCAGGTGGTAGGGGAAATCCAGGTAGCAAACGAGCAAAAAGAGAGGGATCAAGATCACCCGGAACAGTGTAATTTTATTGGCTGTGTTCAAAAGGATTCACCTGCTTCTGTGTCGTCGATTTCTCCCATCATATCACCATCCGCAACATCCGTCAATCGCACTGGCACAAAGGTGCCGGCAGGGAGATCACCGGCGGCGGTGAAATACACATGACCGTCAATATCAGGGGAGTCAGCATAAGTGCGCCCTACGAAACAGCCCATCTCGTCATCGAAGCCTTCGCACAGCACCTCCACCGTTTCGCCCAGACGGCTTTCGTTGTAGGCGTCCATGACTCGGCTTTGAAGCTCCACCAGCAGCTCCAGCCGATGGGCGGCCACATCCGGCTCCACCTGGTCAGGCATACTGGCGGCAGGGGTGCCTTCCTCCGGAGAGTACTGGAACACACCGGCACGTACCAGGTGTTCTTCCCGCAAAAAGTCGCACAGCTCCTCAAATTCCGCTTCCGTCTCGCCGGGCAGGCCGGTGATGAGAGAGGTGCGAAAGACGGCGTTGGGGATTTTTGCGCGAATCTTGTCCAGCAGCGCCACGATCTCCGCCTTGGAGCCGCGGCGGCACATGGCGGTCAAGATCCGATCACTGCAATGCTGGAGGGGGATGTCAAAGTAAGGCAAGATCTTTTCTTCCGATGCAATGGTGTCGATCAGCTCATCAGTGAGCTGGTCGGGATACATATAGTGCAGACGAATCCAGTGGAAGTTCATCCTGCACAGCTGCCGCAGCAGCTCCGGCAGACGGCGGGCGCCGTACAAGTCCATGCCGTATCGGGTGATGTCCTGGGCGATGATGATCAGCTCCTTCACCCCATTCTCAGACAGGGTGTGGGCTTCCTGCAAAATGTCCTCCGCCGGACGGCTCCGGTACTTGCCTCGCAGCTTGGGGATGACGCAGAAGGCACAGTGGTTGCTGCACCCCTCGGCGATCTTCAGGTAGGCCAGGTAATCCGGGGTAGACAGCAGCCGCTGTCCACCTTCGTTGGTATGGTCGATGTCCCCGTAAAATTCCGGCGTCCGGTCGGCCATGACTTCCTCAATGGCCTGGACGATGTCGGTGTAGTTGCCCGTGCCCAAAATGCCGTCCACTTCGGGCAGGGATTCCTTGATTTCCTCCCGATAGCGCTGGGCAAGACAGCCGGAGACTAAGATCTTCTTCACCTGGCCAGCCTCTTTCAGTTGAGCCACTTGTAAGATCTGACCGATGGCCTCCTCCTTGGCGGCATCAATGAAGCCGCAGGTGTTGATGACACATACATCTGCCCCCTCCGGAGTGGGGAGCAGGAGATGACCAGCGGCCTGGGTGAGATACATCATCTGTTCGCAGTTGATGCGGTTTTTGTCGCAGCCCAGGGAGATAAAAGCGACGTTATAGTGATTCAAAGGAAATTCCTCCTAGGGATAGGGTTCAAATTTATCCTGCGCCTCTTTGTACCGGCTCAGCCCCTCCTGGATCTCGCTCCAGGAGAACCCGCGCCGAGCCAGAAAGGCGGACACCTTGCCCAGCTCCTTCCGGTCGGGTACTTTATTGCGCAGTTTTTTCTCAATCAGCCGGTCGAGCACATCCTCCGGCGTCTCCACCTCCGACAGGGCGTCCTCCCAATAGGTGCGGGGAACCTTGCGGCGGTACAGCTCGGACTGGATTTTTCGTGTGCCGTAGCCCCGTCCAGCGTAGTGCCGTGCCAAAATTTTGGCGTACTGCCCGTCATTCAGCGCCCCGATCTCCTCCATATAGTCGGCGGCAGCTTGCGCATTTTCTCGGCTGTGCCCTTTTTGGGTGAGCTTATCCACCAGCTCCCCCTTGGACAGGGCACGGGAGCCGATGATGCGGGCGGCGGCGGACATGGCCTGACTGCGGCTGGCGCAGCGGGTCAGCTCGGCGTAGGTGTCCTCCTCCAAGGTCAGACCGGCGCAGAGGGAAAAGCGAAGCATTTCGTCCTCGGTGACTTTGAGCAGCTTCTCCCCCTCGAAAAAGACCAGATACCGCCCCTGGACATGGGGGGAGGGCTGGATCCGTTGGATGCGGCGCATCAGTCCTCAAAGTCCTCCGCCGTCACATCAATGGATTCGGCAGGCTCCACAGATCGGCCAGCGGCTTTGGCGGCAGCCAGGGACTGGCGGCTCATGAGTTTGTAGGCGTTGGCGCGGATCTCCGTCTCCAATGCCTGGGCTTCCTCTGGATGCTCTTTGAAATAGTTCTTGGCATTGTCTCGCCCCTGCCCCAAGCGGGTCTCGCCCATGGAGAACCAGCTGCCGGACTTTTCCACCAGCCCCAGCTGAACGCCCAGGTCGATCAGCTCCCCTTCCTTGGAGATGCCTTCGCCGTACATGATGTCAAACTCCGCTTCCCGGAAGGGGGGAGCCACCTTGTTCTTGACCACTTTGGCGCGGGTGTGGCTGCCGATCATGTCGGTGCCCACCTTCAAGGTCTGCACCTTGCGGATGTCGATGCGCACGGAGGCGTAGAATTTCAAGGCACGGCCGCCGGTGGTCACTTCCGGGTTGCCGTAGGACACGCCGATCTTCTCACGGAGCTGGTTGATGAAGATGACGATGCAGTGGGTCTTAGAGATACAGCCTGCCAGCTTCCGCAGCGCCTGGCTCATCAGTCGGGCGTGAAGCCCCACGAAGCTCTCTCCCATCTCCCCCTCGATCTCTGCACGGGGCACCAGAGCGGCCACCGAGTCCACTACCACCAGATCCACTGCGCCGGAGCGCACCAGCTGTTCGGTGATCTCCAATCCCTGCTCGCCGGTGTCCGGCTGGGAGATGAGCATGGAGTTGATGTCCACACCCAACGCCTGGGCGTAGGTGGGATCCATAGCGTGTTCGGCGTCGATATAGGCCACTTCGCCGCCCATCTTCTGAGCCTGCGCCACCACATGGAGCGCCAGGGTGGTCTTGCCGGAGGATTCCGGCCCATAGATTTCAATGATACGGCCACGGGGCAGGCCGCCGATGCCCAGCGCCAAGTCCAGGGACAGGGAACCGGTGGGGACGGCGTCCACCTGCATATTGGGTCGGTCGCTCATGCGCATGATAGAACCTTTGCCATACGCGCGCTCGATCTGGGCGATGGCAGTAGCCAATGCTTTCTCCTTATCAGCGGCGGGAGCAGCGGTGTATGCACTGTTGTTTTTCTTTGCTGTTGCCATAAGATACCTTCATCCTTTTCCAAAATCAGGTTTAAGTGTGTGTAAAATCGGCGTCACAACGTGGCTTCTACGCCACGGAGGATGCCGTTGTAGTCCTTGTGTTGGGTGATGTTTCGATACCCGTACTGAGCCAAAAGATCGGATACATCCTCCGCCTGGTCGTAACCCACTTCAAACAGGAGCGTCCCCTGCCGCCGCAAGGCCAGCTTCCAGTGCTGAGCCAGGTAACGGTAGAACGCCAGACCATCTGCCCCACCGTCCAGCGCCAGCAGCGGCTCGTAGTCCCGCACGGACACATCCAGCCCGGGAATGTCTCCGGAGCGGATGTAGGGGGGATTGCAGACGATGACGTTGAAATCCCCTAAAAAATGGGTGGGCGGCTGAAGGGCGTCCACAGTCAGGATGGTGGTGCGGGTGGCCAGGCCATTTTGACGGGCGTTCTGCCGGCAGATTCGGAGGGCGTCCTCGGACAGGTCGCCCAGCACCACCCGACAGTTTTCCGCGTGCTTGGCCACGGCCAGACCGATGCAGCCGCTGCCGGTGCATAGATCCAGCACCCGACCGTGTTCCCCTGCCGCTTTGGCCAGCTCAATGGCACGGGCGGCGATGATCTCTGTGTCCGGACGGGGGATGAGGACGGCAGGAGTCACCGTCAGGGGCAGGCCATAAAAGTTCCACTGGCCGATGATATAGGCCACCGGCTCACCGGCCAGGCGGCGCTGGACATCTGCTTCCAGCTGTTCCTCCACCGGACGGGGGGCGTACAGGCGGCTGTCTTTGAAAAATTCCTCCTGGCTCTTGCCTGCGGCGCGGCAGATGAGCTCCCGTGCTTCCAACTGCGCCGCCTCCACGCCCGCTTTCCGCAGACGCTGACGGATGTCCAAATATAAGTCGTTATAAGTCTTTGCCATGTCTCTCTGCCTCTCCAACCTTACGAAATCTGAAATCAGCTCACCAAGCGTCCTGCCCCTTCTTCTCCGGAATGACTGCCTTCAGGGAGGCGATGCCCACCTGGATCATGGAGTCGTCTGGCGGGTTGGTGGTGAAGTTCTGAAGCCACAGGCCGGGGGCAGTGACAAAGCGGGTCACCGGATTGTCGTGGCGTCCCACATAGCGGTTGATCTCATAGGCGATGCCCACCAGCACCGGCAGCAGAAGCAGCTTGCAGACCATTTGCAGCAGGATGCCGTCCACCTGGACGATGGAAAAGAGCAGGATGGACAGCACCAGCACCACAAAAAGGAAGCTGGTACCGCAGCGGGGGTGGTGCCGCGGCATATTGCGGACGTTCTCCACCGTCAGCTCCAACCCCTTTTCGTAGCAGAAGATAGACTGATGTTCTGCCCCGTGGTAGGCAAAGACCCGCTTGATGTCCTTCTGCTTGGAGCAGAGGATGAGATAGGCCAAAAAGATGGCGATGCGCAGCACGCCCTCCAGCAGGTTGCACACCAGGTAACTGGAAATAACTTTTTGCAGCAGGCCGCCCAAAAAGGCCGGCAGCAGGATGAACAGGCAGACGGAAAAGCCAATGCCCAGGATGACAGCCAGAGCAACCACGATTTTGGTCATTCCCTCGCTGCCCAGCTTGTTTTCCAGCCAAGTCTCAAACTTAGACGGCTGCACTTCCTCCTCCTCGTCCTCCGGATAGAACTCGGCGGAGTACATCAGTGCCTTCACGCCTTTGACCATGGAATCCAGAAAGTTCACCGCGCCCCGAATCAAGGGCACGCCCAGGATGGGGTGCCGTTCCTTGATGAGATGCAGTTCCTCGATCTTGGTCTCCAGCTCCCCGTCTGGTTTCCGGATGACGATGGCCTGTTTTTCCGGGCCACGCATTAAGATCCCCTCGATGAGCGCCTGACCACCGATGGTGGTGCGGAAATCCTGAGGGTGTTCGGATGGTTTGTTCATAGGTAAATTGATCTCCTTGTTACGGTTCTTGAACGGTGGGGTTGAGCATGGGCAAGCGGATGGTCACAATGCAGCCGCCCCCCTCGGCGTTGGCGATGGTGAGCTGTCCGTTGAGACGGGTGATGATCTCGTCACAGACTGCCAGACCGATGCCGCTGCCCCGAGCCTTGGAGGAGCCTTTGTAGAACTTCTCCTTCACATGGGGCAAGTCTTTCTCCGCCACGCCGGGGCCGTGATCTCGGATGAAGATGACCACCGCATCCCCTTCCCGTTTCAGGCCAACTTCAATGACCTGATCACTGCCGCCGTGCTTGGCGGCGTTGTCCAGCAGGTTGGAAAACACCTGCCGCAGCCGTTCCGGATCGCCGGGGATGGGCGGGAATTCTTCCTCGCAAGGATGATAGTCCAGCCGGATGTGTTTTTTTCGGTATAGCTGCCGGTAAGTGAATATAGCGTCTTCGAATTCTGCCTGGATGTCCACCGGCTCCACGTTCAGCGTGAACCGGCCGTCCTCAATACGAGAGAACTCCAACAGCTCCTCCACCATCTTGGACAGGCGGTGCCCCTCGCTGACGACAATGGACAGACCCTTCTGGATGCTCTCCGGATCCGTCACTTCGCCGGACAGCAGCGTTTCGCTCCAGCCGTTGATGGCGGTCAAAGGGGTGCGCAGCTCGTGGGAGACGGAGGAGATGAACTCGGTCTGCATCTTGTTGTTCTGGCTGATCTTCTGGGACATCTCGTTGATGGTGGTGGCCAGCTCCCCGATCTCATCATCGTATTTCGGCTCGATCTGGATCCCGTAGCTGCCGGCTGCAATGCGTTTGGCTGTCTCGGTGATGCTGGCCATGGGCTCAACGATGGAGCGGATAAAGTACAGGTTGGTCACATACACCATGGTCACTGCGGCCAGACTGACTCCCAAGGCGATGAGGATGAGCAGCAGGAACTGATGATCCACCAATTCCAAGCTGGACACCAGCCGCACCACCCCCTTGATCTCCTCTCCATAGAAGATGGGGCAGGAGACTGCCATGATGCGCTCTCCTGTGGCGGGGTTCTGTCCGGACCAGGAGGAGACTTCCTGCTGCTTGATGGCGGAGGTGATGTCCGCCGTGTCCGGACTGCCGCCGGAGGTGAGGCCGTAGGAGGACAGGACGATCTGGCCGGAGGTGTTGATGAATTGCAGTTCCAAGGATTCCTGCTTGTCGAAGTCGTTGATATAGTAGTTGGCCATCTCCAGATACACCTGCTCCGAGGTGGCGTAGTTGGAGAAAAAGTCGCTGACCGCAGTGGCTCGAGTCTGCATAGCGGAGCAGATGCTGTTATAATAGTAGTTCCCCACAAAGGCGGAGAAGGCGGTCACAGCCAACAGTAGCACAAAGAAGACCATGCCGATGCTGTTGACCATCCAGCGCCGGCGAATGCCTTTATTGATTCCTTTTTTCATAGGCAGCTCATCCCGTCATAAGGAGCCGGATAGGGCTCCGGCATCACAGTTAAAATCCCCATTTGTATCCATAACCCCAAACGGTGGTGATATAGGTGGGATTGGTGGGGTCGTCCTCCACCTTCAGACGCAGACGGCGGATATTCACGTCCACGATCTTCACTTCCCCATAGTAGTCCCGCCCCCAGACGGACTCCAAAATCTCATCCCGAGACAGGGCTTTGCCTGGGTTGTCCATAAACAGCTTGATGACCGAGTATTCCACCTGGGTCAGCTTGATGCGCTTGCCATTCTTCTCCAGCGTCCGGTTTCGGGTGTTGAGCAGGAAGGGGGGCTGGAAGATCTCGCCGCTGTCTGCCTGCTTTTCCTCCCCGCCGCTCCGGCGGTACAGGGCGTCCACTCGGGCGGTCAGTTCCGCCGGAGAGAAGGGCTTGGTCACATAGTCGTCGGCGCCGGTCATCAGGCCGGTCACCTTGTCCATCTCCAGCGTTCGGGCGGTGAGCATGATGATGCCCATCTTGGAATTGGTGGCGCGGATGCGGCGGCAGACCTCAAAGCCGTCGATGCCGGGCAGATTCACGTCCAGCAGGGCAATGCGGGTCTCCGGATGTTCTCGTAAGATCTCCAGCGCCTCCTCCCCGGTGGTGGCCTCCAGGGTGTCGTAGCCGGCGCGGTTCAGATTGAGGACGACAAAACTGCGAATGTTGTCTTCATCCTCTAAAACAAGTACCTTTCGCATGAAAATGACCTCCAAATGATAGAAAAACGATAAAAGTTCCGTTGCACGATCAGTCGTTAGACCAGTGGGGCTGGATCAGATGGAACTGCTCCTTCAGGGTATCCTCAGTCAGCCCACAGTCCCAGTCGCAGTCGAAAAACTCTGCCGAGTAGACGGCGTTGGATTCAGAGCGCAGGACGAAGCGACCGCTTTTCTGTGTCCGGTCGAAACGGCTCTGCCGGTCGCTGCTGGTGGTCTTGTAGATGGCTAGGAAGGGGGTGGGGGTGTCCCGTTTCGAGCCTCGGTAGTAGAACACGATGCCGTGCTCCATTGTGGCGCTGGAAGTGTTCTCCGTCCGCATCAGGCTGATGTGTCCTGTCCAGTGGCTGGGACACATCAGATACCAGCCATCATTGGTGTTGTGATAGGTGGAGCAGGCCAGATGGAAGGCGCCGGAGATGTCATACTGCTGCCAGTGGAGGGAGTAAAACTTCTCCTTGCCGGCGGACTGCCCATAGCTCTCCACCAGGGAGGGGATGGGGATCTCTATGATGCCATCCGAATTGATGTCCTGTTCCTGGGTCAGGTTGCTGCGCAGGGTGGCGGAGCTGTTCAGCTCTCCTTTGCCCATGGAGATGTTGGTCAGATCCTCCTCCTGGACGGCTAGAATATCCGTGATGACCGTAGAACTGCTGACCTCCCCGCTGGGAGCCAGGGCAGAACCGGTGACATACAGGGCGGTGTGCCGGTTGGGCAGAGGGGAACAGGTGACCCGATCGATGGAACTGAGTTTTTTGGACAGGAAAACACTGTTGTGCATGGTCATCCTGCCGCCCTCGGCCACATAGTAATCTGCTCGGTTGCTGTCCTGGTCAGAGGTACGCAGCTGGATGAGGACGATCTCATCATTGCCGTCCTGATTCAAGTCGTCCACGGTGTATTTGGTGTAGGTGGAGCTGCTGAGCATTTCCGTCAGATTATAATTGTCCAGGGAGTAGGCGGACAGCGCGTAGACAGTGGGGGAGAGCTGCCAGCTGATGAGCAGCTCCCGCATAGAGTCGGAGCCGCCCTGGAGCTGGCAGACCACCACCGAGTTGATGGCCGTACCGTTGCCCTCGATGACCAAAGCAGGGGCATAGCGGTTTGGCTCGATCTGCCGGAAGATATAAATTTTCAAGGATTGGCTTTCCGCTGAGTTGTCCCGGAAAAAGGCGATGGCCTCATCGGTGCCATCGTTGTCCAGGTCGGTGAGCTGGACGGACTGGAGGTTGGAGCCAGTGAGGGGGGCAGAGTACTCCAGCCCTCGGTCTAAAATGTCCTCCAGACAGGTCTGCAAGCTCTCATATTCGGCGGATGCTTTGGGCAGCTGATAGAGATCTTCGCCGGACTTGAGACCGCATCCGGTGAGGGTGATAGCGGTCAAACAGGCCAGCAGCAGGGATAACAGGTTTCGCATGGTGTTTTCTCCTGAAAATCAGGTGGATTCTGATTTTGACAAACAAAAAGGCATTGGCGGCACAACGGACACAATGCCACAAAGGTTCAACTTACATTTTAACATAAAAAGGGGGGAATTCCTACACCATTTTCTAGCCAATTTCTCGCCAAAGAAATTCCTTTTTTCTATTGCCTTTTTCCGGTTCATCCTGTATAATAGCTTGTGCAGTCCGCTGATAGGCGGACGTTTCGCCCGCCGGTGTGTTGGAACTGGTAGACGAGGTGGACTCAAAATCCATTGCCAGCGATGGCGTGCGGGTTCGATTCCCGCCACCGGTACCAAGAAACCCGCCCAGAGTGTTATGTTCTGGGCGGGTTCTTCTTTGTTTTGCCGTGTTTGTGTCGATAAACTGTTGTGTTGTCAACCTGTGCTGTTTTTGGTTACCCCAATTTTGCCCCCTTACAGCGCCGAAAGATGCCCTCCATATCTGTCCCTCATATCCTGCTGCATCGTGTGGAGATGGCGGCAGAGAAATCCATTGCTGGGCAACAATCAAAAGCCACGATAGCTTTAAAGGAAAAACGGTTGAATTTGTCTGAAAAACCACCAATCTTCGGAGCGGTGGTTTTCTTCATATCCAAGAGCAGGAGTGTAATAGGTTGGCGTATATGTTACAGGCATGAGATATGATACTCTGCCCGATGCAGGACGGGGGGAGCAGGGAAATAAAATGCTGGAACCATTCCAGATACATCCAAAAATCATTGCTTTGCCGCAGAAAAGCGGCTATAATAGCCTTATTGTTCCATTATAGTCCAGACGATATGGGTTTGGAGTCTCTACCGGAAACCGTTATTTTTCGACTAATGGAGGGTCACGGGGGCGCAGTCTGCGTACTCCGCTTGTGACGTTTCAATCTCGGAAAGCGGCAGGCTGTCTTGTGCAGTTGGCCGCCTTTTTGCGTTTGTCCGGTGGGGCAGGGGACAAAAAACGAAAAGAGAAGAAAGGGAAGAAACATGAATCAGATTTTGACCGACATCATGGCAGTCATCGGCGTGGTGCTCAATGGCCTGCCCCAGGGCTTGCTGGCACTGACCTTCGGCTTTGCCTCCATCCCCACCGCCCTGGCCTTCTTCGTCGGCGCCGTCGGCAACACCGTCACCCAGAGCGTGGCACCCATCTCCTTCCAGGCCGAGACCATCACCTACGCCGGCACTGCGGGCAAGAACCGCTCCGAGTGCTGCACCATGGTGTTCTTTGGCGCTGTCATCATGACCATCATCGGCTGCTGCGGTATGCTCACCAAGATCGTGGACTTCATCGGCGCAGACATCGCCAACGGCATGATGGCCGGCGTGGGCATCATGCTGGCCGCCACCGCCATCGACATGGTCAAGAAGGAAAAGGTCGCCGGCGGCGTCTCCCTGGCTGTGGCACTGGTCACCTACGTCCTCACCAGCCAGAGCAGCAACACCTTGGTCTACACCATCCTGGCCTCTGTTGTGGCCTCCTGTGTGGTCACCATGATCTATGGCAAGGTCTCCAAGAAGGAGCAGGAAGCCATCGTGGTGGTGGACGACAAGTTCAAGCGTCAGAAATTCACCATCAACAGCCGGGTCATCATGGGTGCCCTGGGCATGGTCTGCCTGAACATTGGCTCCAACATCTCCTTCGGCGCCATCACCGCCTCCATGGCTCCCAACGCCAACTTCAACGTGGATAACCTGACCGTTATCTCCTCCCTGGCCGATATGGCGTCCTCCTTCTTCGGCGGCGCACCCGTCGAATCCATCATCTCCGCCACCGCTGCCGCTCCTCATGCCGTCTGGTGCGGCGTGGCCATGATGCTGGTCATCGGTGTCCTGCTCCTGGCCGGCATCCTGCCCAAGATCAGCAAGTTCGTACCCCCTGCCTCCATCGCCGGCTTCCTCTTTGTCCTGGGCGTCTTTAAGACCGTTGCGCTGGATGCACCCGCAGCCCTGGCCAATGCGCCCGCCGTCGGCGGCATCACCATGGTGGCCACTGCCATCACCAACCCCTTCATCGGCATGATCGCTGGCCTCCTCGCCAAGTTCATTGGTCTTTAATCCCTTCATCGCACCCAAAGGAGTTGTCACTATGGAACATTATGAGATCGAAGTCTGCGGCGTCCGCCGTCAGCTCCCTTACATCCCCATCAAGAAAGATCTGGCCTTCGCCAGCTTCGTCATCATCAGCGACACCGAGCTGATCTCCGCCTGCGGCAAGGAGCTGGCCGACCGCATCGGCCCCGTAGATGCCCTGGTCACTGCGGAAGCCAAGGGCATCGCTCTGGCCTATGAGGTCAGCCGTCAGATGGGCTTAAAGGAGTTCATCGTCATCCGCAAGAGCGTGAAAGCCTACATGAAAGATGTGGTGGAGACGACCGTCAATTCCATCACCACCACCGAGATGCAGCGCCTGTACCTGGACGGGGTGGAGGCGGACAAGATTCGGGGCAAGAATATCTGTCTCCTGGACGATGTCATCTCCACCGGCGAGTCCATGCGAGCGATGGAGACGTTAGTCCAGCAGGCTGGCGCCAACGTGGTCGCCCGTGCTGCCGTCCTGGCGGAAGGGGAGGCGGCAGACCGGAAGGACATCATCTTCCTGAAGAAGCTGCCGCTGTTCCATGTAGATGAGCAGGGGCATCATACGGAGCTCGAGTAAATTTCCAAGACGAAAGGCCGAACCCACCTTGTGGGTTCGGCTCTTTTCATATCCTCCTTTTCTTTCCGGCTTCTTTTGCGTATAATGACAGTAAGAGCAAAAACTCTACATTAGGTTAGAGTTTTGTGTCCACTTTGTGTTGGAAATCCATCGAAAGGAGAGGCAACTATGGATCACAATCAAAGAGAACACCTGTTGTCCATCGGCGAAATGGCAAAGACGAACCGTGTCTCCATTGCCACGCTCCGATTCTATGACCAGATGGGTCTGCTGAAGCCAAGCTACCGAGACGAGGCGTCCAACTACCGATATTACGACATCTGCCAAACGTCTCGGCTGGACATCATCCGGTACATGAGAAATCTTGGCATGAGTCTGAGCGAGATCCAGACGCTGCTGGAAAAAGAGGACATCATCCTCATCGAGCAGAAGCTCATTGAGAAGAACAACCAGATCCATCAGCAGATGCGGGAGCTGAAAGCCATGCATGAGGCCGTAGAGCGAACCATCCAATCCATTGAGCGTTACCGGAAATCCCCAGCCAGTGGGACGCTCTCCCTGGAATTTATTGATCAGCGATACATTTTATACATTCCCTGCACGGAAAACTTCTATGACGGCGGTGTGGTGGCCTATGAGAAGGCCGTCCGCGCCCTGCGTCGAGATCTGATGAAACGGGACGTGCCCCAGTTGCTCTCCTACAATCTGGGAACCAGCATCAAGAAGGAGCGCTTTGAGCGACAGGAGATGATCGCGGATAAAATCTTTATTTTTGGGGATAAACATTTAGGGGACTATGGAGAGAATATTGCGCTTGTGGAGAGCGGGATGTTCGCCTGCATCTACCTGGATGATTTCGACCAGGAGATGGAGGGGGCGAAAAGGCTGCTGAACTACTGCCGGGACAATCACTATATTTTGAACGGCGATTATATCTGCGAGGAAATGACGGAGCTGAATCTCTTTGAGAACAAAAAGCGGAATATGTTCATGCGCCTGCAAATTCCGGTGGCATTTTCAAAAAGTAAGTGATAAACCCTTGACTCTCTCCTAACATCATACCATATACTGAAAATATAGAAATTCTGAATACGCATTAGGAAAGGAGCTATTATTATGGATAAGATCAAAATCGTGCAGTATGGTTGCGGCAAGATGAGCAAGTACACCCTGCGCTATGCCTATGAGCATGGAGCACAGATCGTCGGCGGCATCGGCCACGGTGCGTCTGTCGGTCAGGACATCGGGGATTGGGCAGAACTGGGCGTTAAGACCGGCATCCTGATCTCCGACAATGCGGAGAAGGTCCTGGACGAGTGCGATGCTGATGTGGCCATCATCACCACCCGCAGCTTCATCGGCGACATTTACGAGGCCATCGAGCAGTGCGTGACCCGCGGCATCAATGTCATCACCACCTGCGAGGAGGCCATCTATCCTTGGACGACCTCCGCAGCCATGATCAACAAGCTGGACAAGCTGGCCCAGGAAAACAGTTGCACCATCACCGGCAGCGGGATGCAGGACATCTTCTGGATCAATATGGTCGGCATCGTGGCGGCAGGCTGTCACAACATCACCAAGATCAAGGGCGCCTACAGCTACAACGTAGAGGAGTACGGCATTGCCCTGGCAGAGGCTCACGGCTGCGGCCTGACGCCAGAGGAATTTGAAGCAGAAATCGCACATCCCACCGACTTTGAACCGTCCTATGCGTGGAACGCCTCTGAGGCCATCTGCAATAAGCTGGGTCTCACCATCAAGAGCATCTCCCAGAAGCACGTCCCCTGTATCCTGGACAAGGACATCTACAGCGAGACGCTGGGCAAGGAGATCAAGGCGGGCAACGCCGTGGGTATGTCGGCCGTGGTCACCATCGAGACCATGCAGGGTGTCACCATCGAGGAGGAGACCATCGGCAAGGTTTACGGCCCCGATGACGGCGATATGTGCGACTGGGAGATCTTTGGCGAACCCAAGACCGAGTTCCGCGTGGTGAAGCCCGCCACCGTTGAGCACACTTGTGCTACGATCATCAACCGTATCCCGTCCCTGCTCCACGCTCCCGCCGGATATGTCACCTGCGACCAGCTGGAGCCGGTAGAGTATCTCACCTACCCCATGGAGTATTACTGCTGAGTCAGGCACAAAGTCAAACAGAAGGCATTTATAGGAGAGCGTCCCACTTTTGTGGGACGCTTTTTTCTTGGCGCAGGCAAAGAAAGCACCCCCCAGCCTTTGGCTGGGGGGTGCATGAGAATCTCAGGAGGGATGATGCTCTCCGCAGTTGTGGCAGTGACCGCAGTCACCGCTGCATCCGATACCGCAGGGGGACTTTCCCGCCTTTTTCAGCTTGACCATATACCGGATGATGGCGGCAACGATGGCCAGAAGCAGAAGGGAGATCAATACAGTACCCATAACACATCCTCCTTATGCAGGAAATTTTTTCGATTGCTGTGTTCAGCGAGCACCCACAGCGGTGGGAGTCTTAAGAGTGTCGGCTTCCTTGTAGGGGCGCACCAGCAGGTAAATGATGGCGGCTACAAAGAAGATGGCGACGATAAGACCGACGATGTGCAGGTTGCCCGTGAAGGCGCAGCCGATCTGGTTGATGATCAGGGCGATGACATAGGCGAAACCGCACTGATAGCCAATGGCGAACCAAGTCCACTTGGCGTTGTTCATCTCCCGCTTGATGGCGCCCATGGCAGCGAAGCAGGGAGCACAGAGCAGGTTGAAGGCCAGGAAGGAGTAGCCGGAGACAGCAGTGAAGGTGGCTGCGATGTTGTTATACACATTGCCGTCGCCGCCGCTGAACAGGATGCCCATGGTGCCAACGATGTTCTCCTTGGCCACCAGACCGGTGATGGAAGCCACGGCGGACTGCCAGTTGCCCCAGCCCAGAGGAGTGAAGATCCAAGCGATGGCGCTGCCGATGGTGGCCAGGATGGAGTGGTCGATCTGGTCTTCTTCAAGCATCTGGAATGCACCGTCTACGAAACCGAAGTAGGTGGTGAACCAGACCAGGATGGTGGACAGCAGGATGATGGTGCCAGCCTTCTTGATGAAGGACCAGCCGCGTTCCCACATGGAGCGCAGAACGTTGCCCACGGTGGGCCAATGGTATGCGGGCAGTTCCATAACGAAGGGAGCGGGGTCGCCGGAGAACATCTTGGTCTTTTTCAGGATGATGCCGGAGACGATGATGCAGGCCATGCCCAGGAAGTAAGCGGAAGTGGAAACCCAAGCGGAGCCGCCGAAGATGGCGCCGGCGATCATCGCAATAAAGGGCATCTTGGCGCCGCAGGGGATGAAGGTGGTGGTCATGATGGTCATGCGGCGGTCACGCTCGTTCTCGATGGTACGAGAGGCCATGATACCGGGCACGCCGCAGCCGGTGCCGATCAGGATGGGGATAAAGCTCTTGCCGGACAGGCCGAACTTCCGGAACACACGATCCAGGACGAAGGCGATACGAGCCATGTAGCCACAGGCTTCCAGGAAGGCCAGCAGCAGGAACAGAACCAGCATCTGAGGCACAAAGCCCAGGACAGCGCCCACGCCGGCCACGATACCATCCAGAATCAGGCCGTTGAGCCAAGGCGCTGCGTTGGCAGCGTCCAGGCCGTTGCCGATGAGGACGGGGATGCCCGGAAACCAAATGCCATAGGTGGAGGTGTCGGGAGCGCCATAGGCTTCCTTGTACTCGGTGTTCTCATACTGTGCCACCGCATTTTCCAGGTCAGCCTTTTTGACGTTGTCCACTGTCTCGACAGCCAAGGTTTCTTCATCTTCTACGTCATAGGAAACATTGGCGTCAGCAGGTGTTGCGGCAACCAGGGCGTCCAGGGCGGCCTTGGCACCTTCTTCGGTGTAACTGTCAGACTCTGCATCCAGTGCGGCAGTGATCTCGTCGCTGCCGTATTCGTTGGCAAAAGCGTCAATGATGAGGTCGGTGTCGCCATATTTTTCTTCGGCGTCTGCGAATTCAGAGGAGCCGATGCCCAGCAGATGCCAGCCGTCCCCGAACACGCCATCGTTGGCCCAATTGGTCGCAGCGCTGCCCACGGTGACCATGGAGATGTAGTACACCAGGAACATGATGACCACGAAGATAGGCAGACCCAGCCAACGGTTGGTAACCACCTTGTCGATTTTGTCGGAGGTGGACAGCTGACCTACATTGGCCTTTTTATAACAGCTCTTGATGATCGAGGCGATGTACAAATACCGGTCATTGGTGATGATAGACTCGGAGTCGTCATCCAGCTCGGTTTCTGCCGCCACAATGTCCTGTTCGATGTGTTCCAGAATGCTGGGATCCAGCTTCAGGGATTCGATGGCCTTGCTGTCCCGTTCAAACAGCTTGATGGCGTACCAGCGCTGCTGTTCTTCCGGCAGGTTGTGGACGGCCACTTCCTCGATGTGAGCGATGGCGTGTTCCACGGGGCCGGAGAAGGCGTGCATGGGGATGGTCTTGACTCCCTTGGCAGCGGTGACTGCGGCCTGAGCGGCCAGCTCCACGCCATCGCCCTTCAGAGCGGAGATCTCCACCACCTGGCAGCCCAGCTCCTTGGCCAGTTGCTTGGTGTTGATGGAGTCGCCGTTCTTGCGCACCACGTCCATCATATTGATGGCGATGACCACGGGGATGCCCAGCTCAGTCAGCTGAGTGGTCAGGTACAGGTTGCGTTCCAGATTGGTGCCATCAATGATGTTCAGGATGGCGTCCGGACGCTGGTTGATCAAATAGTTTCTGGCTACCACTTCCTCCAGGGTGTAGGGGGAGAGGGAATAGATACCGGGCAGGTCGGCGATGATGACATCGTTGTGCTTTTTCAGGCGGCCTTCCTTCTTTTCCACGGTGACGCCGGGCCAGTTGCCGACGAACTGATTGGAGCCGGTGAGGGCATTGAACAGGGTCGTTTTACCACAGTTTGGATTGCCCGCCAGAGCAATGGTGATACTCATGTTGGTGTTCCTCTCTTTCTGCAGTTCTGTGCCAGATGGTAAGTTGCAGCTAACCATTAGGCCAAAGAATCGGGGAAATTCCGTTCCCCGTACCGTGTTGGATCAACTGACTTCGATCATCTCTGCGTCCGCTTTCCGCAGGGACAGCTCATAGCCTCGGACGGTGATCTCAATGGGGTCGCCCAGAGGCGCAACCTTCCGCAGATAAATCTCCACGCCCTTGGTGATACCCATATCCATGATACGGCGCTTGACCGGGCCAGTGCCGTGGAGCTTGACGACCTGAACGGTATCGCCGATGCTCACGTCTCTCAGTGTTTTCATCAGAAAATCCTCCTTTTTCTCCATATTCTACAAAACAATGGCCACCCTGGCGCAGAGCCAGACTCAGACCATGATCTTCCGGGCCATTTCCTCGCTGATGGCCACCCGTGTCTCCTTGACCTGGACGATGACGTTGCCGTTGAGCGCAGTGATGAGCTTTGCTGTGCTGCCCACGACGAACCCCAAGTTCTCCAGGTGCTTTTTCACGTCCGGCTTCCCGCCGATCTTCTGGATGGTCAGTTCCTCCCCGACATTAGCCAAGGTCAAAGGCATCATACGAATCCCTCCCGTTTTTGCAGGTAAATGTTAGCGCAAACTAACTCATCACGATAAAATGAAGTTAGTATCAACTAACCAACTGCTATCATAACACGTTCTGGAAAATTGTCAACGCCCTTTTGACAGAAAATTCACCTGGGAAGGAAATTCGGCAAAACAGCAAAAAAGAGCGGACGAATATTGGCGGAAGTCAACAAAAATGCAAGTGCCATCTGCGGGCGCAGGCGGTAAAACGAAAAACCGACCCAAAGGCCGGTTTTTCGGAAGAGTTGACGTTTTGAGAAGATAGCGGGTAGAAACCGTCACAGCACACCCTGCCAGACCAGGAAGCCCAGAATACAGGTGATGAGGATGAGCAGGGAGACCAGGATGGTGCCCAGGTGCTGCTTTTTCTGCACGGGAGCTGCATCGCTGGAGGAGGGAGCCAGCAGGTTGGCCTTGCGCAGGGCGGTGACGATGGGCTTATAGATGAGCATCGTCAGGGCAGCGTTCAGGATGTACTTGCCCAGGTTGAAGGGCAGAAACACCGGCACCAGCATGGCGGCGACAGTTGCCCGGGGGACACCCATGTAGATGGGGGTGATGAGGAAGTTCCACAGCAGCATGACGGCGGTGGCGGACAGGCAGCCCACGATCAGGCCGATGATAGCGCCCTTCAGGGTATGCTTGCGCTTATAGATCAAGGCGGCCACACAGGCGAAGCAGCAGCTGGAGAGGATGTTCATGACCAGACCGATGGGGCCGGTGGCGCTGATGGTGACCATCTCCACGGCGGCGACCACAACGCCCACCAGAGCGGCGGACAGGGGGCCAAAGATGAAGCCGGCGATGGCGATGATGGTGTCCTTTACGTCCAGGGTCAGGAAGCCGGCCACGGGGGGGATGAGGAAGTGGCAGACGAAGATGACTGCGTAGGCGATAGCGGCCAGCATACCCAGCAGGGTGACTTTCTTGGTGTTGGTGATGTTTGCACTCATGATTGATCGCTCCTTGATGAAAAAATAACACCTGAAAACAGAGTTGTCTTCCAGGTGTTAACTATCATTTTGGCGTGCGAAAAAGGGTGATGAGACTCCCACCACAAAGCTATCATACACGACATTAACACGTCTTCTTCCATCCAGACTATCACTGTTGGTTCCGGAGTTGCACCGAATCCTGCGCCGAAACGCTCGCGGACTTTGACCGCCAATCGGGAATTTCACCCTGCCCTGAAGACACCACTATTCAGCTGTAACCATAGTATAACACGGTCGATTTCCGTTGACAAGGGGGTGGATACGAAAAATTGCACAGGAATGTGGACAAGCGTTTGATCCCAGCGGAAAAAATCCCCACCGTGCCCTGTCCGCAGGGGCTCGGTGGGGAAGGTGAGTTAGAGGAATTTGCTGATGTCCGCCGGAAACGCTTGGTTCATGGTGATGCCGGAGGACAGGAGAAAGGCTGATGCATCGTTCAGGCTCACATGAGCGGGCACATCGAGAACCAGCAGATTTTCCTTTTCCGGATACATCATGGGCAGGGACACATATCCAATGCAGCCATCGGCCAGGAGCGGCCAGCCGTGGTCATCCAGAGCCGTCCCTTCCGGGCGCAGGAGCAGGTCAGAGCATTGGGAGGAGGTGAAATACTCCAAGGTCTGGGACGCTTCCTGCCATTCGTCTGCCACAATGCCGCTGAAATAGGGCTGCAGCTGCTCCAGGAAAAAGGCATCGGAGAACTGCTCCTGGGTCACCTCTCCCAGCAGCTGTACCAGCTGCCCCAGGGTGACCTCCGTTGGGATCTCCAGCCGCAGTCCCATTAGGTTCTCGCCCTTCTGGTCGAACATTTTATACAGATCTACAATGACCGTGCTGGTGAACAGCGCCCCCTTGCCGTAGCGCACCATGTCGTCCAGGTCTGCCTCATAGGCTCGCTGTCGGGCGGCCTGCATGGCAAGGATGTCTTGCAGCGTCATAGCGTTCATGGATTCACCACGTTCTGCGGCTTGCCGTCCAGGAAGCAGCGGAGGTTGTCTACGGCGATATTCATCAGCCGCTGGCGGGCTTCCTTGGTGGCCCAGGCGATGTGGGGGGTCATGATGCAGTTCTTGGCAGTCAGCAGGGGACTGGTGGCAGGCAGGGGTTCCACAGCGGCCACATCCAGGCCGGCGGCGTACATCTTGCCGCTGTTCAGGGCATCTGCCACGTCCTGCTCTACGATGAGCGCGCCGCGGGCGGTGTTCAGCAAAATCACGCCGTCCTTCATCTTGGCGATGGCGTCCTTGTTGATCATCTCACGGTTCTCCGGAAACAGGGGACAGTGGAGGGAGATGATGTCGGACTGGGCGTACAGGGTGTCCAGGTCTACATAGGTGCCGATGGCCTTGCCCGCCTCGGTGGGATGAGAACCGGTGGCCAGGACGTTCATGCCCAAGGCGCGGGCGACCTTGCCCACAGACTGACCGATGGAGCCGAAGCCGATGATGCCGATGGTCTTATGTGCCAGCTCCATCAGGGGGAAGTCCCAGAAGCAGAAGTCGGCGCAGGCAGACCATTCACCGGCGTGAACCCGCTCACTGTGGTGTCCCACATGGCTGCAAATTTCCAGCAGCAGCGCCAGGGTCATCTGGGTCACCGCATCGGTGCTGTAGCCGGGGACGTTGCAGACTACCACGCCGTGTGCCTTGGCGGCGTCAATGTCCACGATGTTGTAGCCGGTGGCCAGAATGCCCACGAACTTCAGGCTGGGGCAGGCGGCAAAGATGGCGGCGGAGAGGGGGGTCTTGTTGGTGAACACCAGCTCGGCGTCCCCGATGCGCTCCAAAATGGTCTTGCGGTCAGAGGGGGTTCGGTCATAGATGGTCAGATCCCCCAGCTTGCGCAGCTCGTCCCAGCTCAGGTCACCGGGATTGCCAGCGTAGCCGTCCAGCACTACGATTTTCATCACAATTACCTCCTTAGATGTATGGTTCTATCTTTCTGGAAATCAGCTGAGTTTGGCTTCCAGATGCTTCCGAATCTCTTTCAAAAAGGCGATGCTGCTGACCTTTTGAGCCGGGGCTTTCCCCTCCCACAGCAACACCAGATCGCCGGTCATGACGCCGGAGCGGATGGTGTCCAGGGTAGCCCCTTCCAGTGCATCGGCGAACTGACCCAGTTCCGCGATGCCGTCCAGCTCTCCCCGCTTGCGCAGGGCGCCAGACCAGGCGAAGATGGTGGCCACCGGATTAGTAGAGGTCTCCTCGCCCTTGAGATACTTGTAGTAGTGGCGGGTGACGGTGCCGTGGGCGGCCTCGTACTCATAGTTGCCGTCCGGGCTGACCAGCACCGGGGTATACATGGCCAGGGAGCCGAAGGCGGTGGAGACCATGTCGCTCATCACGTCGCCGTCGTAGTTCTTGCACGCCCAGATGAACCCGCCCTTGCTGCGGATGACTCGTGCCACGGCGTCATCAATGAGGGTGTAGAAATAGGTGATGCCCAGCTCGTTGAATTTTGCCTCATATTCTGCGGCAAAGATTTCCGCGAAAATATCCTTGAATCGGTGGTCATACTGCTTGGAGATGGTGTCCTTGGTAGAGAACCACAGATCCTGCTTGGTATCAATGGCGAACTGGAAGCAGGAGCGGGCGAAGGAGTAGATGGAGGAATCCTTGTTGAACTGCCCCTGGAGAACGCCGGGACACTCGAAGTCGTAGATGGTCTTGCGGAATTCCGTCCCGTCCTCTCCGTGGAACAGCAGCTCTGCCTTGCCGGGGCAGGGTACCCGATAATCGGTAGCCTTGTATACATCGCCGAAGGCGTGACGGGCGATGGTGATAGGCTCCTGCCAGTTCTTGACCACCGGAGAGATGCCCTCCACCATGATGGGGGTGCGGAACACGGTGCCGTCCAGGATGGAACGAATGGTGCCGTTGGGACTTTTCCACATCTCAGTGAGCTTGTACTCCTCCATCCGCTGGGCGTTGGGGGTGATGGTGGCACACTTGACGGCCACGCCATACTTTTTGGTGGCGTTGGCGGCGTCAACGGTCACCTGGTCACCGGTCTTGTCCCGTTCCGGCAGACCCAGGTCGTAGTATTCCGTTTTCAGGTCCACAAAGGGCAGCAGCAGTTCCTCTTTGATCTCCTTCCAGAGGATACGGGTCATCTCGTCCCCGTCCATTTCCACCAGGGGAGTGGTCATTTTGATCTTATCCATATTTCATACCTCGTCTCTGTGTTGGGCGTTGCGGTAAATTTGGCAATAATACTATTGTAACCACAACTGAGGCCGGAGGCAAGAGCCAAAGTGCCCAAAAGAACTTTCCCAAATGAAAGTGGGACGGGAGAACCTTGCAAAAGGTTCTCCCGTCCCTGTCTGTCAGTCCTTCAAATATTCATCCTGGCAGTTCTGTAACAGCTGCCGGAACCGTCTGGCGTGCATGGCCTCATCCTCGGCAAACTGGTCAAAGACCCGACACACGTCATCGTTGTCCTTGATCTCCTGCTTGTAGGTCTGGTAATCCAGCACCAACTCCATGGAATTCTCCCAGGCTCGGAGCAGCCGATCCCGAGTGTTGATCTTTACGGCGTTGTCGCCTAAGCGTTCCCGTCTCATGGTCATCCTCCTGTTGTCTAAACTGGGTACAGGAGTAGTATAGACGAAAAATCACCCCTTATTCGGCCTGGATCTGTCCTCCGCTGTCGGGGGATTGACCGGCCTGACGGGAGAGGGTATGATAGGAAAAAAGGAGGAAGTGTCTTATGAGCCATGTTTTGATCCTAGTGGGCAGCGTCCGCCGCAATGGCAACACCCAAGCCCTGGCGCAAGCCTGTGCAGAAGGCGCACGGGCGGCAGGGCATCAGGTGGAGATTGTCTCGGTGGCGGACTACCACGTTCACCCCTGCATCGGCTGTGAGGGATGTTCCCAGCATCCGGAAAACCAATGCGTCCAGCAGGACGATATGCAGAAGATCTACCCCAAGCTCCTGTGGGCAGATGTGGTGGCGGCGGCGTCCCCTGTGTACTTCTACGGCGTCAGCGCCCAGCTGAAAGCGATCATCGACCGATGCCACACCCCTTTGCGCAATCAGTTCCACATCCAGAAATTAGCCCTGCTCCTGGTGGGTGGTGCCACCCTGCCCACCCTGTTCGACGCCATTCTGTGCCAGTACCAGATGATTTTAGATTACTTCCGCCTGTCCGATGGCGGACGGGTGCTGGTGTCCGGCGTCCGAGCACCAGGGGAGATCGCCGGACATCCGGAGCTGCAAGCGGCGTATGCGTTGGGGAAAAATTTGTGAAATTTTTAGATAGGCAGATAAGAAAAAAGAGTCCCAACGGGACTCTTTTCGCAATTTATACCGTTACAGGCTCCTCCGCAGCCTGCGCTTCCTTTGCAGCCTCCTGGGCCGCCCGCCGCTTGGCCATGGCTTTGCCATTGGCCAGCATCAGCTTGATGCGGTTTTCCTGGTTGATCTTAGTGGCGCTGGGGTCGTAGTCGATGGCCACGATGTTGGAGTCGGGGTAGTCGTCCTTCAGGCGGCGCACCATGCCCTTGCCCACAATGTGGTTGGGCAGGCAGCCAAAGGGCTGAGCACAGACGATGTTGGGGGTGCCCGAGTGGATCAGCTCCAGCATTTCCGCCGTCAGCAGCCAACCTTCCCCCATCTTGCACCCTTCGCCCAGGTAGCCGTGTACCAGCCGGTGCAGATCCTCGAAGGTGCCGGGGGCTTTGAAGTAGTGGGAGTTGTTCAGGGCATCAATCATGTCCCGCTGGCACTGTTCCACATAGCCTTTGAAGATTTGGCACACCTTCTTTTTGATCCACTTGCCGCCGTAGATGTTCACATCCACTTCTCGGTTAAAGATCTTAAAAATCAGGAAGTCGGTCAGGCCAGGCACCACCGGTTCCGCCCCCTCGCTGAGGAGGAACTTTTCCAGCTGGTTGTTGCCCAGGGAGGAGAACTTTACATAGATCTCGCCGACCACGCCCACACGGACTTTGGAGCCGAAGTTTTCTACCGGAACCGCCTTGAACGCATCGCAGATCTCTTTGAACCCTGCCTGCATCTGCTTCCGGCTCATGCCCTTGCCCTGCTGGAACCGGTCGATGAGCCGGTTCTTCCACGTCTCCACCAGGGCATCCGTCTCGCCGGCGTTGATCTCATAGGGACGCACCTGGTTGGCCACGTTCATGATGAGGTCGCCATACATCATGGCGTAGATAAGGCGGCGGAGGAGGGGGATGGTCAGGTGGAACCCAGGGTTCTTCTCCAGGCCGAAGCTGATGGAGATGACAGGAATGTAGCCCATTCCGGCCTTTTCCAGCGCCTTGCGGAGCAGGTGGATGTAGTTGGAGGCACGGCAGCCGCCGCCGGTCTGGGTGATGAACAGCGCTACCTTGTGTGGGTCATAGCCCCCGTGCTTGATGGCGTCCAGGAACTGGCCAATGACCAGCAGGGCGGGGTAGCAGGTGTCGTTGTGGACGTACTTCAGCCCTTCGTCCACCACTGCCTGCCCCTCATTGTTCAGCTGCACCACATTGTAGCCTTCCAACTGAAGCATCTTTTGGAACATCCCGAAGTGGATGGGGAGCATCTGGGGCATCAGGATGGTGTATTCTTTCTTCATCTCCTTGGTGAACAGGAGACGACCAGTCTTGTCATATACTAACTCTGCCATAGGCGTCCTTTCCTTTCCGGGCAGTTGTGTATTGTCGCATCAACCCTGACTTTCTCGGGCATTTCGGGCTTCGATGGCGGCGATCAGGCTGCGGATGCGGATCTTCACCGCACCTAAGTTGCTGATGTCGTCGATCTTCAGCTGGGTATACAGCTTCCCGCCGTCCTCCAGAATGGTGCGCATCTCATCGGTGGTGATGGCGTCCACGCCGCAGCCGAAACTGACCAGCTGGATCAGCTCCATGTCCGGCTGGGTGCAGACATACCGAGCGGCGTTGTACATCCGCGCGTGGTACGTCCACTGGTTGAGCACCTTCCGAGGCGCCTTGTCCATGTGATAGGCCACGCTGTCCTCGGTGATGAGCACGAACCCGAACCCAGTCACCAGCTCGTTGATGCCGTGGTTGACCTCCGGATCAGTGTGGTAGGGGCGGCCGGCTACCACCATGATGGGCAGGTTCCGCTCTCGGGCATAGGCAATGTATTCCTCCGCCGTCTTGCGCAGATCGGCATGAAAGGCGTCATAGGCAGCGTAGGCGGCCTTGACGGCGGCGGCAGTCTCGTGCTTGGGGATGTTGAATTCCTCCATAAAGTAAGTCTCTGCCCGCTTCTTGAAATCGTGGGGGCGATGGAGCCCAAAGTAGGGGTGGAGGAACCGAGCGTCCTTGAGCTGGGGCAGGTTGGCGGCGATCAGGTCGGGGTAGTAGGCTACCACCGGACAGTTGTAGTTGTTGTCGCTGATGCCCTCGTCAAAGTTGTAGCTCATGCAGGGGTAGAAGATGGTATCCACACCCTCCTCCAGCAGGCTCAGCACATGACCGTGTACCAGCTTAGCCGGATAGCACACCGTGTCTGAGGGGATGGTGCGCTGCCCCTTGATGTACAGCTTCCGGCTGGATTCCGGAGACAGCACCACCTCAAAGTTCAGCTTGGTGAAGAAGGCGTACCAGAAGGGCTGGTTTTCGTAGGCGTTCAGCCCGAAGGGGATGCCGATCTTGCCCCGGATGCCGGTGCCGTCCCCCTTGCCCTTCATGGCGCGGAGCTTTTCATACTTGTACCGCATCAGGTCAGGCAGGGGATGTTTCTCCCCGCCCAGAGGCTTGGAGCAGCGGTTGCCGGAAATGAACCGGCGGCCGCCGTCGAAGGTGTTGACGGTGAGACTGCAATGGTTGGTGCAGCCGTTGCAGGTCAGGGGCTTGGCAGTGTGCTGAAAGTGTTTCAGCTCCTCTGCCGTCAGGATGGCGCTCTGTTCCAGCGCCAATTTTTTGGCCGCCAGAGCCGCACCGAACGCACCCATGATGCCAGCGATGGTGGGACGGATGACATCCCGATGCAGCTCCTGCTCAAAGGCGCGGAGCACTGCGTCATTGTGGAAGGTGCCGCCCTGAACCACGATGTGCTGCCCCAGGTCGTCGGCGGAAGCCATACGGAGCACCTTGTAGATGGCGTTTTTGACGATGGAGATGGACAGACCAGCCGAAATATCCTCTACGCTGGCGCCGTCCTTCTGGGCTTGCTTGACCGAGGAGTTCATGAACACCGTGCAGCGGCTGCCCAGGTTCACCGGATGCTGGGCGAACAGACCCAGCTTTGCAAAGTCGGCGATGTCATAGCCTAGGGCACGGGCGAAAGTTTCAATAAAGGAGCCGCAGCCGGAGGAACAGGCTTCGTTGAGCATGATGGAGTCCACGGCGCCGTTGCGGATCTTGAAGCACTTCATGTCCTGGCCGCCGATGTCGATGATGAAATCCACGTCCGGATTGAAGTGGGCGGCAGCGTTGTAGTGTGCCACTGTCTCCACCAGACCCAGGTCACAGCGGAAGGCGTTTTTGATGAGATCTTCGCCGTAGCCGGTGACGGCGCTGCCTCGGATGGTGATGCGGTCGCCGCAGAGCTGATAGATCTTCTCCAGCTGCTCTTTGACGATGGATACCGGATTGCCCAGGTTGGAGTGATAATAGGTGTAGAGCAGGCCGCCGTCCGGAGCGATGAGTGCCAATTTGGTGGTGGTGGAACCGGCGTCGATGCCCAGATAGGCGTCGCCGGTGTAAGCGGCGATGTCCACCTCCGGCGGATGTTGGCTGTTGTGCCGAGCGCAGAAGGCATCGTACTCCTCCTGGCTTTCAAAGAGGGGGGGAGCGGTGTTCAGCCGAGTGACAGCGGAGCGGCTCTCCACCAGCTTCTTCAGCTGGTCGTCAAACAGGTGGGCGTCATAGTCAGAGGCGCACAGCGCTGCGCCGATGGCGGCGAAGCAGTCGCCGTCCTCCGGAAAGATGGCGTGTTCCTCGTCCAGCTGCAGCGTCTCCACAAACCGCTCCCGCAGTCCCATCAGGAAGTGCAGGGGGCCGCCCAGAAAGACGATCTTGCCCTTCAGCTCCCGCCCCTGGGTCAGACCAGCGATGGTCTGGTCAACCACCGCCTGGAAGATGGACGCCGCCACATCCTCCTTCCGACCGCCCTGGTTCAGGATGGGCTGGATGTCGCTCTTGGCAAATACGCCGCAGCGGCTGGCGATGGGGTAGATCTTTTCGTGCTTCAGCGCCAGCTTGTCCAGCTCATCGCTGGTCACATTCATCAATGTGGCCATCTGGTCGATGAAGGCGCCAGTGCCGCCAGCGCAGCTGCCGTTCATGCGTTCTTCCAGAGCGCCGCCGAAGAAGATGATCTTGGCGTCCTCGCCGCCCAGCTCAATGACCGCATCGGTGCCGGGGATGAAGGTGTCCACTGCGGCGGCAGTGGCGTACACCTCCTGCACGAAGTCGATGCCGCTGGCCTTGGACACGCCCAGACCGGCGGAGCCGGTGATGACCATCCGCACCTGATGACCCAGGAGCTTGTCCTTGATGCGCTCCAAAATCTCGCAGGTCTTTTCACGCACCTTGGAAAAATGCCGCTCATAGGAGCGGAACAGCAGGTTGTTCTGTTCGTCCAGTACCACCACCTTGACGGTAGTGGAACCGATGTCAATACCAATACGAAGGTTCATACATTTTCACCTAAAACAGTTCACATCAAAAATGTGAAAAAATTTGTAAGATTTTTTTGGTTCGCCCTCAATTCTAACTGAATTCGCCTGGAATAGCAAGCAGTAACCACTGGGTTCGCTGGCAGTTTGTTGAAAACAGACAAAGGGTCTCCCCAGGGCAAACAGGGGAGACCTCTGCGATTACAGGACGATATGCCGAGTCTGCCGCAGGACGAAGGCAGAGAGCAGTCCGATGCCAATGCCAGCCAGGATGCCGGTCAGGCAAAGCAGGAGGAAGTACCAGGCGATCTGCCAAGCGTGGGTCAAAACCACAGCGGCTAAGATCTGGCCGGCGTTGTGCGCCACCCCGCCGGCCACGCAGACCAGAATGGTGTTATCCGGATGAGCACGACTCAGGGGGAGCATGACCGCCAAGCTGACGATGGCGCCGGCGGCGCTGAAGGCCAGGCTAAAGGCATTGCCGAACAAGATCCCTACCAGCAGCACCCGCAGCAGGGAGATGGCGCAGGCGTCCCGAAAACTCAGCCGGTAGAGGGCGAAGATGGTCACCGTGTTGGCCAGCCCCAGCTTCACACCAGGGGCGGCTACCGTCCACGGGATGAGATTTTCCAAATAGCTCAGTGCGATGGCCAGCGCCACCAAAATGCCATAAGCTGCCACTTTCTTTGCCTTCATGGATGCCATCTCCTTCTCTGCGCCGCCGGAACGGGCGAACCGTTGGGGGTTGGGGGTGACTGCTATACCATAGTAAAAAGATACCCTAATTATAACAAGAAAAGGGCGTGAATACAAGAAAAAGCCGACCAGACCAGACAAAAACCGCCTGTTTCCGTGGAAACAGACGGTCTTTCCAGCAGAGTCAGAAGCCCAGGTGAGCCAAAAGCCCCTGGCAGCCCCGCGTGATGTCCGCATAAGTCCGGTCGAAGTGGCCGCAGTACCAGGGGTCGGCGATGTCGCCGGGGGCGTCAGTGAAGTCCAGCAGCAGTTTGAGCTTGCCCTCCGGGTCGGACTTCAAAATGCGCATGGCGTTGGGCAGATTGTACGCCTCCATAGCCAGCAGGTAGTCGTACTGGTCATAGTCCTCCCGCCGCAGCTGCCGAGCGGTCTTCCCAGCGGCGGAGATGCCATGCCGTGCCAGTTCCTGCACCGCAGGCGGATACACCGGATTGCCGAGCTCCTCTCGACTGGTGGCCGCAGAGGCGATGTCAAATTGATCTGCAATGCCGCGGGTGGACACCATGTCTTTTAGGATGAACTCCGCCATGGGAGAGCGACAGATGTTGCCGTGGCAGATGAAAAGTACTTTTATCATAATCTCTATATTCCTCCATAAGCCTCGAAAACGCTGATATTACGGGATTTTTCGGGCTTTCGGCTTTTCTTCAATTTTTCATAAGTCTCTATCAATCTATGGAACTACACTACTAAGTGGTGTAGTAACCTTAAGCTGCTGCCACCATACTTGCTGTTTATCCAACAGCAAAACCCCGGTCTTTTTTCGCTTCAGGGGAATGGCGGAACTGTGAAATTTCCGCCATCTGCTCCGCAGCGTGTGCGTAGCTTGCGTGGGTATAAACATTCAGTGTCACACCCGCATCCGAGTGACCCATCAGGTACTGAAGGTTTTTAATGTCCATGCCGTCGTTTGCATAGTTCGTGCAGAAGGTGTGTCGGAACACATGAGGGGTGATGTGCGGCAGAGGGCTGTCCGGATGAAGCTTCTTGTACTTCTTCATTGCCCAGCGCATCTCGTTTTCGATGTGTAAGGCTACTTTCGGATTTCCGTTCTTGTCCAGCATGATAAAGCCGCTGTAACCGTCTACCATAGGCTCTGCCTTGACCGTAGGGCGGCGCTCCAGCATCTTTTTCAAAGAGTCATACACCGTTTCATTCATCGGCAGAAAGCGGCGGCCGCTGCTTGTCTTAGTTTCCTCAACATAGTATTTTCCGCCACGCTCACGAATCAGCTGATGATCCACACGAATTCTACGATTTTTGAAATCCAGATCTTTTCTGGTCAGACCGCAGAACTCGCTGACTCTCATACCGGTTTCCAGAAGTACCACGAACTCATCGTAGTATTTGCAGTAGGTGTTGTCTTTCTCAATGAAATTCATCCAGATTCCTAAGTGTTCCTCAGTAAGTGCAGCTCTCGGCACCGTATCATTGACCACCACATCCGTCAACTTAAAGATGAACGGATTCTTTCTGACGGCATCCTCATCACACGCCATCTGAAATGCGGGTTTGATAACACCTCGTACACTGCTGATGGTGCTAAAACCTCTGCCATTCTTTTGCAGCTTCGCAAACCACTGTTTCGCATCCGATACTTTGACGGTGCTGATTTTGCGGCAGCCGAAATCTTCTTTCTTGACCAGATTCAAAACAAATTGATAGCCGACCTGGGTGTTGTAGCGCACACCTTTCTTCAAACTGATGTACTTTTCCAGCAGTTCAATGACCGTGATCTGTCCTGCTTCATAGTCAATGCCAGCGTCAAGCTGCTTCTGAATTTCCTTCTCTTTCTGACGAAGCTCTTGCAGGGTAGGGGAATAAACACATTGTCTTTTCCCTCGGCAATCTGTGTACCTGTACTGATAGATCCCGTCCTTTCTCTGGCTTTCTCCTGTTTTCAGGATACGGCCTTTATGATCTTTCCGTTTTTCGCTCAATTTCGATCTCCTTTCTTTCAAAAGGAGTCTCGATGTGACACCTATATTGTATCACACCAAGCCCTCTTTTTCTATTACGGATCTGCAGATATTAGATGGAAAACACCTGCTCGATGAATTTATCAAATAAGCGCTTTTTGATCAGTCTCTTGCTGCCCACCCAAAGAACAAAATTGCAGTTCCTGTCGTTGGTAATCTCACGCAGTTTACCGGTTCCAATGCCGGAATACGCTGCCGCTTCTTCCAATGTCAAATTTGCTTTTTCCCAAATAGGAATTTCCTTCATACAATGCCTCCAATCTCTATCTCCAAGTGGCAAAGTGGCAGGCTTTGGGGTCTATAAGACCTTTGCCGCTTCACAGAATGCCGGTTCATTGCTTAAACCAGATCCACCAATCTTTTCCCTGGCGCTCACTTGCGATTTTATCTCCCATAGAATTTCTTGCCAGACGCACCGTGCGTTCAGAAATTCCTCGTTCGGCTGCTTCCTTGTTGATCTCTGCGATGGAAACTTTTCTGCCCTCAGACAAAAACTGCTCAATCAACTTTGCCGCCTGTTCCTGTTTCAGCTCCGTCTTGCTCCCTTCGCCACCGGCGAGCAGATCTTCTGCGCTGATGTCATAGGCTCCGATCCAACGAAAGCCCTTTTCATCTCCCAGAGAAAACGCCAAGGACTGCCCCGGCGGTGCCAGAGAGCTTTTCTCATGGACGATCACCCGTGTAGTCGGCGCTGTCCTTATCTTGCCGATAAACAACAGGCTTCTCACCACAGCAGTAATGTCAATAGCACCAAGTCCACGGTAGGTGCTTTGGCTGCCCGCTGCCTTATTCAGATGTCCGATCATCACAATGGCGCAGTTGGTAGCCTG
Organism: uncultured Eubacteriales bacterium; assembly: GCA_900545815.1. Classification (GTDB taxonomy): domain Bacteria; phylum Bacillota; class Clostridia; order Oscillospirales; family Oscillospiraceae; genus Onthomonas. The sequence goes on along the minus strand of URAM01000004.1, from coordinate 49,226 downwards.
TGCCACATCGGCCAGCCTGCGGAAGATCGGCCTTACCTCATTGGCCCGGTTCATATCCACATTGGCTCCAAGAAAGGCCTGCAAGGGGTCAATGATAACCAGACGGGCGTTGTTCTCTCTGATTGCATTTTCGATACGCTCATCTGCCAAGGTCAGCGGATTGTCGGCATCGTCAATAACCAGCACTCGCTCTAGATCCGCCTCGGCAGAAAGCAGCCTCGGCTTCACCGTATCCCCCAAACCGTCCTCAGCCGTCTGAAAAATCATATTGAATGGTTCAAATGGCTCCATCTGAGGCAGAAACTTTCGATTGGTGCAGGTTGCCGCAAGCTGCATGGCAAAGAAGGTTTTGCCCTCACCGGGGTTGCCCTGAATGATCGTTAACTTTCCAAATGGGATGTAGGGATACCAAAGCCATTCCACCTCTGTTTGCTGAACATCGCTCATGCGAATCATGGGAACCGCTTTCTTTTCTGATTCCCCACGCAGCATGATCCTTCGGGAAATATATTTTCCGTCAGGCAGCTTATCCTTTTGCTTCAGAACTTCATTCCAGTCTTTCTCGCAAGGGATCAGGCGAATAACCGTCACTGATTGGGGAATACTTTCTAACAGACGGTTTACGGCATCATTACCGGCTTTATCCGAGTCGGTGCAGATATAAACGGTTTCCATGTCTTTGCGTTCAGAAAGAAACCCTTCCAGTGCTTTCGCTCCCACACCGCCCAAGGACAGATAATTTCGCATTTTCCAATCATTCGGGTACAGCGCAATAAAGGACATCAGATCAATCGGCGCTTCAAACACAAACAGGCTTTTTCCATCGCTGCGATAGGCAAAATTGTGGGCCTTGTCCGAACCTTGTACATCCATACGGAAAGAACCTTCCGTCCCTTTGCAGTGGGCATAACGAGGAATCCCCGTTTCGTCCTTTCCCACAAACACAATGTTGTGGTGCCGGGCATCCTCATAAATCAGGCCTTCCTTGTAAAACTCCTGAATCAGTTCCTCCGGGATGTTTCGCTGACGGAGATAGGCCATTGCTGCTGCAGCATATCGGCTTCTTGGCGGAAGCCTGAAATCTGCCGAAGGAGCAACGGCTGCGCCGTTGTGTGCCGGCGCTTCTCCAATCAGCAAAAACACTGCTTCCGGGAAGGTTTTCCCAAAGAACTCCATTACAAATTCGACGGGGTAGCCGCCTTTGCTCTGGCTATGGCGGAACCATTTATTTCCCTTAATGGTCAAACTGTCATGCCGTTTCCATCGGTACTCGTTTCCGCTTTTTGTGACCTGTTCACCGTGTGAACGTAAAAACTGTTCCAAATCGACCTGGTTAGCACGGTCGATCTGTTCTTGCGTATAACTCATACTCCACCTCCCGATTACAATGCAGCTTCTGTTTCCTTGGCTTTATTGGGGTGCAGCATTTCGGGATGAGTTTCTCGCATCGCCTGATCTACATCGCCCTTGATCTGATACAGCATCGTCAGATCCTTTTTCAGCAGCTTATATTCCTGATATTCAGCTTCTCGCTGTGCCGACAGTTCGGAAAATTCCTTCTGCCAGGCATCCAGAGGAAAAGGACCTTTTTCAAAACCACTCTCTTTCAGTTTTCGCTTTACCATATAAAACCGGCGAAGCTCACCTTCGTGTTCCGCCTTATACTTTTCCTTGGCTTTGGTAAAACGATATTTTTCTTTCTTCATTTCATCCAAAATCGGCTTTAACGCAACATAGGTCTTTGCATCCTCCATCAGCTGCTGAAGTTCTTTCAGACGAGACTGTTTCTGGTGCATGGAGGATTTTCTGCTTTCCACATTTTCGCTGACAGAAGAAAGATGTTTTTCAAAGTCACTGAGAGTCAGAACCCCTCGCTGTTTCAGATAATCACACTCATTCATGAAACGCTTCAGATTGTTTTTCTTCGCCTTGTTTTTCCCTCTGGCATAGGTCATTGCGGTTTGATTGCGCAGAGCATGAGCATCACTGAGCAGCTGAGCAAGGTAAACCTCCTGCGGTTCTTTCAGAATTTCCTTTGCTTCCGCAAGCCATTCTTTCAGTGCCGCAAGGGTGGCTTGTATGCTGCGGATCATCCGATTGGTGGCCTTGATCCAGCGGTTTAATTCGCCTTTTTCCGTGCGGATGCCTTTCTTCTCCATTTTGCGAATGTGCGGCCCTTCATGGACAGTTGGGAGCAAATCCAGCCCCTGATCCACATAGGAACGATGATCAATGCGGCAGGCCAGCCCTTTTTCTTCCAATCGGGAATTGACCATATCTGCCCAGGCTTTACGCCATAGATCCAGAGTTTCCGGCCTGCCCCAATTTGTAGTTGGAACAGCATCAAAAGCCCAGCTGCCATCTTCTTTTTTGATGCGGTTGCCATCCTTGTCCAAATGATAAACCCGGTGTTGTTTTGCTCTCCAGGTTCCGTCAGCGTTCAGCGGACGAATGGGAACCAGAACATGAAAATGTGGGTTGGGAATGCCACCGTCTCCCCGGTCGGGCTGATGTACCGCAAGATCGCAAATCATGCCGTCAGAAACAAAGTATTTCTGTACAAATTCTCTTGCCAGTGCGATGTTCTCCTCTAAAGAAAATTCATTTTGCAGAGCCATGTCAAAGCTGTAGGCAAGCTGTGCCTTGTAATGTTTTTTGATTTGCTCCACTTTATTCCAGAGGGTGTGCCTGTCAGAAAATCTTTCAGGCGCATACTCCGGAAGCATAATTTCCGAAAGAATCACGCCGCCTTTCTTGGTATAATCGTGGGTTTCTCCATCCCAGAGATTGTGCAGTTTCTCACCGGCACGATAGGCAGCACTGGCAACAGCCGTGCGCCCCTCGCTGCGTTTGATCTGCTCTACATGGAAGTGATACAACGCCATTAGCGATCACCTCCCGCCTTGTGATTCTGCACAGCGGTGTCCACCAATTGCTGCACCGCAGGCAGCGCAAAAACCTGTTCCATCAGAGAGTAAAACTCTACTCTTGTCAGGGAATCTGCCTCTTTGGAAATGCTTTGGATGGCGCCGCCCATATTGCAAAGATGGTGCGTGCGCTTGCGGTCGGCTTTCTTTTCCAGATGCCGCTTGCGATTTTCCAGAAGCTGAATCTTATTTTCATACTGTTTTACCTTCAATCGTGCAGCATCTAATTCCGCCAAAGTTTTTTCTTTGTTTTCCATTTTCTTTTGCTCCTTGTCTTTTATTCATCCTTGCCCAAAGCAAGGTATGTAAAAAGAGATAGGCGGTAGCCGCAAGAGTTTTCTCTTGACCGGAATGCAATTCTGCAATATGTGAATGTGTTCAGACACAGGAGCATTTACCTTCGGAGAACGCACATACCGGAATGGAATAACCGGTATAGAAGTGCGCCCTTAGTTCCTAAGGGAAGTTGGCTTGCTTTAGCTTTGAGAAAAGTATAATGGATTTTAAAGCATAATTTTATTGCCTCGTAGGTAGAGTAAGTTCATTTTTACAGTGCCTTTTCCAGATTTTTATGACCTTGTGCAGAGGAACTTCAACTGTAGTGCGCTCTCGGCAAAATGACCAATTTATGATGAATAACTATTATTAGGGCAAAAGAAAAGCACCCAACCGTTGAAGTTGGATGCTTCCTATCAATTACATTGAATTATTTTGTTTTTTGAAAACATACAGTTTTTATAAACGCCAAACCGAAGTCGAACAGATAATGTCTGCTTAGGAGGGAAAGGTTGCTTCCTTGTCAATTTCTCTCCAAAATTTTCGCAAAATATGCCTATGATGGTATGATTGGCGAATCGCTCATTACTTATGCAACAATGTCACAGTGACTCTAAAAGATCCGGATTCTACTTTCATAGTAAAAATCCAGGTGCTCTTTTACAGAGATATTCCCCAAAATCCGTTTCTAAACACAAACAACAATTCTGCTTTATCTTTTTCACATTATGGATGTCAAATCTCAATAACACCAATCTTCTTCAAATAATTGTAAGTTTGATCATAGTATTTAGGATTTCTCGTAGCATCTTCAACATTACCCTTCGGCACATAAATTATATAACCCTGCCGTGCACGAGTAAGCAGAACTCGATAAGAATTTTTCTGATAATTCTGAGCAATTGGATTATTAACCCTTGACCAAGAAGATCCAGCAAAATTATTGTATGTGAACTTACCATCCAAATATCTGTAATCCGCTTCCCATGCAACAACTGCATAGTCAATTTCTAACCCCTGAATCTTAAATTCCGATGCTGCAACTTCCATAAAGTATGATGAATTAACGTCATCTTTTCCGTTCAAAAACCATTTCTCAACCTCAATATCTTTGGGAACTATGACACCATCTGCACGCAGTCGCTTAGCACCTGAACTCGCAATAATTCCATATCGTTCTGTGCCATGGCTTATATTTCTCACCCATTCTTTAGCCGTTTGAAGATTTCTCGTTAAAAGAATTGGATATCGCATTTTGTTAGTAGCTGAGTCGATTTGTATGATTTTCGGATATAGTTCCGTTGCAGTTGCTTCATCTCCATCGATTATCGCCTTTGCAAAAGCAGACACAAGCTCACTTCTAAAGCTTCTCATAGAAACCGATAAATGAAGGCCACGGCACTTATGAACTTCTGCATTGGAAAGAAGTTCATCGATCGAACTATTTCCAACATATTCATACCCTGCCATACGGTCTGAGCAAAACACCTTCCAGGAAGGAAAATGCTCATTTATTGCATTAAACCATTCTGCAATTCCTGCCTCCCCATCATGTATTTCCTGCCCTCCACCAACTAAACATACAATAACCGCCCAATCTTTGTGCCTGTTCATATACTCAATAAGACATTCGGGCTCGGACATATCAAAGTGGGACTGTCCTTTTTTTGTCCGCATGAACTTACTTAACTGCTCCTTTTTCCAAGCTCGTTGAGCTTCATCAAAAATCGCAATCTTGTCGATAGGTGCAGGATGTCCCTCCAAAAGTGAATCATCCCTAAACCAATGTATCATCTGAATAAAACTCTTTGTTTCAGAAAAGATGTCTCTTTTTGTAATATTATACTCACAGTTAGTGCAGCTTCTGTTCAAATTTCTGGCCCTACAGTCTGTACAATACATTTTCTTCTTTTCTACTTGATTTCGAGTCAATGCTTCTCTTAAAACAGTAACCAAAGGTTCATTTCCAGAAAGAAATACGGCATGTTCTTCGTCGCCTTCTTGAAAATGATGTCGCCTATTTGCTATGTTCAGCCCTACCAAAGTTTTTCCGGCCCCAGGTACTCCTGTAACGAAACAAATCGATTTCCAATGATTTTTCTTGCTGTCTTCAACGATTTTATCAATCTGCGCAGTTGTAACGGCAATATCATTCTCATCGCTTTCTTTGTATGAAATTTCTCGTACATCATGCCCGGAATATAAGGCTTGTGCTGCCTCAATGATAGTTGGGGTAGGTTTATACACAGAATTGAACCATTGCACCGGATTGACAGTAGTTCCATTATCATAGTTATGAATTATATTGAGAATTTCTCCTGCAAGTGTGTTTTCACAACAAAGAATAGGTGATGAAATTCCATTATCTCTACTGATTACATTGGTATTCGCAGATGCCTCTGTACATACTAAAAACGGAAATAAAGGTGCTGTGTGACTGGCTTCATGAAAGTTATGCAAATCCAAAGCATAATCTACAACTTGATCAACGGCACTTTTAGGATATGTAGTCTCAAACACTTTAAATTCCAACAAAATAACACAGCTTCGAATGATTAAAACTGCATCAATGCGTTTTCCCATTCGAGGAATAGAATATTCAAGCGCAAGATGTCCTTCCTTAAGCTGTAACATGACATTTTTTAAAATTCGAATTTCTTCGTTCCATGCCCGCTCTTGCTGTACTGTTAGATCGAACTGGAGAGAGTTATGTACCAGTTCATGGTAGATTTCAGCTTCACTTGCTGATAGAAATTCTTCACAGCTTCCATGATAGTACGCTCTTGGGATTATCTCTATATTTTTTCTATCTGAGTTCCACATAGCCACTCTCCTTTGATTTCTTTATTTAGATGTCCCAGTCGGTCTTCACGCACATTCTTTTTTAGTTCGCACTCCCAAATAATCAGTACCTTCCATCCCATGTCTATAAGTTTCTTGTGGTTCTGCTTATCCCGTTCAACATTCCGATTTATTTTGGGTATCCAATATTCAGTGTTAGAAGAGGGCCAAACAAACCTCCCACAGTCATGTTTATGCCAAAAACAGCCATTTACAAAAATCACGGTATGATATTTAGGCAGAACAATATCAGGGCATCCCGGCAATGTTCGAACATTTTTTCTATATCGAAAGCCTTTAGAAAACAGATACTTCCTAACAATCTCTTCTGGCTTTGAATTCGTGCTTCGAATATGTGACATATTTTTGCTGCGAACTTCTTTTGAGTGATTATCAGCCATTTTCTTGTTCTGCCTCACGAAGTTTCTTCCCTAAAGTTGACGCAAGCTGCTTAGCAATCGCCTTTGCCATAATTGGAGGTACGGCATTTCCTACCTGCTGATATTGTTTATCTTTAGACCCACAAAATACAAAGCTATCAGGGAATGTCTGCAGCCGGGCTGCTTCTCGGATACTGATTGCACGATCCAGGGTAGGATGAATCCACATAGACTTTCGAACATTAAGCACGGTTCCGCTTGGTTCATTATAGTTCAACCGCAAATAAATCGTATTTTGAGTCCTTTTCGCATCGGTATAGGTATTGGTTTTGAGCGATTCTTCTAAACTATGGAAATTTTCGCCTTGATGCAACGCTTTAAATCTTGCCATTGCTACATCAGTTGTTTTCGTAATGATGTGGTTCTTCAGAATATCCGAATCTCTCAGTTGCTGTGCCAATGAACTCAACTGCTCCTTATGTTCCAAAGGGATTCCGTTCTCATCGTCTGCCAAATCATATACAGGCGGAACACCTTCCAAATCATAAATTGCATCGTGAACAGTTTTATAATGTCCATCTTTTATCTTTCTGGAAGGCAGAAATACCACAGCGGAAATACTTTTCTTAATCCCCATAACAACAAAGCGATCTCTTTTCTGGGGCGCTCCAAAATCTGCGGCACATAAAATACCGCTATTAATCGCATATCCATCTTCTCCAGATGTAAGAATACTTCTTAGATAATCAAAAACCGCAAATGATCGAATATTTGCCAGGAGACCGTCTTTTTCTGTACACTCATAGAAATCTACATGGATATGGTTATCAAAGATTTCCTTTGCTTTACTAAGCATACGCTGAATCATAATCGCAGGCTCAATTAAGGTGTGAATTCTATCTGCTTCAAGAATGCCATCAAAATAATCCATAATTGCCTGAAATGCTTCTCTGGATTTCTGCGCAATGTAATTGTCTGCGTTGTCTTTAATATAGACTTGAGCAATTTCGGTAAGCTTGCGCTGGTGTTTTTCCAAAGATTTCTTCATCTTTTCAGCGTTTTTTTCACCTTTATAGATGATATTTAGCTCTCGATAGTGACTTTCAGGCCAAAGTCTTTGCTGGAGCAATTCCAAGTTTTGAACTATCTCCAATGCGCCATCAAACACAAATTCTGAGTTCAGCAAATGCAACGGTGTGTTTTTATTCGGGATCTGATACGCTTCTACGATATCCAGATCTGCCTCCTCCATATAAAACCGGTGAACGTCAGATCGAAGCATGCTAACATTTTCCATGACAAACGCCTTTGGTTGCAGATCTCTAATTGCTCGAATATACTGCTTTACCAGCATATTATTCTGGCTGATTGCATGGTTTTTCTGTCGATTTGCATTTGAAAACCCTTGGCAGGGAGGACCTCCAATGACGACGTCAATGGCTCCGTGTCTCCTCTGTATGTCCGTATAATCTGCGCCGCATACATCTCCTTGCAGCTCGACATTCGGATGGTTGCGATGATAAGTAGCCTGCATGTGTGGTTCTCGCTCGAAAGCAACCTTTATCTCGTATTTTTTTGTCTGCACGAAACCCAAGCTCAATCCACCGGCCCCTGCAAATAGATCCACTACTGAATATGGCATTTTTCTCAATTCTCCCACTTTTCCATTTTGCTTCATAACGGCTCTGAAGCAGTTCCCAGCAATCTTCCTTTTTACACCACTGTCCAATATTTACGCCAGGAACTGTAGGACTCTGAAAATGTTCCCATACAAAATAGGCCAATTCTTCTATGATTCTTGCCGTTTCCGCATTGATTGTCTGGTTATTCCAGATTTCCTGCGGGTTGATTAAACCTGAATGGTATTTCCCAATTAGTGCTACGGTATAATAGTCTTGCTGAGCTTTAAAACCGCCAAATTTTAAATTCTTGATGATTTCATCACAGCTATTGAACAATATCACCTTAGAAATCATGTCAAGGTAGCTCTGTTCAGATGGCTCAGGGAATTGCCCCTTGGAGACCATATCCGAGAAATAGACAAAACTGGTTTCCAAACCTTTACTGACAATATACGGATAGCCCTGATAAGCCATCACACATTTGGCTGCTACAGTTTTAGAAATGCAGCGATTCTTCGGACAACGGCTCTTGAATTCCTTTTTAGCAGCTGTAGTTGGCTGCCGATTCAATTCAACTAAATACTGTCCTCTGGCTCTTTCATAGAACCAATAGTCTGTCGATTTTCCCCTTGCCACAGGGATCGGTGTTGCCCTGGATAGACGTTCCATCTTTACATGGTACGCATCATTGGCATTGAAGTCAGACATATTGATTTTATTTTGGCTATTTGCGTACTTAGAAATATTATGAATAATATCTTCGGCTTGGTCTTTTTTCTTGATAACAGACAGCTTAATCTGCACATTTACCTGATCCAGAGGAAGTTTTGACTTATAGGCATTGTAAATCGATGCTGTGGTTTGACCACCATTAACAATCTGCCAGCCGGTGATTTCTGTAATGGTTACAACATCTCCGTTGCTATGACTTTTCTCAATGTCAATAGCATCCGCAACAGTTGAAATACCATTATTATAGGCCATAAACATTTGAGGTTCGCTGGCTAACGATGCCTTAATTCCTTTGTTGACCTTACCTGTTGCCTGCAGAAAAGAACGGACATTCTTTTGGATTAGATCTTGACCTTCGGCTTCATAAATCCGTGCTAACAGCTCACCGGAAATGACACCAATATAGCAGTCATAGATTTCATTATCGCCTCTCACTTTAATTAGAGGCAAAGATGCACCATACTTTTTCTTCAGTTTTACAACAAGCTGGCGCTCCACTGCAGCACCACCAAGAACACTTTGATACAGTCGTTCAATATCCCAAACATCGAAGCGAATAGTGACCTTTCCATGACGAGTGTCTTCCGGTATATATCGAATCGTTTCATCATTGGTCAGCAAAATGATATTAACTGTTTCAATATCCTCTTTATGAACTTTGATAAACTCATACGCTTGGTAACCATCACTGGATTCTTCTAAGGCCTCAAACAAGTCAGTGCCGCAAGTTTTATAGAATTTCAAGGCTTTTTTCAAAAGCCTGTCAATTTCCGTTTTCTTCATCTTTTCCGGCTGCGGCTTAGCCTGATACTTGCTCACAAGCAGGGTAAGTGAATGGAAATACTCACTGAACGCATAGCCGTCCAGTTTCATATTCTCCCCATCCTTTTTGAAGTCCACCAACGTACAGTCTGAAACAAGAGTTTCTCCTGCTTCCGTTAGGTAGGACAGAAACAAGGCTTTGAAAGCCGTATTTGTAGAAACAGGGCCGTTCTCTTTCACATACCCAAGAACTTCATCTCGAAATTCTTCGTAAAATTCGAGAATTTTCTCGTTTACCACAATTAGGCCCCTCCTTTCAAAACTTCAAATACGGATTTTATATCTTGGGCATACGGCATACAAAGCATGATGCTGACTCGGTATGTAAGATCCGAAACGCCCAGCGGTACTGCTTCTTTCGTGATTTTCGGAAAATCGCCATTTACTGCAAAGCAATAAAGATCTCGCTGATAGTAGCCAATGGTATAACTATCTGCAGCTTCATCAAAATAGCCGTACTTCTTTAGTTTTTCATCAAACTTTTGCAGGCTCGATACATCTTCACACAACCTGCTACGAATGGCTACAATTCGTTCCGGCAGTTTTTCACCCCCGCTGTGACTTCTGCGAAGCGCATAGAAACGCAGAAATAATTTTCCCGGAATATCACCATTATCCAGCTGGTATTCACTGCTGATACTGGCAAAATAGGGAGCCTGCGCAGAGGTGGTCTTCACTTCAACTGCATGAGGGCCAAAGTAGAAATCATGGGTTTCATCTTCACTGCCAGCCCAATGTGAAACTGCTCCCACCCCTTGTGAATCCAAGCACTCACCCAAAAACAGCAACTCTCCATAAAGTCCCTGCTGACGTTCTTCAGACATCAGCAACTCTTTATCAGCAGCAAAAAACTCCTTCCACTTTGTTAGAACTGTGATGATGACAGATAAGGACTCCTCGGTGTTTTCTGCTGCTTCCAACTGGCTTCTCAGGTCTTCAACGACTATTTCGAAAATGTCACTGGCACTATTGGGCAACTGAGAAAGACCAACAAAAGGCGTATCAATTCCATATGCTGGCAGTGTAGCTGCTTCAATTTCAACGCCTTTCCAGTGCGGAAATCTGCTCTTAGAAGCTTCTGAAGTCACAGATAAAAACGCTGAACGCATTCTTGTGGCAATATTGACCGCAAAGGCAATCATAATGCCATTGTCAAACTTCACCAGCCGCATCGCAAAGGGGGAAGTCTGACCTGTCCCTGAAAATATGTCGGACAATATTTCGTTGTAAATATCAGCCGTAAAACTCATTACTGTCTTTCTCCAATGCAATATCATTCATTCGATAGGATTTGAGGTCACCCTTTCCCTTTCGATCAGGAAATACCGCAGCAAATCCAAAGGGCGGCTTGTGGTCCCCACGTTCATCAGTCAGCCTTCCTGCTTGCCCAATAGGGTACAGAATCAAAAATCCATTTGTGAATGGTCTTGTTTCTCTGCGAATAATTTCATTAATTTTTGTCTTAGAAGGATCAATTTTATATTTTTCCTTCAGCTCCAGAACCTGCTTATATGTATCGTTATCATAATCCATATACTCATGCTCTGCAGATATCATAGTATGGATAGAGGCGGTTGTTGCGGAGAAATCCACACCTGTACCCTCTCTTCTGAGAATACCTCCTCCTACTCCCTGCAAATCAGCAATATCGAATTTTTCTCCATTATCCATATTTATCAGACAAACGGTCCACGATTTAACTCCACCAATTCCATCCGCATTCATGGTACGGATATAATCTGCCATATATTTGCTGTTTGCTCTGGTCGCAGTTTTAGATGTTTCATAACTTTCAAAAAAGTTGGCAATATCATGGGCAGATACATTTTGATAGAAGAAATGCTCACCGGGAGCTTTTCTTCCAAGTATCTGCTGATATTGCTCCGCTGTTATACGGCAGCCCTTAATCGCATACAGAAGGTCTTCGACAGCTTCAAAGTTTCTGTCATACTGCTCACCATCAATGTCAAAAACCCGAGTTTGACTCAGCTTGCCGCTGAAATCCCGCTTAAACTCCTGACCCGTTCTCATCTTATTCCGACTGGTAATTTCCAACGTCGGATGAGATGCTACCCGCAGGCCAAAGTCCTTTGGAGTCTGAACTACGCTATTCATAAAGTCAAATTGCGCTGCAAGATCTTCGGTAGCCATAGAAATGTGGGAAAAGCTTGCATGGAGAGTGGGCGTAGTAAACAACCTACAGGCATCCAGGTATCCCGGACGGAAGCCGAACCATCGTCCCATCTGCATAAGGGTATCGTATGTATTAGAGCTACGGGTAAAATAGCTCACTGTCAGTCCTTCCAGTGTCAAGCCCCTGGAGAGTTTGTCACCGCCAATGACAATGACATTGAATGGTTTTCCTTCATGGTTTTTGTAAAGAAGAACATCATCGCTCTTACCATTGACACTATATACACTGATTTCCTTGTCAGCGATCAGGCGTTTAGCTTCAGACCAGATGCAGTCCCAGTTAACATTATCACACCCAGACATATATTTGCTGAACTGCGCCCTCATTTTGCTGGTTGTAGGAACATAGTCTTCTTCCCAAATCGATTTAAGCTCACTTTCAATGATGGGATCACCATAGCGAATATGATTCTCAATCTCTTCTTTAAAATATTTCAGAACCTTTTGTTTAACCTTATTTTGCTGGCCAACGAAGCGGACAATATGGATTAGCATCGTATTTGGTTTGTTCCTTTGTCCTCTGCAGTTCCTAAGCGCAGTAGATAAAAGGAAGTATTTCACAGCCAGTTTAAGCTCCTTGGGAAGTTCTCCAACTGGATCGGTAGATTTTGTACCTCTGCCAAGATACGTTGCCCCGTCCACAATTTTCCGGTAAAGCGGCATCGCAGGAATATCTTCGTTACTCCCTAATCCAAAGAATTCCCTTGCGCCAATATACTGATCTGCTCTTGGAGATCTGTATATAAAATCTCTGGGGAAAAGGTCTGTTCCGTATTTTTCATCGTCAATGTGGGGAGGAATAAAAATATTCGCAAAAGGTGTAGCAGTATAGCCGATATAGGAACGACATTCAAATACACCAAGCAGCTCTCGAATCAATCCATTGATGGTTGTAGGATTATAATCATCCAAAACATTTCCTTGATCGTCATAGCTTTCTTTCGTGTTGATAGAAGCCTGATCCGCCTCATCATCAATAATGAGTGCAGGATATTTTGCTGGTATTTTCTTCTTTCCACCTATAATTTCTGCACAATGATTTTTACGGAAGAACCGTAGGATTTTGCGCAGAACTGAGGCATTCTTTTTTGTAACAATCATGAACGGCGGCATCATAGATACGCCTTCTGTCTTTTTATTGACATCACCTTTTTCGTCTCGTGTCGTAATCGACTGGACAACAGTTTCGACCTGGTTGTGAGGACCTACTCCAACACCGATCACATTGCGCTCCCGAGTCATATCTCCGATACTTTCCAAACTTGTTTCGTATCCCAGAACTTCTTCATCGATACGGGACTGAGTCTGGCTGCGAAGGCTGTTATGGATGCCTGACAGCACAATCACAATACGATATCCTGCATCGTAGGCCTTATTAATCATCCCGATGTAATGTGCCGTTTTACCAGATTGAACATATCCGAACACCAGGCCCATTCGTTCACCAGCTACACCCTTACGAGGATTGGTCAAAGCATTCATAATCTCATCCGTAGATGAATTAATATCTTCTACTGCGGTAATGCTCCAAGAGGGCTTCCTCAGCAGATAGTCATAGTAACGGCTCCAATATTCCGGTTTAAATTTCGGATCTTGTTTAAGCTCATCCCACCAAGTCTTATCTTCCAGATTTGGATCACACACGCCAATAGAAGGCTCTGTGTAAGCGGTCACTTCACTGAACAGGAATTTTTTAAAACATTCCATATCAGAAATCATATTTAACCCGCCAAATTTTGCTGCTGTTTTCTCGACTGCTGCCGCAATAGTTATCTGTTCTTCTTTTACAAGCTTCTCGCAAAACCCATATCCGCTCATATACAAACCGACTTCAATATCATTCAATTCTTTCGGCGTATTAATCATCGTGCTTCCTCCACCAGTCTGATAATCTCCTCTCGGAGATGTCTATAATTAGCCATGTCCAACAGCGTAGACTGCGTTTCTTCTTTGGTAAATCCCTGCGACAAGAAGATCATAATCATATCTTTCAATTCTTTGATTTGTACCTGATATTCCAAAGAGGTCTTATCAGACTCTCCACCAACTTTTCCTTTCTGCAGAGAATCTGTTACTCCTGACTGCATAAACGGTGCGAAATTCTCAACCAGAGCGAGATATGCTGATAAAGTTGATTTACCCTGGTCATCCAACTGCTTCTTGATATTATTCAGCAGAGAATGTTTTCTGTTAATATGAAACGAATATCGACCATTCTTTTTTCGCTGCTCCCATACATAATCCAGGTTGGGAGTACTGACATTAGACTTCGAGTAACTGCCACGTGAATTGTATACACGAGCTGAAGTTTCAGTACAAAGATCAATCTCTCTTTCAACTGATTCCCTGACATAACTGGGCAGAGAAGCTGTTGACTTCTTAATATCAATTTTCCAGTCCTCATCGCTGGCTGATGTAATATCAATCTTAATACGGGCCAAATTGTATGCGGGTTCTTTCTTTATGTAGTCAAACCATGTTCCGCAGATAATCAAGCGTCTGTTTCTGTAAACATAAATACCCTGGTGATAATTCCATCCTTTTGGTCCGCCTGCTGCCTGGTAATCATCATCGGTTGCAAATTTCGTTTTATGTGGCAGAACGTAAGGCTGAATCGTCACCTCTGCAAAGCCATTATCTGAGAAGATTGATTCTTCCGGCAATTCCTGAGTTGCATTATTTTCTAAAATAAATGGATTCCATGATTTAATTGGAATGCCATTTAATTCCAGAACTAGATTATCTTCTTCAATAAATCGATGAAATGTAAGTGCCAAATGTTTTTCCGCTTTGCTTGCAATCCTATAAAATTTATTCTGGGCTTTTTTTTCGTCATCGATATCAATCACTCGATCAAGGTTTTCAATAATTACAATCGTACCCTGCTCACCCATCTGAGATGAAAATTCAGAAATTTCGCTTTCGTCTCGGATAATCAAGTTCCAGCCAATCTCCGGAATCTGGTCCAGATCCCAAGATGCATTGCTTACAGCAAAGTTCGACTTTGTTACAACTGTTAGCTTTTTCCCCAGAGAAAATGCTGCTGTCTTCATACCCATACCAAATCGCCCCAAATCATCTTTGGCTCGGATTTTACTAGGATCAGAAGACCCGATACGCATATTCTCAATTAGGTCCTTTTCACTCATACCAAAACCATCATCAGCAATGACAATTCGTTTCTTCTCCCAGTCAAATTGGATGTTGATTTTATGGGCCTGAGCAGAAATACAGTTGTCCACAATATCCGCAATCGCAGTTTCCTCGTTATATCCAACAGAACGCAGAGAAGACAGCAGCAACTTTGCTTCTGGAATGGATTGAATTTTTGTTTCCATATTTTTCCTCCCCTGTCAATTGGACCACTTATCACTTTTTGTTTACTCTTCGGTTTTTCGTAGGCGTATATGCATTCCGTAATATCGCAGTACTTTTGCTGCACATCTTATTGAAAATTATCTTCTCCATCATGCAACCGCTTTTCAATCTGATACTCCCTATTAAGGGAAAGCCTAAAATAAAGTGATTTGACGCTATTTTTCGCCGTTTCAACCATCAATCGGGCTCCAGGTATTTCGTGCTGCAGTCCAATGTTCATTAAAAGGCTTCTTGTCGATTGCTGCCACGATTGGCTTTCTCCAAAAGGATCTGATTGTACGCAGACCGATACTATAACTATCGGTCTTTGTATCAATTTTCCGACAAAATGCCTTCCACTTTTTCTGCATAGCTTCGTCATTCTCAAAAGCCATCACTTGTTCGAACTGATCAACAGTAAACACATGTCCACGATTTTCAAAGGTTTTTTTCAAAGCTTCGGTTAAGACAACACCATCAAAGTCAAATTTATTGGCAAGATAATAAATATCGTAATAATCCTTCATTCGACTGGAAAACTCCATCAGATTGAGAATAGCATCTATTTTTTCAGCAATAGTTGTTTCAAGAGAGTATGTGTTTACCATAGGAGCTGCAAAATCCGTCAGCTGGGTCGGAATCTTGCGCTTTTCCTGATTTGGCACAATGACATCTCCCGCTCCAAAGTCAATGCTGAATGGGGTTTTGGTATTCTTAATCCTTGCGACCAAGGAAGCGCCGATACCAGCATATTTTTTAGCCACTGCAATAGGCGCAATATTTGTGATTTCGAATGTCACAAAATCATTGCCCGTTGGTGTCGCAATAATCTCTTCCAAAATTTTTTTCAGTTTTTCCGGTGTATTCGGAACTTTCCTGAGCAGGAAATCTACATCTACTGTCACACGGCTGTCAAAGCCGGTAATGGAATAGATAAACAGTCCACCTTTTAGAACAAGGTTTTCTGCATATTGGGATTTCTCCAAACGGCGGAGAAAGTCTTCCTGGCAGAAAAGCTGCAGACAAAGCTGGTAGCTCCTCCCAGTTTCCTTACCTTTATTCTTTAAGCGTGCCAGTACGGACGCAGCTGTATCAGCCATTCAGCAGCACCTCCATCAACTCAGTAACCTTTTTGTATACTCTTAGCTTCTTTGCATATCCAGAAAGGTTTCTCAAGTCTTTTTTTGAATCATTCACATAGGCATTCAATGCCTTGTTGAAGATTTCATTGTCCAATCTTGAACGATATTTGAAGCAATCGCAGATCGTACGTTCTCGGTCATATACAGGTAGCATGACACCGTTAAAATCGGCAGTTGTTTTGCCCAGTTCATATATTTCCGGTTGCACATAGTAAGTTTGCAACGCTGGTGCATCTATATCCAATTTTGTTCGAGACATAGATCTCGGAACAGCAATCGACCATTTCCGAGGTGCAAAGTCACTATAGCCATAATGAAAAAGAGCCGATTCCACACAAATAATTGCCTTTGGGAGCAATGTTGCAATAAGCTGTTCTTCAGAAGATGTGTTCCCATCGGCAAGTTGATAGTATCCGTGTCGAATGCGTTCAAGGTATCCGGTGTTACAAAGATTCACAACATCAACAGCGGGTATGCCAGCTGCAACAAAATCTGATGTTTTTGCAATACCGCCCTTTTCTATAATTACCTGTTTTGAAAGAGTTTTCTTATCCACGTATTCACCAACTTTTTATTAAAAACCACACACACTCAATCCACTTCTGTGCTTATATTTTATTATATCATTCAAATAGAATTAATCAATAATTTCACGCACAATTTTACAATTTCTGTGTATGAAATTTTATATCAAATGCGCTTCTCCGTCAAAGCTGCTTTTGCATGATCAATGATCATGTCAATGCAACGGAAGTGATTTTCTGTTTCAATCACTTCACTTTTTTGCCGACACAGGAAAGACTGCTTCTGGATATAGAAAGCCGGACCCCATCGAAAATGAAGTCCGGCAAGGTATTATCTATATACGATTTCTTTCAATACAATTTCTTCTGCCCGGTTGCAAATGCTGTTCATGGCTTTAACCCAGGCCATCTGGTCGGCTGCTTTCGGTTCCTCAGTCACACCCTCAGATACCTTCATCTGCTCAACAATGAGTTGCAGACGTTTTTGTGCCTGCTCATTCAAATCGGCAAGATAAGTCCAGAGCTGACCCTCCAGAACCAGGTCATTGAATCTCATAGGGTTGTGCTCTTTCAAATACTCTCGGTGCATCCGCCCGTATTTTCCGATGGAGCGTTCCTCTGCAGGCAATTTCAAAGCCGGGATGTAGTAATCTCCAACCAGCACATATTCCATATGATTGATACTCTTTTTGTTTTCCATAAACTTGACCTCGATTTCATAATTTTTGTCACATCGAGACTCACTGGTGTAGTAGTGGTGTAGTAGCACCACCTTCAAGCCTGAAAAACCTTGATATTACAGAGAATTTTAGAGATTTCTGCAAATAATGCCGTGGCAAATAAAAAGTACTTTTATCATAATCTCTATATTCCTCCATAAGCCTCGAAAACGCTGATATTACGGGATTTTTCGGGCTTTCGGCTTTTCTTCAATTTTTCATAAGTCTCTATCAATCTATGGAACTACACTACTAAGTGGTGTAGTAACCTTAAGCTGCTGCCACCATACTTGCTGTTTATCCAACAGCAAAACCCCGGTCTTTTTTCGCTTCAGGGGAATGGCGGAACTGTGAAATTTCCGCCACGCTCACGAATCAGCTGGTGATCCACACGGATGCTGCGATTTTTGAAATCCAGATCTTTTCGGGTCAGACCGCAGAACTCGTTGACGCTCATACCGGTTTCCAGAAGTACCACGAAATCATGCACACCGCTCGTTTTTGCCAACTTTCTCATAAGACAAATTATCGGAACTTGCATTTCAAAAAATTGCTTTCAAAGTGTCAACTTGACACTTTGGAGCAAGCGTTTGATACTTTGGAAATCGGCTTGCTTAATACCCAATCCTAAAATAATCCAAATACGCTTTATACTTGTCCTGCGCCGTCAGACAGGTATCTGTCAGATAGCCTTTTTCGTTGTCCCATTCCTTCAATCCACGGTAATAGAACAGCTTCAGATTGTCCTCAATGATGAACGGAACGATATTGTATTTCAGGCACTCCTTAAATAGAATCAATCTGCCCACACGACCGTTGCCGTCCTGAAACGGATGAATCCGCTCAAACTTCACATGAAAGTCCAGAATGTCCTCAAAGTTTTTTTCTTCTTTGGTATTATATTCCGTCAGCAGGGCCTTCATTTTATCGGCAACTTCTTCCGGAAGTGCGGTTTCCATGCCACCGACTTCATTCGGCATCTTTTTATAATCACCTACAGCAAACCAATCTTTTCTGGAGTCGCTGGTTCCATTCTTCAGGATCAGGTGAAGTTCTTTGATAAACTTTTCTGTCAGTGCCGCTTTTGCATTGTCAATAATCATATCAATACAGCGAAAGTGATTTGCTGTTTCGATTACATCATCCACATTGAGAACTTCATTCTCTACGCCAATGGTGTTGGTTTCAAAAATATATCTGGTCTGGTCATGGGTCAAACGGCTACCTTCTATGTGATTGGAGTTGTATGTCAAATCAATCTGTGTCTTATGGTAAATTCCACCGGAGTATTTGCTTGCCTTCTGCTCTTTCAGAATATCCAACAGCGTAATCGGTTCTTCTTTTCTCTTGTTGGTACGCTCCGGTTTCTCTGCATTTTCCGGAATATTCCAGGTCTTGCCGGTAAGAAACGCACCAATCACACGTCCCTGGGCGCAATAATTTCTAACGCTGCGTTCCGACACATTCCATTTTTTTGCTATTTCAGCAACTGAAAGGTATCGCATCTGCTTTCCTCCACCATAAATAAAATCAAAAAACCACACTAATCTGCTGTATAGTATATCACATCATCGGCAAAAATATCAATAAATTTCCGACACAATCACTATGTTTTTGCCGTTACAGGAAATGCTACTTCTGCATACAGAAAGCCGGACTTCATTTTCGATGGAGTCCGGCAAGGGATGATCTAGATACGATTTCTTTCGACGCAAGGATAGAGCAAAGAACACTCGTACAACAGGGAGAGCGTAGGGGCATTGCCCGCAAAAGCAGCACAATTTGTGTAAAACACCCTATGATTTTGCAGTTTGCAACGTCATCGAAACGGAAACATCTTCTCATGCTCCGTCCGTCAGATACGCCTCCAAAAGCTCCGCTGCCCGTCTGCAAGCCCCCACGCAAGGCCGGCTCTGGTAGTATTCCTCCGTCCGCACCGCAGGCTCTGCCAGATCCTCGCCCTTGGCAAGCCCCAGCAGCTCCCGACAGATCAAGCTGCCCTCCGATTTCTCAAAGGAACCACACAGCCGCTGCACCAGCGCATACAGCGCCTGTTTTCCCGCAGCATCCGTCGGGTCTTGGTACCCGCACAGGTCACCCAGCACCAGCACCATGCCGCTCACCGCACCGCACACCTCGCGCAGCTTGCCAAACCCAGCGCCAAAGGGGCTGGCTCGCTTGGCCGCCTCCTCCACGCTCATGTCCAGATCCTCTGCGAAAGCCGCATACACCGACTGGCTGCAATTATAGCCCATCCGGAACAGTTCTTCCGCGCTGTCTGCCTTGTTCACTGGTCATTCCTCCTTATCTGTTTTCTCAGAGCGCAGTGCCTTTGGCAGGGCGGAACAGATCACGCATATCCACACCCTCCAAGGTCAGCAGCCGCTCCTTTTTGTCCACTCCGCCGGCGTAACCGGTCAGACTGCCGTTGGTGCCCACCACCCGATGACAGGGGATGAGGATGGAGATCTCATTGTGTCCCACGGCACCGCCCACCGCCTGGGCGGACATGGCGGCGCGTCCTTGCTGTGCTGCCAGCTGGCGGGCAAGTGCCCCATAGGTTGTAGTCTGGCCATAGGGGATCTGCAAGAGCAGATCCCAGACTGCCCGACGGAAGGGGGAGCCGATGGGATGCAGCGGCGGCAGGAAATCCGGTTCCCGACCGGAGAAATACACATCCAGCCACCGTTTGGTCTCGGTCAAGATCTCAGTCTCCTGCCGGACGGGGTTCGCCGGAAGATTGGAGCCAAAATACTTCTCCCCGTCAAACCACAATCCCGTCAAGCCCAGGGCATCCGCCGCCAAACAGATGCCGCCGAGAGGGGAGTCGTAGGAGCAGATGGATACCGTCATCATATGCGTCACCTTTTTTCACAGGATATATGTCAGTATAGCATATTCAAGGGGTTCCCGCACCCTAATTGGCGGTTCTGCGCACATTCGGAACAAGAATTGGGCAGTTTACACCAAATTACTTGAAATGGGCGCAGGGGGCAGGTATAATTAGAAAGCATTTGAACAAATGTCCCCGATAGTTAGAGATAGCTAACTATCGGGAGACAAGGTACCCTATGGGAGAAAGGTTGTTCATGAAAGTAAGGATCAATCAAGATAAGACCATGTCTGAGATCGAGGTCATCGTCAACTGTCCCACGGTAGACGCCCGCGTGCGCAATCTGCTGGACGCTCTGCGGCAGTGTGCGGTGTCGCTGACGGGCATGGTAGAGGATATGACCGTTTGCGTCCCACTCCACACCATTCTTTACATCGAGAGCATCAATCGCAAGACCTTTTTCTATGATGAAAATCGGGTCTTTCGGTGCAAGGATTCCCTGACCGCCCTGGAGTCTCTGCTGGAGCAGTACCGCTTTCTGCGCATCAGCAAGAGCTGCATCGTCAACATCGCCCAGGTGGCCTCCACCTACCGCTGTGACAACCACCGGTTGGGGCTCCTGCTCCGGAACGGGGAACGGCTGGTGGCTGGTCGGGTCTATGCGGCCAAGGTGCGGGAGCGTATCCAGGTGTTTGGGCTGTCCCTGTCTGGGACGGGGCAGATGCTGGAGTACCCGCGGAAAGAGCGGGACGCTTGAAGGTCTGGTTGGATGGTTCCGGCAGGGAAACTGCTGGAGCATCTTTTTTTGGCCGCAAGTTAGCGAAAGCTAACCATGCTAGTGACGTACCTTCCCCAGAAAACATCCCGGTGTTTTTGTTCGCCATCCATCAACTGTGCCCAGACACCCTGGAACCCTACGCACCCTTCCTCTCCCCAGAGCGCTGGCATCGTGCCGGCGCCTTTCGCCGAGAAGCAGATCGGCTGCGCTGTGTGGCCGCTGGGTTGTTGGGCAATTTCTGCCTGTGGCAGTGGTGTGGGGGACGTCCCATGGCACTGCGGAAGAACCGGTACGGAAAGCCCTTTTTGGAGGGCAGTCCCGCCCAGTTCAGCCTCTCCCATGCGGGAGATTGGGCGGTCTGTGGGCTGGCGGATTGCCCCCTTGGTGTGGACATTGAAAAAGTCCGGCCGGTGGAGCAGGGGATGTACGGACTGTGCCTGACGCCCCAGGAACGACAGCAGCTAGAGCAGGCGCCGATGCCGCCAGAGCGGCGATTTATCCAGCTTTGGACGCTGAAGGAGAGCTTTGGCAAGCTGCGAGGGGACGGGCTGAACTGTGGATTTCCGCAATTTCAGGTGGAACCGGTGGCAGGGGATGCCTGCCGTTCTGTCATCCGTCACGTTCGGACCGGCCAACCCTGCGCCAGCGGGTTCACCCAGCCGGTGGGGGAGGACTACTGCCTCTCCATCTGCGTGCCGCCGGAGCGAACGCTGCGTTCTGCGGTGATCGTGCCGGTGACCTTGGCGGACATGGAGCCGTGGATGGCGCAGAAAAAACCATTCCGATGGTTATAGAACCAGTGAATAGAAAGGAACTTATGAAACTGATTTGTTTTCCACACGCCGGTGGATTTGCGTTTTATTTCAATTTTTTGCGGCAGATAAAGACGCTGCACAAAGAAGACCTCTACCTGTATGAATACCCCGGCAGAGGCTATCAAGGGAAAGAGCCCAACGCCGAAAGCCTCATGGCCATCGCCCAGACAGCGGCGGAGCGTATCACAGATTTTGTCGGCGATGAACCCTTCTGCATTTTCGGCCACAGCATGGGCGCCTTCGTGGCCTATGAGACGGAAGCCCTGTTGGAAGCCCACTACGGTAAACAGGCCGCCCGTCTCATCCTCTCCGGCCAGCACCCGCCGGTGTGCTTCCAGCCTCACCACTACGGGTTCGGTTCCGAGGAGGAGCTGAACGAGTATCTCATGAAGCTGGGCGGCTTCCCAGAGGAGGTGCAGACCAATTTGCAGATGTTCCAGATGCTTTTCACCCTCTGCCGAGAGGATATCCGGCTGTTGGAGCAGTACCGTCCCACTTGCAATGTCGTTCAAGCGGAGACTGTGGTGCTGTGCGGCAATGATGATGCCGAGGTGGGGGACACGGAGGAGCTGACGTTGTGGCAGGAGAGCGCCCCCAACCTATTGGAGGTCAAAATTTTCGCCGGCACCCACTTTTATATGCGAGAACAGGAAGCAGATTTTCTGCATTACATCCAGCAGATCATAGAAGGAGAAAAGGCTGTATGAGTACATGGATCAAAGGAATCGGCGGGTATCTGCCGGAACGGGTGGTCACCAGCGAGGAGCTGGAGGAGATGGCCGGATACAAAGACCACGGCGTGAAGCTCGGCCTGTGCAAGATGCTCACCGGCTGTGCCTCCCGCCACTGGGCGGCCAAGGAGGAGCTGTGCTCCGACATCGCCGCCCGAGCGGGGGAGATCGCCATGAAGGAGGCCGGCGTGGAACCCCAGGACGTGGACGCCATCCTGTTCACCTCGGTCACCCAGGATTTCGTGGAACCGGCCACCGCCAACGTGGTGGCGGACAAGCTGAACATCCGCAACGGCTTCGCCTTTGACGTCAAAAACGCCTGCAACGCCTTCCTTAGCGGTGTGGACATCGCTGACAGCTTCATTGCCACCGGCAAGGCGGAGACGGTTCTGGTGGTCTCCGGCGAGTGCCTGTCCAAATGGACGAAGCTCCGCTACGACAGCAAGGAAGAACTCATCCAGCGGGCGCCGGTAGCCCTCTCTGTAGGGGATGGCGGCGGGGCGTTCCTGCTCCAAAAGTCCTCGGACGACCAGCGGGGCATCCACACCTCCTGGTTCAAGACCATTCCGGAGATTTGGAACAACAACGTCATCTGGGGCGGCGGCGTGGCCTTCCCCGGCGACCCAGATAAGATGTACGTCCCCGGCACCACCAAAGCCCTCACCGATGCCGCAGCGGAAGCGCCCTACACCATCCCCAAGGTGCTGGCCGCCGCCGGTTGGACGAAGGAGGACTTGGACTATATCGTTCCCACCCAGGTGGCCAAGTGGATTGTGGCGCACATCAGCAAGGCCATGGATATGGACTTGAGCAAGTTCGTGGAGATCGTCAAGGACTGCGGCAACATGGGCGCCAGCAACGTGCCCTTGGCGGCCTACCGTGCCTGGCAGGACGGCCGGCTCCATGCGGGATCCAAGATTTTGATGGTAGGCGGTGCCGTTGGCGCCAACATCGGCATGATGACCGCCGTTTTGTGAGGAGAAAGGAGTCCTATGGAGCAGAGAATGCATTTTCAGACCCTGTTGGAGGAGACCATCGGCAATACGGCCGGTCACACCGCAATCGAATATTTTGTTGGCAAGGAAAAGAAAAAGGTCAGCGGCGATGCCTACCTGACCCACATCCAGGCCATGGCCAACTACCTGAACCAGCGGATGCAGCCCCTGGAACCAGGCGCCTGGGTGGCTTTGAAAGCCCCCAACTCCGTCTACTGGTTCGGTGTCATGTTCGCCCTGATGAAGTGCGGCTATCGGGTCATGCTGCTGGACGCCCAGAACCCCCACCAGCTGGACGAGCACTTCGTGACGGAGGCTGGCGTGAAAGCCTTTATCACCCACCGTCCTACGGGCATCCCCGATGTCCTGGACGTGGACATTGCCCAGGTGGAAGGGGTAGACGACCAGAAGATTCTGGGCGACCCGATCCACTACCCACCGGTAGGCGATGACCACTGGGCGGATAAGGTGTCCTTCCACACCTCCGGCACCACCGGCACCGCTAAAGCCTACGTCTTCGCCGCCTCCGCTATCGTGGGCACGGTGCGCAACGTGACCGAATACTGGCTGGGCAACGACCGCATCACCCAGCGGAGCATTTCCACCAAGCTGGAGGAGCACAAGAGCCTGCTGGCGCTGCCCTTCCGGCATATCTCCGGCTTTCTGCTGGTGGTCACCTTCTGGCACATGGGGCACTGCGTGGTCTTTCCGCCCAACAGCGGCGTGTTTTCCATCATCGACACCTGTAAGCAGGAGAACATCTGGATGATGTTCTGCGTCCCCGCCATGTGGAAAGGCTTCATCCGCATTGCCCAAGCCCGTTATGGCGGATGCGGGGAAAAAGAGTTTCAGCAGCTGCTGGGCGAGAACCTGAAAGTGGGCATCAGCGCCGGCGCCAAGCTGGACGCAGAATCCGTCAAAGTCCTGCTGCACAGCGGCATCTATTTCCTCAACAGCTGGGGCATGACCGAGATCGGCACCTCCACCATGGGGGGCATCGACGAGGACCCGTCCACCGATTATGTGGGCTGCTTCTACAACAAGCACAAGGCCAAGATCCTGCTGGAGGACGGCACCTATGTGGACAACGGCGTAGGCGAGCTGGTGCTGGACGGTCACTCCCTGTACGAGTCCATCCTCATCGGCGGCAAAGAGGTGTTCCGAGAAGGCCCCTTCCGTTCCGGCGACATTTTTAAGCTGGACGGACAGCGCACCTACTTTCTGGGTCGCTGCAAGAGCGTCATCGTCACCGACTCCGGCGAGAACATCTATCCGGAGGAGATCGACGTCTATTTCGACTTTCTCAACGACTTTTCCAGCGGCTATTGCACCGCAGGCTATCAGGATCAGGTGACTCTGTTTGTCAGCCCCAAGGACTATGACAACTTCCAGGAGACGGAGTGCTTCGCCCAAATTCGCAAGGTGAACGCTGGCCTGCCCATGAACAAGAAAGTGACCAAGCTCTACGCCTTCCGCGACCCGCTGCCTCGGACGGGCAAAGGGGAAGTGGCACGGTTCCAGATGGCTCAAGTGCTGGAGGAACGGGCAGACGGCGTGAAAGAGATCAAGATGAAGGGACGGAATGTGTGAGATGACCATTGAAACAGTAAAGAGCACCATCAAAGGACACCTGGGTGAGCTGCTGAACCTGGATCCGGCGCAGATCGGCGACAACGACCTGCTCATTGATGACCTGGGGGCGGACAGCATCGTCATCGTCCAGCTGTACCTGAGCTGCCAGGAGGATTTCGGCATCCTGGTGTCAGAGGAATTGGATCTATACATCTCCCAGAGCGTGCAGTCGCTCAGCGAGGTGGTCATGCAAAAAATCAGCGAGGAGGCAGAGCAGTAAATGTTTATCCAATTGAAGAACGCCAGCAAGGTGTACGGTCAGGGAGAATCCGCCGTCAAAGCCCTGGATGGGGCGGAGCTGAGCGCCGAGCAGGGCGAGGTCATCGTGGTACTTGGCCCCTCCGGCTCCGGCAAGAGCACCATGCTCAACATCATCGGCGGTCTGGACACCCTGGACAGCGGTTCCCTGACCGTAGGCGGCCGGACGGTGTCCGGTCTGAAACAGAAGGAGCTGACCGAGTACCGCCGAGAGGACGTGGGGTTCATCTTCCAGTTCTATAACCTCATCCCCGACCTGACCGCTCGGGAGAACGTGGAAGTGGTGGCGGACATCGCCCCCAGTCCCATGAACCTGGACGAGCTGTTCGGCGCCCTGGACATCAACGGCCTCCAGGATCGCTTTCCCAGAGAGCTGTCCGGCGGCCAGCAGCAGCGGGTGGCCATCGCCCGCGCCATGGTCAAGAACCCCAAGCTCCTCCTGTGCGACGAGCTGACCGGCGCCCTGGACACCAAGTCCTCCCTGGGCGTCCTGCAAGCCGTGCAGACCCTGAATGACCGGTATCACACCACAGTGGTCATCATCACCCACAACGCCGCCATCAGCGGCATGGCTGACCGGATCATCCAGATCAAGGACGGCAAGATTCAGAGCAACGAGGTCAATGCAAACAAAGTGAGTCCGATGGAGCTGGTGCTGTGATGAAACTGAATCGAAGATATAAGCATAATCTCAAACACAACCTGTCCTTCTATCTGGCAACCGTCGTTCTGACGGCGGTCTCCATCTTTCTCTTTCTGTCCATCCTGACCACTGGCACGGGATTGGACGGCTATGTGACCGATTTTGCCCAGCGGCACAATATGGAGGACGCCCAGTTCTCCACCCTCATGCCCATCGAGAAGGCAGACCGGAAGGACTTGGAGAAGAAATACGACCTGACCCTAGAGCAGACCGGCTATGTAGACGTGGAGGAGAAGGACTACACCGTTCGTGTCCTGAAACGGAACCAGAAGATCGACACCTATGAGATTTTCGAGGGCAAGGACGTGGTGGACGATGACGAGATCGTGCTCTCCAAGGGCTTCGCCCAGGCCAACGACCTGGCCATTGGCGACAAGCTCAAGCTGGACGGCAAGCAGTACACCATCACCGGTTTTCTGCTCCGACCCGACTACATCAACTGCCTGGAAAACCTCACCGACGCCTATCGGAACAACGAGGGCTTCGCCGTGGCGGCGGTGTCTGATGACACCTATGACAAGCTGGAGGACGAGACGGTTTATTACACGGTGGTCTACCACGACTCCGCTAAGGAGAAGCAGTTCCGCAAGAAGGTGAACCAGGATTACACCATGCTTCAGTACACCGATGCCTCGGTGAACCCCCGCATTGAGGCGGTGCAGAACAACCCCAAGACCTACATGATGATGTCTTACATGATGATGTGCCTGATGATGGTCATTGTCAGCATCCTGGTGGCGGCCATCCTGAGCCGGAAGGTCAAGTCCGAGTGCAAGATCATCGGCACCCTGAAAGCCCTGGGCTATCGGACGGGGGAGCTGACCCGTCACTACGCCACCATGGCTCTCATCGCCAGCATCGCCGGCACCGTCATCGGTCTTATCATGGCCGCCCTGGGCGCCCAGAGCATGGCGGAATACTACGCTGTGGACTATGAGCCTATGCCCATCCACTACACCGTCCCCCTGTACGGCGCAGCCATTTGCATCGTCCTGCCCACCCTGTTCTATGTGGTCTCCGCCATCCTGACCACCAAGCGGCTGCTCCGGCGGAACGCAGTCGATCTGCTCAACGCTTCCACCAGCAAAAAGAGCGGTTCCAAAGTCTTTGCCAGCAACCGCACCATGAAGTTCAAGTGGAAGTTCCGCCTGCGCACCCTGCTCAGCAACAAGGCACGGGCGCTGGTGGTGCTCATCGGCCTGGTGGTGGGCGGCTACATCATGGCCATGGGGCTGACCTTCTTCGACAGCTGCGACAACTTTGTCAACAACTCGGTCAACAGCATCGGCAGCTTCTCCTACCGCTACTACCTGACCAGCTACGAGACCAAGGAGCAGGGGAAGGGCTGTGAGACCTACATCAACGAATCCCTCCAGCCCAAGGACATTGAAAACAGCCAGTTCAGTCTCAGCGGCTTGCAGAAGGACTCCAAGTACATCACCCTCACCGACCTGGACGGCAAGAAGGTCACCTTGAAGGATGGGGACTACTACCTGACCGAGATGGCCGCCAAGGTCTACGGCCTGAGCGCCGGAGACAAGTTCACCTTCTACAGCCCCATCACCATGGATGAGTACACGGTGAAGATCACCGGCATCGTGGAAGACTGCGCCCAAAAGACCCTGTATACCACCGGCAAGACGGTGCGGGAGCTGATGGAGCTGGATGACGATGTGTATAACGTCATTCTATCCGACCACAAGCTGAAATTGAAGGACAGCGAGGTGGCCGTGACCAACACCAAGGAGTCGGTGCAGGATCAGATCCAGTCGGTCATCGACGACCTCCAGCAGATCATCCTGGTCATGATCCTCCTGGGCGCCGTCCTCTGTGTGGCCGCTGTCTACCTGACCGTGAACATGATGGTGGAGGAGAACGGGAACACCATCTCCATGCTGAAAATTTTCGGATACCGGAAGGGCGAGATCAACTCCATGGTTCTCTCCGCCAACCACATCCTGGTGCCCCTCAGCCTGGTCATCAGCATCCCACTGGGCATCCTGGCCGGCGACCTGTTCTACACCATGATGATCGACAACCTGTCTGCTTACATCGAAGCGGTCATCAGCGTCAAGAGCAGTGTCCTCTGCGCGGCACTGGTGGTGGTCAGTTACCTCCTCTCCCTGACCCTGCTCAAGCGCAAGGTATTTCGGGTGAACATGGTGGAGTGCCTGAAGGACAACCGGGCATGACCCAGATCTGACAGCAGAATCATCACACGAACATGGCCGGGACTGGAGGTTCCTGTCCCGGTCATATGCGTTCCAGAAAGGAATTTTTATGACCATTACATTGGATTTGAACCAGTTTCAGGCCAAAGACCAGAACTTTTTTGCCGAAATGCTCCCCTATGTCTCCCCTGCCATCCGGAACATCCAGCGCCAGGGCGACCAAGTGTCGGTGGAGCTGGAGGAACGAGACGAGGCCGAGGTGACCCAGAAGGTGGGGCAGCTGCGGGACATGATCTTGAACGGCCAGCTCAGCGGCAAAGAGGTCAAGATCAAGACCCTGGAGGATCACTCCGACACCGTTCCCCTCAATCACGCTCCCATCTTCCAGACCCTCTTGGACACCGAGGGCGTCAAGGAGATCGCCGATGGCGTATACGCCTACAGCGACCTGTTTTTACAGGTCTACCGCTACTTTGACCGGAAAATTGAAGCCTTTGGCAAGGCCACGTTCGGGCCGGTGAAGCAGTACGATTTCCCTGTACTCTATCCCATCGACAACTACGAAAAGGGCGGCTACTTCGAGACATTCCCCCACTACATCATGTTCCAGACCACCATGAAGAACGACCTGGCGGTACTGGATCGCTTCGCCCAGAAGGGCACCCAGGACAAGACCATCTTTGAGGAGATGAAGCCCCCCACCTTAGTGCTCCGCCACGCCACCTGCGCTCCGGTCTACCAGTTCCTCAGCGGCAGCACCATCCAGCGGGACGTCCCCCAGACCTACCTGGTCTCCGGCCGCTGCTTCCGGAACGAGGCAGGGAACGCCTACGAGCTGGCGCGCCTCAACGAGTTCAACATGAAGGAATACGTCTTTGTGGGCGCACCCGAGACCTGCGCGGATAAGGTCGGCCAGGCCAAGGAGCTGTGGCACTTCTGGCAGGACACCTTCGACCTGAACTGCAAGGTGAACACCGCCAATGACTCCTTCTTCGCCAGCAACTACAAGAAGCTGCAATTCTTCCAGGTGTTGGGCGACTCCAAACAGGAATTCGTCTGCCGGTTGGACAACCCCAACAAGGAGATCGCCGCCGCCTCCGCCAATTTCCACCGCACCCACTTCTCCAAGCCCTACAACATCCGCCTGGACAATGGCAACTTCGCTTACACCGCCTGCTTCGCCTTTGGTGTGGAGCGCCTGACCTATGCGCTGCTGTGCCAGAAGGGGTTGGATGTGAGCAAATGGGACGAAAAGACCGTACAGGAGTTAAAACAGTATGACATTGAATTATAACGGCCCCCGCTGCGCCTGCTGCATCATGCCGGAAGCCGAGGGGCATATCACCTTGGGGAAAAACGGTGTGTGCAGCGTTTGCCGGAACCTGCAAGAAAAGAGCGTCCCCAACCAGTCCTTTGACAGCAAGAGCCCAGAGGAAAAGCTGGAGACCTTGAAAAAGATCGTCGCCCCCTACAAAAAGGGCAACCGGTACGATTGCGCCGTCAGCGTCTCCGGCGGCAAGGACAGCATCATGACCCTGTATGTGGCCGTCCGCGTCTTGGGCCTGAACCCTCTGGCCATCATTATCGACAACGGCTTCGCCCTGGATGAGATGTACGCCAACGTGAAGAACGCCACCGACATCCTGGGGGTAGACCTGATGGTATTCAAGACCGCCGACTTGCTGAAAATCTTTCCCCAAATGATTCGCTCCGGCAAGCCCATCTACTACTGCCGAGTCTGCCACGCCCTTATTGACAACGCCATCCGCCGCATCGCCCATCAGAATGGCATCGACCTCATACTGGGCGGCTACACCAAGGGACAGCAGTACATTCGCAACTCGGAACTGTTCTGGATCTATAAGGAGTCCGATGAGAACGCCGTGGAGCTGTTCCGAACGATGTCCGGCTATGAGGACTACGCCGACCTCATCCACAACCAGAACAAGTACTTTCGGGAGCATTATGGCAACATGAGACTGCTGTCTCCCTTCAAGTACATCGAGTGGAACGAGGACAAGATTTTGGACATCATCACCCGAGAATTGAAGTTCCAGCTGCCCAAGCGGAGCTGGCCGGATAAGTCCTCCAACTGCTCCTTCAATTATGTGGCACAGTACCTGACCGAAAAGGTTTTCCGCTACGGCCAGCACGAAGTGGAGCTGAGCGAGCT
Source organism: uncultured Eubacteriales bacterium (assembly GCA_900545815.1). GTDB lineage: Bacteria > Bacillota > Clostridia > Oscillospirales > Oscillospiraceae > Onthomonas. The sequence goes on along the minus strand of URAM01000004.1, from coordinate 18,602 downwards.
GGTGCGGGTGGGCGAGATGAGTCGGGAGCGGGCGTTGGAGATCATCCATTCGCCCATCGAAGAAAGCGATTTGGAAAAACCCCTGGAAAAGATGGGATTGACCGTGGAGGATGTGTATTGCTATGACAAACAGTGAAATGAAGAAACAGGTCATTGAAATGTTCCTGGAAAACGTGCCTGAGCTGGAAGGCATCGAGATCGCCAACGACACCATGCTCATCTCCTCCGGCTATGTGGACTCCTTCAGCGTCATCAAGATGATCGCCCTGTTCGAGGACGCTTTTTCCGTGACGATCGATCTGGACGAGATCAATTATGAGGACTTCGAGACGGTGGACTCCATCGTGGACAAGGTGATTTTGAAAGGAGCGTCCGTATGATGCGGATGCGCCCGCTGACCCAGCCCCTGGTGTCCGATTGCAGCGCCTTCCTGTTCTCCACCGAACTGGGGCAGCGCTATTACCCCCTGCGTAAGCTGCTGGACGATGCGGTGGAAAAAGCCTGCCAGCGGGATGCCGTCTTTCTGGCCTATGAGGGTCAGCGACTGGTGGGGGTGCTGTGGTATGTGGAGGAAGGCTCCTTCTACACCTACCCCTACCTGCACATGATCGTGGTGGACGAGTCCTGCCGAGGCAAGGGCTACGGACGGCAGATGCTGGCCTACATGGAGGAGCGTCTGTTGGAGAAGCGGGTGACCAGCAAGATCTATCTGGTGGTCACTGAGAGCAACCAGGTCGCCCAGAAGCTGTACGCCGGCGTGGGCTACCAGAAGGTGGGACGGCTGGAGAACCTGTATCGGAAGGGCGTCCACGAGCTGCTGATGGAGAAATTCCTCAGTAAGATGACCAAGATTGGGCAGCGGGACGCCAGTTGAGGAGGGCTTATGAGCGAGCAGAACATCAAATTATTTTGCATCCCCGGCGGAGGCGCATCCGCCTTCGTCTATTGGAAATACACCAAATACCTGAACAAGAACATCAAGCTCTGCCTGTTGGAACTGCCCGGACGGGGGCTGCGCAAGCGGGAGGAACCGGTCAACGAGCTGCACGCTGTAGTGGATGACCTGTACGCCAACCTGGTGGAGGAGCTGACCAAAACCCCCGATTGCGGCTATATGCTCCTGGGCTACTGCTACGGCGGCATCCTGGCCTATGAGCTGTACCAGAAAATCCGCCGAGAGGGCATCCAGGAACCCTTCCACATCTTCATGAGCGCCACCGATGCTGCAGATGGCGCCGTTTATGGCCGGTCGTTGTTTGAGAACCAGGAGGCCAGGGAAGAAGTGCAGGATCTGATGACCACCTATTTCCCCGACCATGTGTTCCCTGATAAGGAGCTGGTGACGGAGATCTCCAACCGTTGCGTGGACTGCCTCTATGCCCAGTACGCCCAGCGTGGGGAGATTGGTATGATTCCCTACGAAGACATCTTCAACGAGGACGCCAAGGGCAGCCGCCTGGAACAGATCAGCCGGGAGAACCGGTTTGAGGTGGAGAAGTGCCTGGAATTTGCCTGCGAGACCATTCGGGTGGTGGAGGCCGACCTTCATGCTGTCTACGCCTACAAGCAGGAGACTGAGGTCTATCCCAAGATTTATTGTGACCTGACCATTTTCTCCGGCAAGACCGACCTGATGACCCCGTTGGAGGCGGTGAAAGGCTGGATCCGCTTCGCGGAAGCCAATTTCCACCTGTACTCCATGGAGGGGGGACACCGGATGCTGCTGGACACCTACCAGCAGTGTATGCCCGTCATCAACCAAGCTGCCAGCCAGTGGCAGCCGAAAGAAGGAGGAAAGAACGAATGAGCGCATTATGGGAACCTATCACCTTAGGAGAACACTTCCTCCGAAGGGCAGAACAGTACGGCGACCGCATCGCCCTCTCTGACGGCACTCAGAAGGTGACCTATCGTCAGCTGGTAGAGTTAGCCGGGACTGACCGAGAACGGCTGCGCCAGGCTGGGGTGCAGCCCCATGAGCTGGTCATTATGCAGATGTCCAACGGCATCCCCTTCGTCCAGATGTTCCTGGCGCTGATGCTGGAGGAGATCGTGCCCATCCTCATGCTGCCCAACCACGGGGTTCGGGAGCTGACCGGCATCCAGAGCAAAGTCCATTGCCGGTTCCACCTGACCGATGACGGCATCCAGCACTTCGCCGACATGAAGCAGGTGGCCTATGTGGCGCCGGAAGCGGTGGTGAAAGCCCAGTCTCCCGATGCCCGCATCGCCATCCTGCTCCTGTCCGGCGGCACCACCGGCATCCCCAAGCTCATCCCCCGCACCCATGGGGACTACTACTACAGCTGTATGCAGACGGCGAACAAAAACCATTGGAGTGACCAGACCACTCTGCTCACCCCGCTCCCCCTGGGGCATAACTTCGCCCTGGCTCACCCGGGCATCCTGGGCGTCCTGTTCCACGGCGGCAAAGCGGTCGTTCCCCGTTACGCCTCCCCCTTGGATATGCTCAACCTCATCCGTGCGGAGCAGGTCAACGCCCTCATCTTGGTTCCAGCGTTGCTCCACCTGCTCATGGAGGCGCGGGAGCTGCTGCCGGAAGCGGACTTGAGCACCCTGCGGCAGATTTATGTAGGCGGCGCCATGCTCCCTGTGGCGGACGCGGAACGGACGGTAGAGCTGTTCGGCAACGTGCTCATCCAAGTTTTCGGCACTGCCGAAGGACTTGTCTGCACCACCCAGCAGGATGACCCACTGGAAAAGATCTTGACTACCCAGGGCACCCCTGTCTCCCCCCACGATGAGCTGCGCATCGTAGACGGCAGCGGCGCCCCGCTCCCCGCCGGACAGCGTGGCGAGCTGCTCACCCGTGGCCCTTACACCATCCACTACTATTACGGCATCCTGGACAAGGACAACCAGTACTTCACCTCTGACGGCTGGTACAAGACCGGCGACCTGGCCAGCATCGACGACCAGGGCTACATCACCATCCATGGCCGCATCAAAGAGCGCATCAACCGTGCCGGCGAGAAGATCATCCCCTCTTACCTGGAAGGGCTGCTGACGGAGTGGGGTGTCTTTTCCGAAGTGGCGGTCATCGGCGTGCCCGACCCGGTGCTCACCGAGCGCATCTGCATCTGCGGCAAGCCTATCAGCGGCACCGACGTGCTGGATTTGGGACAGATCAACCACTTCCTGAAGGAAAAAGGCGTCTCCGGCTTCTGCATGGGGGACGACTACCTGGAAGTCCACACCTGGCCCCTGACCGCCGTGGGCAAGACGGACAAAAAGCAGCTGCTCAAGCTGGCGGAGGAGCAGAAAACATGAGCAAGACCCGAATTCAGGAGTCCTACCTCATCGGCGCATCCCTGGAGCAGAACCTAGGCGGCGTCCCCGGCCACGTCTACTTGGAGACTCGGGGGACAGCCATCCACCTGGCCAAGCTGCGCCAGGCGTGGCGGGACGTCCTCACCCTCCACGGCATTCAGTCCCATTTGAACGACTATGTGGCCTGCTTTGACTGCACCACCCTGACCCAGGCGGAAGGGGAGCGGGAAGTCCAGCAGTACCGTGCCGCCTTCGCCCAACGGAACACCCGAACGGAGGAGGGGCACAGCTGTGGTCTGACGCTGTTCCGGCTGCCGGAGGGGGTGGACTGCCTGTGCTTTGACCTGAATTTGCAGGTGGCTGACCCAGCTGGGTTCCAAATCTTGCTGGGACAGCTGGCGGAATGGTACCAGGGACATTCGGTGACCGTTTCCAGCGGAACACCCGACCCGGAACCGGCGTCCACGGCGGACGTGGCCTATTGGCAGGAGCAGGTTGCCCAGATGCGCCCCGGCTCCATCCTGGAACAGCAGCGTGATCCCACCCGAATGCATCACTGCCGCTACCAGGCCACCGCGGCCAAACTGGACGCCGCCCAGTGGCAGGCCGTCCAAAGTCGGGCGTCCAGCCTGGGCGTCCACCCTACCACCCTGGCCATGGCGGCCTTCGCCGACACTATGCGCCAGGCGGCCGAGACTGATTTTGTCCTCAACTTGCCCATCTTCCACACCACAGGCCACACGGTGGAGTATCCCGACCGCATCACCGACCGCACCCGACTGCTCACTCTGGCTGTACGAAAAGCAGACCAAATGTCAGATATTTTGGCACGTTACCAGGCAGGCATGACCCACATCCGCCTGGACGGCCTGGACGTACAGGCGATGCTCCGAGAGCGGCACCCAGAGGAACCCCTGCTGGCGCCCACCGTCTTTTCGTCCACGCCGGGCATCCAGCTGGTGACCGAGCCTTTCCAGGCGTCCTTTGGGGCGCTGACCTACCTGGTCTCTCAGACCCCTCAGGTCTGCCTGGACGCCCAGATCTACGAGCTGTGGGATGGGGCGTACCTGGTGTGGATGACGCCGGAGGGATTGTACGAACACACATATTTGACAGAGCTGTTCCGGAACTGGCTGGAACGGCTCTTGGAGGAACCGAAAGGGGAATGACCATGAGAGAAAGACTGTATCAGATGGTAGAGGCGGAATTGAACCTGCCCAAAGGGTGGGACACCACCAAGAACTTCATTGAGCTGGGCGGCCAGTCCATCCAGATGATGAAGCTGCAAATGAACATTTTGAAGACCTTCGGCATTACCCTGACCTTCCAGGAGCTGTTTGAGAACAACACCATCGACCGCCTGCTCCACTGCCTGGAACAGAAGCAGGCGTGAGGGGGCATCCATGAAGGAACGGATCGCCCTCAACCCCATGCAGCAGTCCTACCTGCGAGGGCGAGAGGCCAAGTATGGCCGGTTCAGCAAGGCTTGTTTTGTCTACGAATATGACCCGACCAAGGTAGAGCACGCCCGCCTGGCGGAAGCCCTCCAACGCCTGCCCCAGCTGCACCCGCTGTTGGGCGCAGGGCTGGACGGGGAGACCTTGGTGCTGGGCGCTGGCCGGTTGGAGCTTCAGGAAGCGCCCCTGTGGACGGAGGGGATCGAAGCCCAGGCGGAGACATTGTTCCAGCAGTTCACCTGGAACGAGCAGTGCCTGTCCCAGGTGACCCTGGTCACCGGCAGCCATGCCTATGTGGCGCTCTGTATCAACGGCATCCTGGCCGATGGCCTGAGCCACGACCGCATCTTGGAGACCTTGGAGCGGTGCTATGAAGGGGAACCCTTGGAACCGGTGGAGCGCTCCCAGGCGTTTCTGGACTACATGGAGACTCTGCGTGCAGAACAACGCACGCCAGAGCAGGCACAGGCGCTGGAGGAGTCCATGCGCCAGTTCCCGCCGGCGGCAGAGCTGGCCATTGCGGAGGAATTTTACACACCGGATCCCCAGGAGACCGGCGTCTGCCGCCAGCCCATCGCAGCATCCCTGTGGCAGGCGTTCCAGCAGAAAGCGGCAGGCCAGGGAGTCACTGCCTTTCCCGTCCTCCTGACCCTGGTGGGCAAGGCCATCGGGCAGTACACCGACCGGTCGAAAGTGGTCTTAAATGTGCCGAGAACTGCCAGAATGGTGCCGGTAGACGGCATCTTTCAGGCGGTCGGGATGTACTCTGACTTTTCCCTGGTGCCGGTGGATGCAGCCGAAAGCGATGTATTTGCCCAGGCGAAAAGCTTGAGTATTTCTCTCATGGAACAGCAGTTCCAGAGCCAGATCTCCGGCCTGGATCGGCTGAAAGCCTGGAAAAAGAGTGACCCCCAAGCGGCCGCTCCCTTCGTCTGCACCTCTCTGGTGGACGGCGCCTATGACAGCCGCTTGTTCACCCGGCGCCTGGTGCGCACCCAGACGGCGCAGGTGTGGCTGGAGCTGCTCCTGCTCCGCTGCAGCGACACGGTGACCTTGGAGGCGGCCTACCAGCCGGACGTTCTCCCAGCGATGGTGGTGGAACAGATTTTGTGTACTGTAGTGGCGGACATGGAACAGTTGGTATACCCGGTCAACCGAGCGCCGGAACCGGCGGTCAACCCCTGCCTGCCCAGCCTGACCGACCTGCTGTCGGAGCGATTTTCCACCTACCGTGACCACCCCTTCCTCCTGTGGAGCAAGGGACAGCTGACCTACAGCCAGACGGACGCCCTGGCGAACCGGCTCTGTCAGCGGCTGCGAGAGACCGGCCTGACATCGGGCAACCGAGTGGGCATCCTGCTGCCCAAAAGCCCCCTGCAAGCCATCGCCAGCCTGGCAGCCACCAAAGCGGGGACGGCGTTTTTGCCCCTGGATCTGGAGTACCCGCCCGAAATGCTCTCCGCCATCGCCCATCGGGCAGAGCTGTCACTGATCGTGACCGAACCGGCTTTGGCGGAGCGGGCGGCGTCCTGTGGCGTGCCCTGTTTAACAGTGGAGGAAGCGTGGCTGAACGCTGTGCCCTCGCAGGTGGCGGCATTTCAGGGGTACCGGTGGCGGCCGGAGGAGGTGCTGGTCATCATCAACACCTCCGGCACCACCGGCGAGCCGAAATCCGCCGCCATCCCCTCTGTGGGGGTGGTCAACTGCCTGTTGGAGTCCCAACGGCGTTTTTCTCTGACGGACAGCGACCGGTGCATTGCCGTCACCAACTACTGCCACGACATGGCGCTTTTTGACCTCTACGGCATGATCGCCTGCGGCGGTTCGGTGGTGTATCCGGACGGGGACAAGGGGAAGGAGCCTGCCCATTGGGCGGCGCTGATGGAGCGTTATCAGGTCACCTTCTGGAACTCCGTCCCGGCGTTCATGGAGATGCTGGCGGCAGAGGAATGCAATCTGACCAAGGCGCTGCCCAACCTGCGCACCGTGGTCATGGGTGGGGACTTTTTGCCGGTCAGCCTGGTGAAACAGCTGAAAGGGGAGAAGCCCGCCCTCCATATCCACAGCGTGGGCGGCCCCACTGAGACTACTATTTGGAACATTTCCCACGAGATCACGGCAGACGACTTGGGACTAGACGTCATTCCATACGGGAAACCCTTCCCCAACACCACCTACTTCATCTGCAACGCCGCTGGACAGCCCGCCCCCATGGGGGTCATCGGAGAGATGTGCGTGGCTGGTGTGGGGGTCAGCGCAGGCTATCTGGGGATGCCGGAAAAGACCGAACAGGCGTTCCCTCAGTGGAACCACCGGCGGGTTTACCGCACCGGCGACTTTGGCTACTTCCGTGCCAACGGCGACCTGATGATCTTGGGACGGCGGGACGGTCAGGTGAAGATCAACGGCAAACGCATCGAGCTGCCCGGCATCGAAGCGGTGCTGCGGGCGCAGCCGGAGACCAACCAAGTGGTGGTGGTGAAGTCGGCGCAGAACAAGAAGCTCACCGCCTTCTACACCGGCGCCGCCCGGGAAGAAGACGCCTGGCGTGCTTTCGCCCAGGAACGGCTGCCCAGCTATATGGTGCCCAGCCGCTTTGTCTGGTTGGAACAGCTCCCCCTGACCCGCAACGGCAAGGTGGATCGAAAGAGGCTGACCCAGTACCAGCTGACACCTGCGGGGCAGCCTGCCCAGACCGCAGCGCCCACCGGCTGCCAGACGGTGACGGCACAGCTCATCGACCTGTGCCGCCAGCTGTTCCCAGATGAGGACATCGACGAAAACCTCAACTATTACGTCATCGGCGGCGACTCCATCCAGGCCATCAAACTGCTCTCCCTCATCAAACGCACCTTTGATGTGACTCTCAGCGCCTACGACATCCTGGAAGCTCCCTTCCTACAGGAGTGGGCGGCACTCATCCAGCAGAAACAGGCGCAGCGGAACCAGCTGCTCCAACAGCTCACCGGCCTGGCGGAAGCTGTGGTGGGCGTGGACGGCGACGCCTTGCGCTTGATCGATGGCGTGGAGGCACGCCTAAAATCCCTCTCCCATCGGTTGGCGGAGCAGGGGATCGAGAAAACTGTATATGAATTGCTGGCCATGCCCTACCTGACCGAGATGGGGCGGTGAGCTGGTGAAACAGAAAACCTCCTGGCATTGCGCCGGGAGGTTTTTTGTACGGGACGGGAAAAATCGGGTTCGTACTGCAACTGTGGGATGTTTTTGGGACAGTCACTTTGTTATAATTAGAAAAAACAAGGGAAAATGCCCCAAAATTACAAGTGAATCAACAGGAGATGATACAATGGATGAAAAATATTATGCCCATTGGTCAGAGGATGGGCGAAAGCAGACCGTGCTGGCGCACCTGCTCTGTACCGCAATGCTCTGTGCCCAATTTGCGGAAAAATTCGGAGAGAAGGCGCTAGGCTATTGGGCGGGCCTGCTCCACGACATCGGGAAGTTCACCCAGGCGTTTCAGAAGCGGCTTTTCTGCGGTGGGAAAAAGGTGGACCACTCCACAGCAGGTGCCTGGGAAAGCAAAGCCTATCTGCCCATATCCCTCTGCATCATGGGACACCACAGCGGCCTGCCGGACTTGGGAGGTCGGACGGACAAAGGAAAGCCAACCTACTTCGGCCGGATGAATAAGGCCAAGAGCGGCCAGCTGGAACCCTATGATGCCTGGAAACAGGAGGTGGAGCTGCCCCAAGCCCCTAAGATGGAGCCGAAAACCGAGTTGGAGCTGGATTTCCTCATCCGGATGCTCTACTCCTGCCTTACTGACGCCGACTTCCTGGATACGGAAGCGTTCATGTCCAACGGCCAGGTAGAGCGGGGCGGTGGGGAAGCCATCTCTGTGCTGTCGGACAAGCTGGATCGCTATACGGAAGGCTGGTTCCCGCCCAGCAATGAGCTGAACACCCAGCGCTGTGCCATCCTGCGCCGCTGTATGGAGCAGGGGCAGGACACCCGGCAGATGCCGGGACTGTACACCCTCACCGTCCCCACCGGCGGCGGAAAGACGGTGGCCTCGTTGGCCTTCGCCCTCCACCATGCCAAGACCCACGGCTTGGAACGGGTCATCTACGTCATCCCGTACACCTCCATCATTGAGCAGACGGCGGATCAGTTCCGCAAAATTTTAGGGGCGGAGAACGTGCTGGAACACCACTCCGGCGTCACCTACGACACCCAGGACGAGGCCACTCCGGAGACCCAGCGGATGGCCAGGGCTACGGAGAATTGGGATATGCCGGTGGTGGTGACCACAGCGGTACAGTTCTTTGAGTCCATCTACAGCAACCGTTCCTCCAAATGCCGGAAGCTCCACAACCTGGCCAAGAGCGTCATCATCTTCGATGAAGCGCAGATGCTGCCCATCCCGTACCTGCGCCCCTGCGTCTCCGCCATCGCCCAGCTCATCGGCCACTTCCACGCCACCGCAGTCCTCTGCACTGCCACCCAGCCGGCGCTGAACCCGCTGTTTGCAGAGTTTTTGCCCAGCCACACCGCCACCGAGCTGTGCCCAGAGGGCACCTGCGATGAAACGATCTTCCGCCGTGTCACCTTCCAAACGGAGATAGAGAAGGAGATGAGTTGGGAAGCAGTGGCGGAAGCGCTGACCCAGCTGCCCCAGGTGCTCTGCATCGTCAACACCCGCAAGAGCGCCAAACGGCTGTACGACCTGCTGGGCGACCAGGAGGACACCTTCCACCTGTCCACTCTCATGACACCCACCCACCGGCGTGCCGTGTTGGAAGTGGTGCGAGGTCGGCTGAAAGGGGGGCTGCCCTGTCGGGTGGTCTCCACCTCCCTCATCGAAGCGGGGGTGGACGTGGACTTCCCAGCGGTGTTTCGGGAGGTAGCCGGATTGGATTCCATCTTGCAGGCTGCCGGACGGTGCAACCGGGAGCGGAAACGGGCGGCGCAGGATAGTGTGGTCACTGTGTTCCAGTCGGAGACGGAGGTCAACACACCGTTTCGGATGAACATTGACGTTGGACGAGAGGTCATGGGGCGTCAGAAGGATATTGCGTCCCAGGCTGCCATCACCGATTATTTTACCGAGCTGTTGGAGCTGAAAGGCACCGATATCCAGGATTCTAAGAGTATTTTGAAGATGATGAAAGAACGGTTGCCTTTTCAGACCATCGCAGAGCAGTTCAAATTGATCGACAACGACAGCAAGACCATCTACATCCCCCTGGGAGAAGGGGAAGCGCTGGTGCAGCGGCTCCAAGCCGGAGAGCGTTCCCGGACGCTGTTCCGGAAGCTGGGGCAGTACGGTGTCTCTATTTACGAGACGGAATTCAAGGCACTGGCTGACGCCGGAGACATCCTTCCGGTGGACAGCGGAAAGGGAGAGGAGCTGTGGGTGCTGGCCAATACCAGCCTGTACGATGAGCGGACAGGGCTTTCTCTGAATCCGGAATATGGGAAGGGGGACTTCGTGTGACGGAAAACCGGGATGTCCCAAAGGACATCCCGGTTCCGGAATATATATCCATATTTCTGTTTCAACCCACCTAGTTTTGAAGCTAGGACACAAAAAATTATAGCAGTTTTTTTTATTATCAACAACAAAAACAATTATATATCTATCTTTCTAAAAAAATCGTTGACATCATTGGAAAAAGGTGCTACTGTATAAAAAGAGGAACAAATCTGGTGCCCAGCCCCATACATGGACAAGTCTGGAACCTAGACACACAATAGAAGAAAGGATGTGAAAACCATGCCCACTCGATTTCGAGTTTGGGGAGACTACGCGTTGTTTACACGGCCTGAGATGAAGACAGAACGTGTGTCTTTCGATATCATCACCCCCTCCGCCGCCCGCGGCATCTGTGACGCCATCTTCTGGCATCCCGGCCTGCGTTGGGTCATCGACCGCATCATCGTCTGCAACCCCATCCGCTTCACCAGCGTTCGGCGCAACGAGGTGAAGGCGGTGGTCAACAGCCGTGCGGCACGGACGGTGATGGAGGGGCGGGGGAACGGCTCCCTATACATCGCCACCCCCAACGAGATCCAGCAGCGGGCGTCTCTGCTGCTGCGGGACGTGTCCTATGTGATCGAAGCCCACTTTGAGATGACGGACAAAGCGGCGCCTTCGGACAACCCCGGCAAATTCCAGGACATCATGACCCGCCGCATCCGCAAGGGGCAAGCCTATCACCAGCCCTGCATGGGCTGTCGAGAGTTTCCCGCTCATTTCGCCCCCTGCGAGACTCTGCCGCCCTGTCCGGAGGAGTTGAGAGGACGGCGGGATCTGGGTTATATGCTCTACGACATGGACTATTCCGACCCACAGGACATCCGCCCCCTGTTCTTCCGAGCGGTGCTGGAGGATGGCGTCCTGACCGTACCGCCCAGAGACAGCAAGGAGGTGATCGGATGATCCTCCAAGCTCTCGTCTCCTACTACGAGACCCTGGCCGCCCGGGGGGAACTGCCCCAGCCTGGCTGGGCGCCGGTGAAGGTGTCCTATGTGCTCAATCTGGACGACCAAGGGGACATCACCACCGTAGTCTGCATCAAGGAAGAAGTAACACGGGGGAAGAAGAAGGCGCTGGTACCCCAAACCATTCAGCTGCCTGCTCCAGTCAAGCGCACCGTAGGCGTGACCGCCAACTTCCTCTGCGACAACTCCAGCTACATCCTGGGCGCAGACAAAAAGGGCAAACCCAAACGCTCCTTGGAGTGCTTCCAAGCCTGCAAGACCCTCCACGAGACTTTGTTGGTCTCAGTGGAGGAGCCGGCTGCCCGGGCGCTGTTGTCCTTTTTCGACCATTGGCAGCCGGAGAAATTGACGGAACACCCGGCCTTTGCCCACCAGGATATGGAGGATCTTTTGGCTAGTGCCAACCTGATCTTCCGTTATCGGGGACGCTACCTCCACGAGATTCCCGCCATCCGGCAGGCGTGGCAGGACTATTACAACAACAGCCAGGACAGCCAGCAGTTTCCCTGCCTGGTCACCGGCAAACTGGCGCCTGTGGCGCAGCTCCACCCCAGCATCAAAGGCATCTATGGCGCCCAGTCCAGCGGTGCCTCCCTGGTCTCCTTCAACGCCCCAGCCTTCTGTTCCTACGACCGAGAGCAGGGACTCAACGCCCCCACCAGCCAGTACGCCGCCTTCGCCTACGGCGCCGCCCTGAACTACCTCATCGCCACCCAGAACACCCGAGTCGGTGACGTCACCCTGCTGTTCTGGGCAGAGAGCGGCGAGGAAGCATATGCAGATGCGCTGAAACGATTTGGTTTTGGGGGCGGGGATGAGGATGACCAATACAAGGAAGAAGATTTGAAGGGGCTGATGGAGTCCTTAGCGGAAGGGGCTGATGTGGAATGGGACGGAACCCGCATCGACCCCAATATGACCTTCTACATCCTGGGCATCTCCCCCAATGCGGCACGGCTGTCCGTGCGCTTCTTCCTGCGCAACAGCTTTGGCCAGTTCATCCGCAGCGTGAAAGCCCACTATGACCGGCTGGAGATCGTCCGACCGTCCTTCGATCCCTTTGACAATATCCCCGTGTGGCGGATGCTGAAAGAGACGGTGAACCCCAATTCCAGGGAGAAAAAGCCTGCCGCCGACATGGCCGGCGACACCCTGCGTACCATCTTGACCAACACCCCGTACCCTGCCACTCTGCTTAACGGCGTGACCCTGCGCATCCGGGCAGACCGAGAGATGAATCGCACCAGAGCGGCCATTTTGAAGGCGTATTATCTGAAAAATAGAAACCCATTTGTACCAGAGGAGGTTTTAACTGTGTCCTTGAACCAAGATTCCAATCACGAAGCCTATGTCCTGGGGCGGCTGTTCTCTGTGCTGGAAGCCATCCAGTCGGATGCCAACCCTGGCATCAACGCCACCATCCGTGACAAATACTTCAGTTCCGCCTCCGCCACCCCCGGTGTGGTCTTTCCTACACTTGTAAATTTGGCGCAGAAACACCTGAGAAAACTGGACGAGGGGAAAAAGATCTTCTACGATAAGCAGCTGACGGAGCTGATGTCCAAGCTGGGCGAGACCTACCCCAACCGGATGAATCTGCCCCAGCAGGGGGCGTTCCAGCTGGGCTACTATCACCAGACCCAGTACCGCTTTACCAAGAAGGAGGACAAATAAGATGAGCGAAGCGATCAAGAACCGATATGAATTTGTGATTCTCTTTGACGTGGAAAACGGCAACCCCAACGGCGACCCGGACGCCGGCAATATGCCCCGTGTAGACCCGGAAACGGGTCTGGGGCTGGTCACCGACGTGTGCCTGAAGCGGAAGATTCGGAACTATGTGGAGACGGTGAAGGAGGACGCCACCGGCTACCGCATTTACATCAAGGACGGCGTGCCCTTGAACCGCAGCGACGCAGAGGCTTATGCAGCGCTGGACGTGACGGAGAAGACGGTCAAGGCCAAGAAAAAGGAAAATCCCGAACTGGATCGGAACATTCGGGATTGGATGTGCGCCAATTTCTATGACATCCGCACCTTTGGCGCCGTCATGACCACCTTTGTCAAAGCGGCACTGAACTGCGGTCAAGTTCGTGGCCCTGTCCAGATGGGCTTTGCCCGGAGTGTGGAACCGGTGGTGCCCCAGGAAGTGACCATCACCCGCGTAGCCATCACCACCGAAGCGGACGCCGAGAACAAGGGCACCGAAATGGGCCGCAAGTTCATCGTCCCCTACGGTCTCTACCGCTGCGAAGGCTATATCTCCGCCAACCTGGCACGGAAGACCACCGGCTTTTCTGAGGAAGACCTGGAACTGCTGTGGGAAGCTATCCTGAACCTGTTCGAGCACGACCACTCCGCCGCCCGGGGCAAGATGGCCGTCCGGGAGCTGATCATCTTCAAGCATGACAGCGAGCTGGGCTGCGCACCTGCCCATAAGCTCTTTGATACGGTGAAGGTAACCCGCGCCAATCCGGAGGACATCACTCCTGCCCGGAGCTATCAGGACTACGTGGTCACCGTGGATAAAGCGGCACTGCCGGAGGGCGTCACCTGCGAGATCCGCCAGTGATGACCTACCCGGAAGAATCCTTCCTACAGCTGTCCGGCTTGCAGCACTTCGCCTTCTGCCGCCGACAGTGGGCGCTCATCCACGTGGAAGACCAGTGGGCGGAAAACTATCGTACCATGGACGGCCAGCTCTTCCACCAAAAAGCCCACGACACCCGCTTCGCCGAAACCCGCGGAGACCGTGTGGTGAAACGAGGCGTCCGGGTGTACTCCGCCACCTTGGGGGTGTCCGGTGCCTGTGACGTGGTGGAGTTCTCCCGCCAGGAAGACGGCATCACCCTGGCCGGTCACCCAGGGCTGTGGCAGCCCTATCCGGTGGAGTACAAACGGGGCAAGCCGGGGGTGACCCACGGGGATGCGTTACAGTTGTGCGGCCAGGCCATGTGTTTGGAGGAGATGCTCTGCTGTACCATCCCGGCCGGAGCGGTCTACTATGGAGAGCCTCGCCGCCGAGAGCAGGTGGTGTTTACGGAAGAATTGCGAGCAGAGGTGCGTGCGGCGCTGACAGAGATGCACCAGTACGCCCAGCGGGGGTATACCCCCAAAGTGAAGCCGCGGAAGGGGTGCGGTGCGTGTTCGTTGCAGGACGTGTGCCTGCCCAAGCTGATGGGGAAGTCCTCTGTGGAAGATTATGTGAAGGAGGCGGTGGAAGGATGAAAAAGCTGCGGAACACCTTGTTCGTCCTGTCAGAGGACGCCTACCTGACCCTGGACGGGGAAAATGTAGTGGTCAATCGAGAGAAACAGACCGTGGCACGGTACCCCCTCCATACCCTCACCACCATCCTTTCCTTCTCCTACGCCGGTGCCTCCCCAGCCCTCATGGGTGCCTGTGCCCAACGGGAGATTGGATTGAGTTTCTGCTCACCCCGAGGAAAATTCTTGGCCAGAGTGGCCAACCAGAGCAACGGGAACGTTCTCCTCCGCCGTACCCAATACCGGATGGCAGACGACCCACTCCAGAGCTGTCAGATCGCCCGTGCCATGGTGTTGGGGAAGCTGTACAACGCTCGTTGGAGCATTGAGCGCACCTGCCGAGACCATGCCATGCGGGTGGATGTGGAGAAGCTGAAAAAAGCGTCCCAGCAGCTGAAGGAGCTGCTGCCTACCGTCCGGCAGGAGACCGATCTGGACGCCCTGCGAGGTTGGGAAGGGGTAGGGGCGAACGCCTACTTTCGGGTGTTGGACGATATGATCTTAAACCGGAAAGAAACCTTCTCTTTTCAGACCAGAAATCGTCGTCCGCCCCTGGATCCGGTGAATGCGATGCTTTCCTTTGCCTATAGCCTTTTGGCCAACGATTGTGCCTCTGCGCTGGAGGCAGTGGGGTTGGACGCCTATGTGGGTTTTCTCCACCGCGACCGCCCGGGACGGACTTCCTTGGCGCTGGACTTGATGGAAGAACTGCGTCCCTGCCTGGCAGATCGGTTTGTGCTCAGCTGTATCAATAACCGAAAGTTCAGCGAAAAGGACTTTGAACGGATGGACAGCGGAGCGGTGCTGTTGACTGACCAGGCCAGAAGAACTTTCCTGAAAAGTTGGCAGGAAAAGAAACAGGATGTTATTACCCACCCTTATTTAGGGGAAAAAGTGCATTGGGGTCTGGTGCCCTACGTCCAGTCCCTCCTGTTGGCGCGTTGTTTGCGAGGCGACTTGGACGGGTACCCACCCTTCTTCTGGAAATGAGAAAGGGAGAGGATCATGCTGGTGGTTATCACCTACGATGTCAATACCGAAACCGCTGCCGGACGAAAACGCCTGCGGCAGATCGCAAAACAGTGCGTCAATTACGGACAGCGCGTCCAGAATTCCGTCTTTGAATGTCTCTTGGATGCCGCCCAGTGCCGGATGCTGCAAGCGAAGCTGGTGTCCATCATGGACGAAGAATTGGATAGCCTGCGGTTTTATTACTTAGGCAATCAATATGAACAAAAAATACAGCATTTCGGACGAAATGCCGGCTACCAGCCGGAAGGCGTCCTGATGGTGTAGCACAGCGGATAGCAATACCCGCTGTGCCGGTGCGAACCAGAAGTGCCCGGTGGTTTCGGGGCACCTTCGCACGAGAAAAATGCAGGGTCACCCTGCAAAAACAGCCTGCCAAAGGGAACCTTCCGTGCGTTCATGCACGTCCGGTCGGCAGTTTCTCCGCAGGTCTGTTACTTTGAACAAAAGCGTGCGGCTTTTTTGTGCGCTTTTGCAGTCACCCTCCACGCGGAGGGTGTGGATTGAAATGTTCCACCGCCGGTGACACCACCGGCGCAATACATGTCACCCTCCACGCGGAGGGTGTGGATTGAAATATAACGTCATAGTTGTTCAGCGGGAATCGTCTCAAAGTCACCCTCCACGCGGAGGGTGTGGATTGAAATTGCGGATTTGTCTCCGGAAGCAGATACGTTGCCCGTCACCCTCCACGCGGAGGGTGTGGATTGAAATGGGAATGAAATTGTTGTGCAGAATATTTGCGAAGGTCACCCTCCATGCGGAGGGTGTGGATTGAAATAGTGCCATTTCCTTCGGGTTGTCGCAAAACCGGCGCGTCACCCTCCATGCGGAGGGTGTGGATTGAAATGGATGGCCGTCCCGGACTGCCTCACGTCCGTTTTGGTCACCCTCCATGCGGAGGGTGTGGATTGAAATTTGGTGAGCCAGGGAGAAAACACTCGTGTTGTCCCAGTCACCCTCCATGCGGAGGGTGTGGATTGAAATGCAGAACTTGGCGTTACTGGTGTATGCACGTTGAGTCACCCTCCATGCGGAGGGTGTGGATTGAGGCGTAAATCTGCTTCAATTCCTCCTTATCCATCCCATTCACCGCACAAACTTCTTGCTATGATACCGTATCTTGCTCTGTGATGTGAGCCTGTACTGCATCTGTTCTCTGGACAATTGGGGGACAAGTGTGATATAGTGAATTTTAATCAGCAAGTATTTATGGTGTATGATAAAGGGAGTAACAGAATGAAACCATCCCATCGAAGAACCGCCGTACTGGCTGCCTTGCTGGCTGCCTGGATTCTTTTGGTTCCGCTAGGTGGCGGGATTCATCGGGCGGCGGCAACGGTCGATCCAGAGCAGGATCATGCTGTGTCCTCAGTGCTGATGGATACCGTACAAGGCGGCTCCCGACCCAGAGACAGCGTGACGTTACCCTCCAATGTGACCACTTATGTAGGTGCATCCATCACGGTCAGTCCATCCTATCACGGTTATGGAACCATTCGGAGGCTTGCTGTTGCCAATCCTGCGTTGGCCACTGCAAAGGCGGTCAACGGGAGCAGAAACATTCAAATTACCGGAAAAAAGGCAGGCAATACCAGCATCAAGGTGACCTTCAGCAATGGCAGCTATAAGACCACAGAAGTCAAGGTGGCCAAAGGCAGCGCCAAGCTGCGCCGTGCCACCGTCAAGCTCTACCCCGGCAAGACGGTCGCCATCCGTCCCAAGTATAAGGGGGTGGTGTCCATCCGGAAGGTGGTGGTGGCTCAGGGCAGCATAGGCTGTGTGAAGCTCGCCAATGGCTCCAAGGCGTTTATGCTCCTGGCCAAAAAGCTGGGCAAAACAAAGGTGACTGTCACGTTTACCAACGGTATCGTCCGGAGCATGACTCTATATGTGTACGAGAAGCCCAAGTCCAACAGCCTGTCTGTCCAGTGGCTGGAGGACAGCTATCGGGCGTCCAATGGGAAATATACGGTGCGTCTGCGGGTGAAAAATCGGTGCAAATTTAAGATCACCTCAGCCACCATACGAGTGGACGTGAAGCTATCCAATGGGAAAAAACGTCGTCTGGAAAAGACCTTTTCCCTGACGTTGAAGCCAGGTGGAGAGAAAGAGGTGACGGTGAGCGGTCGATTGCCATCGCCACCGAAAAGCGGTCAGGCCGGATGTACCGGCTTCCACTTCGATTTTACTTAGCTTGGAAAACAGCCTTCTGCAAGAAGGCTGTTTTTTCTAGGGAAACGCACACTGTTTGCAAGAAAAATGCTGTCCGGCTGCAGGTTGCGGAGCGGTAGGATACTGTGTTACAATGGAAAAAACCAAAAGGAGTATCGCACAATGGAAGTATTACAGGGTCGTCCGACCGATGAAACCGGTCGTTTGGAGAAAGAAATCGCAGTATATGACCTGCTGGACAAGCTGGACATCCCCTTCCGCCGGGTGGATCACGTCCACGCCGACACCATGGAGATGTGTCAGGAGATCGACCAGGCACTGGGGCAGGACATTTGCAAAAATCTGTTCCTGTGCAACCGGCAGAAAACCAAATTCTACCTGCTGCTCATGCCTGGAGACAAGCCCTTCAAGACCAAGGATCTCTCCGCCCAGATCGGCTCCAGCCGTCTCTCCTTCGGCGGCGCCGAGGATATGGAACGGCTGCTCAACCTGACCCCCGGCTCCGTCACTGTCCTGGGACTGATGTACGACCCGGACTGTCAGGTGACGCTGCTCATCGACCAAGATCTGTACCAGCAGAGCGCCTTCGGCTGCCACCCCTGTATCAACACCTCCACCGTCCAGTTCAGCACTGCTGATTTCCGGGAGAAGCTGCTTCCGGCACTGGGGCATCCGGTGACCTTGGTGCAGCTTTGAGCGACTGGAATGGACAGATAACCGATAAAACAGAAAAGGATGGATCTACTATGAGCGATTATCAGATCAATACCAAATGCGTCCAGGGTGGCTACACCCCCGGCAACGGCGAACCCCGCCAGATTCCGATCATTCAGTCCACGACCTTTAAATATAACACCAGCGAGGATATGGGCAAGCTCTTTGATCTGGAAGCGGAGGGCTACTTCTACACCCGCCT
>URAM01000003.1 GCA_900545815.1 uncultured Eubacteriales bacterium | reverse complement strand
GCGGCCGTGCCGGTGAGTACGACGCCGAGACCGGTCGTTGGAGCAACATCTATTATATGCCCACCACCGCAGAAAATGATTTCGTCCCTGCCCTGCCCGAAGGCAAGGTGGACATCATCTACCTCTGCTCCCCCAACAACCCCACCGGCACCGTCCTGACCAAGGATCAGCTGAAGGTCTGGGTGGACTACGCCAACGCCAACGATGCCATCATCCTCTTTGACGCTGCCTATGAATCCTTCATCGTAGAGGACAACGTGCCCCACTCCATCTACGAGGTGGAAGGCGCTAAGACCTGCGCCATCGAGTTCCGCAGCTTCTCCAAGACTGCCGGCTTCACCGGCACCCGCTGCGGCTTCACCGTCGTCCCCAAGGAGCTGGTGCGGGAGGGCGCCAGCCTGAACGCCATGTGGAACCGCCGTCAGACCACCAAGTTCAACGGCACGGCCTATATCATCCAGCGCGGCGCAGAGGCTGTCTATAGTGAAGAAGGCCAGAAGCAGGTGAAGGAGAACATCGCCTACTATCAGAAGAACGCCAAGGTCATCAAGGAAGGGCTGAGCAAGGCTGGCCTGGAGGTCTACGGCGCAGTCAATTCCCCCTATGTCTGGGCAAAGACCCCCAACGGCATGGGCAGCTGGGAGTTCTTCGACCTGCTGCTGGAGCAGGCCAACGTGGTCACCACCCCCGGCGCAGGCTTCGGCCCCAGCGGCGAAGGGTATATCCGCATGACCGCTTTCGGTGACGCAGACCAGACCGTGGAAGCCGTGACACGGGTGGCAGCGCTGCTGAAGAAGTGAGAGAAAATGCAGAAAAGCTGAATAAAAATACCAAAAGAGGCTCCGAAGATCCCATTCTGCGGAGTCTCTTTTTTGCGCAGGCGCCGCAGAATGGAAAAAGGACTTGACAAAGTGACAACGGCGGTGGTATCCTACCCAAGGAAAAAGATGTCTTTAAGACGGTACAGCGCTGCCGACAAGGTGTCATTCATAACGAGTTTTGCTGTGGGGTTCTTGCAGGACGCCATGGCTTCACTATGACTGCACAAGCGCCTTGTCCTTTTGACAGGGCGTTCTTTTTTACCGGAGGGAACCGATGAGTGTGAAGGAAAAAGCCCACATCATGGACGAAGCCGCCATGGAACGGGCGCTGGTGCGCATTGCCCACCAGATCGTGGAGAAGAACCACGGTACAGAGCACCTCTGCCTGGTGGGCATCAAAACCCGTGGAGTGCCCCTGGCACAGCGGCTGGGCAGAAACATCTCCCGTTTGGAGGGAGTGGACATCCCCGTAGGGGAATTGGACATCACGCTATATCGGGACGATCTGAGCACCATCGCGGAAATGCCGGTGGTCAGCGGCACCCATGTGCCCTTCTCGGTGGAGGGGAGAACCGTGGTGCTGGTGGATGACGTCATTTTCACTGGCCGCACCGCACGAGCCGCTATGGAAGCGGTCATCGCCCTGGGTCGTCCGGCGAAAATCCAGCTTTTCGCCCTCATCGACCGAGGCCATGCGGAGCTGCCCATCAAGGCCAACTATGTGGGCAAGCACATCCCCACCGCCCGCCGAGAGATCGTCTCCGTAAAGGTGGTGGAGATCGACGGGGAAAATAGTGTGACCATTTGGAGTCGGGAGGAAACCGACTCTTGAATGATATAGCAAAGACCATCGTCTCTGTGAGCAACAAACAACGGAATCGAAACGAAAGAGAGAAGGAGAAAATCATGAGTAAAGAAAACCCCGTCATTGGCACAGAGGGCATCTATGATGCCAGAACGCTGGGCGCACCGAGAATGTTGGTGCTGGGCATCCAGCATATGTTCGCCATGTTCGGCGCCACCGTCCTGGTTCCCGTTTTGACCGGCCTGAGCGTCACCACCACTCTGCTGTTTGCCGGCCTGGGCACCCTGCTGTTTCACCTGCTGGCCAAGGGCAAAGTGCCCGCCTTCCTGGGCTCCTCCTTTGCCTTCCTGGCTGGCTATCAGGCCATCGCACCCAACAAAGAACCGGAGCTGCTCCCCTACGCCTGCGCCGGCGTGGCAGTAGCCGGTCTGCTCTACGTTATCCTGGCCGCGCTCTTCCGTGCCTTCGGCGCACAGAAGGTCATGCGGTTCTTCCCGCCCATCGTCACCGGCCCCGTCATCATCTGCATCGGTCTGACCCTGTCCTCCAGCGCCTTGAACAACTGCGCCAAGAACTGGCCCATCGCTCTGGTGGCCATCGTTGTGGTCATCGTCTGCAACATCTGGGGCAAGGGTATGATCAAGATCATCCCCATCTTGCTGGGCGTTGTCGCCTCCTATGTGGTGGCCGCTATTACCGGCAACGTGGACTTCACCCTGGTGGAAAAGGCCGCTTGGATCGGCTCTCCCGTTGAAATGGAACGCACCGTGTTCGCCCTGTTCGGCGACTGCGACACCAGCCTGCTGGTCAGCTCCATGATCACCATCGTCCCCCTGGCGCTGGCCACCATGATCGAGCACATCGGCGACATCTGCGCTATCAGCTCCACCTGCGAACGCAACTACCTGGCCGACCCCGGCCTGCACCGCACCCTGCTGGGTGACGGCCTGGCAACCACCCTGGCTTCCCTGTTCGGCGCTCCCGCCAACACCACCTATGGCGAAAACACCGGCGTCCTGGCTCTGTCCAAGGTCTATGACCCCCGCGTCATCCGCATCGCCGCTGGCCTGGCTGTCCTGCTCTCCTTCTCCCCTAAGTTCGGCGCTCTGGTCACCGCTATGCCTCTGGCTACCATGGGCGGCGTGAGCATGATCCTGTACGGCATGATCTCCGCCATCGGTGTCCGCAACGTGGTGGAGAACAAGGTGGACTTCACCAACTCCCGCAACGTCATCATCGCTGCCATCATCATGGTTCTGGCCATCGGTATCGCCTTCTCTAAGGCTGGCGCCATCGTCATCCCCGCAGGCGAAGCCACCATCAGACTGTCCGGTCTGGCAGTTGCCTCCCTGGTGGGTATCATCCTCAACGCCATCCTGCCCGGCAAGGACTACGAGTTCGGCGTGGATGCGCAGGGGGATACCTCTGTGAACTTCAAGGTGTGATCGCATCGCTGGTGATCCCCGCATGATAATCTGAAAAAGAGCGAATCGAATCCGATTCGCTCTTTTTTTCGGGAGAATCGCCACTATTTTTTTCTAAAGTGATGTGTTAAAATAGCTCCCAGAAAGGAAGCGATACCCATGTCAGGAAAGGCGAAAGCCATTTGTTATATGATCTTTTCTGCTGGTAGTTTTGCGTGTATGAACGCATTTGTACGGTTAGCGGGAGATGTGCCCAGTGTGGAAAAGAGCTTTTTCCGCAACCTGGTGGCGGCCTTTGTAGCGCTGGTCATCTTGCTGCGGGAGAAGCAGGGATTTGCCATCAAGAAAGGGCTGCTGCCCTACCATTTAGCACGATCTATTTTGGGCACCATCGGGGTTCTGTTCAACTTTTATGCAGTAGACCATCTGCTGCTCCCCAACGCCTCCATCCTCAACAAGATGTCTCCGTTTTTTGTGCTGCTCTTTTCCTTTATTCTCTTAAAGGAGCGGCTGACCCGATTCCAGATCGTGGCGGTGTTGACCGCCTTTATCGGGGCGCTGTTTGTGGTTCATCCCACTGTAGAGAATATGGTGCTGGTACCCTCTCTCATCGGCTTGACCAGCGGCATCGCCGCCGGCGGGGCGTACACGGTGGTGCGGATCCTGGGGCTGAAGGGGGAGCGCAGTCCGGTGATCGTGTTCTTCTTCTCGGTTTTCTCCTGCCTGGTGGTGGTGCCGTATCTGCTGTTCCACTTCCAGCCGCTGACCCTCCGGCAATTCCTCATGCTGGTGGGCGCTGGCGTGGCAGCCACCGGAGGGCAGTTCGGAGCGACGCTGGCCTATACCCATGCGCCTGCCAGAGAGGTTTCGGTGTATGACTATTCTATCGTGCTCTTTGCCGCCCTCCTGGGATACCTCCTCTTTGACCAGGTGCCGGATCACTGGAGCGTGATCGGGTATGTGCTCATCATCGGGGCGGCTGTGATGGTTTTCCTATATAACAACGACTACCCGCCCTTCCGGCATCACGCCGAAGGAGTGGAGCAGATGGAGGGGCTTCATGAGTGATTACCTGCATTTGAATGTCCAACCGGACGACTTGCGTGCCATGAGCAGTCTGGCGCTGGCTCATATGGGGGACGCAGTATACGAGATTTTGGCGCGGGGCTGGCTGTGTACCCAGGGGCGTGCCACCTGCGGCAACCTGCACAAGGAGACCGTAGCGTTGGTGCGGGCGGAAGCCCAGGCGGCGGCAGTGGAGAAGCTCCTGCCCTGCCTGACCGAGGCGGAGTGCGCAGTCTACCGCCGAGGGCGGAACGCCCACGTCCATGCCATCCCCAAAAACGCCAGCCGAGGCCAGTACACCCGTGCCACCGGCCTGGAAGCGCTGTTCGGATGGCTCTACCTACAGGGACAGCTGGAACGCATCAACCAGCTGTTCGGTATCATCATGGAAGAAAAGGAGGGGTGAGGATATGCCGTTGGATGCCGCCTGCTTAACAGGGATTGTCCAAGAGTGCCGTCCCGCCGTGGAGGGCGCCCGTGTGGATAAGATCTTTCAGCCTGCCCGAGATGAGATCGTCCTGCTCCTTCGGGGCAATCAGGGCAACTGTAAGCTGCTGCTCACCGCCAACCCCTCTCATCCCCGCCTTCAGCTCACGGAAGGGAATCGGGAGAACCCGGTCAACCCACCCATGTTCTGTATGCTCCTGCGCAAATACCTGTCCGGCGCTCGGGTCATGGCTCTGCGTCAGCCGTCCATGGAGCGGATGGTGGATATGGAGTTGGAGACCACCAACGAGATGGGGGACAAGGTGCCCTGTCATCTGATCTTGGAGGCCATGGGACGCCGTGCCAACCTGATCTTGACCGACCAAACAGGGCGCATTGTGGATTGCCTGCGCCGCATCGACGGGGACTTGTCCCAGCTCCGACCCGTCCTGCCGGGGATGTTCTACCGGCAGCCCCCTCAGAGCCAGGGGAAACAGGATCCGCTGACGGTGGAACCGGATCAACTAAAAGAGCTGCTGCGCCAGGCGCCGGCGGAACAGGAGCTGACCCAGTGGATCTTGGATCACTTCATCGGCCTGTCCCCGCTGCTCTGCCGGGAGGTGGTCTACCGTGCCACCGGCGGGGTGGATACCCGATTCTGTGCGCTGCGGGAAGGACAGTTGGAGCGGTTCGCAGAGCGCTTTTTGAGCCTGTGCCAGACCATCCGTTCCGGCCGGTTCCAGCCGGTGGCGCTGTATCAGGCGGAAAAGCCCAAGGACTTTTCCTTCCTGCCCTTGGGACAGTACGAGCGGCTCTATCAGGTGCGGGAATTTCCTACCTTTGGCCAGATGCTGGACGCCTTTTACGGCGATCGGGAGCGGCAGGAGCGGGTGCGCCAGAAGGGGCAGGAGCTGCTGAAAACCCTCAACAACGCCCGTGATCGGGCGGCACGGAAGCTCCAGGCGCAGACCAAGGAGCTGGCTGCCACCGAAGGGCGGGAGCGCTGGCGGGAGCTGGGGGACATCATCACCTCCAACTTGTATCAGATGGAGCGGGGAAGAAAGACCCTCCATGTGGTGGACTACTACGACCCAGAGGGGAAGGAGATCGACATTCCCTTAGACCCATTGCTGACACCACAGAAAAACGCTGCCAAATATTATAAGAAGTACAACAAGGCCAAGACCGCCAGTGTTGTGCTGGCGCAGCAGTTGAAAAAGGGACAGCGGGAGCTGGACTACCTGGAAAGCGTGCTGGAGACGGTACAGCGGGCGGAAGGGGAACGGGATCTGGCGGAAATTCGCCAGGAGCTGGAGGAAAGCGGGTATCTGCGGGCGAAAAAGACCGGCAGGAAGCAGAAAAAAGTCCCCACCTCCAAGCCTTTGGAGTTCCGCAGCTCCGCTGGCTTGCGCATCTCGGTGGGGCGCAACCACTACCAAAACGATGCCCTCACCTGTCGTCAGGCGTATAAGAGCGACATCTGGCTCCACACCCAGAAAATCCACGGCGCTCACGTCATCCTGTGGGCCCAGGGACAGGAACCGGACGCCCAGAGCCTGACCGAGGCGGCCATGCTGGCGGCCTACTACTCCCAGGCCAAGGATGGCAAGAATGTGCCGGTGGACTACACACCGATCAAATACGTCCACAAGCCCAACGGCGCCCGTCCGGGCATGGTCATCTACACCACTTATCAGACCGCCTATGTGACGCCGGACGAGGCATTGGTGAAGCGGTTGAAAGTAAAATAAAGCAAAAGACCAGCATCCGCAGACGGATGCTGGTCTTTTGTTATCCTTCCGATGGATGTACGCTCCGCAGCAGGTCTTCCGCGGAGACGCCATAGAGCTTGGCCAGCGCCAGCAGATTGGACGTGCTGGGGTCGGAGGCGCCGGACTCCCACTTGGACACCGCCTGGCGGCTGACGCCCAGGGATTCCGCTACGAACTCCTGGGTCATCTGACAGCGGAGCCGTTCTTCTTTCAGGGTTTCCCCCAGGGATTTGGCCAGCTGGGATTTCTCCTTCCGCACCTCGCCGGAGCGCAGGTATTTGCGCAGAGCTTTGATGAGCAGGACGACCAGGTAGATGGTCAGGACGAATCCGGTCAGGCTGACCAGAAGCATGGGAATGAGTGTCAGGTTGGCTATCATCATAGAGCACCCCTCCTTTCTGGGCTGAGCATAACAAAAAACGATGGTTGCCACAAGCAACTATCCCGCAACAATAGGTTGCAGAGGGAAAAACGCACGAAAAAATCCCCGCTCCTGCCGGATGAGGAACGGGGAAGTGGTTATGATTCCACACAGCGCAGCAATTCTTCTGCGGAAATGCCATAGAGCTTGGCCAGCGCCAGCAGATTGGACGTGCTGGGATCCGATGCGCCGGACTCCCATTTGGACACCGCCTGGCGGCTGACGCCCAGGGATTCCGCTGCGAACTCCTGGGTCGTCTTGCACCGGGCACGCTCCTGCCTCAATGCTTCTCCCAGGGTCTTGGCTGTCTCCGCCTTCTCCTTGCGGACAGGGGCGGAGCGCAGGTATTTGCGCAGGGCTTTGATGAGCAGGACGATGAGGTAGATGATCAGGCCGAAGAAGGCGATGTCGATGAGGAGAACCACTGCAAAGGTGGCGAAGGTGAAGGTCATGGCCATGGTCGAGATTCCTTTGGGGGGTTATGGTTTGTCTTTGGGCAGGCCGTCTGCGGCGGTGAAGCGGATGCTGCCGTCGGCCTTTTTCTCGTAGGACATGGTGCAGGTGTAGGCGTCCAGGGTCAGAGAGGTGTCCGTCCGGCTGGTCTCATGGAGCAGCTGGAAGGTCACCTTGCCATCCCCTTGGTAGGTCAGTTCCGGGTTCGTTGCCGCAGTCGCTTGGATGCCGGAGACATGTGGGATTCCCTCTGTGTCCAGAAAGGCTGTATAAGTGAACTGCTCATCCGGGTCATCCTGGTCGTCGGTGAAGAGCACGACACCTGCCAGGCCATAGGCGCCGTCCGGCGCGGCGACACAGTCCAGCACCGTCCAGTGGGCTTTGTCCGAGTTGTCGAGGAACAGGGCCCGCACCTCCGCGGCTGTCCACTCCTTTTGGATAGGAGCGGCCGAACTGGTCTGGGCGGGGGTGGAGCTGATGGCGGGAGTGGTCTGGCTGCCGCAGCTGGTCAGAGAGAGCAGCAGGGTCACGCTAAGTAAGATAGAATAGATTTTTTTCATCTGAATTACCTCAAAGATCGAATAGGGGCTGCCTGCTGGAGCAGGAGACTGATGACGAGGAAATCATAGCATGACTGGGCGGTTGCGGCAAGCAACTATGCCGCAACAATGGATTGCGGGATAAAAAATGTGCGCATTTGGGCTGGTTTTGTCACGCAGTCTTGCCGAACACGTTCAGCAGGATGAGCACCACGGCGAAGATCAGCAGGCACACGCCCACCGCCTTGTTGAGCTTTTTCAGGGGGGCGTTGTTGGCAAAGACGGCGGAGATCTCCGCTGCGATGAGGGTGGTGGCGATGCAGAGGAACATGACCCACAGGTTGGGCTTAGCGCCCAGGGCGAAGTGAGAGACAGCGCCAAACAGGGCGGTGAAGGACATGATGAACACACTGGTGCCGATGGCGGTTTTTAACTCAAAGCCCAGCACCAGGGTCAGCACCAGCAGCATCATGGCGCCGCCGCCCACACCAACAAAGCCGCAGATGAAGCCAATGATGGCGCCGAAGAAGATGGACTTGACAGCCCGTTGGGCGAAGGGGGTGTTGGCCATCTCGGTCTTGGAGGTCATGACCGGCCAGATGATGAATTTCAGGCCGATGGTACAGACCATGAAGATGGCAAAGTACTTCACGATGGTGTTGGGGGCGAACTGGCCGATGTAGCTGCCCACCAGGGTAAAGACCAGGATGGACAGGAGCAGTACCACACCGTTTTTTACGTCCAAATTCTTTCGCTTGGCATACGTCCAAGCGGAGATGGCAGAGGCGAGCACGTCAGAGGCCAGCGCAATGGTGACCGACTCATAGGCGGGCATATCGCAGAAGGTCATCAGCGCCGGTGCGATGATGAGGGCAGCGGAGAGACCGGCAAGGCCGGTGCCGATGCCAGCTCCAATGCCGGAGAGGATGGAGACGAGGACGGTGATGAACATGGGAAAGCGCCCCTTTCATGGTGGAGAAATATCGGTTGAAAATGGTTATGATGCGGTGGATACATTGTTACGATACCATGAACTGAGGGGAAAAGCAAGGGAGGGGGAAAAAGAACAAACGCCGCAAGCTGTGTAAAGTGGCCTGCGGCGTTTGTGGGTTAGAGATGTTTTTTAAATTCCGGGCTTCCCACCCCGTGTGGGGCTGGGCTGGTCTTTGAGCCAATTTGGCCTGGATCGGATGCGGATACCGGACACGATGCCCATGGTCACATACATGGTCATAATGGACGACCCGCCGTAGCTGAAGAAGGGCAGGGTGATGCCGATGACCGGCAGGACGTACAGGCACATTCCAATGTTCAAGGTCACCTGGGCGATGAGCATTCCGGCATAGCCGATGCACACATAGGAGGAGAACTGGTCGCCGGCGGTAGAGGCGATATACAGACAGCGCAGGATGATGGCGCACAGGAGCAGGATGGCGGCCAGAGCGCCCACCAGACCCAATTCCTCGGTGATGGAGGAGAAGATGAAGTCGGTGTGCCGTTCCGGCAGGGCGGAGGAGTATTTGGCCTGCACCAGGGAGCCGTTCAGGTATCCCTGTCCGGTCAGACCGCCGGAGCGGACGGCCAGGTAGGAGCGGGTCTGCTGGAAGCCCACCCCCAACGGGTCGGCCTCATGGTCGATGCAGATGAGCAGGCGGGCGCGCCAGCGGTTGTCGGCGGGCAGGAATTTGATGATGCCCAAGATGCCCAGGGCGCAGACGCCCAGACCAGCGACAAACCAACGCTTGTATATTCCCGCCGCCCAGATCATAAAGATGAAGATGAAGACGTAGATGAGGGCGGAACCGGCGTCGCTGGAGATGACGAAGATCAGGCCGCAGAAGTAGAGCAGCACCCCCACCAGCCTGGCTACCGAAGGCACTTCGCTGAGTTCCCTGGGGTTTTTGAACTTCAGCAGCATCTGCGCCAGGAGCATGGTGAAGAAGAGCTTCACGATCTCTGCCGGCTGGATGTTGAAGGGGATACCGGGGATATGGAGCCAGGCTCGGTTGCCGCCGATGTCCACACCCAGGGGGGTGCGCAGGAGCAGGATAAAGAAGGTGCATCCAGCCACCACCCAGCGCCATTTGTCGATGAGTAATTGGATATTGAACTGGGAGACCACGAAGTACAGGACGATGCCGATGCACATGGCGACGGCCTGTTTGATGGGCATGGAATGGTACTTGGCCTTCCAGCGGGTTGCGGAGTAGATCATGGCCAGGCCGTACAGGTTGGCGGTCAGGCACAGACCCAACAGCACGTGGTCAGCCTGCCGCAGGGCGTCCACGATCAGATCCCGAATGGCGGACATTGCATCACCTCAATTCTTTCAAACAATTTCCCCTTATTGTACCATCAAACCCGGTGGGTGTAAACCGTTTTGCATCTGGGGACGAAACGTGATATAATAAGACATTCGAGAATCACCTTGGGAGGAAGAAGAGCACCATGACCTATGTGACCAACAGCCCAGCGGAGACGGAAGCCCTGGGTCAGCGCCTGGCGGAACGGCTCCAGCCCGGCGACGTGATCGCCTACACCGGCGACCTGGGGGCGGGGAAGACCGCCTTCACCCGCGGCCTCGCCCGTGGCCTGGGCATCACGGAGCGCATCACTTCCCCCACCTTTACCATCGTCAACGAGTACCTGGGCGGTCGGCTGCCCCTGTTCCACTTTGATATGTACCGGCTGGGCTCCTCCGAGGAGCTGTATGAGATCGGCTGGGAGGACTACCTGGCTCGGGGCGGCGTGTGCGCCGTGGAGTGGAGCGAGATCGTGGCGGATGCGTTGGAGGAACCTTGTATTCGGGTGGATATCCGCCAGGGTGAGACAGAAAATCAGCGGAAGATCACCGTAGAGGGGGGAAAAGGGCTGTGAAAATTTTGGCATTGGAATCCTCTGCCAAGGCAGCGTCGGTCTGCCTGTGGGAGGACGGCGTATTGCTGGCGGAGAGCTATCAGAACAGCGGCCTGACCCACAGCCGCACCCTATTGCCCATGTGCCAGACCATGCTGGACAACTGCGGACACCAGCTGTCCCAGGTGGACGTCATCGCTGTGGCCAGCGGCCCCGGCTCCTTCACGGGGCTGCGCATCGGCTTGTCCACCGCCAAAGGATTGGCCTGGCCGCGCCAGCTGCCCTGTATCGGGGTGTCCACGTTGGAGGCTATGGCCTGGAATTTGGCACACATGGACGGGGTCATCTGCTGCGCTATGGACGCTCGGCGGAAGCAAGTATACAACGCCCTCTTTGAGGCCGAGGACGGACAGCTGACCCGACTGACGCCAGATCGGGCGATTTCCCTGGCGGAACTGTTCCACGGAGAGAACGGAGAAAAAAGACCGCAAATTCTAGTTGGAGATGGGGCAGAACTGTGCTATAATGATGCGAGCCCTTTGGGGCTTCCTGTGCGTTTGGCTCCTCCGCACCTGCGGCACCAGCGTGCCAGCGGGGTCGCCCGTGCCGCATGGGAGCAGATTCAGCGTCTGGGGGAGGAAAACCTCCCATCCGCCGCAGCGCTGCAAGCCAACTACCTGCGCCTGTCTCAGGCAGAGCGGGAACGGCTGGAGCGGATGAAGCAGGCGGACGGCCAGGGCTGAAGGCGATTGTTTTGCGTTTTTCAGGATAGAGAATTGGCAGCACCCAATGGCGGGGGATAGAACGCCCTGCCCGAAGATAGAAAAGGAGAAACAAAACCATGGGTAATAACATTCATATTTTGAACCACCCCCTGCTCCAGCATAAGCTGAGCATCCTGCGGGATGAGCATACCGGCACCAACGAATTTCGGAAGGTCGTTTCCGAGATCGCCAGCCTCATGACCTATGAGGCCACCCGTGACCTGCCCACTCGTGATGTGGATGTAAAGACTCCAGTGGATGTGGCACACTGCAAGGTGCTGGCCGGCAAGAAGATCGCCATCGTCCCCATCCTCCGTGCCGGTCTGGGCATGGTGGACGGCGTGCTGGAAATGCTGCCCACTGCCAAGGTCGGTCACATCGGCCTGTATCGTGATCCGGAGACCCTGGATCCTGTGGAATACTACTGCAAGATGCCTCAGGACATCGCAGAGCGGGATATTCTCATCGTTGACCCCATGCTGGCCACCGGCGGCAGCGCTTCCGCTGCTATCGACTGCATGAAGAACTACGGCTGCAAGAGCATCAAGATGATGAACATCATCGCCGCTCCCGAAGGTGCAGAGCGTATCAGCAAGGAGCATCCCGATGTAGATGTGTATGTGGCTTCCATGGACCTGTACCTGAACGACCACGGCTACATCGTCCCCGGCCTGGGCGATGCTGGCGACCGGATCTTCGGTACCAAGTAAGAGAGAATTTAGATTGCGTAGAGAGGGTGAAATGATGCACCGATTCCTCACTGACGAGGAACCGGCGGGTCATTTCACCCAATTTGCAGGCGGCCAACCAGAACAACAAGCATTAGGAGGAACACGATATGTGTGGTATTGTCGGTTTTATCGGTGAGCAGGAAGCCGCTCCCATCCTGTTGGAGGG
This sequence comes from uncultured Eubacteriales bacterium, assembly GCA_900545815.1. GTDB lineage: Bacteria > Bacillota > Clostridia > Oscillospirales > Oscillospiraceae > Onthomonas. The sequence goes on along the minus strand of URAM01000003.1, from coordinate 128,253 downwards.
GCTGGCTCGCATGGAATACAGAGGATATGACTCAGCGGGTCTGGCAGTGCTGGACGCAGGAAAAGGGCTCCAGGTGGTCAAGGCGAAGGGTCGCTTGAAAGTGCTGAATGAAAAGGTGGACGGCGGCAAAAAAATGTTTGGCACTGTCGGCGTAGGGCACACCCGCTGGGCGACTCACGGGGAGCCGTCTGATGCAAACTCTCACCCTTTGCTCAGCGATTCCGGCCGCATTGCAGTGGTGCACAACGGCATCATTGAAAATTATATGGAGATCAAAGAGTTCCTACAGGAGAAGGGTGTCGTGTTCCACTCGGATACGGATACCGAAGTGGTGGCGCAGCTGCTGGACTACTACTATCGGGGAGACATCCTGGACGCCGTCCAGAAGGTGCTCCACCGCATCGAAGGCTCCTACGGCCTGGGCATCATCTGCTCTGAGCACCCAGAGCAGCTCATTGCCGCCCGAAAGGACAGTCCTCTGGTGCTGGGCTACGGCGATGGGTTTAACATGATGGCCAGCGACGTGACCGCCCTCATTAAGTACACTCGGGACGTGTCCTACATGGAAAACGGCGAGATCGCTGTCCTTACCCGCCAGGGCATCCAGGTCTATAACCTCCTGCTGGAACCGGTGGAAAAGGAACATTCCACGGTGGATTGGGACATTTCCGACGCCGAAAAGGGTGGTTATGAGCACTTTATGTTCAAAGAGATCATGGAGCAGCCCGAAGCCATCCGTAAGACCATCACCCCCCGCATCAAGGACGGTCGGGTGGTGCTGGATGACATCGACCTGAGTGCGGACTATGTGAAGAACATCTCCAAATTCTACATCATCGCCTGCGGCTCCTCGTATCATGTGGGTATGGTGGGCAAGTATGTCCTGGAAAAAATGCTCCGCAAGCCGGTAGAGGTGGCGCTGGCCTCCGAGTTCCGCTATTGCTCCCCCATTGTGGACAAAAACACTTTGGTCATCGTCATCAGCCAGTCTGGCGAGACGTTAGACACCATGGAAGCCCTCCGAGAAGCCAAGCGGCTGGGCGGGCGTACCCTGGCCATCGTCAACGTGGTGGGCAGCTCCATCGCCAAAGAAGCGGATGATGTCATCTACACCTGGGCGGGTCCCGAGATCGCCGTGGCCACCACCAAGGCTTATTCCACCCAGTTGGCGGTGCTGGATCTGCTCTGCCTGTACCTGGCTGACCTGCTGGGGAGCATTGCGCCGGAGGAATACACGGAGATTTTGACGGAATTGACTCGAATTCCGGACAAACTGAAGGAAGTCCTGGAGCAGAAGGAACGCATTCAGCAGTATGCCTCCCAGTTCTTCAACCACGACTCCATCTTCTTCATCGGCCGCAACCTGGACTATGCCATTGGCCTGGAAGCGTCTCTGAAGCTGAAGGAGATCTCCTACATCCACTCCGAAGCCTACGCAGCCGGTGAGCTGAAGCACGGCACCATCTCCCTCATCGAGCAGGGCACCCTGGTCATCGCTCTGGCTACCTACGGGCAGCTATTCGACAAGGCAGTGAGCAACATGATCGAGGTGCAGAGCCGCGGCGCAACGGTGCTGGGTCTGACTGACACCACCCACGAGGAAGCGTTGGGCAAGCACGCCAACGCCATCATCACCGTGCCGGAAACCCATCCGCTGCTGATGCCCTCCTTGGCTGTGGTGCCCATGCAGCTGTTCGCCTATTATGTGGCGCTGGCGCGTGGGTGCGATATTGACAAGCCCAGGAATCTGGCCAAGTCGGTCACGGTGGAGTGAGAGCCGACCTATCATAAGGAATACAAAAGGGAGAACCCACTCAGGGTTCTCCCTTTGCTATGCGCACCCTGCCGGTTACAGCCCGATGGCGTCCGTCAGGTCTTCCATCACGTCGGACACTGCCTTGATGGTCTTGCCCACCTTACTCTTAGCCAAGACGTGCTTTCGCTTGCCGTGCATGGCCATGCCCAGAGCAACGCCCACGCTGATGCCCAGGCCAACGCCTCTTGCAAAGGGAATCTGTTTCATTCCAATCCGCCTCCTTTTTTGGTTGTCACCGTTAGTATGGCTGGTTTTGCGGAAAATTACGATGAAGTTTCTGGTATTTCTTGCGTTTTGCGCCCCCTTGCGGTATCATGTAACTTAGTATACTTATAAGCACCATTCAGTTGACAGAATAGGGAGGAAGCATGAAGCTGCTCATCCAACAGGGTCAACTCATCGACCCTAGCCGGACATATGCCGGTCAGTATGACATTTTAATTGAAAACGAAACGATTGCAAAAATCGCTCCTCACATCACTCCGACTGAGGACTGCATCTGCGTAGATGCCGCCGGTCTTTGCGTGGCGCCGGGGCTCATCGACCCTCATGTTCACCTCCGTGACCCGGGTCAGACCGAGAAGGAGGATATCCAGACCGGCACTGCCGCCGCCGCCGCCGGCGGCTTTACTGCCATCGCCTGTATGCCCAACACCAAACCGGTGGTGGACACGCCGGAGCTGGTGCAGTATGTGCTGGAGCGAGCGGAAACAGTGGGTTCTGGTGTCCGCGTCCTGCCCGTTGCGGCGGTGACGGCGGGACAAAAAGGGGAAACGTTAAATGACTTTGCCGCCTTGAAAACCGCCGGTGCGGCGGCGCTCTCCGACGATGGCGTGCCCATCATGAGCGCAACTCTTATGCGGGAAGCCCTGAAACAAGCCAGCGCCTGGGGCATGACCATCCTCTGTCACGAGGAGGACAAGGAGATGGTGCAGAACTATGCCGTCAACGAGGGCAAAATCTCCAAGCAACTGGGCATCCCCGGCCGTCCCGCCATTGCGGAAGAACTGATGGTCATGCGGGATGGGATGCTGGCGTTGGAGACCGGCGTGCCCCTGCACTTCTGCCACATTTCCACCGCTGGCAGCGTGGAGATCATCCGCCAGCTGAAGGCTCACGGTGCACCGGTCACGGCGGAAACCTGCCCTCAGTATTTCACCCTGACCCAGGACGCCATTTTGAAAAAAGGCTCCCTGGCACGGGTCAATCCGCCCCTGCGCACCCAGGCGGATGTGGAGGCCATCTTGGCCGGCCTTCAGGACGGCACATTGGATTGTATCGCCACCGACCATGCGCCCCACACAGCGGCGGAAAAGGCCAAGGGGCTGACCGAAGCGCCCAGCGGCATGGTGGGTTTGGAGACGGCGCTGGCGCTGACGCTGACCAAGCTGTACCATGGAGGATACCTGACCTTGGAGGAGATTGCTGCCAAAATGAGCATGAATCCGGCCAAGGTTTTGGGTCAGAAGTGGTCTGGTCTCACCCCTGGCGGACGGGCAGATTTGGTGCTCTTTCAGCTAGACGAAACATGGACGATTCAACCGGAAACCTTCCGTTCCAAGGGGCGCAACACCCCCTTCGGCGGGATGGAAGTGCAGGGGAGAAACGCTTATACCATCGCCGGAGGCAAGATCATTTATCGGCGAGATGAGGATAGAAAGGATGGGAACAACGATGTCCTTTGACAAACTGCAAGATAGAATTTTGAACCTGAAAAACCCCACCGTGGCTGGTTTGGACGCCCGGTGGGATTATGTACCGCCCCACATTCAGGCGGAGAAAATCGCCCAATATGGGCAGACCCGCAAGGCGGCGGCAGAAGCCATCTATACCTTCAACTGTGGACTCATGGATGCCCTCTGCGACATCGTCCCCGCCGTGAAACCCCAGTCCGCCTACTACGAAAACCTGGGCTGGGAGGGGATGGAGATGCTGGAACGCACCATCCGTTACGCCCAAGGAAAGGGCTTCTACGTCATCGCCGACATCAAGCGAGGGGACATCGGCAGTACCGCCACCGCCTATGCCGAGGGCTGGCTGGGCAAGACTGTGGTGGGAGATGTGACCTTGCCTGGGTTTGACGCCGACTGCGTGACTGTCAACGGCTACATGGGCAGCGATGCGGTAAAACCCTTCTTGACCGTGGCGGAAGCGGAGGACAAGAGCTTGTTCGTGCTGGTGCGCACCTCTAACCCCTCCGCTGTGGATTTGCAGGATCGGGAGATCAATGGCCGGAAGGTATACACGGTCATGGGCGACCTGGTAGAGCAGTGGGGCGAAGGGAGCCGCAGTGCCCAGTACGGCTTCAGTCGGGTAGGTGCCGTCACCGGCGCCACCTATCCGGAGGATCTGCGCAAGCTGCGCCAGCAGATGCCCCACACCTTTTTCCTGGTGCCTGGCTACGGCGCCCAGGGCGGCACGGCAGCGGACGTGGCCAACGCCTTCCATGCAGGGGGCAAGGGTGCCATCATAAATTCTTCCCGCGGGATTATGTGTGCTTGGAAAAAGACCGGTCAGAACGGTCTGGACTACCAGGAAGCCGCCCGTCAGGCGGCGCTGGATATGCGGGAGGACATCTGCGCTTATACCACCATCGGTGATTGAGAAAGGGGAGTAAAATGCCCATTCAAAAACAGTGTGAAATTCGAGAAATGAAACCGCTGACGGCGGATATCTTCTCTATGGTATTGGATGCCGGAGAGATGGCAAGCGCTGCCCAGCCCGGACAGTTCGTCCACATCCGCTGCGGCGAAGGACACCTGCTTCGCCGTCCCATCTCCATCTGCGATGCCTGGAAGGACAACCTGCGCATCGTCTTTCAAGTCCGTGGGACGGGGACGGATTGGCTGGCAAAGCGAACTGTTGGAGAGCGCTTGGATGTCCTGGGCCCCTTGGGCAACGGCTTCGATCTGTCCGGCGACAAGCCCATTCTGCTGGTGGGCGGCGGCATCGGCACCGCACCTATGTGCTTTGCAGCCCGCCTGCTGGGCAACCGGTGCCAGGCAGCCTTTGGCTTCCGTTCCCAGGATGGCGTCATCCTGGCGGATGAGCTGGCGGCGGCAGGCGTGCCCGTCACTGTGACCACTGAGGACGGCTCCTGCGGCGAAATCGGTCGGGTGGATCAGGTGGTGCAGCGGCTGCTGCGGGAAAATCCCAACCTGACTGTGCTGGCCTGTGGCCCCACTCCTATGCTGAAGGCGATCTCCGCCGTGACGGCGGGGGAGGGGAGTGGTTGTCAAGTCTCTTTGGAGGAACGGATGGCCTGTGGCTTGGGCGCCTGTTTGACCTGTTCCTGTAAAGTAAAAGGACATTACAGACGGGTTTGCAAGGACGGCCCTGTGTTCCGAAGTGAGGAGGTAGAGTGGGATGAATAAGGTGCGCCAACAGGTGAATTTTGCTGGTATATCAATGAAAAATCCCGTTGTAGTGGCCTCTGGCACCTACGGGTTTGGTCGGGAATACGGTCAGTTCTACGACCTGAGTGAACTTGGGGGCATTTGCTGTAAAGGACTTACACTTGCCCCAAGGGAGGGTAACCCACCCCCTCGTGTGGCCGAAACCCCCATGGGAATCCTGAACTCCGTGGGGCTTCAGAACCCTGGCGTGGACGAATTTATCGCCCAAGAGCTGCCGGAACTACGGAAACATGACGTGAAGATCATCGCCAACATCTCTGGCAACACTCCGGAGGAGTACGGCATCCTGTGCCAGAAGCTCAGCGATGCTGGGGTGGACATGATCGAGGTCAACGTCTCCTGTCCCAACGTCAAATGCGGCGGCTTGCAGTACGGCGTGGTGCCGGAGATGACCGCGGAAGTGACCGAGGTGGCGAAGAAACATTCCGCCGTGCCGGTCATGGTCAAGCTCTCCCCCAATGTCACCGACATCACCGCCATTGCAAAGGCGGTGGAATCTGCCGGTGCGGATGCAGTGTCCCTTATCAACACTGTCCGTGGGATGCGGATTGACGTGAACACCCGCCGTCCCATTTTGAAGATGAATACCGGCGGCCTGTCCGGCCCTGCTGTCCTGCCCATCGCCGTGCGGATGGTGTGGGAGGTGGCCAATACGGTCAGCATCCCTGTGCTGGGAATGGGCGGCATTGCCACCGGCGCAGACGCCGCTGAGATGATGCTGGCCGGCGCTTCCGCTGTGGCGGTGGGGACGGCGAACTTTGTTGATCCCTACGCCCCCTTGCAGGTGCGGGATGAGCTGGCGGCTATTGCCCAACGGCAGGGGCTGAGATCGGTCACAGAGCTGACCGGAGGCGTCTTGCCTTGGTAAAATAGCGTTGTCATTATGTCAATGAAGCAGAGATAGAAAAGAAGTGTTTTTATGACCAGAATTTACATCATCCGCCATGCGGAGGCGGAGGGAAATCTATACCGGCGCATCCATGGTCAATATGATAGCTTGGTCACCCCCTTAGGGTACCGGCAGATTCAAGCGCTGGAGAAACGGTTCCAGGACATCCACTTGGATGCGGTCTATTCCAGCGACCTGTTCCGCACCCAGACCACTGCCAAAGCCCTCTATCTGCCCAAGGGGCTGCCCTTGCAGCTGGAACCGGGGCTGCGAGAGATCTCCATGGGGGATTGGGAGGACGACACCTGGGGCGGTGCGGCACGGAAATATCCGGAGCAGATGGCCTATTTCTCCGGCGGAAACACCCACTACACCTCCATGGGCGGTGAGAGCTTTCAAGAGCTGCGAGAGCGGGTGGTGGCCACCTATTACCGGCTGGCGGCAGCCAACGATGGTAAGACCATCGCCTGCGTCAGCCACGGGGAGGCCATCCGGACGGCGGTGAACGCCTTCTATGGCCGCCCTTTGGAGGAGATGCACAACATGATCCCCAGCGATAACACAGCGGTTAGCTGTGTGGAGATCGAGGGGGAACAGGCCAAGGTGATCTTCTACGGGGACGGCGCGCACCTGACACCGGAACTGTCCACCCTGGGCAAACAGACCTGGTGGCGGGAACCCAAGGAGAAGGCAGCCATTGAGAACCAGAATATCTGGTATCGTCCTTGGGAACCGACGGCGGAGCGGGAGTTGTATGAGCACTACCGTCGGGAGGCTTGGATCGGCGTCCACGGTGACGAGCCTTGCCCCATGGAGCAGTTCTATCAGGCGGCGAAGGCGTCCAGTGAAGCGGACGCCAAAGCGGTCATGGTGGCCATGAATGGGGAGGAGATCGCAGGGCTGCTGCAAATGGACTTGGAACGATACGCAGAAGCCAACGCCGGATACATTCCCTTTTACTATATGAACCAAAAATTCCGCCATCACGGCTTGGGTATCCAGCTCATTGGCCAGGCTGTGTCCACCTTCCGTCCCATGGGACGCACCAAGCTCCGCCTGCGGTGCAGTCCGGACAATGACCTAGCCCAGCGGTTTTATCTGCGCAACGGGTTCACCGACATCGGGCCAGCTGCGGACAGCGCAGTTCCGCTGCGGCTGATGGAGAAAGAGATCGGGTATCCGGTATGAGCGGGAAGAAACAGGTCGATCAAAATCCCTTCCTGCCCGTGTCCAAGGCGGATATGGAGGCCCGTGGTTGGGATTGGTACGACTTCTTGATCATCAACGGCGACGCCTATGTAGACCACCCTTCCTTCGGCGGGGTGGTCATCGCGCGCACCTTGGAGGCGGAGGGGTATCGGGTGGCACTGTTGCCCCAGCCGGACTGGCACAGTGCGGATGCATTTCGTGCCATGGGGAAACCCCGACTGGCGGTCATGCTCTCCTCCGGCAACCTAGACTCCATGGTAGCCCATTACACCGCAGCAAAAAAGCGCCGCCGCCAGGATGCCTATTCCCCCGGTCATCAGACTGGCTTGCGGCCAGATCGGGCGGTGATCGTCTATGCCAATCGGGTGCGGGAAGCCTTTTCGGACATACCCCTCATCATTGGTGGTCTGGAAGCCTCTCTGCGGCGATTTGCTCACTATGATTACTGGAGCGGCCAGGTGCGCCGAGCGATCTTGTTTGATGCCAGAGCAGATCTGCTCATTTACGGCATGGGGGAGGCGGCCACGTTGGAGATTGCCGCACAGCTCAACGCCGGTGTGCCGGTCAGTGACATCACCGCCGTCCGAGGCACCAGCTTCGCCGCAAGGGAGCGGGAAGCCTGTGTGTATCCCTGGGTGGAGGTGCCCTCTTATGAAGAAGTGAAGGCGGACAAGATGGCTTACGCCAGAGCCAACCAGGTGGAGTACGAGGAGCACGACCCGGTGCGGGGCAAGGCCATCTTGCAGAAGCACGGGAACCGGTGGCTGGTGACCAACCCGCCCCAGATGCCCCTGTCCACCAAGGAGCTGGATCGCATCGCAGAGCTGCCCTATGTGCGAGAACCGCACCCTATGTACGACGCCATGGGCGGCGTGCCGGCCATTGAGGAGGTGCGTTTTTCGGTCACTCATAACCGTGGGTGCATCGGCGGCTGTAACTTCTGTGCCCTGGCCTTTCACCAGGGGCGGATGATGACCTGCCGCAGTCACGAGAGCGTTATCCGAGAGGTCACAGCGCTGACCCATCACCCTGGATTTAAGGGCTACATCCACGATGTAGGCGGCCCTACGGCCAACCTGCGCCACCCAAGCTGTAAGAAGCAGTTGAAGGAGGGAGTCTGTGCCAAACGGGTGTGTCTGGCGCCCAAGCCCTGTCCCAACCTGGATGCGGATGAGTCCGATTATGTGGCGCTGCTGCGGAAGCTGCGAAAGATTCCTGGCATCAAAAAGATCTTCATCCGCTCCGGCATCCGCTATGACTATATGCTCTGTGACAAACGGGACACCTTCTTTCGGGAGCTGGTACAGTACCATGTGTCCGGCCAGCTGAAGGTGGCGCCGGAGCACTGCATCAATTCGGTGCTGGACTATATGGGCAAGCCCCATATCGAGGTCTATGAGCGGTTCCAGCAGAAGTACAATGCGCTGAACAAAAACGCTGGGAAAAAGCAGTTTTTGGTACCTTATTTGATGTCCTCCCACCCGGGCAGCACCTTGCAGGATGCAGTGGCGCTGGCGGAGTACCTGAACGCCAGCCACCGGCTGCCGGAGCAGGTGCAGGACTTCTATCCGGTGCCCGGCTGCCTGTCCACCTGTATGTACCACACGGGCATCGACCCGCGCACCATGAAACCGGTGTATGTAGCCACCGATCCCCACGAGAAAGCCCTCCAGCGAGCCTTGCTTCAGTGGAAGGTGCCGGAAAACTGGAAGCTGGTGCGGGAAGCGCTGCAAAAGGCAGGGCGAGAGGATCTGATCGGGTTTGACGCCAGGTGCTTGATCCGGCCGTATCCGCCGAGGGCGAAAAAGGTCGGGGAAAAGGGCGGCGAGAAGCGTCCGAAAGGGAAGCCCGAAGTTGGAAAAGGTAAGAAATCCACAGGGCGTGTGGAGAAAAAGGCTGGCGGGAAGAAGCGAAAAGGTTGAAAAAAGAACCACGCAACATCTGGATAGGACGTTGCGTGGTTCCTCTTTGAAATGGGTTACTTTTTCCCCTCCGACGACTTCCCCTGGCTCAAGAAGTGATCGCACCACTCGCACAGGGGACAGAGCTCACACTTGGCCGTCCGAGCGGTACACACCGCCCGTCCGTGGAGCACCAATCGGTGACAGAAGTCGTTGGATTCCTCCGGTGGCAGCACTTCCCGCAGCTGCTTTTCCACCTTTATCGGGTCTTTTGTCCCGTCGGTCAGGCCCAGGCGGCCGGAGATGCGGATGCAGTGGGTGTCTGCTACCACACAGCCTGGTTCATGGAAGATGTCGCCCCGAATGAGGTTGGCGGTCTTGCGGCCGATGCCGGGGAGTTTTAACAGATCGTCCATGGCACGGGGAACTTTGCCTCCGAAGTCCCGCAGCAGCATTTGAGCGCAGCCCACCAAATCTCGGCTCTTGCCGTTGTAGAAGCCGCAGGAGTGGATGTATTCGGCCACCTCCTCCGGAGTGGCCTCTGCAAAGGCTTCCAGGGTGGGGAAGCGCTGGAACAGGGCGGGGGTGACCTTGTTCACTCGGGCATCGGTACACTGGGCGGACAGGCGGACGGAGAACAGCAGTTCATAATCTTTTTGGTATTGCAGGGAACAGATGCCATCCGGGTACAGTGCTTTCAGCCCGTTGACGATGGCGCGTGCCTCCTCTTTGGTCTTCATGGCGTGTTCCTCCTGTGATAAAGTCACCATTGATTGTAGCATAAAACAGGGGGCGGGGAAACCCGTGTTTCTGAATTTGAAATGGTTGACAAGTTTGGTGGGATGCACTATACTGAGAATAGAGCAAGGGCGCTACCGGCAAAACGGTTAGCCCCCCTGAAAAGTTACTTTATAAGAAATAACCGCTCAAGGTGAAGGCTGAGTGGTTACTTCTTTATGTTCCATGCAGCGATGAACAGGCCGACAAGGCCGATCAGAAGCATCGTATACACAAAAATGATAAAAAGCAGTGCAAGCAGCACGAGAAAAAGTCTGGGATGAACTCCCAGACTTTTTTGGTACATTGCATGAGAAAAAACGGAATATTCCACAATGCTCATCCCTTTTCCCACGTCATAAAATGTGGTAAAATAGACGCAAGTACGAAGGAAAGGAGGCGGCACAGATGCAGTACCGTCCGTTGGCCGATGAAATTCGGCCGCAGACCTTGGAGGACGTGGTGGGGCAGAGCCACATCCTGGGCAAGAACGGGGTTTTGCGCCGCATCATCGAGAGCGGTCAGGTGCCCAACATGGTCTTTTTCGGCCCGTCCGGCACCGGCAAGACCACAGTGGCCAACATCATCGCCAATCAGACCCACCGCACCCTGCACCGGCTCAACGCCACCACCGCCTCCATTGCGGACATTCGGGAGGTCATCGCTGATGTTGACACCTTGCTGGCGCCCAACGGGGTGCTGCTCTACCTGGATGAGATCCAGTATTTCAATAAAAAGCAGCAGCAGTCCCTGTTGGAGTTCATGGAGAACGGCAAGATCACCGTCATCGCTTCCACCACGGAGAACCCCTACTTCACCATTTTCAATGCCGTCCTCTCCCGCTCCACCGTCTTTGAGTTCAAACCGGTCACGCCCCAGGAGGTTCGACCGGCGGTAGACCGTGCCTTCCGGCTGTTGGAGGAGCGCAACGGCGTGACCATCCAGGCATCGGACGATGTGCGGGATTACCTGGCCACCGCCTGCGGCGGCGATGTGCGCAAGGCCATCAACGGGGCGGAGCTGCTCTGTGCCGCTGGCCAGCAGGTGGACGGCGTGGTGACGGTGACCTTGGAGGATGCGGAGCTGGTGGGACAGAAGTCTGCCTTCCGCTATGATCGGGACGGAGACAACCACTATGACATCCTGTCCGCTTTGCAAAAGTCCATCCGAGGCAGTGACCCAGACGCAGGGCTGCACTATCTGGCACGGCTGCTGGAGGCGGGGGATTTGGTGTCCGCCTGCCGGCGGCTCATGGTCATTGCATCCGAGGATGTGGGGTTGGCCTATCCTCAAGCGGTGTCCATTGTGAAATCCTGCATTGACGCGGCCAATATGTTGGGGCTGCCGGAGGCCCGTATCCCATTGGCGGAAGCGGTCATCTTGATGGCCACGGCGCCCAAATCCAACTCCGCCATTATGGGCATTGACGCCGCCCTCAGCGACATCCGCAAGGGAAACTATGGGGACATCCCCGCCTATCTCATGGACAGCCATTACACCGGTGCCAAAAAGCTGGGTCGTGGGCTGACCTACCAGTATCCCCACAGCTTCCCCAACCACTATGTTCCCCAGCAGTACCTGCCCGACCGGCTCAAGGACGCCGCCTATTATCAATACGGCGAGAACAAGACCGAACAAGCGGCCAAAGCCTATTGGGCGCGCATCAAGGGGAAGGGATAAGTTCTTCCGGCGGGAGGATGTGGGTGACTCCGTGATAGTTCCAGTCCACCACCCGACCGGCGGTGGCGTGGTAGGCCAGAGGAGCAGGGGGCTGAGGCGCCACGGCGCCGATGATGGCCAGCTTGATCTTCTGCCGGTCGGGTAAGATGGATTTGATGTAGACCGACACGGAATCCCCAGTCTGAAAGCCTTCCAGCGGTTCTGCCAGGCCGGTCAGGTTGGGGGCCAGCTCCACGAAGATGCCGTAGTCCATGACGCTGCGGATGATGCCGGTCACCGTCTCCCCTGCTTCAAAGTGGCTGGCGTTCTCCGACCAGGTGCCTAGCAGCTCCTTGTGGGACAGCTGCACCCGTCCCAGCTCCGGCATCACCTGCCGCACCACGCAAAAAATCTCCTGCCCCGATCGGAAACGACAGTTGGGATGGGGGATGCGGGAGATGGAGAGGGTTTTCAAGGGCAGCAGGGAGGGGACGCCGCAGCCGATGTCCACAAAGGCGCCGTAGGGTTCCAGGTGGGTGACGGTGGCGGGCAAGATGTCCCCCGGCTGACATTGCAGCAGCTGTGCCAGCGCCCGTTCCTGCGCCAAGCGCCGGGAGAGTTGGGGGACGCCGTTTGCAAAGCCGGTGACCACAAAGCTCACCGCCTTGCCCACGCAGGTGAGGATGGCGATGTCCCGTGTACTGCCCTCTCGGATGCCCAGGGCGCACTCCTCCCGTGGGATGACTCCCACCGTGTCCCCCAGCTGCACCGTCAGAGCGTGAGTGGGGTCACAGCGGAGGGCAAGCCCTTCCAAGATGATCTGCTGCCGCCAGGCGGCCTCTAGACCGGCTCGGCTGGATAAAAAGTGCTGATTTTCCTGGGTGGCGTATCGGCGGCCTTCCGGCCAGAAATCATGCATAATCCTTCCTCCTCTTTTTCAGTTGTATGGATGGTGTATCCTATGCCGCAGGGAGGGGGTTTGTTCTTGCACCGTCCGGCGGCTGGATTTGTGCAGGAGTGCTATTGACAGGGAAGATATAATATGATAGCGTATCAGTGTGCTAAAGTAATATAGGAGGCGAACCCCATGAACATTCAAGTAGGCGATGTCTTGCAGATGAAAAAAACGCACCCCTGCGGGGGGAGAGAATGGCTGGTGCTGCGGGTGGGTATGGACTTTCGTCTCCGCTGCCAAACCTGCGGGCGAGAAGTGATGATCTTGCGCAGCAAGGCGGAAAAAAGTGTGAAAAAAGTCCTGCCCCAGGGGCAGGAGCCACAATGATAAAAGCATAAGGGAGCGCACGAGCTATGAAAGAATTTTGGAGCGGCCGTATCCGCAGTCTGACCCCCTACACCCCTGGGGAGCAGCCCAAGGAGCGGAAATTCATCAAGTTAAACACCAACGAGAACCCCTACCCACCCTCCCCCAAGGTGGTGGAAGCGGTACAGAAGGGGGTGGACGAGCGGCTCAAGCTCTATCCCGATCCGGACGCCAGCAAGCTGGTGTCTGCGCTGGCGCAGTCCTACGGCGTCAAGGAGAGCCAGGTGTTCGTGGGCAACGGTTCGGACGAGGTGCTGGCCTTTGCCTTCCAGGCGTTCTTTGAGGAAGGGGGTACCGTCCTGTTTCCGGACATCACCTACTCCTTCTATCCGGTCTACTGCAATATGTTCGGCATCCACTACCGCACCGTCCCCTTGCAGGACGACTTCACCATTCCGGTGGAGAAGATGCTGGGGGATAATGATGGCGTGGTCATCACCAACCCCAATGCCCCCACCGGCATCGAGCTGGATCAGGCGTCCCTGCGGCGCATTTTGGAGGGAAATCCAGATGTGGTGGTCATCGTGGACGAAGCCTATATCGACTTCGGCGGCACCTCTGCCCTGCCCCTGCTGGACGAGTACCCCAACCTGCTGGTAGTGCAGACCATGTCCAAGTCCCGTGCCCTGGCAGGGATGCGGGTGGGCTTCGCCTTTGGCAGTGAGAACCTCATCCAGGGGCTGAACTGTGTCAAAAATTCCATCAACTCCTATACCATCGACCAGCTGGCCATTTTGGCCGGTGTGGCAGCGGTGGAGGATGGGGACTACTTTGCCCAGCGCTGTGCCCAGGTGGCGGCCACCAGAGACCGGACGTCGGAGACCCTGCGGGAGCTGGGCTTTACCGTCCTGCCCTCCAAGAGCAACTTTATTTTTATCACCCATCCGGAACGACCTGCCCGCAAGCTCTTTGCGGATTTGCGTGAGGCGGGCATTCTGGTTCGCTATTTTGACCTGCCCAGAATCGACAACTTCCTCCGGGTGACTATCGGCAGCGAGGAAGAAATGGAGAAATTCTGTGCGACAATGAAACGATTTGTGGAGAATGTATTATGAGATATGAAGGCATGATTTACCGTCCCCCCGGAGAGTGGAAAAGCTACCTGCTCCAGTGTACCATCGGCTGTTCCAATAACAGCTGCACCTTTTGCAGTATGTATAAGGACAAGCGGTTCCGCATCCGCCCGTTGAAGGATATTTTGGATGACATTGAAATGGCACGCAAAGCCTATGGCAACGGCGTGCGTCGGGTGTTCCTGTGCGATGGCGATGCCATCATCATGAAGCAGGAGGAACTGCTGACCATCCTGGATCGACTCTATAAGACCTTTCCCTACTTGGAAAAGGTCACCACCTACGCAGGCCCCAAGTCCACCATGTCCAAGACCCCTGCCCAGCTCAAGGAGCTGAACGAAGCTGGTCTGAAGCGTGCCTACCTGGGGGTGGAGACTGGGGATGATGAGCTGTTGAAAAAGGTCAAGAAGGGTGCCACCGCCCAGGAGATCTTGGACGCTGCACTGCTGCTGAAGGACTGCGGGTTTGACCTGTGGACCATGATCATCTTGGGTCTGGCTGGCCCCGGCGAGCCCTCCAAGCGGCACGCCCTGGCGACTGCTGAACTGATGAACAAGATGGTGCCCCAGCACCTGTCCGCCCTGACCTATATGTGTGAGCCGGGCACTCCCATGTATCAGGACGTCCAGCAGGGCAAGTTCAAGATGCTGACCCCCCGCCAGGTGTTGGAGGAAACACGGCTGCTGCTGGCCAATATCCACGAAGGCCCCATCCACTTCACCAGCAACCACGCATCCAACTATCTGGCGTTCAACGACACCATCCCGGACAAGACGCCGGAGATGCTGGCCAAGATCGACAGCGTGCTGGCCGGCAAGAGCCAGATGCGGCCGGAGTGGAGCCGCGGCTTGTAAGGTTTAGAAAAATACTTGCATTTATGCGAAAAAGTAGAAAGCGGAGACTACATGGTAGTCTCCGCTTTCCGTTTAGAGAGTAGGTATTAAGAAATGGATATTAGCGTGAGGAAAGGTGCTTGACTCAGCGACAAGCCGTGTGGACGTCCATCGGGAGCGTTTCGCTGACGGTGACGTTCCGACCAGAGGTCATAAGTTCGGAAAAGACCACAGACAGCAGGATGAGGGCAGCGCCCAGGTAGCCACGGACGTCCAGCACTTCATGAAGGAACAGGAAGGAGAGGATGGCGGAAAAGACCGGCTCCAGGGCAAAAATCAAACCGATCTTTTCCGGCGCGGCGTACTTCTGGGCAATGGGCTGTACCACGAACCCGTAGGCACTGCACACCAGCCCCAGGCCAATGACGGCACCCCATTCCACCGGTCTGGTGGGCAGGGAGGGAGTCTCGAACAGGCACATAGCCACGGCGCCCAGGGCGGAGGCGACCCCCAGCTGGATGATGCTGATGAGGAAGGCGTCCTCCTTTTTGGCGATCTTGTCCAGCACGATGATGTAGATGGCGTAAAACAGTGCGCCCATGAGACAGAGCAGCGCACCCTTATCCAGAGCCAGTCCGTCTGTGGCGGTCAGCAGGAACAGGCCGCAGATGGCGATGCAAATGCTGGCGACCATGGACTTTTCCGGCAGCTTCCGTTTCAGGAAGCTCTCCAAAATGGGCACCAGCACAACAGTGGTGCTGGTCAGAAAACCGGCGGTGGAGGCGGTGGTGTAGTTGACGCCGCAGACCATGCCGGTAAAGAGCAGGAACAGGATGACGCCGGCCAAAAGTCCCTTCAGGAGGGTGGCGCGGGTCAGCTTGCGGAACTTGGGCAAAAAAGCCAGGGTCATAAAGACAAAGGCGATGCCGAAGCGCAGGGCGATGAGGTTGAATGGCCCGATGCCGTTGAGGCCCACTTTCATCAGCAGGTAAGAGGAACCCCAAGCTAGGGTGACGCTAACCATCAATAATTCTGCTCGTTTGCTGCTCATGAAAAGAACCTCCTTTGAGATTTGATTGCGTAGAGCGGTTCGCTCCTTGCGTTTTCCGTGGCTCTAGTATATACTGAAATTTAGCATAAGTAAAATAAATGTTTGGAATGTAAATATGCAGAAAGGTTATGTGGAAATGAACCGATATATTGCCCTGCAAAAGGCGGTCGAACTGGGTAGTTTGACCAAAGCGGCGGAGGTGTTGGGGTATACCCAGCCTGCCATGAGCCAGATGATCACCTCCCTGGAACGAGAACTGTCCATCAAGCTCCTCTACCGCTCCCGCTACGGCAGCCGACTGACCATCGAGGGGGAACGCCTTTTCCCCTCCATCCAAAAGACCGTCGCCCAGTATCAGGCCATGCAGGAGATCGCCAAAGAAATTCGCGGCCTGGACACCGGAACCATCCGCATCGGCACCATCTCCAGCGTCTCCTGCCACTGGCTGCCCACCCTCATCAAGCAGTTCCAGGAGCGCTACCCCAATGTGGAGTTCGTCCTGCACCAGGGGGATTACACCAGTATTCCAGAACGGGTGCGCACTGGGGAGGCGGATTTCGGGTTTGTGAATCCGGACGCCATCCCCAATATCAAGACCCGCTTCGTCAAGGCCGGTGAGCACCGTGCGGTGCTGCCGTTAAACCATCCCTTGGCGCAAGCGCCTTATGTGACCTTGGAGGATTTGGTAAACGAACCCTTTTTGTTGTTGGAGGAAGGACTGCTCAGCGAGCCGTTGGAGGCCTTCCATCAGCAGGGGCTGGAGCCTTCCGTCCGGCTCCGTGTCCACGATGACTACTCCATTTTGTCCATGATCGAGGCGGGGCTGGGCATCAGTATCCTGCCAGAGCTGGTGCTACGCAAGACCAATTATCAGGTGGCTATTTTGCCCACAAGACCGGTGGTCATGCGCAAGATCGGCCTGGTCATGAAGGACAAGAACACCATGCCCATCGCCAGCAAATATTTCATCGAGTTTTTGTTCCAGCACATCGACCAGCTGCCCTGAATCGGGAGGTGTGTTGACAGTTTGTCAGGGTTCCGGTATAATATCCGGTAAGATTCCCCAGCGGAAAATTCAAAACAGAAAGGAATTTCAATCCAAAATGCTCGATGAGCGCAGCTTACTCTCTCAGTTCGTCCGCTTCTCCACCGCTACAGTAGCCTCCTTGATGGTCTTTTCCTTGTACTCCATCGTGGATGGATTGTTCGTGGCTCGTGGAGTAGGCGAGTACGCCATGAGCGCGGTCAACCTGTCCGCGCCCTTCCTGAACCTGCTCTTTTCCATCGCAGTCATCTTCGCCGTGGGTACCAGTACCATCCTCTCCATCTTCCTGGGACAGGGCAAACGGGAGCGGGCCAACAGTCTGTTCAGCCAAAATGTCACCCTCCTCACCGTGGCCGGTGTTGTCATCACCGTCTTGGTCTTTCTGTTCCTGGAGCCAGTGGCCAAGCTGCTGGGGGCGGAAGGGGTCACGCTGCCCTATACCAAGGACTACTTGGCCGGCCTTGCCCCCTTTGCTGTTTGCTTTATCATTTCCTACAATATGGAAATTTTGATCAAGACCGATGGGTATCCCCAGCTGGCCATTCGGACGGTGATCATCGGCTGCCTGACCAACTGTGTCCTGGACTATATGGCCATCTTCCACCTGGATTTGGGGGTTTGGGGTGCCGCTGTGGCTACCGGCCTGTCTCAGATGCTCACCTGTGTGATCTATCTGCGCCACTTTATTCGGGGCAAGACCACCTTCCACTTTGTCCGCTTCCGGATGGATTGGCGCATCTACCGCCGTCTCATCCCTATTGGCATCTCCGATGGGGTCAATGAGCTGTGCAACGGGCTCATGATCCTGCTCTTCAACCACATGATCCTCCGGTGCATCGGCCAGGAGGGCTTGGTCAGCTACACCATCATCGCCTACACCAACACCCTGGTCATCAACATGATGATGGGCATCTCTCAGGGCAGTCAGCCCCTGGTCAGCTTCCACTACGGCAAGGAGGACGCCGCCGGCTGCCGGAAGCTGTTGCGGTACGGGTTCACCGCCGTGGCTATCGTCACCGCCGTGGTCTTTTTGGGCATCTTCCTGCTTGCCCCCCAGCTGGTGCAGGCGTTCCTGTCCAACACTAACCCGGAGCTGAACCTGACCTCCGTCCACGCCCTCCGGCGGTACAGTCTGTGCTACCTCATCCTAGGGGTCAACATCCTCATCGGCGGGTTCCTCACTGCGGTGGAACGGCCGCGTCCTGCCATCTGCATCTCCGTCGGCCGTGGCCTAGTGCTCCAGGCGGGGGCACTGATGGTCTTGGCCTATACGGTGGGCGACAGCAGCATCTGGTTTGCACCGCTCATCTCGGAGCTGCTCTGTCTGGCGCTGTCCCAGAAGTGTTTGCGGAACTTCCTCCGGTCGCCGCTATGATCCCAAATCCCTCCTGCTTCGGCAGGAGGGATTTTTTGCGCCTTGTCCCCACTTAGACGAAATTTTCCATCCCAGTGGGCTATACTGGAACCCACAGAAGGGAGGACGCCTATGACGGTGGTGTACGTGGACACCTTGTTTCTGCTCAACCTGACCATCGACTACTTATTGCTCCGTCTCTCCGCCCGCATCTGCGGGCAGTATGTGCCCACCCTGCGTCTGGCGCTGGGGGCGCTGATGGGGGCGGTGTACGCCCTGTGCGCCTTCCTGCCCCAGGGGCACTTTTTGACCTACCCGCCGGTGAAGGTGGCAGTGGGGGTCGCCCTGGCGCTGACCGCCTTCGGCGGACGGCAGCGGCTGCTGCGGCTGACGCTGGTGTTCTTCGCCTGTGCCTGTGCCTTGGGGGGCGGGGTGCTGATGCTGTCCCTGCTGGGCAGCGGTGGCCTGACCTACGCCAACGGTATCCCAGCCACGGGGCTGGATTTCAAGATCCTGTGCCTGTCAGCGGCAGGGAGTTACCTGGTGCTGTCGGTGGGAATGCGCTGTCTGGGGCGGTACTCCAAGGTGTCCAAGGAGATCTTGCCAGTGACATTGACCATGGAGGGTCGTACCGTCCGTCTGGATGCCCTGGTGGACACGGGCAACACCCTGGCTGACCCCCTCAGTGATGCCAAGGTACTGGTGGCGGAGTGGGAGGCGGTGCGGGGACTGTTTGCCGCTGATCTGTTGACAGAACAGGCGCTTTGTGATCCAGTGGGGGGAGCGGCAAAGCTGGCTGCGGTGCTGGGAGCACAGCGGGTGCGGATGATCCCATACCGTTCCGTGGGGGTGTCCAGCGGGATGCTGCTGGCAGTGCGGGTGGATGGAGCGGTCATCGGCAGTCGGGTGGAAAACCGCCTGCTGGTGGCGTTGTGCCCGGGAAAATTGAGCGTCAATGGCAACTATACTGCCCTGGTCGGGGCAGATGGATAGGGAGGAAAGAGGAAGATGAAGTACAATAAACTGCTTTGGAAGATGAAAGTGAACCAACTGCTCATCCGGCTGGGTCTGCGGGAGCCAGACCCCATCTGGTACATCGGCGGCAGCGATGTCCTGCCCCAGCCCCTGCCCCGTGCCAAGGAACGGGAGGTGCTGGAGGCCATGAAGAACGGGGACTTGGGGGCCAAAAGCACCCTCATCGAGCACAACCTTCGCCTGGTGGTCTACATTGCCCGCCGCTTTGAGAACACGGGCATCAACATCGAGGACTTGATCTCCATCGGTACCATCGGGCTGATCAAGGCGGTGAATACGTTTAAGGTGGACAAAAACATCAAGCTGGCCACCTATGCTTCCCGATGTATCGAGAATGAAATTTTGATGCACCTGCGAAAGACCGCCAACCAGAAGGGGGAGATCTCTTTGGACGAGCCGTTGAACACGGATTGGGACGGCAACGAGCTGCTCCTGTCCGATGTGCTGGGCACGGACAGCGACTTGGTGGTGAAGCCCATCGAGGCGGACGTGGACCGGCAGATGCTTCGGGAAGCCATGAGCCACTTGAACGAGCGGGAACACCTCATCATCTCCATGCGCTTCGGACTGGAGGGACGCAAGACCGCCACCCAGAAGGAGGTGGCCGACTGCATGGGCATCTCCCAGTCCTACATCTCCCGCTTGGAGAAGCGCATCGTCTCCCGTCTGCGCAGGGAAATGCTGAAAATGGGATAAAATCGGTCAAATGCATAAAAGCAGCAGTCCTGTGTGCGGGGCTGCTGCTTTTCGGCTCCTCTACGGTTGACGCTGGTGGAGAAGGGTGCTATCCTAAAGACCATCACGAAAAAAGGAGAAAGAGAATGAAACGAGAGAACGGTCTGGTGTTTGCAAGCTACCTTATCTGGGGTTTGCTGCCCCTTTTTTGGAAGCAACTGAGCATGGTCAATTCCGCCTATGTCCTGGCCTCCCGTATCATCTGGTCGGCCATCTTCTGCGGCTCGCTGCTCCTGCTCCGCCGGCGGTGGAACAGAGTGAAAATTGCCCTGGCGGACAAGGGGGAGGTAGGGCTCATCTTCCTCTGTGCTATCCTCATCAGCATCAACTGGGGGCTGTACATCTTCTCCATCGCTATCGGCAAGGTGCTGGAGAGCAGTTTGGCCTACTACATGAGTCCCATCATCTCCGTGCTCATTGGCGCACTCTTTTTTCGGGAAAAGCACGGGCTTGTCCAGTGGCTGGCCATCACCATCGCCGCTGTGGGAGTGCTCATTGCCGTGGTCATGTACGGCAGTGTGCCCTGGCTGGCGCTGACCATTGGCGGTTCCTTTGCCGTTTATGGAGCGCTGAAAAAGAAGGTGAACGCAGATGGAGAGACTTCGATCTTTCTGGAAACGCTCTTTATGGCGCCCTTTGCCTTGGCTTTTCTGATCTTTGCAGAGCTGCATGGCAGCGGCGCCATGGGTCTTTTGCACGGCTGGCAGTTTGTCCTGCTGCCCCTGACCGGTGTGGTCACATCGGTGCCCCTGATGCTCTTTGCCCAGGGCATCAAAGGGACTTCCATCACCCTCTCCGGCATTTTAATGTATATCAACCCCACCATGGTGCTCTTGCTGGGGGTTTTCCTGTACGGCGAGGAATTTACCCGCACCAATCAGATCGTTTTCGCATTTGTCTGGGTGGCAGTGCTCCTCTTTGTGGGGGACAACCTGGTACAGCATCACCGGATGGCAAAGAAGTTGGAGGAAACGGTGGAACCCTGACCTTCGGCATGGTATAATGAGAAAAACCAGAAGGAGGGATGGAGATGCCCCATATCGTAGTCAACGTGTGGCCGGGACGGAGCGACGAGGAAAAACGCGCCTTGGCCAACCGCATCGCCTTGGACGTGGCCGACCTGTTCAAAATGGACACGGAATATGTCTCGGTAGCCTATGAAGAGGTGCCGGAGGCGGAATGGGATGCCTTCTGCCAGCGGGAGATCGACGAGAAGCTGGACAAGATCTACAAAAAGCCGGGGGAACCGGCGGTCGAATAACGAAAAAACTGCCTCGGTGGGGTCACATCCCCACCGAGACAGTTTTTTTATTCGTTTTGTGGAGCGCGGCGAAATATCCACAGGGCTGTGCAAAACAACAGGACACTGAGCCATTGACTGGCGGACAGGCGGAAAACCACCCCACGCGCGGCGTCCCCGCGCAAAAACTCCAGCCCAAACCGCAGAGGCGCATAGCCCAGCAGGTAGCAGGCCACCAGCCGTCCGGAGTACTTCCCCTTGCGAAAGAGCCGCAGCAGCAGAAGAAGCAGCCCTAGCTCGCACCCAGCCTCCAACAGCTGCACTGGGAACCGACAGACGCCGTTCACCTCCGGCACCAGCGGATTTCCCTCAGCGGTAAAGCCCCATCGGCAGGGGATGCCATAGCAGCAGCCACCCAGAAAACATCCGATCCGGCCAAAGGCGTGGAATAGGGGGACAGAGCAGGCAAATAGATCGGTGAGCGGTTCGCATTGGTTGGGCGCAAAGCGATGGGCGTACCAGTGGACACAGAACCAGGCGCCCAAAAAGCCGCCGTAGTAGACAGAGCCGCTGAAACAACGCAGAAACATGATCGGGGCAGGCTGTGCCAGCAGCCTTGGCAGGTGGAGCAGGCCGTAGAGCAAATGTCCGCCTGCCAACAGCCCCACTAGGGCGGCGACAGCCGCCTGGATGACGGGGTAGATGGGAAAGCCCTGCCGCCGTCCCAGCCGGATGGCGACAAAGCTGCTGACCAGCAGTCCGAAAACGGAGCAGAGGCCGTAACTGCCGACGGTGCGTCCAAAGAGGGTGAAAAACGGTGCCATATCACAGCACGAACCCCACGCAGGTGACGCAGAGGGTACAGGTGAAGAAGGAGATGGCAGAGAGGGTCAGGCCAATGATGGACAGCACCAGACCGGCAGTGGCCAGGCCGGTGGGCTGGCCTGCTTCCAGGCAGTATTTCTGGCCGTTGGTGGCGCAGATGATCCCCACGATGCCGCAGGCCATGGCCAGAGCGCTGAGGACATATGGAAAGCATAGGACGATGGATACAATGCCTAGGATGAGGGCGGCAATGGAACAGTTTTTCCCCTTTGGGTTCATATTGTAGATCGCCTCGATTGGATTCGAAGTAGTAAGATTGCACCCGTATCCTAGCATAAATTTTCACAAAGTGCAAGGGAAAGGGGGATTTTGGAACGAAAAGGCGGATTCTTGTGGGGCTGGGAAAGGGTAGAAGGGATGGGGCGGGACTGGAAGCGCTGGAAAGGATGGAACAAATGTTTTGTTACGAAAGCGCCCTAAATTCTCAGGAAAAACCGAGATAAAAAGAGCAAAAAGCGGTGGAATACTACTTGCCTTTTTCCAGGAAAAGACGTATACTAGACCTATACTGTGGAGCAAAGTGGAGCAAATGGGAGCGCACAGCCTCGTTGGTGGAGGGAGTGAGTAGATGACCGGTACCTATCTGCATAATCTGGATGGCAAAGGTCGTCTCTTTGTCCCCGCCAACTTTCGGGAGGAATTGGGCACCTGCTTCTATGTGGCCGTAGGTGCCAACCGAGAACCGGATGGAACCTTGTATCAGTACCTCAACGTCTATCCCATGCCCGAATGGGACAGGCTCTGTGAGAAGCTGGCCGCTCTGCCCAGCAGTAAGGCTGCCATCTCGGACACCTTTTTCGCCAATGCGGCCAAGTGTGAGCCGGACAGCCAGAATCGCTTTATGATCCCCAAGAAGCTCCGGGATTACGCTGGCTTGGAGAAGGAGGTTGCCATTGTGGGCAACAACAAAAAAGCGAAGATTTGGAACGCAGAAGTGTGGAAGGCCAAGGACGAAGCCGCCCTCAGCGGCGATCGCGTGGCCGATATGATGGATTTGTTGGGGTTCTGATGATGAGTGAATTGACCCATTGCCCAGTCCTGTTGGAGGAATGTATCCAGGGCTTACACATCCGGCCGGATGGCGTCTATGTAGACGGCACCTTAGGCCGCGCCGGCCACAGCCGAGCGATCGCTAAACGCCTGACCACCGGACGGCTCATCGCCATCGACCGAGATCAGGCGGCGCTGGACGCCGCCCAAGAGCGGCTGGCGCCCTGGATGGAACGGGTGACCCTGGTGCATGGCAACTTTCGGGATATGCCGGAGCTGCTCCAGGGGCTGGATCTCTCTGAGGTGGACGGGATCCTGTTGGACTTGGGCGTGTCCTCCCCCCAACTGGATGACCCGAAACGGGGGTTTTCCTATCAGCACGATGCCCCCTTGGATATGCGCATGGATCAGACCCAGCCGCTGACGGCGGCAGTGGTGGTCAATACATGGTCGGAGGGTCAGCTCAAAGACGTGCTGCGCAAATACGGAGAAGAACGCTACGCCGGCTCTATCGCCGGCGCAATTGTCCGCAGACGCCAGGAGACGCCCATTGAGACTACCGGTCAGCTGGTGGACGTGATCCGCAGCGCCATGCCGGCCGCTGCCCTGCGGGAAAAGCAGCATCCGGCAAAGCGCACCTTCCAGGGCATCCGCATTGCCGTCAATGACGAGCTTGCCGCCGTGTCCGATGTGGTGGCCGGCGCCATCCCCCTGCTCAAGCCGGGCGGACGGCTGTGTGTCATCTCCTTCCACTCCCTGGAGGATCGCATCGTTAAGCAGCAGCTGGCCAAGGCGGCCAAGGGCTGCACCTGCCCGCCGGAGTTCCCCGTGTGCATCTGCGGCAAGAAGCCGCAGATTATCCTGAAACCCAGGAAGCCCATCCTGCCCAGTCAGGAGGAGCTGGAACGCAATCCCCGCGCCCGCAGCGCCAAGCTGCGTGTGGCGGAAAAGGTACCAAACTAGCCTGAGAATTTTGAAAAGGAGCGAGTCATTATGGCCAATGAGAAAAAACGGTATCAGCAAACAACCTATGGCAACGTGGCCTATGACTTGAACTATCAGCGCAATGTGGTTCCTGTCCCCGATGGCGGCGAGCCCTCCAGACAGCCCCAGCCCCGAAAGCATACCCGAACCGGAACCCGTCAGCGCCGCCGCGTGATGACCCGTCCCAAGGTGAAGCTCCGCCCCAGAGAGGCGGTCACTCCCACGGCGGTGGTGGGCTTTGCCTTGGCTGCTGTGATGGCCGTGCTGGTGCTGTTCAGCTATGTCAAACTCAACAACGTGTATGCAAGTACCGTTGCCCTTCAAAATCAGCTCACCACCCTTCAGACGGAGGAAAATACCCTGAAAGCGGAATATGAAGAAGTGTTCAATCAAGACGTGCTCAGCAAGGCGGTCAAAAAGGCTGGGAACCTGAAGCCGGTCACCAGTGATCAGATCGTCTATGTGGAGCTGTCCGACCCGGATAATATCGTTGTCTACGAACAGGAAGAAAAGAGCGGCGGCATCGCGGCGTTCTTCCAGAGTGTGCGGGACTTTTTTGATTTGGGGAAATCATAATCAAATGTCCATGGGCATACGGTTTTGTAGCAGTGCCATAAGAGAGAAACAGGGCGTAAGGAAAACCAGTGGATTTCTTACGCCCTTGTGCCATGAAAGCAGGTGAGAAAATGAGTAACGGCGAAAAGAGAAGAAAGCATGGGAAAGATAGAAATTACAAAATACTCAAGCGGATCCTCGTTCTGTTGGTCATGTTCGGCGTTGTCGTATTCTTGCCCATCGGCTGGAAGCTGTGGGATCTACAGGTCATCCAGCACGACACCTTAGAGCAGGAGGCCATCGAGCAGCAGACCAGTGAGCTGTCCATCAACGCCCAGCGTGGCACTATCTACGACAGCCAGGGCAATGTGTTGGCCATCAGCTCCACCGTCTATGATGTCATTCTCTCCCCCAAAGCCATCGTGGAAAAGCAGGAGGAGCTGGACGAGGCGCTGGCATCGGCCAAAAAGGCGGGCAAGAGCACCAAGGAGTATGATGTGAACGTGCAGGAATTGATTGCCAAAAACCTGGCAAACCTGTTGGATGGGGTCACGGAGGAGGATGTGGCGAAGAAGTGTACGGACAAAAAGAGCCAGTACAAAAAGATCGCCACCAAGATCGACACAGAGACGGAAGCCGCCGTGCGTAAGTTCATCTCTAAGCATGAGCTGGCTCGCTGTGTCTACCTGACGCCCAATACCAAGCGTTACTATCCCTACTCCAACCTGGCTGCCCAGGTCATTGGCTTTACCAATGACAACGGGGGCGCTTACGGGGTGGAAGCCCAGTATAATACAGAGCTGGCCGGCACCAATGGCCTGGTGGTCACCGCCACCAACGCCCGCGGCACCGACCTGATGAACTTCTTCCAGGATTACTATGACGCCAAGAACGGGGACAGCGTGAAACTGACCCTGGATGCCACCATTCAATCTTACTGTGAGAAGTATTTAAAGGAGGGCATCCAGTCCTATGACGTCCGAAAGGGCGGATTTATCATCGTCATGGACTGCAAGACCGGCGGCATCTTGGGCATGGCCAGCTCTCCGGACTATGACCTGAACGACTACAGCACCATCATTGACAAGACCCTTCTGAACAAGGTTAAGGGGGGCGAACTGAAGGAGAGCGAAGCCCTCAACGAGATGTGGCGGAACAAAGCCCTCAACGACACCTACGAACCTGGTTCCACCTTCAAATCGGTCGTGCTGGCCTCCGCCCTGGAGGCGGGGACGATCAGTACGAAGGACACCTTTTATTGCAGCGGCTCAGTGAAGATGGGCAAGTGGACCATCAAATGCTCCAACCGTGCCGGCCACGGCCAGCAGACCTTGGCGGAGGCGGTGGGACACTCCTGTAACCCAGCCTTCATCAAGATCGGCCAGTCCCTGGGCACGGAGAAGTTCTACTCCTACCTGAATGCCTTCGGCTTCACCGACAGCACCGGCATCGACCTGCCGGGGGAGGGGAACAGCGTGATCTGGGACGAAGGGAACTTCAACACCGTCAACCTGGCCACCGCTTCGTTTGGCCAGCGCTTTACCGTCACTCCGGTGCAGCTCATCACCGCTGTCAACGCCGTTGTCAACGGTGGATACCTATATACCCCTCATGTGGTGCAGTCCATCACCAACAAGGAGGGAAACACCGTGTATGAGGCGGACAATACCCCAGTGCGGCAGGTGATCAGCGAGAAAACCTCTGCCACCTGTGCCGAGATCTTAGAGGGGGTCGTCAGTAAGTACGGCGGCTCCAACGCCTATCAGGCCGGTTACCGCATTGGCGGCAAGACCGGCACCTCGGAGACATTGGTGAAGGATGAGTACATCACCTCCTTCATCGGTTTCGCTCCGGCCAATGATCCCCAAGTCATCGCCCTGGTGGGCTTCCAGGCGCCCAAGGTGAAGAACAAGGGCAGCGACTACACCACCACCGGCTACTATATCTCCGGCGGCAGCTTGGCTGCGCCCATCGCCGGCGAATTGATCGCTGACGTGCTGGATTACCTGGGCTTCGAGAAGGAGTACACCGCCAACGACCTGACTGGCGCCAGCGTCAGCGTCCCATCGTTGACCGGCTATAGCTCCAAGCAGGCTCAGGAGGCATTGAACAACAAGGATCTGACCTATCGCACCGTGGGCGGCGGCGACACCGTCACCGCTCAGATCCCCGCGGCGGGAACCACCATCCCCAGCGGCAGCAAGGTCATCCTCTACCTGGGCGAGACACCCCCCAAAGACAGCATCACCATGCCCGACCTGACGGGTATGACCCCAGACCAGGCCAAGGCTGCTTTGAACAACCTGAATCTCTATATGATGGCCACCGGCACGTCTGGCAACTATACCAGCAGCACCGTGGCCTACAAGCAGAGTGTGAAACGGGGCAAGAAAGTGGCGCGGGGCACTGTGGTGACCGTATCCTTTACCAACAAAACGGAGGCTGATAATGACCGTGGCGCGCTCCAACGGTAAACCCATCCCATTGACCGTGGTGACCGGCGGCGCAGGCAAAACCTGTGCGGCGCATTTGATGCGCAGCGTGCTGGAAGCAGGGTTAGGGAGACAATACGGGTTGATCACCACCCGACACGTCTATCTGAACGGACAGATTCGGCCGCCCCTGTCCTGGCTCCACTGGCGGGAACAGCTGAAGGAGACTTTGGCGGAAATGACGGAGAGTCATTGTGATGGGGTCATTCTGACCCTGCTGCCAGAGGCGCTGAACAGCGCCATGATGGACGGTCTGGAACTCCAATGCGTGGTCTTTACCGGCGGCGTGGGACGGATGCGGGAAAAAGAGCTGCACCGATCCTTGATTCGCTGGGGCGACCGCTGTATCTGCAACATAGATGACCCCGTCCTGCGCCAGGCGGTCAAGACCTGCGGCGGCGTCCGGATGACCTATGCCGAGCGGCGTGGGGAGGCGGATTTGAACGCCAGGAACCTGCGCCTGTGCGCCGATCGGATCGAATTTGAAGCCCTCACCGATCAGGACATCTGTCGGATGCGCCTGCCCATCCCCGGCGGGTTCGGCCTGTACAACGCCTTGGCGGCGTTGGCCTGCGGCTTGAGCGCAGGGCTTACCTTGCACACTATGGCGGACATTTTGCCCCACACGGTTGGCGTCGCCGGCCGGATGGAGCTGCTGCGCCTGCCCAATGACGTGGGGGTGCTCATCGACAGCGCCGCCACGCCGGAGCAGGTGGATAACCTGCTGCTGGCGGCCAATGGGCTGGGGGAGAAGCGGAAGATTCTGGTCTTAGGCGCTCCCGGCGACCGAGATCGCAGCCGCCGTCCCCAGCTGGGCGAGGCGGCGTCTCGGGCGGACGTGGTCATCTTGACCGCAGACGACCCCCGCACCGAGCCGGTGAAGGACATCTGCGCCCAGATTCGGGCGGGAATGTCCAAGCACGCGCACTTCCAGCCCGACCGCAAGGCGGCTATCCTCCAGGCGCTGGATCTG
Source organism: uncultured Eubacteriales bacterium (assembly GCA_900545815.1). Taxonomy (GTDB): domain Bacteria; phylum Bacillota; class Clostridia; order Oscillospirales; family Oscillospiraceae; genus Onthomonas. The sequence goes on along the minus strand of URAM01000003.1, from coordinate 100,020 downwards.
GCGCAGCCGGGAGATTTGGTGATCCTCAGCGGTCGAGGGGATAAACAAACTATGTGTACCCAATACGGGGTCATTCCCTTCCAGGAGCGGGAAATTGTGCTGAAATATGCTTCCCAGATGGGGAGTGAGAAAGAAAAAAGAGAGAAAGGACGCCTAGAGACGTCCGAAGGAGCAAAAGATGAGGTATTTGATTAGTTTCCTGGTGGCTTTTGCCGCCTCCGCCCTGATCGGGAGATTCCTGATCCCCTGGCTGCACGCCCTGAAGGCGGGGCAGTCCATCAAAGAGATCGGCCCAGTCTGGCACATGGCCAAGCAGGGGACGCCCACCATGGGGGGCATCATGTTCATCGCCGGTATTTTTATCGCCATCCTGGTCACCGGCTGGCAGGACTTTTCCCAGGGACGGTTCGGCGCCCTGTTTGTGTTCCTGTTTGCCCTGGTCTTTGGCGTCATCGGTTTTTTGGACGACTTTATGAAGGTCAAGTACCACAAGAATGAGGGTCTTACTGCGCCCCAGAAGTTCCTCCTCCAGCTGGCGGCAGCTATCGTGTTCACCGTCCTCCTGCGCTACACCGGCTACCTGACCCCCGACCTGTATATCCCCTTCTTCAACGTCAGCTTCCAGCTGCCTTGGGCGGTATACATGGTTTTTGCGGCCTTTGTCATCGTGGCCACCGTCAATGCGGTGAACCTGACCGATGGTGTGGATGGCCTGGCTACTGGCGTGACCCTGCCTGTGGCACTGTTTTTCTTGGCGGTCTCTCTCATGTGGAAGATCACCGACCTGAGCATTTTCGCCGCCGCCCTGGTGGGCGGCCTGTGCGCCTTTTTGATCTACAACTTCCACCCAGCCAAGGTCTTTATGGGCGATACCGGCTCCCTCTTTCTGGGAGGTACCGTGTGCGGCTTGGCCTTTGCCTTGGATATCCCCCTTATCATCGTCCTGGTGGGGATCATCTACCTGCTGGAGACTCTGTCCGACATCATCCAAGTGACTTATTTCAAACTGACCCACGGCAAGCGCATCTTCCGCATGGCGCCCCTCCATCACCATTTTGAGATGGGGGGCTGGAGCGAGGAGAAGCTCTTTACCGTGTTCACCTTGGTGACCTTGGTCTGCTGTGTCCTGGCCTACTTTGGCGTTATGGGCAAGTGAGCGGAACCTGCGTTACCCATCCTGACTAGGAAAGAAGGCGCATCCAAATGGCAAGAAAATCCTTCCGAGACTTGACCCGGGCACAGCAGCTGGCACGGGGTCCTATCGACTTGCCCTTTTTGATGCTCACCCTGCTGCTGCTGGCCATTGGCCTGCTCATGCTCCTCTCCGCCTCCTCCTATGCGGCTCTGTACGACCCAGCCGCCGGATATCAGGTGGAGGATGGCGTGGTGCAGATGGGGGATGCCCTGTACTATTTCAAGCACCAGCTCATTTACGCCGTCCTGGGTGTGCTCGTTCTCTGGCTGGTGTCGCGATTGGACTACCAGCGCTGGCGTGCCTGGGCGGTGCCCATCCTGTGTGCGGCAGTGGTGTTCCTAATCTTGGTGCTCACTCCCTTTGGCGTCAACGTCAACGGCGCCACCCGCTGGCTCAAGCTGCTGCTGGTGGTGGGACCCACCTATCAGCCCTCTGAGATCGCCAAGCTGGGGATCGTGCTGGTCTTTGCCGCCGGTATGTCTAAGCGGAAAAACCAGCCTCCGCGGCTCCGTCGGAAGGATCCGATCTGGAAGAATCAGCTGCGCAGCTTCCTCTATTGGAGCGACCTGGGAGAATTGCTCCCCTATGTGGGCATCCTGATCGTCATTGCCCTGCTCATGCTGAAGGAGCCGCATATGTCCGGCACCATCCTGGTGCTGGCTGCTGCCGCTGCCATCCTGTTCACCGCCGGTATCCGGTGGGGCTGGTTCGCTTTGGGCGGCGGGCTGATGGGGGTCGTTATGGCGCTCATCGTCTTTGTGGGCGGCTACAACAGCGACCGCATCAAGACCTGGCTGAACCCATGGTGGGATCCTGGTGATAAGGGCTATCAGATCGTCCAGTCCCTCTATGCTGTGGCCTCCGGTGGCCTCACCGGCCTGGGCTTTGGCCAGAGCCGGCAGAAATATCTGTACTTACCGGAAGAACAGAACGACTTCATCTTCGCCATCATCTGTGAGGAGCTGGGGTTCATCGGCGCAGCGCTCATCATCATCCTCTTTGCCCTGCTCATCATTCGGGGCTATTGGCTGGCGCTCCACGCCAGAGATCGGTTCGGCTCCCTGCTCATCGTGGGGATCACCACCCTGCTGGCCGTCCAGGTCTTTCTGAATATGGCTGTGGTGCTCAATGTCATTCCGGCTACGGGGATTGCACTGCCCTTCTTCAGCTACGGCGGCACTGCCTTGCTCATCCAGCTGGCAGAGATCGGGATCATATTATCAGTATCCCGACAGATCCCCGCACCGAAAAAAGGGTGAGCGGGGGAGAAAAAGAGACAAATCAGAACGAGGTGTTTTCCTATGAAAATCCTGTTTACCTGCGGCGGCACCGCCGGACACATCAACCCAGCCGTGGCGCTGGCCGGTATGTTTCGGGAACGGAACCGGGCAGACATCCTCTTTGTAGGGGCAGATGGCGGCATGGAACGGCAGCTGGTGCCCAGAGAGGGCTACCCCATCCGCACCGTCACCATCACCAGCTTCCTGCGGAAGCTCAACGGGGCGGGCATTAAGCATAACCTCAAGACTTTGCGCAACCTGAGCCGCTCCAAGCGCCAGGCCAAGGACATTCTGGATCAGTTCCAGCCCGACCTGGTGGTGGGTACCGGCGGCTACGCCTCCTTCCCTGTGGTGCGGGAGGCGGCACGGCGGGGCATTCCCACCGCCGTCCACGAGTCCAACGCCGAGCCTGGTCTGACCACCAAGATGCTGTCCAAGTATGTGGATATTGTCATGGTGGGCTTTGAGGAGAGCCGGAAGCACTATCCCCACCCAGAACGGGTGGTGGTCACCGGCACCCCTGTTCGAGGAGATTTCTTCCTCCAGACCAAGGTGGAAGCACGCCAAAAACTGGGATTCACCGATGACAAGCCGGTGGTGGTCACCAGCTGGGGCTCCTTGGGCGCCTTGGTGATGAACCAGCACATGGTGGACTTCGTGGCACGGGAGTGTCGGGAGGGACAACCCTTCCACCACATCTACGGCGTGGGACAGCGCTATTACAGTCGGGTGCTGGAAGCACTGAAGGAGCGGGGCATTGACCTGGCGGACTATCCCGATGTGGATGTGCGGGAGTATATCTATGATATGCCCGTGGTCATGGACGGGGCGGACGTGATGCTCAGCCGAGCGGGCGCTTCCACCATCTCCGAAATCACCGCCATCGCCTGCCCCAGCATCCTGGTGCCCTCTCCCAACGTGACCGCCAACCATCAGGAGAAGAACGCCCGTGTCCTCTCTGACCGAGGGGCGGCAGTGCTCATGCTGGAGCCGGACTGCACCGGAGATAAGCTCTATGAGCAGGTTCAGGCAATGTTGGCCGATCAGGCAGGCAGGGCCAAGATGAGCCAGGAGCTGAAAGCCATGGCTCATGTGGATGCCAACGAGCGCATCTATGAGACCCTCTGTGGTCTGATGAAAAAAGCGTAACTTTCACACAACGTCCCCTTCCTTCGCATAGGATGGCCTGAGAATCCAGACGAAGCGGAGGAATGGAACGTGAGTGCTTATCTCATTCAAGGCGGCAGCCCCCTGTTCGGGGAAGTGACCGTCCAGGGCGCAAAAAACAGCGTCCTCCCCATTCTGGCGGCCACCATCCTGACCGGCGCCGTCAGTGTCCTACATAACTGCCCCCAACTAACCGATGTAGACGCTTCCGTGGCCATTCTGCGCCACCTGGGCTGCGTGGTCGTGCAGGACGGGGAAACCATCACGGTGGATTCCAGCACCATGCACCGCTGGGATGTGCCCGATCAGCTCATGCGGGAGATGCGGTCTTCCGTGGTGTTCCTGGGGGCCATTCTGGGACGCATGGGGCAGGCGGAGCTATCCATGCCTGGGGGCTGTGAGCTAGGCCCCAGACCCATCGATCTGCACCTGGCGGCATTGACCGCCATGGGCGGACAGGTAAAATGTCAGGGCGGCAGTCTCCACTGCCGTGGACACCACCTTCGAGGACGGGAGATCGTCCTGTCTATCCCCAGCGTAGGAGCCACCGAGAATGCCATGCTGGCGGCCTGCTGCGCCGATGGCGTGACGGTGATCTCCAACGCCGCCCGGGAGCCGGAGATTGTGGACTTGGAAGCGTTCCTGTGCAGCGCCGGAGCGGACGTCTCTGGAGCGGGCAGCTCCACTGTGATCGTCCAAGGAAAACGTTCCCTGCACGATACCGAACACACCATCATCGCAGACCGCATCGTGGCAGCTACCTACCTGTCTGCCGTGGCGGCGGCTGGGGGAGAAGCAACCCTGACTGGGGTAGACCGGCGGGCGCTGCTGCCGGTGCTGGAAGTGTACCGGATGGCGGGATGCGAGGTGCATACTCGGCCGGACAGCATCACCATGACCTGTCCCCAACGGCTGAAAGCCGTCCGCCCCGTGCGCACGGCGCCCTATCCGGGGTTTCCCACCGATGCCCAACCGCCGGTACTGGCAGCCTTGTGCCGTGCCCAGGGAACCAGCGTGTTTGTAGAGACTATTTTTGAAAATCGCTTCCGGCACTGCGGCGAGCTGCTGCGGATGGGAGCGGATGTGCGGGTGGAAGGCCGAGTGGCGGTGGTCACCGGAGTCTCCCAGCTGAAAGGAGCGCCCGTCCATGCCCCTGACCTGCGGGGAGGCGCCGCTTTGGTGGTGGCCGCCCTGGGAGCGGAAGGGGAGAGCGTGATCACCGGTCTGCGTCATATCGATCGGGGTTATGCCGATCTGGCCGGAGATCTGACCTGTTTGGGGGCTCATTTGCAGCGAATCCCGCAACAACCATAGAAACAGATAGGAGGGATAGGATGGCAAGACCACGCAAGCGCAGAAGGCGCCGCAGTCGAGGCGGCGGACGCTTTCTGAGCCTGTATTTGGTGCTGGCAGTGGTGGTGACCGCCGTGGTAATCGGTGCTGGCTGCATTGTCTTTTTCAAGGTGAACCAGTTTGAGGTGGAGGGCAACCAACGGTACTCCACCGAGGAGATCGCCAAAGCCTCTGGAGTGAGCAAGGGAGATAACCTGTTTTTAGTGAACAAGACCGAGACGGCTCGGAAGCTGCTGGATGAGCTGGCCTATGTGCGCTCGGTGAACATCAAGCGCAAGCTGCCGGACACCCTGGTGATCACTGTGGCCGAGACGAACGCCGCCGCCGCCATCCAATCCGGAAAGGAGTGGTGGCTGGTCAACGAGGAGGGCAAGGTGCTGGACACCACCAAAAAACCAAAGGAATTTATCCAAATCACCGGCCTGGAGCTGGTGTCCCCAGAGGCGGGACAGAGCATGAAGGTCAAGAGCGAGGATAAACCCATGCGGGACAGCTTGCTCCGGCTGCTCAAGGCCATGAAGGGGCGGGAATTGCTGGAGGATGTGCGTAGTGTGGACTGCACAGACAGCAAGCTGCTGGTGATGGATTATCGGGGACAGCTGACGGTGAAAATACTGGCAGATGCCGACTTTGACTACCAGGTGAAGATGCTGGAAGCCGTGCTGGAAAAGTATGTAGATGTCAACTGGAGCAAGGACGACAAGGGGACGTTGGATATGACCTACGCTGACGGACACCCGCATCTGACGAAAAATAAAAAATCCTGACAACAGGAAGGAAATGTGGGAAAAATTGAACAGGAAATACTCCGGAACCTATTGACCTGTTCCCTGTTTCAGTTTACAATAATAAGGTACATTCATTTTGCGTGATTACTTCGTATGCGAAGAAAATATAGGGGGAAACAAATATGTCCTTTGGATTCGAAACTGAGCCCAACAGCGCAGTAAACATCAAAGTCGTCGGCGTCGGCGGCGGCGGCAACAACGTAGTCAACCGCATGGTGCTCTCCGGCACCAAGGGTGTGGATTTTGTGGCGGTCAACACGGACAAGCAGGCACTGGATGCCTCCAACGCCACCTTTAAGCTCCAGATCGGCGAGAAGCTGACCCACGGCAAGGGCGCAGGCGCAAAGCCCGATGTAGGCCGGAAGGCAGCCGAGGAAAACCGCAGTCAGCTGTCTAAGGCGCTGGAAAACACCGATATGGTCTTTGTCACCTGTGGTATGGGCGGCGGCACCGGTACCGGCGGCAGCCCCATCGTGGCAGACGTGGCTCGGGAGCTGGGCATCCTCACCGTGGGCGTGGTTACCAAGCCCTTCGCCTTTGAAGGCAAGGTGCGTATGCGCCAGGCCGAGGAAGGCATCACGGAGCTGAAGAACAAGGTGGATGCCCTGGTCATCATCCCCAACGAACGGTTAAAGATGGCCACCGACCAGAAGATCACCCTGGCCAACGCCTTCGAGATCGCAGATGACGTGCTCCGTCAGGCGGTGGAGTCTATCTCCGACCTGATTCAAAAGGTGGGCGTCATCAACCTGGACTTCGCTGATGTGACCTCCGTCATGAAGGATGCCGGTCTTGCCCACATGGGCGTAGGCCGTGCCGCAGGCGAGAACAAGGCCAAGGAAGCGGCCAAGCTGGCCGTCTCCTCCCCGTTGCTGGAGACTTCCATCAATGGCGCCAAGGGCGTGCTCATCAACATCACCAGCGGCAAGGACATCGGCCTGGACGAGGTGGATACCGCTGTCACCCTGGTGCAGCAGGCTGCTCATCCCGAAGCCAACATCATCTTCGGCAGCATCTTCGATGAGAACATGGAGGACGAGATGCGGGTCACCGTCATTGCCACCGGCTTTGACGATGCGGACGAGGAACCGGAAGTGCCCTCCTTCTCCCAGATCAGCAGCCAGGTCACTCAGCAGGAACCGGCTCCCGCACCTGTGCCCGAACCCACCCCTGCACCTGCCCCTCAGACGCCCCAGGAGAGCTTCTTTCAGGCGGTAGAGTTTGATCCGTTCAGCACTGCCACCCAGCAGAAGGCTGCTCCTGCGCCTGAGCAGCCCAAGGCAGCACCGGCCAAAAAGGATCCCTTTGACGATCTGATGGAAATGTTCAACCGCAGAAAGTAAGGTTGTTCAAGCTACATAGCCTATGAAAAGCAACGGGTCAGAATCTTAGGATTCTGACCCGTTTTTCGCCGTTTGGAAGGGGATACTTGCGTTTTTTACCACTTCCGTGTATCATTACTGATATGGCGGTCAAAGTGCCCTGCACCATGCCGGAGTTTTTGGGCGTGTCCGGCGTGGGTGAGGTAAAAGCGGAGAAATATGGGGAAGCGTTTTTGAAGGCCATTGCCCTGTATCAAGAGAAACAACAGCGCTGATCTGTATTTTCATGCAAAGACAAGCGGACATTTCGAAAGAAATGTCCGCTTGCCTTTTGCTTGTCAACGTGTTAAGGAGTTTGTTCGATCTATCTAGGAGAGATGTTTGAAAAAGTAGGAGTTGTTTTTATGAGGAGAATCAAAATGGGTTGGCAATGGTTTGTGTGAGGCTTGGATCAGATCTGAAGGGCAGCTTCCAGGGCGTCATGGGTGGCCAGGACGGCGTTGCCGGGCGCCTTGGCAGCTTCGCCAATGACAAAGACCTGGGGAGCGACCTTCTCGGCGGTTTCCTTCAGCACGGCGTTGGAACGGGAACCCATGGCCAGAACCACATTGTCATACCCACGGAGGGAACCGGCAGTGCCATCAGCCAGGGTGTAGTCCACGCCATCGGGATAGAACTGGCTGACCTTGGCGCTGGGCCGCAGGAGGACATGGTGTTCTTCAAAGTTCGCGAACATATAACGACGGTTTTCAGGGGTGACGTCAGCGGCGATAACGTCCTTCATCTCAATCACAGCAGCCTCGTGGCCCCGTTCTGCCAGGTATTCGGCAGCTTCGCAGCCCACCATGCCGCCGCCGACCACCAGAACCTTCTGTCCCATGGGCGCCTTGCCTTCCAGCATATCCTGAGCGGTGATGTAGCCGCAGGTATCCAGGCCGGGGATGGGCAGGATGAGGGGGGTGGAGCCGGTGGCCAGGATGATGGCATCGGGATGCAGGGAAGTGAGGAGGGCTTCATCTGCTTCCACGTTGCAGCGCAGATCCACGCCGGCCTTCTCGCATTTGACGATGAAGGAGCGGATGACTTCGGTGATCTGACCCTTGCCGGTGGGGTAAGCGGCGATGCGGAAGTTGCCGCCCAGTTCCGGGTGCTTCTCCAGCAGGGTGACCTGGTGCCCACGCAGGGCGCAGATCCAAGCGGCGTACAGACCGCCGGGGCCACCGCCGACCACGACCACATTCTTGGACACTTCGGCGGGCGTCAGGTCAGATTCACGGCCAACGCAGGGGTTTACGGCGCAGGAGATGGGACGGCCGGCGAACATATTAGGCACGCAGCCCAGCAGGCAGCCGATGCAGGGAGCCAGAGTCTCCAGGTTGCCGGTTCTTGCCTTGGCGGGCAGTTCGGGGTCAGCGATGCTCTGACGGCCGAAGGCGATCAGGTCGGCACGACCCTGCTTGACCAGCAGTTCTGCGTACTGAGGTTCGGTAAAACGACCCACAGCAATGACGGGGACGGAGACAGCCTGCTTGATCTCAGTGACCAGGTTGGCGTTGAAGCCGCCGTGGGTGATGCCAGGCGCCCACATAAACTCGTCATGGAGGTGGACAGCACGGGTCACATGGAGGGCGTCTACGCCGCATTCCTGTTCCAGGTAAGCGGCCACAGCAGCTGCGTCCTGAACGGTCTGGCCGCCTTCCACTTCATCGCTGGCGTTGATACGACAGAGGATGGGCAGGTTGCCGCCAGTCTTCCGACGGATGTTTTCGATGATGAGGCGGGGCAGACGCATCCGGTTTTCAAAGCAGCCGCCGAACTCATCGGTGCGGTTGTTGGTACGCTGGGAGATGAAGGTGCTCACCAGGTAACCGTGGGCGCAGTGGACTTCAACCATGTCGATGCCAGCCTGCTGGGCACGGCGAGCGGCGTCGCCGTAGCACTCGATCAGGCGGTACACTTCCTCGGTAGGCATGGCCACGGGGATCTCACGACCGACCGCAGCGGGCATGGCGCTGGCTGCCTTCAGGGGGTAGCCGGTGAGGGCGGAGTTGCCCTCGGGGCCAGCGTGCTGGAGCTGGATGGAGACCTTGGCGCCGTAGGCGTGACATGCGTCTGCCACTCGGCGGAAGCTGTCAACGGTGTCGTCAGAGAACAGGCAGGGCTTGCGGGGGCCGCCCTTGGCTTCCTTGTAGACGACGGTGGATTCGATGGTGATCAGGCCGAAACCGCCCTTGGCACGTGCCTGGTAGTAGGACAGAGAACGGTCGCTGAGGGTGCCATCGGTGTTGGCGAAGTTGTTGCCCATGGGAGGCACGACGAAACGGTTGGGGACGGTCACAGTGCCGATCTGCACCGGGGAAAACATAGTCGGAAACTTCATATCTTAACTCCTCCTCTTTGGTATCTTCGGTAATTTCAGACGTTACAGGCGGGAACTCAGGAGAAGAACTTCTCCAGGACTTCCTGCGCAGGCATATCCTTGCCGGTGTACAGCTTGAACGCTGCCACACCCTGCCACAGCAGCATACCGATGCCGCCTACGGCGATCTTGCAGCCGGCTGCCTTGGCTTCCTGGATCATGCGGGTCTCTCTGGGGTTGTAGACGGTGTCGGCAACCACCAGGTCAGGACGGAACAGGGAGGGGTCGATGAGGCTCTGGTCTTCCAGGGGCTTCATGCCCACCTTGGTGGCGTTGACCAGGATGTCACAATGGTTGACCGCTTCTGCCAGGGCTTCCTTGTCCTGGAGGGGCTGGATGGTGACTTTGCAGTTGGGCACCGCTTCTGCCAGCTTCTGGACGGTCAGTTCGCCGTTGGAGTAGAAGTCATAGCCGGTACGGTTGAAGATGGCGATCTCAGCGGCGCCGTCCAGAGCGGTCTGCATACAGATGGCGGTTGCTGCGCCGCCTGCGCCCATGACCACCAGTTTCTTGCCCTTGACTTCCACGCCATGCTCATGCAGGTTGCGGACGAAGCCCATACCATCGGTGTTGTGGCCGGTCAGCTTGCCGTTCTCGTCCACGGTGACGGTGTTGCAGGCGCCGATGAGTTTGGCTGCGGGGGACAGCTCGTCCACCAGGTGGGAGACAGCGGTCTTGTCCGGCATGGTCACGTTGAAGCCGCCTACGCCCAGGGTCTTGAGGGCTTCTACGCCTGCTTCCACCTGCTCCAGGGGAATGTCAAAGGCCAGGTAAGCGGCGTCAATGCCCAGGCGTTCGAAGGTGTAGTTGTACATAGCGGGGGAGCCGGAGTGGCCAACGGGGGAGCCGATCAGGCAAAAGAGCTTCGTGTGTCCAGAGATTCTGCTTTCCATATTGTAATACCTCCAAAAAAGTCGTAGATCAAATTTAAGGGTTCGGTGTGTGGCGCTTACTGTTCCACTACTTCAGGCCAAGCCTGTTCCAGAACAGCGCGGGTTGCGTTGAAGTTTGCCTTGGCGGCTTCTGCCACGCCGGCGCTCAGGATCTCATCGCTGATGACTTCCACGCCCATGACAGCGGGTTCGATGCCCTTTTCGCGGATCATCTTCACAAAGCCGGCGGTGTCGCCGTGGCCGGTGCCGGGCATCATGCGGTCATGCATGGACTCGTCCCGGAGGACGGGAGCGGCATAGGGGTGTGCCTGAACATCGTTGATCTGGACGGCGACTACCTTATCAGCGGGGACGTCAGCCAGAACGGAGGGGTCATAGCTCTGGTTGGCACGGATCCAGTGCCAGGAGTCCAGGATGAGCTTTGCGTTGTCGCAGCCGGATTCCTTGACCACAGCCCAAGCCTTCTTCACATCGGGCAGACCGCTGTAGGGCATGGGTTCCACGCCGATGGTGTACTTGCCTGCACGGTGGCACAGTTCACGCAGCTTCTGAGCGGTGTGTTCGACAGAGTAGTTCTCCATCAGGCCGCAGTTGATGTGGTTGACGCCGAACAGATGGCACATATGGAAGCACATCTGTTCCTTGTACTTCTGCTCGTAGGAGCGGTGGTCATCTGCCCACTGGACGATGTATTCCACTTCGGTGACCTTCATATCGTACTTTTCCAGGATGGCCAGGATGTCCGCATCGAACAGACCTTCGTTCAGGGCGTCCACATAGGTTTCCGCACGGAGACCGATGCCTTCAAAACCGGCGGCCTTTGCTGCTGCAACACGTTCTTCAAAGGTGCACTGATCGCCCAGGGTCCAGGAGCTGACGGTGATGGGATATTTCTGAGACATAGTAGTTTCCTCCTTGTGTTTCTATCAATGGTTGACCTGCTGCAATACTGCTTCGCAGACTTCTTCGATGTTCAAGTCCGAGGTGTCCACGGTCACATCGGCCGCAGCCTCGTATTTGGGTCGGCGCTGCTCCATCAGTTCGGAGATGCCTTCTACGCTTTTGCGGTTCTGGAGCAGAGGGCGGTCATCGCTGTCCTTGACTCGCTCCAGGATGACTTCGGGACGGGCGGTGAGCAGGACGATGGTGCCGCAGGCTCTCATAGCCGCTACGTTTTCCTCCCGCATGGGCACGCCGCCGCCGCAGGAGATGATACGGGGTTCCCCCTGGGCACAGCCCTGGAGCAGGGCTGTTTCACAGGTACGGAAGTAGGGCTCGCCCTTCTGGGCGAAAATTTCGGGGATGGTCATGCCCTCGTTTTCCGAGATGCACTGATCCATTTCAACGACCGCACGGCCGAGCTTCTGTCCCAGGGCGGCGGAGACAGAGGATTTGCCCGCACCCATGAAGCCAATGAGAAAGAGGTTGTTCGTTGTTTTCATCCGTTATGCCTCCGCTCTTTCAGCAGCTGCCCGCTCCCGCTTCTGGCAGACGTTCAGGTACAGAGCCAGCAGGATGCCCACCAGGGTGACTGCCATATTGAACAGCAGAACCAGACGGGGGCCGTTGGTGCCGCCCACACGGGTCAGGACGCCGGCCACGCTGATGACCAGGTAGTTGGCCACGCTGGAGGCGATCATGACGATGGAGGTGATGACGCCGCGGTTCTTGGGGAACATCTCGTTGGCGACTGCGGCGACCAGCTGGAGCACGCCGCCTGCTGCGAAGAAGCCCAGGAGGAAGCCGCCGGCCAGGCAGATGAACGGGGTCTGTACGAAGTAGATGACGCCCAGGGTGATAAAGGCGATGCAGGGATAGACGATGAGGATCTTAGCCGGTTCTACCTTGCGGCTGAGCAGTGCAGCGCTGACGAACAGGGCGCAGACGATGCCCACGGAGTAGAAGGACTGAATCATAGCAGGATCCTGTAAGCCGTACAGCTTGCCCAGCTCCTGGTTGCAGTTCATCCACAGCATGAAGGTGGTGGAGGTGGTGAAGCCCAGGCAGATCAGGATGATAGCGGGGGCGGTGAAGTGCATCTTTTCCTTGGGCTTGTCGGCGCTCTTGACCACTCGTTCAAAAGGCGGGAAGGGCAGGAAGCAGAGGAAGATGCCGTCTACGATGATGATGATCGCAGTGGCGATGAAGATGGTGTGGAAGGGCAGGTTCCGTGCGGCCACAAAGCCGATGGCAAAGGGGAGCAGGAACTGTGCGATGGAGATGGCCAGCTTGGTGAAGATGTTGGCGATGGTGCCCTTTTCCTTGAAGATCTCCATGCAGGAGGGGGTGATGCTAGTGTCCAGGAAGGAGTTTGCCATACCGCTGATGACGGCCAGGACGTAACCGATATACATATTCGGTGCAAAAGTGATGGCCAGCAGGAAGATGGCGTAGAGGACGCAGCCGATCAGAGCGGACAGGCGGCGGCCGAGACGGTCGGACAGAGGACCTGCGATGGGGAAGGCCACCAGACGGCCCAGGCCGATGGCGGCGATGACGGCCACGACGCTGGATACGTCAAAGCTGCCGTCTGCCAGCTTGCTGGCGCCCCACAGGGCGGCGAAGTCCTGCTTGTACTGCCCCATGATGGTTGCTGCGATGCCCAGGACAAAGTAGGTGATGTACAGGGCTAAGGCAGTGGGATAGTATCTTCTGGAATCTGTCTTTGTCATGTCTTGTTCATCCTTTCTCTCTTTCGTTGGTGGTTAATCGTAAAGCAGTGCTTGAATCTCATCAATGGGCATCTCCAGATCCTTGCTGTACAGCCGGAACGCTTCCGCACCCTGGCACAGCAGCATCCCCAGCCCGCCGCAGGTCTTGCAGCCAGCGGCTTTGGCTTCTCGGAGCATTTTCGTTTCGGTGGGGGAGTAGACCACATCGGTGACGATCAGATCAGGCCGGAACCAGCTGGGGTCTTTGATGTTGCTCATGTCCTCCATGGGGGGCATCCCCACCATGTTGGCGTTGGAGAGGATGTCGCAGTGATCCACTGCCTCATGCAGGGCGTCCTGGTCGGCCAGGTCGTGGAGGGAGAGGACACAGTTGGGGGCGACCTTGTGGATGGCCTCCATCCGTTCTTCAATGCTGGGCCAGAACTTATCCTTCCGATTGAAGATGGCCAGCTCCGCCGCACCTTCCAGCGCCACCTGTACGGCGATGGAGGAACCAACGCCGCCACAGCCGATCAAGGTGATCTTCTTGCCGGCCACTTCGATGCCGTTCCGGCGGAGGTTCTGGGTGTAGCCGCAGCCGTCGGTGTTGTATCCCACCAAGACGCCGTCCTCATTGACGATGGTGTTCACGGCCTGAATGGTCTCTGCCGCCGGGGTCAGGCGATCTAAGTAAGGGACGACCGTGGTCTTAAAGGGCATCGTCACGTTGGCGCCCCGCATATGCAGGGTGCGGATGGCTTTTACGGACTGCTCCACCTGATCGGCGGCCACATCAAAGGCCAGATAGGCGCAGTCCATATGGAACTTCCGAAAACAGTAGTTATACATGGCAGGGGACTTGGAGTGTGCGACCGGCGATCCAATCAGTCCCAGCAGGGTGGTGGTTCCTGACAGCTGCATATGCGTTTCCTCCTCTTGCCGTCCAGCGGCGGCATTTTTTCGTATTGGTTGGGGCGGCGGTACAGGCGTCCGTGCTGCTTGCCTGGCGGCTGCCGCCCTCGGCTGACCCTACTGTACCCCATTGTGAGGAAAATAACAAATCAATAAAATTTGATAAAATGATAGTTTTTTTCTATCAGTTATAGTATAATCATACCAAAGAAAGGGGGCGTATTTTGCGTGAATTTATCACACCTGCGTTACTTCGTAGAGCTGGCTCACGTCCAGCATTACACCCGCACTGCCGAGCGGCTATGCATCACTCAGCCCAGCCTCAGCCACGCCATCTCCCAGCTGGAGGGGGAACTGGGGGTGCCGCTGTTTGAGAAGAACGGGCGGAGTATCTCCCTGACCCAGTATGGAGAACAGTTCCTAGCCTGTGCCCAGGAAACCCTGTCCATTTTGGATGAGGGGGTGGAATCCCTCCAGCGGGTCAGCCGTGGGGAGGGGCTGATCCGGCTGGGATTGCTGCGGACGTTGGGGGTAGATTATGTGCCCAAATTGGCAGCTCGATTCCTGGCAGAGAACCCGGGAAAGGACATTCGATTCGCCTTTCACACCGGTGTGACCAGCCATCTTTTGGATGAACTGGCAGAGAAAAAGGTTGATTTGGTTTTTTCATCCAAACCGCCAGTGGAAATGGGCTTAACTGCCATTGCAGTAGAGCAGCAGGATCTGGTGCTCATCGTGCCCAAAAACCATCCTTTGGCAAAGAACCACTCGGTGGATCTGACGGAAACCCTGCCTTATCCCCAGGTCTACTTCTCAGAAGGCTCCGGAATGCGGGGCGTGGTGGAGGAATTGTTCTCTAAAATTGACGGCAAACCCGTCATCGCCTACGAGACGGAGGAAGATCAGGTGGTGGCCGGTTTGGTTGCTGCCGGATTTGGTATCGCCGTGGTACCCTATATGGATATGCTGCTGCGGTTGGATGTGAAGATCATCCAGATCGCCCATCCGTTGTGGGAGCGCAGCTTCTACCTGGTCAGTGATGACCGAGCCTATCAGCCGCCGGCGGTGCAGAAATTCCGGCAGTTTGTACTCAACGGAGGGACACTGTGAAATTGCACAAATTTCGGCATCGAAATTGGAACAGATAGACAAAACCAATCAATCTATCGAAAAAAACAATCGGATTTTCAGGCGTCCTTGCATAAAAAACAGGCACAAGTTGGGTACTTGTGCCTGTTTTTTGGGTGTTTGGGCGGATTTGGGGGGGATTTTGCCCTTCTGTCAAGTTGCTGAGGCGGAATCGGCGTTCTGTGCCTGTCCTGCCAGCCGTTTGGACGGTCGGAAAACCAACAGAGCGATGCCGATGAGCAAGGCGGTTGTGGCTAGACTAATCGGATAGACGTACAGGATGGTGGAAAAGGTGCGCTTGACGGGGAACACGAAGGAAATCCAGAGGATGCGTATTCCGCAAACGCCGAAGATGACCAGCAAGGCGGGCGCCAAGGAAATGCCAAATCCGCGAAGGTAGCCAGACATAACCTCGTAGAGCATACTAAAGACGTAGGCAGTAAAGACGATGAGCAGTCGAGAATAGCCGATGTCGATGACCTGGGGGTCTGGGTTGAACAGCGCCAGAACGAATTTTCCGGCAAAGAGAATGATAAAAATGGCGGACGCAGTGGCAATGGCATCCTCTAAGATGCACAGGCCGAGAATTTTTCGGCAGCGCTTGACCTGCCCTGCACCATAATTCTGTCCCACAAAGGTGGCGCAAGCCTGGCTGAAGGAGTTCATGACGTAATAGGCGATAATCTCGATGTTCAGCGCAGCGCTGGAAGCGGCCATGACGATGGTGCCCAAGCTGTTGATGGCGGACTGGATGACGATGTTGGAGATGGCAAAGACTGCGCTCTGGATGCCGGCGGGCAAGCCAATGCGCATGATCTGGCGGAAGCTGCCCCAGTGAATGGTCAGCAGCTGCGGTTCCACATGGATGTACTGGTCGCTTTTCCGCAGTTTCCGGTATAAAAGGATGGAGCTGACTACATTAGATAGCACCGTGGCGATGGCTACGCCATTGACAGTCATATGGAACCCAATGACGAACAGCAGGTTCAGCAGCACATTCAGGACACCGGAGGCGGCCAGGGCGATGAGCGGTACCTTAGTCTCGCCGATGCTGCGGAAGATAGCGGCTTCAAAGTTGTAGAGCAAGATGGCGGGCATACCCAAGAAATAGATGCGCAGGTAGAGCAGGGAGAGGGGGTAGACGTCCTCTGGCACCTGAAGCAGGTTCAGCAGGCTGCCGGCGATCAGCTCGCCGATGATGGCTACGATGACCCCTCCTATCACCGCCATGACCATGGAGGTGTGAACGGCGTTTTGTGCGCTTTTTCTGTCGTTGTTGCCAATGGCGTTGGCGATGACTACGGTGGCGCCCAGAGCGATGCCGATGAAAAGCCCCAAGATCAGGTTGATAATCGGCCCGTTGGCGCCTACGGCGGCTACGGCGGCGGTGCGGCTGCCGCTGGCAAAGTTGCCCACTACGGCTACGTCCGCAGCATTAAACAGCTGCCCTAACGCCGCTGTGGCGGCGACTGGCAGGGCAAACCGGAGGAGTTTGTCCCAAATAGAGCCGTGGAGCATATCCAGCTTGGCGGTTCCTTGTTCCATAGCGTTCACGTTCCTTACCTTGATATAATAGAATGGTATCTTCTGTTCCAGCACAGTTAGAAAGCGTGGAGAGAAGGATAGTAACTCTATTATAACGATTCGCCGGAGTTTGTACAGGGAAATTTTCCCCCAGTCTGAGGAAAAGGGAGAAACACCCCTCCGTCGGGTGCGGCGGAGGGGTGTCCCCATGAATGATAGGCGGGTGAAAATGGAAAAGATAAAACAATCCAATTCACCAGAGAGGGATGCGATCAGATGATCTCTTTGTTGGTACGCATGGTGTCAATGATTTCCTGGGTGAAGCCGTATTCCTTCAGGACTTCATCGGTGTGCTGGCCGATGCCGCCCAGGGAGACAGTCTCACGCTGTTCGTAGCTCTTGAAGTGGAGGGGAGGACGAACGACGGCGTTGGTGACGCCATTGCCCCAGGTGACTTCCTGGAGGTAGTCGTTGGCCCAGGCTTGTTCGTCCTTGGGCACGTCCTCAAAGTGGTTCAGGCGGGAGTAGACCAGGTCGGCCTTGCGGAAGATGTCCTCCCATTCGTAAGAGGTCTTTTCCTTCATCTTGGCACGCACCTTCATGGTCAGGTCATAGATGTAGTCGCTGTCCGCCAGGGTTTTTTCATTCTGACAGCGGGGGTCGTCGATTTCTTCTTCCATGCCCAGGGCTTTGCAGTAGCGGGAGAAGTTCTTCTCATAGCCGATGCCCACCAACGCCAGCCATTCGCCGTCCTTGCACACATAGTCATAGACCATGGGGCTGCCGGGACGGTCTACGTCCTCGGGGAAGTGGTGGTTGTAAGGGGGCTGTGCGCACATGATGGACTGTGCGTTGACCCACATACTGGTGCCAAAGAGAGAGTTGGTGACCAGGGTGCCCTTGCCGGTGACGTCACGACCCCGCAGGGCGGTGACCATACCAGCGAAGATGAGCAGACCGGTGACCATGTCGCCATAGCCGCCGGAGGCACGGACGGGGAAGGTACCTTCCTCCACCCAACCCACACGGGCGCCGACCCGAGACCAGAAGGAGGCGATGTCGAAGCCGGGGGCTTCGGCGTCGGGGCCGCGGTGACCGTAGCCGGTGAAGTGGAAGTAGATGAGCTTGGGGAACTTTTTTTTCAGGGTGTCGTAGTCCAGCCCCATCTTGGCCAGACCCTTCATGCGCACGCTGGTGCAGAACACATCGGTGTTCTCCAGCAGCTTCATAAACACTGCTCTGCCGCCTTCGGTTTTCAGATCCAGGCTGATCAGGCGCTTGCCGTTGTTCTGGATGGTAAAGACGGGGCAGGAGAAATCATCAATGGTCAGGTTGACGTTCAACCCAGAGTAACGCCAGGGGTCGCCACCGGCAGTCTCAATCTTGATCACGTCCGCGCCATACTCTGCCATCAGCCGGCAGGCAGAGGGAACCGCTACATGAGTGCCCAGTTCCAGCACTTTAATTCCTTTCAGAGGTGCGTCCATATTGTTCTCCTTTGTATTGGTTTGGATTTTATCTCATTTATAGAGGGACAAGTTTCCTTGACATAGGGGCCGCCCAGGGGGCACAAGTGAGTGAATGACCATGGGGTGGAAGGATGTAACCCCTGAGCGGGCCTTGATCTGCTTTCATGATAGCATTGGAAGGGGGGAGTGTCATCGGAACAAAATACTTAAATATCGAAAATAAACTGAAAATCATCCAAGTTTTCCGCAAAAATATTCACACTCCTTGCGATTCCATCTGGCAACCTTCCCCCACATCGCTCCTGTGAAATGCTGCATTTTTCACCAGTGACATCGTAGAAAATGACTAAAATACACAAAACAGGCGTTCGATAAACAATCGAACGCCTGTTTCCACTATGCCTTGGCCAGCAGTGTTTTGAATGCTTCGTTGAGCCCCTCCAGGGTCAGCTGATACATCCCGCCGAACAGGTCGGAGATGGCGTCATAGCTGGTCGTCCAGAACTTGCCGCCGGAGGGACGCCCTTCCGGATTGACCCAGACCAGATGGGGATAGCGATCCTTGAACCGCTTCAGCCACTGAATCCCTGGCGTCTTGTTGACGCCGTAACGGCTGAATGAGAAGTAGGAGGTGCGTAACAGTTCATCTGGGTTCATCTGGGCGTCACCTACGAACATGAGCCGGTAGTCTGATGTCAGCTGACGCAAGACCTGTTCGGTGGCGATGGCGCTTTGATCCTGACAGCGAGGGTCGGTGTAGAGCTGGTCATAGACACAGTTGTGGAAGTAGAAAAGTTTGAAATCCTTCCAGTGGTTGGCCTGATTGGCCGCATGGAACAGAGTGGAGCAGAGACGGCCGTAGTGGTACATGGAGCCGCCGCTGTCCATGAGCAGAGCCAGCTTGATGGTGTTTTTTCGGGGCTTTTCGTAGACCACCCGCAGACAGCCGCCGTTCTGGCAGGTGGCGTGGATGGTCTTGTCCAGGGCGAATTCCGTTTCCGGCACATCCTCTCGACCAGAGTACTGCCGCAGGCGCCGGAAGGCGACCTGCATCTGCCGCAAGTCCAGCACCTGATCCTCTCGGAAATCTCGGAATTCCCGTCGCTGAGCCACGGAGAAGGCACGGCGGAACCGGCCTTCTCCCCCCACCCGCACGCCTTTGGGACTGTACCCATTGCGTCCGAAGGGGGAGACGCCGCTGGTGCCCACATAGAAATTGCCTCGGTTGTGCTCCTCCTTCTGGGTGCGCAGCCGTTCTCGGAACATCTGGGAGACTTCGTTGTTGGAGTAGGCATCGTTTGCTTCCGCCAATTTGAAGTTGTAAACGCCGTTGTCCTGCACTTCCGGATGCGCCAGCCACTCCATGAACGCCTCCGGCACCGATTCCAACAGGTCGATGTCTCCGAAGTAGTCCAGAAAGCCCCGATCCAGCTTGTCCAGGTCGCTCTCGCTCTTGGCCAAGGTCAGGCGGCACAGCTCGTAAAAGCCCAGCAGGCTGTTCCGGTGCAGACCCGCCTCCAGCCCTCGGAGCAGGGTCTGCCATTCAGGCAGGGAGAGGTTCAGGCCATACGCCTGCCGCAGCAAATAGAAGAATTCAGTGAACATTCTGTCGCCCCTTCCAGTATTGCTGTACCTTTGCCCAGTCCCCCTCCAGCTTCAGCAGCGTCCCCAGATAAGGCAGCCCATCCGGCTCTGCCCCAGTCAGAGCCAGGGCGTGGAGCCAATCCAGCAGCTCGGAGGTACCGGGCTTCTTTTGCAGTGTGGTCAGGGAGCGGATCCAGTAGAATACCTCCAACGCTCGGTCGAACCGTTCCGGCGGCAGCGCATCCAGTCCGGTGTGGACGGAGAGGATGGCACGCATTTCGTCTTTCTCCGGAAAGGGGATGACATAGAACAGACAGCGCCGGAGAAAGGCGACGGGCAGTTCCTTTTCTCCGTTGGAGGTCAGGAGCACCAAGGGGGGATGCCGAGCCTGGATGACCGCTCCCGTCTCGGCAATCTGGAATTGTCCCCGTTCCAACTCCCACAGTAAGTCGCCGGGGAAGTCCAAATCCGCCTTGTCGATGCCGTCGATGAGCAGCACCACCGGTTCGTGGGACACAAACGCCTGTCCCAGCTGCCCCAGGTGCAGATAGGCGGTCAGATCCTTGGGACGGGGACGGCCAGGGACGGCCGCACGCAGCAGTTGACTGTCGTACAGCCGCCGTACCCCGTCATATTGGTATAGACCTTGGTTGGCCTTGGCGTCCGATTTCAGGTTCCACACCAGCAGCGGCCGTTGGAGCGCTTGAGCAGCAGCCTGCGCCAGACCGGTCTTTCCCGTGCCCGGTTCGCCTCGGAGGAGGAGAGGCTTGTTCAGGGTCAGCGCTGCTTCCACGGCGTATTGCAGCTCCGGCCGGATGAGGTAGCCGTTCACATGGTTCCAATCCCCCATGGTCGTTCTCCTTTCCCTGTGGTCAGCCGATGCAGCGGTCATCAATGCGGAAGGTCAGCGCCAGCGCCAGCAGACTCAGGATGCCTGCGATCCAGTAAGAGAGTGTGTAACTGCCGGTGGCGGTCTGGATCACACCGATGAGGGCATAACCGGCAGAGCGCAGGGCGCAGACCACCATGTAGACCAGCCCGAAGGCACGGGCGTAGCCGTAGCGGCCAAAGACGGTGGCGGTGAAGGAGCCAACGTAGTTGGAGGAGACGCCTAGGATGGAGCCAACGATAAAGGCGCCGAACAGGGGCACCGCCGGCCCCTCGATCAGATGTCCCGCAGCCACGGCGAAGGCGGCGCCGGCGATGGCGTGCATGAGGCACATCCAAACGGTGGCCTTTTTCACACCCACCTTCTGATCCAGCAATCCCCACAGGTAGCTGCCCACACCGCCCAGGATAGAAGCGACAGAATAGATGGCGGTGGAGGTAGAGGCGGAGAAGCCGCAGGCGATCATATTGGGGATGAACTGGACGATGAGGACGGTGATGGCCATCTGTAGCAGTCCGTTGACCACCCCGATCTGCCACATCTGCTTGGTCTTGAGCAGCTGGGCGGTGGTCAGGTGGTGGCTCTTTTCGTATGCCACTGCCTTTTCATGCAGCGCCTTGAATTCCTCCAAGGTGTGGGTCCAGTCGTTGTCCGGCGCACAGCCATGCTCTTCCGGATCACTCTTGACCAAGAAGATGCACACCAGTAGCATGACCAGCAGGCACGCACCCACCGTCTGATAGGCGATGCGCAGGTTGAACCGATGCATGACCCAGGAGAAGGTGGGGAGCATGAGGACGGGAGAGGCTTGGAAGCCGATGGTGGCCCAGCCCATGGCCAGACCCTTTTTCCGAGGAAACCAGTTGGAGAGAATG
Source organism: uncultured Eubacteriales bacterium (assembly GCA_900545815.1). Taxonomy (GTDB): domain Bacteria; phylum Bacillota; class Clostridia; order Oscillospirales; family Oscillospiraceae; genus Onthomonas. The sequence goes on along the minus strand of URAM01000003.1, from coordinate 78,571 downwards.
GCGGTGCCGCCCACGAAACCGAAGCCGTTGCCGAAGATATTGACCAGGATGAGGATGAGGACGTACTGCCACAGCTGGGTCACTGCACCCCAGACCATACAGCACAGAGCCACAATGGCCAGACTGATGCAGTAAACGATCTTGACCCCGTATCTGCACACACTGTTGCTGAGGACAACGCAGCCAACGATGGAGATCAGCCCTGCCACGGTGGAGTAACTCAGCAGTACCCCGCTCTGCCAGCCACGCAGCTGGGCGAAGGCGGAGACGGTGATGTTCATGCCGTCTACGATCAGGTTGCCGGCGAACATGAAGGAGAAGAATGCGAAGAGGATGGTGAACCAGCCCCAGGCGCCGAAATTGCTCCGAGTCGTCTGGAATTGAGAGGAGCGTACTTGTTCTTTCATAGGTTTTGTTCCTTCTCGTATCGGAGTAGAGGATGATAAGGTGGGGGAAAAACCGGAGAGGTTGCCCTCTCCGGTTTTCCCTTGGGACAGGGGGAATCCTGTCCGCTTCCGTACAGAGGTCACTTCAGGCATTGTGGCCCACTTCTGTACGGCACATCCATTCAGTTGTGTTTCGTTGTGTGGCAGACTTACTGCTGAGTGGATTTTGCTTTGACCTGCTTGTTGACCGCGCCGCAGCAGACGAGCATCAGGACGGTGCTGATGGCCAGACCGAAGATGCACAGGTTCCAGTCAGCCAGGATGCCTTCGCCGAAGATGGCCTTGGAGATGACAGGAGTGATAAAGCCGGCGGCGAAGCTGCCCAGGTTGATGCAGGCGTACATGACGCCCAGCAGGGAAGCGGCAGCGGAGGGGACGGAGGTCAGGGGGAGGAGCTGGCAGAGGTGAGAGTTGTTCATTTCGAAGCCGAAACCATACAGCACAGTACCCACCATCAGCAGGGGCAGGCTACAGCTTTTGGCGGCAGTGAAGTTGATGATCATGCCTACGCAGAGGAACAGGATGCCGGCGCCGGTGGTGAAGTTCTTGAAGATACGGCACCACACTCTGGCGTAGAGCAGGCCGCCCACGGCGATGGCCACGGTAAAGACGGACAGCACGTTTGCTGCGGTGGCCGCGGTCATGCCCATGCCGCCAGCTTCCACAGCGGTGCTGGTGACGATGGAGACGTTGGTCATGAATGCGTAGGAGAACAGCAGGGTCAGGAACTGGACGGCCAGCAGAGCGATGGTCAGGGGGTAGTAGATCTTTTCCTTGGCCTTTTCTTCATGGGGCAGCTTTGCCTGTTCCCGATTGTAGTCCTCCACTGGGCAGCTCTTGGGCATCATGAACAGGATGTACAGGAAGATGGGAACCAGAATCAGAGCGACCATGAAGGAGCGCTGATAGCTGCCGGAGGCCACGGCGAAGCGGGCGGACAGCTGCTGATAGACGATGCCCATGACAGCGCCCAGGGTGCTTCTCAGACCCAGCATATCCGCAGCGCCCTTTTCGTCGAACATATCGACGGCGAAGGAAGCGGCGAAGGAGTACATGAAGCCGATGCCGAAGCCGGCGACTGTACGGCAGATGAACAGGGGCCAGAAGCCGGGGACGATGGCGGGGATGAACTGGAAGAAGGACAGGGCGATGCCGAACAGCAGCAGCTGCTTCTTATAAAAGACCTTCATCAGCGGTCCCAGCAGGATGGAGATGATCACGGCTGCAAAGGTGGGGATAGTCTCCAGCAGCTTGACCATGCTGGCGTGTTCCGGGAACGCTTCCATGATGGTGCCCAGGATGGGGGAGGTGATGGTGACAGTGTACTGCACACAGATGATGAGCAGGACGGCCAGTTTGACACCCCAACCGTAGTTCAGTTTTTTGATTTCCATAAAGAACCTCCTCTTTTGACTTTTCAGAGACAGCAACGAGCCTTCTCTCTGACAGCTTGTCCCCGGATACGCATGGATCTTGGCGGATTCCCGTAATCCAGTGGTACCCGGGGACGGATGTCACTGCCTCATAAGGGACAAATTAGACAGTGGTTGTGTGCAAAAAGGGGATGCTCGCTATCCTTAGCCCATGTAGGCAGCGCCCTGGCACATAGCGAAGCGGCGGAATCTGGTGAAGGTGTTGGGGGTGGTGAAGCCTTCGCCGGTGGAGACAGCGATGGTGGGGGAGCCGTAGCCGGTGCCCATCATGCCGGTGCCGCCAACGGTGGGGCCGTTCATGGCGAAGCAGGTGCAGCCCAGTGCCTTGCCCAGAGCGGTAGCCCGTTCCAGAGAAGCAGTCCAGACGCAGGCGGAGTGGTGGCAGCCCGCTTCTGCCTTGATGGCTGCGGCCATAGCTGCGTCCCAATCCTTGACCTTGCAGATGGGGAAGATGGGCATGAGCTGTTCGCACATAACATAGGGATGATCCACACTGTCGGTCAGGATGACAGCCAGCTGCAGATCCACGCTCTCGTCCACTTCCAGGCCGGCGGCCTTCAGGATGACATTGGCGTTCTTGCCGACGAACTTCTTGTTGGGCATCAGCTTGCCTTCTGCGTTGGGCGCGATGCACAGGTCAATGACCTTCTGTGCTTCTTCCTCGGTCAGGACGCGAGCGCCGCATTCCTTCATGGCTTCCACGAATTCGTCATAGACGCTCTCCACAACGAAGGCTTCCTTCTCGGTGATGCAGAGCATATTGTTTTCAAAGGGAACCATTTCGTACAGAACCTGGGCGGCCTGCTTGACGTTGGCAGTCTCATCAATGACGGCAGGAGGGTTGCCCGGGCCGGCTGCGATGACCTTCTTGTTGGAGCTCATGAGCTTGGCCACCATGCCTTCGCCGCCGGTGCCGATGAGCATCTTGATCTTGTCGGAAGCCATGATGACATCCAGAGTTTCATAAGTAGGATCAGCGATCATGGTGCAGACGTTGTCGGGGCCGCCTGCTTCGACGATGGCACGGTTGACCAGGTCGCAAGCCTTGCAAGCGGATTCCTTGCCAGCGGGATGGGCGTTGAAAACGATGGTGTTGCCAGCGGCCAGCATACTCAGGGTGTTGCAGACCACGGTGACCAGACCGTTGGTGACAGGAGTCAGAGCGCCAACGGTGCCGTAGGGAGCGGCGAAGTCGATGGTGACGCCCTTGCCGGAGGCCAGGACTTCATGCTTCAGGGATTCTACGCCGGGGTTTTCTGCGATGGAGCCATAGTTCTTGACCAGCTTCTGATCCAGACGGCCGTAGCCGGTTTCTTCAAATTCCTTGATGGTTTCTTCGTTGACCACCTTCAGCGCTTCTGCCTTGACAGCGTCGATGAACTTCTGACGGTCTTCAGTGGTGTAGTTGGCTTCCAGGATACGCTGTGCTTCGTATGCTGCGTCGATTGCGTCTTCGATCACTTCAAATACACCGTGCATTTCTTTATACATAATAGGTTCCTCCTATGGGAAATAGCTAAAATTAGATGTTGGTTATTCTGTTTCTTTCACGTTTGCTTGATTAAAATGGGAGCGTTGGAGCGGAGATTACTGAACAGACAGGTCGTACATCTCAGCCAGCATTTCGCGGTATTCTTCGATGGGGATGGGACGCACCACATCGGCATACTGCATCTGGTTGTGGGCGATGGAGTCCTCCGCCAGGTCGATGCAAGCCTGTCTGGTGGCGCCCTTTTCTGCCATAGTGGGAACCTTGTAGTCCTTCATCATCTTCACGATGATGTCGGCCATGACCTTGCCCAGTTCTTCGGGAGCCAGGGTGTCAAAGCCTTCGATGCCCATGGCTTCGGCAATCTTTCTGGCGCGTTCGGTGTTGTTGATGGCGTTCCACTTCAGAGTGACGGGCACGCTGTAGCAGCAAGCCAGGCCGTGGCCGATGTGGAACTTGGTGCCGAATTCGTGACCGGCAGCGTGGCCGAAGGAGACGCCGGTGTTGCTGAAGGCGATGCCAGCCATGTTGGCGGCCATGGACATACGGGTGCGAGCTTCGATGTCAGCGCCGTTGTGATAGACCTTGTCCAGGTTGGCCATGATCAAGCGGATGGCTTCCAGAGCCAACTGGTCGCTGACGGGGTCCACATCTGCTGCGGTGAAGGCTTCGGCAGCATGGGCGAAGGCGTCCAGTGCGCTGGTGACGGTGTTCAGCGGGGGGCAGGTGAGGGTCATCTCAGGGTCAACGATGGCCATGGAGGGGCCAGCCAGAACGCCGTCCTTGGCATGGTTGATGTCGGAGACTACCGCAACGCAGGTGACTTCGGAGCCGGTGCCGCTGGAGGTGGGAACCATCAGAGAGGGAACATGATCGTGGAAGATGGGGCCCAGCTTACTCAGGAAATAATCGCTGGTCTTGCCGCCCTTTTTCAGCAGGACGGAGATGATTTTGGCAGTATCCATGGGGGAGCCGCCGCCCAGACCCAGAACGCCGTCACAGCCGGCTTCCTTGGCCACTTCGTAAGCCTTGTCCACCACGTCTTCCACGGGTTCAGCGGTGATGTCATCATAAGTGATATAGTCTACGCCCTGTTCATCCAGGGACTTGGTGACCTTCTCGGCCAGACCGGACATCTTCACGCCCTGGTCGTAGACCACGAACAGTTTCTTTGCGCCCAGCATACCCATTGCGTCCTTGACGGTGGCGATACTGCCAACGCCGAAGGTGACGGGGCACTGCTGTGTGTAGTTGCAGAGCTTTTCATAGGCTCGATTCATTCCGAAAAACCTCCTCAAAAATTTTCATATACAGGTTCTTCTGCCTGCGCAGACACGTTCATTCACTCACTGGCTTTAGTATAATGCACAAAAAGCCTTTCTGAAACGTCAATTCTTCTGTTTGTTCCGATGAATGAAACCGGGTTTTTTCAGCGTGAAGTTGAAAAAATATGCTAACAGAATTGGAGTATTTTGTTGAAATTTTTCATGGAACCGTGGTGGAAATTTGAGTTTTCCTTTTTAAGGATTGTTTTTTTCGCCGAATTAGGGTACTCTAAAAGCAACGTCATTTGGGGATAATACCGATATGTTAGAGAATGGAATGTTTGCACAAAGTTACATTTTGTAAACCTGACAAATTGTTCCGAGCGATACATGAAAAGGAGGAACCTATGGAAATATCTGTTGAACGCATCCTGGATCTGCTGCCGTCCGATGCACAGATCCTCTGCCGGCGTCCCACAGCCAAGATCATCGGTCTGAAACAGCTCCGTGAGCTGGACACCGCCTACAGCCCAGACTACCTTTATATTAGTAAAGCGCCAGATCTGACGGAACAGACCCTCCCGCCCCAGGGAAATTTCCTGCTCTGCACGGAACAGGAGGTGCCGCCGGATACGCTGGCGGCGCAGGGGAACCTGATGGTAGTGCATTCTGTAGCTGCATACGTTACCCTCATCGAACAGATCTCCGGACTGCTCTCCGAAGAATCCAAGCTGGACAATATCTCCCGCACCCTCATCTCCATCATCCACGGCGGCGGGGACATCCACAAGCTCATGGAGTACGCCTACAGCATCCTCAACAACCCCCTCATGTTGGTGGACATCTCCTTTAACCTCATTGCCCACGCCGGCACCTCTGTCCTCCGGAATGAGGATGCCTGGCGCTACGCCCTGGACAACCAGATGTTCTCCTCTAAGTACATCGGCTATATCATGAACCGCTCCGCCTTTGCCGATGAGGATCACTTGATTTTAGGAGACATTCGGGTGGAGCTGCCCAACGAGGTCACCTCTGTGAAGCAGTATTCCACGCGGGTCAATCAGAACAACATCGTCCTGGGCTACCTGAAACTGTTGGAGGCCAACCATCCAGTCAGCAATTTTGACTTGCAGGTGTTCCAGCTCTTCAGCCACTATGTCCCCTTCGTCCGCAGCAGCACTCGGGGACGCATCCCAGATGTGGTCTCTTTGACGGAGGACTTTCTGCACTCGCTGCTGGAGGGGAAGTTCACCAACAAATATGAGATCCTCTCCCGTCAGGAGCTATACAACCTGAAATTCTACAAATACCTCTACGTCATCGGCATCAACTTCATCGGTTCCCAGACCACCAACGATATTATCTCCTTCACCTTGCAGCGTATCCGTTCCTACTTCCATAACAATCTGGTCATCTGGGTTAACGGCTGTTTTTTGGTGCTCTATGACTCCAATGAGGAGAACATCACCCAAGACGAGAAGTGGCTCAGCCAGCTCTCCTCCGTCCTGGAAAAGCTCAACTGCACCGCCAACATCTCCACTCATTTCCACGAGCTGTACCAGGTGCGCAATTATTACCAGCAGACCTTGTTCTGCACCGAGTTCCGCACCATCTCCAAGGAGCACGAGCAGCAGCAGATCCTCTGCTATCGGGACATCTTTGAGTACCATATGATCCTGTCCCTGGGCAAAGAGGTGAACCTGTGGGATCTGCTCCATCCGGCTGTGAAGAAGCTCCAGGCCGCACCCTCCAGCGCCGATCTGCTCAACACCCTCTTTGTCTACACTAAAAACCACTGCTCCATCCCCAACACTGCCAAGACCATGTATCTCCACTACAACACCCTGAAAAACCGCATCAATCGCATCGAGTCTTTGACCGGCTTTACGGGAGAGGACAGCAGGGATTGCTTCTGGGTCATGCTGTCGGAGAAGATCATGAACCTGATGGCCTATGAAAACGCCGGCAAAGCCGCCGATGGGGAGGAAGAGGAGAAAGAACACGAGTAAAGCCTGAGTAATACCCATGAATGCAAAAACACGGCAGTGTCTGGAAAACGCTGCCGTGTTTTTGCGTGCTGGGAGCATAGAAAAACACCTTCCCGCAGATTAAGAACGGGAAGGTGTTTTTTCCTCTGTTATTTTCAGTTTGGGGTCTAATACTTCAAATCAAAGAGGAACAAAGCGCACCATAGCGGGCAGGCGGAAAGAGTAAGGGAGGGTGCCTGTTGAATCCCACGGGGCTTTGTGAGTAATATCATAGCACTTAGACCGCCTGTTGTCATCGTGAGAAATTCCATAAAAAACACAGCTTCTATCCGGATTTTATCGCAATTTTGCCACATTTTTTTGCACTTTTCCTGCTGCCGACCGTAGCCATTCACCAGTGGATTTTTGTCCGTTCTTTTCAGTTATACCGGTTATTTTGAAAAGAAACGACCACGACAACGGCTGGCGGATGCAGTAAAATGAAAGTCGGAGCACAACATTTCTGTGTCGAAAAAAACATTGATTGGAGCTGTTTTCCCATGTCTGTTCTCACCTGTCAAGTCTGCGGCGGTACCCTGACCGTGGAAGCATCCGGTCAAATCCAGTGTACCCTCTGCGGCGTCACTTATACCAAAGAAACCCTCCAAGCCCTCCTCCAACAGCACCGAAACGCTCAGTGGGATTACGAGACCACTCCGGAAGGCGTCACCCTCACCGCCTATCGAGGGGAGGACACCCAGGTGGACGTGCCTGCCCAACTGGACGGGAAGCCGGTGACCCAGTTGGGGAAGGGGGGCTTCTACCACAAGAAGACCCTCCGGCAAGTGAATTTGCCAGAGGGGGTGGAGGGGATCGGTCGGATGGCCTTCTGCAAATGCATCCATTTGGAGCAAGTCACCTTGCCTCAGACCCTGCGCCGCATCGAGAGCGACGCCTTTACCAATTGCCATTTCCTTCGGTCCATGGACGTTCCAGACGGCGTCACCCAGATCGGTGAAGCGGCCTTCAGCGGCTGCGTCCACCTGGAATCCCTTACCTTGCCCCATGGCCTGCGTACCCTGTCCCTCCTGACCCTCTACGACTGTAGATCCCTCTGCCACCTCCGCCTGCCCGACCGGCTGGAGGTGGTCCAGGACAGCGCCCTGTGTAATTGCAGTTCTCTGACCGACCTGACTCTGCCGGAGACCGTGGAACGCATCGGTTCTATGGCCTTCTGGGGCTGTACCGGTCTAAAGACCCTGCGCATCCCAGCGGCTGTCCAGTCCCTTGGCCAGATGCCCTTCGGCCCATCCGGCGGCCAGCAGCCGCTTCTGCTGGTGGAGCCGGATTCCTATGCCGCCCAGTGGGCGCAGGAGCAGCACTGGCCCCACCGCATCCTTCCAGCTGGCCTGGAAGCCAAAATCTGAATGAAAAGGAGCACTCCCTTATGAGACCATACCTCAGTTCCCCTGGTAAAATCGGCGCCCTCACTGTGAAGAACCGTGTCATCATGGAAGCCATGGGCAATGCCCTGTCCAATCTGGATGGCTCCATGAGCGCAGAGGACATCGCCTTCTATGAAGCCCGTGCCAAAGGCGGCGCAGGACTCATCATGAGCGAAGCCGTCTCGGTATCCTCCAACTCCGGCCGTGCCAACCCCAGAAACCTGTGCATTGACGATGATAAGCTTATCCCTGGCTACTGCCAGCTCATGGATGTCCTGCACCCCTACGGCTGTGCCTTCTTTGTGGAGCTGTACCACCCTGGCCGCCAGGGGGACAGTGCCCTCAACGGCGGACGCCGGATGTTTGCCCCCAGCGCCATCCAGTGCGGCCTGACCCGCCAACCGGTCATTGCCATGACTACCGAGGAGATCGCCTGCATGGTGCAGAAGTTCATCAATGGCGCCATCCGCTGTCAGAAAGCCGGCGTGGATGGGGTGCTCATCCACGCCGCCCACGGCTACCTCATCAACCAGTTTTTGAGCCCCTACACCAACCACCGCACCGACTACTATGGCGGCTCCGTGGCCAATCGCGCCCGCTTCGCTCTGGAGATCATCCACGGCATTCGGGATGCCTGCGGGCCGGAATTCCCCATTGCCATCCGTATCTCTGCCTGTGAATATCTGGACTATATCGGCCTGCCTCGTGAAGCTGGCATCACCCTGGAACTGTCCAAGGAGTACGCCAAACTGTTCCAGGACGCCGGAGCAGACCTGTTGGACGTCAGTTCCGGCATCTATGAGACCATGAACACCGCCTGGGAGCCCACCGGCTTTGACCAGGGCTGGAAGGTGGAGCTGGCCCACGAGCTGAAGCAGGTGGTGGACATCCCTGTGGTCTGCACTGCGATGATTCGGGAACCGGACTACGCCGAAGGACTGCTGAAGGACGGCGTCTGTGACTTCGTTGGCTCCGCCCGTGCCCACCTGGCTGATCCGGAGTGGACGAACAAAGCGCTGGAAGGTCGGGATGAGGACATCCGCCCCTGTATCTCCTGCCTGAACTGTATGAAAACCATGGCCTGCGGCGAAATGCACTGCGCAGTCAATGCCCAGGGGGCCTTCGAGTGTACCCGCAGCACCTTGCGTCAGGACGGGGACGGGCGTCCTGTGGCTGTCATTGGCGGCGGCCCCGCTGGCATGGAGGCGGCACGGGTGCTGGCTCTGCGGGGGTTCCAGGTCACCCTGTGGGAGCAGAATGACCGGCTGGGCGGCGCCCTCCTCCAGGCGGCGAAACCGCCCCACAAGGAGAAGATTCTGGCTTTCGTCCGCTACCTGACCCATCAGTTGGACAAACTGGGCGTCACCGTTCGTCTGGGACAGGCGGCTGCGCCGGAAGCAGTGGCGGAGCTGCACCCCTATGCCGTTCTGGTGGCCGCTGGTGCGTCCCCTCTGATCCCCAGCCGTATCCCCGGTATCCACGGCAGTCAGGTGTACACCGCCTCCGACTTGCTTACCGACAAGGTCACCTTGGAGGGACAGACGGTGGTGGTCATCGGCGCCGGTATGACTGGCCTAGAGACGGCAGAGTATTTGAAAAGCAAGGGAAATCGGGTTTCCGTCTACGACCTGCTGCCGGAGGTGGCGCACGGAGAGCATTTTCAGAACATCATCGACATTGAGCACCGCCTGGGAGATGTGCCTCAGTCCACCAGCCACAAGCTGGTGGAGATCGCTCCGGACAGCTGTATCTTTGAAACCGAGGACGGGACTCGGAAAACGGCGCCCTGCGATGCCGTCATCTTGGCGATGGGGATGCGTCCTAACCAGGATGTTGCCCAGCAGTTCGCAGCCTTCCCCAACTGTCACACCATTGGCACTTGTGTCCAGTATGGGAACATCGCTTATGCAGTGGAAAGCGGTTTCCTGGCTGCCAGCCAGCTGTAAAGTGTCGCAAAAATCCCCTCACAGTTCTTGTGAGGGGATTTTGCTGCGGTCAAGTGTCACGATTTAGACCGGAACAGCTTTTTGCCGAAGTTATACAGGGCGTTCTGCCACACCACATTCTGATGGCCACCGGTGGTGTCGTAGAATAGATGTTTGATGCCTTGTCGGGTCATATAGTTGTCCAGCTCATAGGTCACGCTGCCGCACACGTTGTCCGACCGCCCCACCGCCAAAAACAGCAGCTGGAAGGGCGGTGCGCCGTCCGGCAGAGACAGGTCTTGCAGCGGCGTGGACATGGTGTTGCCGTTGGCGGCTGCCACGGCAACAGAGGAGGAGAAAGCGCCCACATAACCGAACAGCTCCGGATGGCGGTAGGCCAGCGCCAGGGCATTGCGGCCGCCCATAGAGTTGCCCGCCACGGCGGTGTTTTCAGGGCCGGTCTTGACCGGATAGTGCCGGTTGATATAGGGCATCAGGCAGTCTACTACCTCGTCCGGCGTCCGGTCAAAGGGTTCTACGCTCTCCCAGAAGGTCAGCCCCTCTACGCTCTCCGCCTGGTTCACGTTGCTGTTGGGGCAGACCACGATCATCTCCGGCACGTTTTCGAAGTAGTGCAGGTTCTGGAGGAGGATGTCAGCCGATTTGTTCCGCCAGGTGCGGTGGCTTCCGCCGTAGCCGTGGAGCAGGTAGAGCACAGGGTAGGTCTTTTCATCCGAGTAGTCCGCCGGCAGGAAAATCATGGCGTGGCGGGTGGTATGCGTCAGACTGGAGAAATAGGAGATGGTCTCCGGCGCTCGGTAGTCGTAGCCGGACTGCTTTTCGATGAAATAGGGGTCAGGCGTCTCGGTTACGATGCCGTCGGCGTTGGCCGCTTGGGCGTACCGCTGGATCTCCTGTCGTAGAGCCTTGGAGGGTTGGGGCGCTGGGTCGGGCTGGGAGACAGAGGCGGCCGGTTCGGTCAGACTGGAGGAGGGTGGCGTGGAAGCGGCCAGTCCAGCGGGATGCCAGAGGACGGCGGCCACGACGGTCAGCACCAGCACAACGAGGAAGGTCAGATAGAGGGTACGGGTTCGGTTCTTCATAGCGGCTTTCACAGGACTCCTTTCCTTGCGCCAGCGTGGGGCTGGGGATGGATGGTTTTGCTTATGGTATAACGGAAAGTCCACGTTAAGTCAAGTGTTTTTTAGCCGGTGCCGGAAAAGCGGCGCTTTTTGTGCCATACGACCAATGGAGCAAAAGGATGGGAATTCCAGCAAAAAGAGGTATAAAAGAAATGGAAACTTTCTCAATCAAAACAAAGCAATTTTTCCGAAGAAACGGAGAAAAAGGGCGATATTTCATATATATTTTAAAAACTGTCATGATTTGGAGTGCCTTTGTAAATTGCTTGTGCAGGATGCACAAAATAGAAAAAATAATTATGAGAGAACGGATATTGACAGAGAAATTAAAATGTTACAATATTAACAATATGCTAAAATTATGGCAAACAAAGAAAAAGCAATCTTTACCATAGGCGGATTACCGCGGAACTGTGAGGAGCTGAGAGGTCTATGAAATTTTCGCTGCTGATGGATATTTTGAACAAAGCGGACATGGTGACAGAGGTGGCGATCCAGGAGGACTGCGAGGTAGCGGATCTGAACCTGATGGATCGCGAATGCCAGCAGATGTACAACCAAACGGTGTACTTCATCCGAGCGGAGGAGATTGGCCCGACGACCAAGCTCCCCGCCTGCCTGATCTATCAGGGGGAAGTGCCCGAGTATCGGGAAAAGAACTTGCTCAACTGGGCCAAAATTCGAGAAGGCGTTTCTTTGGCAGAGGTGTTCCGGTATGTGAAGCTGCAGCTGAGTGAAGCGCCGGAGTTGCAGGCACAGTACGGAGATATTGTGACAAAACTGATCTCCGGCGTAGATCTGCGCACCATCTTCACCGATGCTACCACCTACACCGGCAACCTATTTGTGGCCATTGATGTTTCTGGCAAGATCATCGAGCACTCGGAGCCCTTCTATGTGGATGTGCCTGTTTGGATGAACAGCATTTATCAGGGCTACTGCGATGAAACGCTGATGGACTATATCAACCTCCAGCGGCGGCAGCTGAATGTGCCGAAAAACAGCCATGTGGTGGAGCTGTACTGCCAAAAGATGGATAAGTATATTATGGTCGAACCGCTGTGGCATAATAACGCCTCATTGGGCTATGTGTTCGCCTTGAACAGTCGTCCGGCCTTTGATAGCTACACCCGAAAGATGCTGCCTTTGTTCGCCCATCGGGTGAAGGAGGGCATCCTGCGGCTGAAGGACATGGATCGGATCAATGACTATCGCTCTATTATGCGCACCAACATCCTTCTGGATGCTGTGGCCGGCGCCACGCCGGCGGAGACAAATCTCCGTGCCAAGATCAGTGGTCTGAAATTTCAAAAGTATATGCGTACCATGGTCTTTCGCACCCCGTACTCTAAGGATATGGATTACTATTCCTACATCATTATGCCGGAGGTCAGTGAGATTTTGGTGGATCAGCCCTGCTTCCCGTGGCATTCGTCCTTGGTCTGTCTGGTCAGCACCCAGAGCAACGGGGAATTGTCAGAGGATAAGTGGGCACAGCTTCAGGAGCTGGCGGAGAAGCAGAATCTGCTGGTGGGCGTGAGCAATGTATTCTCGGACATCTCCGAGTTTGGCGAACACTTCAACCAAGCAAATAAGGTGCTGGAGTTCAGCACCCGCACTGATTCGGTGGGGCACTTCTTCTTCTACTTGGACTATATCCTCTATGTTATTTTGGATCAGGTGAAAGAGGAAGAGTTTTTGGATCACTGCTATCATCCGGCTCTGAAGCAGCTGGCGGATTATGACCGGAAGAAGGGCGGAGAACTGTTTGAGACGCTGCGTGTGTATACCGAGACGGGATTCAACAAGGCGCAAGCAGCGCAGATGCTGTTCATTCACCGGAACACCATCAACTACCGCATCCAGCAGATCGAGCAGCTGTGCAGCATTGACCTGTCTGGTGAGAAGAACGCCAAGTTGGTGTTCACCCTGCAGTTATCCTTCAAGATTTTCTTGTATCGCAAGAACCGAATGATCGCGCAAGACTAACAGGACAAAAAGCAACGGAGCCGACCTGCAGAGAAAGGTCGGCTCCGTTTATTTTTGTCTCTGCGTCAGAGACAGAACACAGGGGGTCCTGGTCAGGTCAAACCGGGGAAGAAGACGCACATGAGGCAGACCGCAATGGTGCCGCAGGTGGTGGCCAGGACGGTGGTGATGAACATGGCGGGATAGATTTCTTTCAGCTTCATATGACACATGGGCAGCAGCATCAGGATGGAGCCGCTGTAGGGCATGGAGTCAAGGGTGGTGGCGGCGAAAACGGAAACACGGTGGATGATGTCCACACTCAGCCCCATCTCCATGAGCCGAGGGGCGATGATGGGAAGGGCGATGAGCTGACCGGTAGAGGAACCGCCGGTGAGCATACACATGATGGACACAACGACAGCGCAGATGAGGATGGGGGAGGCCTCCATGCTGGTCAGTGTATCCAGAATGGTTTGGAATGCGTCAGAGTTTGTGATGATGGCGGCAAAACCGCAGATGGCGCCTACATTCAGGGTCATGGGGATAGAGTCTACCGTAGCTTGGCAGACAATATGCTTGACGTCTTTGGGCTTTAACCATTTCCAAAATAGGACGATGGACAGCAGGCAGCTGAAAATCAAGCAGAGAACAATGTGCAGATTAAAGAAGTTGAAAAGGACAAAGAGGACGAAAAGGGGGATGAGAGAGAGGAAGAAAGGGGGCTTTTCTGATGTTTCGTCCATATAGGGGTCTTCCGGATGGCGCTGGAAATGATCTCCGTTATGCCGAGCATGATTGATCAGAGCGTTCATCACCAGCAGAATCACCACGACCTCTACGACAGCACCCACAATGCCAGGGATTGCAGCCACAGTGGAGCTGGTCTTCAGCACGCTCATTGCAGCCACATTGGTCACTTCTGGACTGCCGGGAAGGGTCAGGGTGAAGGTGTAGGCAGAAGCACCCAGGACGCCCAGGATGAACCGCTTGGGGATGTCGCAGTGCTCAAAAATGGCAAGGGCGATGGGATACATGAGGACGATCACAACACCGGCAATGATGCCGCCCATGCTCAACAGGGTGCCAATGACCATGATGATGCTCAATGCGATGATATTCTTCGCCGTGTTGCTGGTATCTTCTCGGATGAGCTTGTGCATGATGGTGGAGGCGATGGAGTAGGCGGCGCCGCTCTCCCGATAGAGGGAGGATTGGACGCAGCCAAACATGAGCATAAAGAGGAAACTGTTAATGGCGGTAAAGACGCCTTTGGTATAAGTTTCCGTCATAGCGGTCATGAAATCGCTGCCAGAAAGCAAAACAACAACGCATAACCCAGCAAAGGTGGAAAGGTACACCGACCAATCGCGATAGACCAAAATGATCACCACGAGGAAGCCGAGGATGCAAGCAAGAATCTCCATAAATGAACCTCTTTTCTTCTCTGTATTTGTCTATTTCGCATGGAGTCCTTCTTTTATATCACTAAACCGTCCCAAGGGTATATGTGCATGGCAAACAAAAACGATTGACTTTTTGTGTTCTTCGTGAAAATGACGGGGAGGAGGGAGAAAATCGCTATAAAAGGAGCTGGAAAGGGACAAAAGTGGGAAAAGATGGGCAACAGAGAGAAAAAAACGAAAAAGGAAAAAGGAAGAAAAGAATGGGAAAAAGGGGAGAAAGAGAGAATAAGACGTAAAATGACCTGAAAAGATTCATAAAAAGAGATAAGGGTGTAGCGGCAGTTCTTTTGTGGGAATTTCAACAAAAGAATGGAGTTTTTTAGGGAAAAGACACGTTGTTCTGTATCAGACAAATTATATAATGTAAGGAATGAAACAAGGTTGACAAAAAATAGCACCGGTACGGCATACTATACAAAATGAACGGATGGATTGGGGGAAAAGACGGCACCTTTGTTCAGAGGTGGGAAAATCAACGGGGTTTTTGTCACTGGCACACATTGTTTGGAGGGGCGCCAATCAGTACAATGAAGGCACAGTTTGATGCAGGGCAGCACAGATTGTCATGCATTACGGATGGCCATCCGACTCCAAACGAATCGAAGAAAAGAAAGGAATTGGTGGTACGTTATGACTCATCTCGACGCACAACATGTGAACAGAACCGGCATCATGATCCGGGGTCTGATCATCCTCCTCTGCGCCGGCATCATCAATGCAACATCCGTATTTATCACCCCCTTGGCCGCCTACTACGGCTGGGAGGCTTCCGCTATCGCCAACATCGGCACGACCATGCTGACCTTCTGGCCCATCGGCTCCATCGTCGGCGGTAAACTGCTTCAGAAGTTCGGCGGCAAGGCAGTCACCCTCATCGGCGCCATCGTCTTTGGCGCTGGCCTGATCCTCACCGGTCTGGTACCGAACTCTGCGCCTGGTCTGCTCTACTTCACCTACAGCTTCCTGATCGGCATGGGCAACGGCATCACCTACTGCGGCACCATGTACTGCGTCATGGGCTGGTATCCGGACAAAAAGGGTCTGGCCGCTGGTCTGTGCATGGCCTTCAACGGCGGCTCCTCCGCCTTCCTGGCTCCGCTCTGTTCCTACATCACCCAGGCGTTCAACGTCAAAGTCACCCTGTTCGCCTGCGGCATCGTCTGCGCTGTGGTCTGCATTCTGTGCGGCCTGGGCATGAAGTCCGCTCCTCTGGGCTACGTCCCCGAAGGGTATGTGGCTCCCGCCGATGGGGAAGCGCTCTCCTCTCAGTATGTCAGCTATCCCATCTCCAAGGCTTGGAAGACCAAGCAGTTCTGGCTCCAGCTGGCAGCCATGGCCTTCTTCCCCGCTTTCTACCTGATCATGTTCTCCCGCTTCTCCCTGTTCATGACCGATAAGGGCATTGATCTGGCTTATGCTACGCTGGGCGTTTCCCTGTACAACGTGGGCAACGTGGTCGGCCGTTTCCTGCTGGGCAAGCTGGTGGACAACCTGGGCTACAAGAAGATCTACGGCTGCTGCTGGCTGCTGTGCATGATCTGCGGCCTGTGCCTGCTCACCGGTGAATCCGTTGCGGTCATCCTGGTCGCTTACGTCTGCCTGGGCGCTGGCTTCGGTGCCACCAACACCGTCTATCCGGTCATGAGCACCACCTCCTTCGGCCCCGTCTACGCAGGCAACATCTATGGCTTCGCTCTGCTGGGCTACATGGTCATGACTCAGGTCATTCCCAGAGTAGCAGCTGCCAGCATCGACGGCACCGGCTCCTATGCTATCGCCTTTGTTATGGCCTTCGTCCTGTGCACCGTGGGTGTCATCTGCGGCGCTTTGATTCCTAAGCTGAATCGTCCGCTGCTGAAGGACGTTGAAGAATCCTGATTCGCTGATTCCGTTCCAATCTGGGGGCAGGCGCGGCTCCCCCAACCGCCTGCCCCACCGTATCCCTCTGGGAAAGGAGATATTTGATTATGATCGCATTTGACGCTTATAATGCCCCCCGTATCATCTATGGCGAAGGCGTTTCCAAGCAGGTCGCCACTCTGTTGCAGAGCCTGAACGTGAAGACGGTCATGGCTGTCTATGACGAAGGCATCAAGCAGGTCGGCATCGCTGACTCCGTCCTGACTCCCCTGCGGGAAGCAGGCTTTGTGGTGGAAGAATTCGGCGGCGTCACCGCTGACCCTCCCGTGGAAATGATCGAAGCGGCTGCTAAGTATGCTGACGAGAAGAACGTTGACATCTACATCGCCATCGGCGGCGGCGGTGTCATCGATACCACCAAGTGCATGGCGGTCATGCACACCAACCCCGGCCGCCTGCTGGACTATGTCCTGGGTGTGGGCAAGCCCATCCCCAACCTCTGCCCCAAGGTCATCGCCATCCCCACCACCTCCGGCACCGGCTCCGAAGTAACCGCTCTGTCCATCATCACCGACACCGATAGCCAGAGAAAGGTCTGCGTGAAGGACGTGGTCAAGATGTGTCCCTACGCTGCTTACCTGGATCCCGCTCTGCTGCTGGGTCTGCCCAAGGGCCTGACTGCTTCTACTGGTATGGACGCTCTGTCCCACGCTGTGGAAGCATTCCTGGTTGGTCGTCACAATGAATTTGCGGATATGTTCTGCGAAAACGCCATCCGCCGTGTGATCAAGTGGCTGCCCGTGGCTGTGGAAGACGGCAAGAACATCGAAGCTCGTGGTCAGATGATGCAGGCTGCTACTTACGGCGGCGCTAGCTTCGCCAGCAGCACCCTCCAGGCCGGTCACGCCATCGCACACGCACTGGGCGGCGCACTGCACGTTCCCCACGGCATTGCCTGCGCTTGGGGTCTGAACTTCGCCATCCAGCACTGCGGCAAGACCGTCCCCATGGAACGGCTCCAGAAGCTGGCTGACTTCATGAACGTGGACAGCACTGGCCTGGAACGGGAAGCCCTGGTAGACGCCTGCTGCAAGGTGGTTCTGGACATGAACCAGTCTCTGGGCATCCCTACTCCTCAGACCTACGGCATCGGCAGCAAGGAACAGATGGAAGCTGCTTACCACGCTTGCTGGACCAACGAACAGGGTATGCTGGGCGTGGCAGAGGTCACCGATCCGGAAGAACTGCACGCTTACTTCGAGACCATGTGGGCTTGGTAATCTAACTTAGAACGAAAAGGAAGCAACAATGGGAAGACAAGTCTACGAGAACCTAAAGGTTCTGGATGTCACCAATAACTACGCAGGCCCCATGGCAGGCGCTATGCTGGCCGATTACGGTGCAGAAGTCTGGCACGTGGAAAAGCCGGTGCTGGGCGACGACAACCGCTATTTCCCCCCCATCATTGACGGCATCAGCATCAACTACTGCACCTCCAACCGAGGCAAGAAGTCGGTGGTGCTGGATCTGAAGGATCCCCGTGGGGCGGAAGCCTTCCGGAAGCTGGCGGCGCAAGCGGACGTACTGCTGGAAAGCTATCGACCTGGGGTCATGAAAAAGCTGGGGCTGGATTATGAGACGCTCAAGGAGATCAATCCCCGCCTCATCTACTGCTCCATCTCCGCCTACGGACAGGAAGGCCCCTACGCCAACCGACCCGGCTATGACGTCATCGCCCAGGCGGTGTCCGGCATGATGGAGATGACCGGAGAACCGGATGGCGCACCCACCAAGATCGGCTCCGCCATCGGCGACTGGATGGGCGCCCTGAACGCCTTCGGCTGCATCGGCACCGCCCTCTATTACCGGTCTGAGACCGGGGAAGGGCAGCACATCGACATCTCTCTGGCGCGCAGCCTGATGTGGATGGCGGCCAAGCTGGATCACGGCATCACCGGCGTGATGCAGACCAGAACAGGCAACCACCACAGCAACCTGGCTCCCTATGGCATCTTCAAGGGCAGGAACAACCAGTCCGTGGTCATCGGCGTGCTCAGCAGCAAGCTGTGGGAGACCTTCTGCAAGGTCATGCAGCGGACGGAATTGATCAACGACCCCCGCTTTGTCAGCAATGACAAGCGCGTGGAAAACAAACAGCTGCTCATCGAGATCATCGAGGACTGGCTGAGCAACTTTGAACAGGTCAGCGATGCCATCGATTTGCTGATGGTGGCAGGTGTGCCCTGCTCCAAGATCTACAACATGAAGGACATTGATGAGGACCCGCATTTCAACCAGTGCGGCTGGATCGCCGATATGCCTATGGCAGATGGGATGACCACCGTCCGTACCCGCCGATTCCCCTCTGATCCCTTCAAATTCTCCGCTTTCGAGCCGGTCTACGGCAAAGCGCCGGCGCTGGGCGAACAGAACCATGAGGTGCTGGAAGCCCTGGGCTTCACGGCAGAAGAAGTGGATGAAATGGAAGCCGAGTGGGAAATGAAGGTCAAAAACAAGTGAGGTAACTCCATGGTGCCCGTCACAGACGGAGTGCCGTGTCAGATAAAAATTTTTGGAGGTTAATTTATCATGGCAGAACGCAATGTAAAGGAATACATCAACGGTCTGGTTCAGCGTGCAAAGGTTGCACAGAAGGAATTTGAACGCACCGCGCTGGATCAGCTGACCATCGACAAGGTCGTCCGTGCCATCGGCAAGACCGTGGTGGACGCAAAAGAAGAACTGGCGCTGGAAGCCCATCTGGAGACCAAGTATGGCACCCCTGAGATGAAGGTTTCCAAGATCCTGGCTTCCATCCCCAACCAGTGGAACATCATGCGCGGCAAGAAGTCCGTTGGCTACATCCAGAACCTGCGTGACGAACCCGGCGTTCGCGTCATGGCTAAGCCCATGGGCGTGATCGGCTGCGTTATGCCCAGCACCAACCCCATCATCACCATCGCAGCCAACGGCATGATGGCTGTCAAGTGCAGAAATGCCTGCATCATCGCGCCCCATCCCTCCGCAAAGAACGTCTCTCTGAAGACGGTCAACATGATCCGCGCTGCCATCGAAGAACTGGGTGCTCCTGCTGACCTGATGCAGGTCATCGAACCGGAATATTGCTCCATCGAAGCAACGGACGTCATGCTGTCCGCTTGCGATGCCAACATCGCCACCGGCGGCCCCGGCATGGTCAAGGCTGTCTACTCCTGCGGCCGTCCCGGCTTTGGCGTTGGCCAGGGCAACTGCCAGGAGATCATCTGCGATGACTATGATGACCTGGATCGCATGACCGCTCTGGCAGTGGCCAACCGTTCCTATGACAACGGCGTGCCCTGCACCAGCGAACAGACCATCCATGTGCCCGCATCTATGGAAGAAGAATTCCTGGAAAAGATGCAGAAGAACGGCGCTTATCTGGTAGAAGGCGAAGAACTGATCGAAAAGCTGCGCAAGGTGGTCTTCCCCGATGGCGAACACATCAGCCGTGAGGTTGTTGGCCGTTCTCCCCAGGTGGTCGGCAAGATGATCGGCGTGGAAGTCCCTGAGCATTGCAGAGTCCTGATGTGCAAGTACACCGGCTGTGCAGAAGACGATGTCCTGTCCAAGGAGATCCTGTTCCCCTTCGTCCGCTATATCACCTACACTGACTTTAAGGAAACCGTTGCCAAGGCTGTGGCCAACCTGGAAATGGAAGGCGCAGGCCACAACAGCGCCATCTGGACTCACGATCAGGAGAAGATCGAGTACGCCGCACATCTGCTGCCCGTCTCCCGCTTCCAGGTCAACCAGACTCCTTCCGGTATCAACAACGGTATGCCCACCACTCCCACTCTGGGCTGCGGTACCTGGGGTCATAACAGCATCTCCGAAAACCTGGCTTGGTATCACCTGATGAATACCACCCGCGTCACCGTCACTCTGCCCAACAAGCGCGTGTGGCAGGAAGGCGACTGGGATCGCTTTGACGAATGCCCTGTGACCGAAGACTGATCTGACGAGCCAGTAGGATACGCCCCCCTGGCGTGCCCTTGCCCTCAGGCAGGCGTCCCTCCAGCGTGTCTGGCACGGCGGGTTTGACCGCCCGCTGTGCCGGCACAGCGCCTGTTGCGATCAAAACCCCTATCTGAAAATAACTGTTGGAACAAAATAAGGTGAAAAACAATGATGGAACTGAATTTTAAAACCAATGACATCGCATTTGAGGTCAAAGAGCACGTGGCCTATATCCTGCTCAACAAGCCGGAGCAGTACAACCCCATCTCCGCAGAGGCCATGCAGGACTTATCCCAGTGCCTGACCTACTGTGAGGAGCATGATGACGTCCGAGCCGTGGTCATCCGCGGCGCCGGCGGCAACTTCAGCGCCGGCGGCAACGTGAAGGCCATGAAGGAACGCCTGGACAGCGGGATCAACGTGACCAAGCGTGGTATCCGCAACGGCGGTGAGTTCATCATGCGGCTCAAGACCCTGCCCAAGCCCACCATCGCTTGGGTGGAGGGCGCCGTGGCCGGCGTGGGCATGAGCATCACCCTGGCCTGCGACTTCTCCATCGTGGAGGAGACGGCGAAGATGGTGTTCGCCTTCGTCAACATCGGGTTCGTCCCCGATGGCGGCGTGACCTATCTGCTGAGCAGACTGGTCGGCCCCAACAAAGCAGCGGAGCTGCTCATGTCCGGCAAGCGTTTCACCGGCGCACAGGCTCGTGATTGGGGCCTGGTCACCGAGGCTGTGCCCAAGGAACAGCTGGAAGAGACCGTCCGTGGCTACATCAAAAAGTACGCCAACGGCCCCAGCGTGGCCTATGCGCAGATGAAACGCCTGCTGTTCAACGCAGCCTTCCCAGAGCTGAATGCTTGTATGCAGAACGAAGTGGAAGCGCAGTATGTTTGCAGCCTGACCGAAGATCATCGGGAGGCGCTGACCGCGTTCGTGGAAAAGCGGAAACCGGTTTTCCAGGGACGCTGAAACCAAGACAGATCAATCAAATTACAATAGAAAGAGGTGCAGCAATATGAGTAAATATCAGCTGATGACCCGTGACCAGGAAGATCTGGTGGAAATGATCCATGCGTTCATGCGCAAGGAAGTAGATCCCTATGTGGCAGAGTACGATGAGAAGGGCATCTGCCCCATCGACACCGTCCGCAAGCTGATGGATCTGGGCTTCTGGGGCATCGACGTGCCGGAAGAATACGGCGGCGCTGGCCTGGACGTGACCACCATCATGTATATCCGGGAAGCCATGGCCTATCATGACGCCGGTTTCGCCAACACCTTCAGCGGCCAGACCTTCGGCTACAAGCCCGTCATGCTGGCTGGCACCGAGGAACAGAAGAAGAAGTGGGGCGAACGCCTGGCAAACGGCTCCTTCTGGTCCATGTGCATCACCGAGCCTCAGTCCGGCTCCGACGCAGGCAACTGCAAGACCAAGGCCATCAAGGACGGCGACGAATACGTTCTGACCGGCAGCAAGTGCTTCGTCACCAACGGCGGCATTTCCGACATCTACACCGTCACCGCAGCCACCGACCCCTCCAAGGGCAGCAAGGGGATCTCCCTGTTCATCGTCGAGCGCGATATGCCCGGCCTGTCCGTGGGCAAGCACGAGAACAAGATGGGCATCCGTACATCCAACACCACCGAGATCGCCCTGGACGAAGTCCGTGTTCCCGCAGAAAACATGATCGGCCCGGAAAACAGCGGCTTCAAGACCATCATGAAGATGCTCTCCCGCACCCGTCCCACCGGTGTCGCTCCCGCAGTGGGCGTGGCACAGCGTGCTCTGGATCTGGCTCTGGAATACTCCAGAACCCGCCTGTCCTTCGGTCAGCCCATCGGCAACCTGGAAGGCATCCAGTTCAAGCTGGCGGACATGGAGATGAAGCTCCAGTGCTGCCGTTCTCAGCTGGCATACTCCGCCGCTCTGGTGGATCGCGGCATCTATGACACTCTGGTTGGCTCCTGCACCAAGTGCTTTGTCTCGGAAGCAGTCCTGGACATCTGCCTGCAGGCTCAGCAGATCTATGGCGGCTATGGCTACTCTAAGGAATATCCCCTGGAAAAGCTGGTGCGTGACGCCCGTATCTTCTCCATCTATGAAGGCTCCAGCGAGATCCAGCGCTACATCATCGGTAAGACGCTGGTCGGTAAGATCTAAGGAGGAAAGAACAGATGAATATTCTGGTTTGTGTCAAACAGGTACCGGATACCACTGCGGTCAAGATCGATCCGGTTACCAATACGCTCATTCGTGCCGGCGTGCCCAGCATCCTGAATCCCTTTGACGGGTTTGCGCTGGAAATGGCATTGCAGATGAAGGATAAGACCGGCGGCACCGTTACCGTCATGTCCATGGGCCCTGCCCAGGCAGAGGATGTGCTGCGGGAAAGCCTGTCCGTTGGGGCAGACGAAGCCTACCTGGTCTCCGGTCGGGAATTTGGCGGCTCGGACACCCTGGCTACCAGCTACATCCTCTCCTGCGCCGTCAAGGCCGTTGAGGAAAAGCGCGGCGAAAAGTTCGACGTCATCTACTGCGGCAAGCAGGCCATCGATGGGGACACCGGTCAGGTCGGCCCCGAAATGGCAGAACACCTGGGCTACACCCAGATCACCTACGCCACCGAGCTGGTCGCCTGTGAAGGGGACAAGGTTCAGGTGCGCAAGGAGACTGCGGACGGCTATGACGTGCTGGAAGCAGCCCTGCCGGTGGTCATCTCCGTGACCAAGACCCCCTTCGAGCTGCGTTACCCCACCGTGAAGAAGCGTCTGGCCGCCAACCGCGCTCAGATCCCCACCATTACCCCTCAGGATATGGAAGGTCAGATCGACCTGAGCCGTGCCGGCCTGAAGGGTTCTCCCACCAAGGTCAAGAAGAGCTTCACGCCCCAGCATAACAAGACCTGTGTCGTGGTAGAGGAGGATTCTCCCTCTGCCAGCGCAGTCAAACTGGTTGCCCTGCTGAGCGACGACAAGAAGATTTAAGGAGGCCAGCGATGATGGATTTTACGGAATACAAAGATATTTGGGTATTTATTGAGACGGATGGCGGCAAAGCCGCCAGCGTCGGCCTGGAACTGCTCAACCCCGCCGCTCAGCTGGCTCATAAGACCGGCCAGCAGGCCGTGGCAGTCATCCTGGGCAAGGACAATGCAGCGGCAGAGCAGGAAGCGGCTGCCTATGGTGCGGACAAGATCCTCTCTGTGGAAGATCCCGCCTATGAACACTACACCACCGATGCTTTTGCCTACGGCATGGTCAAGCTGGTGGAGCAGTATAAGCCCTCCATCCTGATGATCGGCGCCACCATCATTGGCCGTGACTTCGGCCCCCGCGTCTCCTGCCGGGTCAAGACCGGCCTGACCGCAGACTGCACTTCCCTGGACATCGACGAAAATGGCGTCATGGGCTGGACCCGTCCCGCCTTTGGCGGCAACCTGATGGCCACCATCATGTGTGAGAACACCCGTCCCCAGATGGGCACCATCCGCCCTGGCGTCTTTAAGAAGGCGGCACCCCAGGAAGGCGCTGCACCCGAAGTCGTCAAGGTGTCCATCCCCGTCCCCGCAGACACCATCCGCACCAAGCTGGTGGAATCCATCAGCGAAGTGGCAGCAGAGATGATCAAGCTGGAAGACGCAGAGATCATCGTCTCCGGCGGCCGCGGTGTTGCCGGTCCGGAAGGCTTTGAAAACTACATCAAGCCCCTGGCAGACGCCCTGGGCGGCGCTGTGGGCGCCTCCCGTGCCGCCGTGGACTCCGGTTGGATCCCCCACGTCCACCAGGTCGGCCAGACCGGCAAGACGGTCGCGCCCAAGCTGTACATCGCCTGCGGCATCTCCGGTGCCATCCAGCATCAGGCTGGCATGAGCGGCTCCGACTGCATCGTGGCCATCAACAAGGATCCCGATGCACCTATCTTCAGCATTGCCGACTACGGCATCGTGGGCGACCTGTTCCAGGTCCTGCCCATCATGACCCAGGAAATCAAAAAGCTGAAGGGGGAATAATCCCCCTTCAGCCCCGTGCGAACCTGTTACGAACAATTCTTTCTGAACTCCTCCTACTTTTATATTACAGAACTTAAAATAAACTACACACTCCTCCTGAAATAAATATTTTACGATTCTATTATATGGGAATATGCGAACGCAGCCTGTGCTCAGCCACACAGGCTGCGTTTTGCGTTTTTAGGGGGATCATCGAAAGATGGAACGAATGAGCATCCAGATGCCCCAGACCAGAAGGACAACAGGGAGGATGCCAATGGCCAGGTTCAGGACGGAGTTAAGAATAGCGTAGCGCATCTTCCAAAGGCCGATGGCGGTGATCACCACCAGTAGGAACACCACCACCCGAAACACCGTCCCCCAGCGCAGGCTGGACAAGCGGTTCCAGAGGGCGGTGCGCCGGTACTGCCGCTCCAACCGCCGCTGCTGCCGTTCCAGCTCCCGCAGCTCCGCCTCATAGGGGTCGGGCTGATGCGTGGGCTGACGTTGGGCAGGCTGCTGCTGGGGAGGAGAACGATGGGCGGAGTCCACCGTGGGGATGTCCACCGAAGGGGTGCCGTCCTGGAACTGGGCGAAGAAATCCGCCCCACCTTGGGGCTGCTTCGGTTCGGACGGCTCTGCCGCAGGAGACGGTATGGGGATGGGCTGGGTCTGCTGCTGTTCCTCCTGGTAGGCGCGGAGCATGGCCTCGAAGGGGTCGGCAGGGGTGGTTCTCTGTCGGCCTTGGGGCGCCACGGTGTAGCCGGCAGACAGCAGATCGGCGTCAGGGCGGTCATCCTGGATGGTTGGGCCGCCGCAGAAGGGACAGCCGGAACGCTTCTTGGAGAAAAGATAGCGGCAATCGTCACAGCGAATGGACATGGCGCACCTCCTAAAGGGTAAAGTGTTGGATGAGGATGGGGATGGGGTGGTTCTTGCCGTACAACAGACAGCCGTCCCCCAGTCGGGTCAGCTCCTCTGGGTTGACCACGGCCTGCTGCACCTCTCGCTGCGCCATGCCGTGGCCGTGGGAGGAGAAGATCCGAAAAGGTTCTCGGTGCTTGTCCATATGCCGCTCGGTGACCTGCCGGTAGTATTGCCCGATGCCGGCGGAGAAGGGGGCGGCGGCCAAGGTGCTGGAGCAGGCAAAGACGAACAGCTCTTGTAGCTGCCCAAACAGAGCGGCCTGGGTGCGGTCGGATGCGTCTGTCTGTACGGCGCTGGACAGATCTTCCGCCAGGATGCCGGTGGCGTAGTTCATGGCGCTGTGCTCCTGGAGAAAGAGGGACTGGAAGCGGGGGCTGTTGGGCAGGGTAATGCCGCTGGTGACCAGCAGGTAGGGAGCGTTCTGGTCGTTGAGGGCTTGCAGCTCCACGGCCAGGTAGTCCAAAATCTCACTCCGGCTGCCGGGGACATAGATGCTGATGAGACACTTCTCCCTCACCGCTTGGATGATGCTCAGCTTGGTGTGTCCGGCAAAGCCGCGGGGCGTCCACAGGCACTTGTTCATAGCTTGGGCAAAGGCGCGGACGGCATGAAAGGCTTTCTGCTGACTGCCGCTCTGGGAGAGCCGTCCCATGAGCTGCTCAGAGAGAGGCTGGGGCAGAAAGGCCAGCACATTCCGTTCCAGGTCGGAATAGGGCATTCGGGTCAGCTCCAGCAGCAGATCCAGGTTGTAGGGGGAAGCACCGAAGGGGGTGGGGTGCTTGGAGCATTGAAAACGCAAGAGTTCGAGATAGTCGGACAGCGCCGACCGCACTGCCTGGGTCTCTGACCGGAAGCCGTCATCGCTGACGGGACAGAGAATGTCCAGTACATAGCTGGCGGACAGACCGTACAGCGGGTCGTAAAAGGCGTTGGCGGCGCCGTTGGGGTTGGCCAGGTACATTTGGAACTGAGCCGGCAGGCGGCGGAGAAGGGGATTGCGGTCATAAATGCGGCCGAGATGCCCTTCCAGTTGGGGGTCATTGTGGATCAAGACCACCCCGCGCTTGCCGCAGCAGCGCTCCATTTCATGGAGCCCCACCGCCTCTCGTTGCTGCCGGCCGCCACAGAAGGCGGCAAAATTGGCCGCAGCATGGCGGTCGGAGCGCACCTCCTGAAGGGAACGACGCTGCACTTGCTCAAGGGTGCGGAAATGATGGATATGAGCCATAAAATCACCTCAAATAAGGGTCTTTTTCAAAGTAAAAGTAGAATGGTTCCGCTTGAGAGGCCAGCCCTACCACAGCGTGTCCCGGCGGTAATTGCTGAATATGCCAGTGCTCCACGCTGAACCCGTCCCGTTCTCGGTCGATGGGGGTGTGGCTGCCGTTTTCGTATCGGTAGGCGGTGACGTTGGGGCCAAAGAGACGGGTCACATAGTCCCGCGAAGCGTAGTCGCCGGTGTTCAGGGCGATGACCGAGCCGAAGCCGCCCAGGATGACCTGACCGGCCTCCTGTCCGTAGGTGGCATAGATCTGTCCCACGCTTTGCAGTCCTGCTACCACGGACACCCGTTTGCTGCGGCCGAAGTTCAAGGCGTCCTCCAGATGAGTCACCTTGGGCAGCAGTTTCAGCTCGTCCAGGAACAAGTGGGTGTGCCCGTTGGCTTCGGTGCTCAGCGCCTCCTTCAGCGCCAAATCCACCAGCAGCCGGTACATGGGCGTCATGACCTCCCCCAGCGCCAGGTCGTACAGGAGGAAGATATTCCGTCCGCCCTTCTGCCGGATGGCCTTGCGGATGGAGAAGGAGGGTTGGGTGGGGGAGGGCTTTTGGCAAAAGACGCCTTGAAAACAGTCGTAGAGCATACTGCGCAATTCACCAAACACCCCCAACGCCTGGTTGCTGGTGCCGTCGCCAATGTAGGAGATCAGCCCGTGCATATCCGGATAGATGCGAAAGTACTGGGCGAACTGAGCGGGGGTCTTGCGGAGCAAAAAGGCAATGAAGTCGGCGTTATTCAGCTGTCCTGCCCACCGTTCCGGAGCGTCTCGGTGGCGGCGGATGAAGTAGATGACCATGTTGGCAAAGATGTCCCGAGCGGCATTGGCGAAGAAGGGCTGGGTCTGAGAGCCGCGTCCCTGAAAGAGCACGTTGGCCATCTCTCTGGCGTTACCCTCGTAGTCCATCGGGGCGTTTCCGTCCGCCAACACCTCATCAAAGAGGTTCCAGATGACGCTGCGCTTCCGGTAACGCCGGTCGTTGCCCAGGATGTAGTCTCCATCCTGGTAAAAGCCCGGGTGGGTGATGTAATCCCCCTTGGTGTCGAAGATGAGACTCACCCCGTCCCGCTGGCCGGAACGGTTCCAGTGAAGGGCTTGGGCGACGATCTGGTTGAGCACATTGGTCTTGCCGCTGCCGGCGCCGCCCAGGAGCAGGAGGTTCTTGAAAACGGTCGGCTCGTCAATGGCGAAATGCCGTCCCGTGTCTTGATCTCGAAACAGGAATCGAGGCGGGTCGTTGGTGGGGCGATACTGCCCCTGCTGAACGGAAAATCCATATAGATTGGTTTCACGCATCACTGCCATGATCGTTCCTCCTGTCGGATGTTATGGAGTGTAATCGTCATCGTTGTCCTGGGTCGCCCCGTCATCACCCAGAGTAGCTCCGCCCAGGCTGAGACCCGTCCCAGCCCCCTTACCATCGCTTTTGCCGTCGTCCAGACCGTCATCTTGGATGGTTCCAGCGGATTCCCCAGCGGAAGGGGCGGCGTCCACTTCACCGGCGCCATCGTCATAATCCGCCTCACCGCCGGACAGCTCCAGGGTGCCGTCTGATTCCAGCCCGTCCGCTAGGGAAAGGCCGGTGGCTTCGCCTGCTCCTGTTGCCAGGCCATCTTCGGCAAAAGCGGGCGCTTCTTCAGAAGCGGCTTCGGTTTCCTCTGGCGGAGCGGCGGCGTGGGCTTCCGGATTGGCGCCTGCGGCCAGGGCGCTGACCGCTTCGGGGGAGCTGGACAGGTCTGCGGAGGAGTGGATGCCGTAGGTTTCGCACAGATCGTAGATGGCCTGGTAGCTCTCACTGGCATTGCTGCGCACCACATTGTCCTCCCGATCCTGGATGACCGCAGCCAAGGTTTGTTCGATGTTGGGGTCGTTGTAGTGCCGTGCGGCATCGGACAGGGCGTTTTGGAAGGAGTCGTTTCGAGCGGCGGCGAAATAATCCAGCCGTGCCGAGTCGAATTTCCCTGTGGCTTGTTCGTAATCGGCTAACGCTTGCAGCGTCCGGCTTTGGCCGGCGGCGTAGGCTTCCTTTTCGATGCCTTGGATGCGGTACAGCTCCCAGTCCATGTTGGGGGTGATGTAGGTGCCTGGAATCTGCCCCAACTGTTCCTGGATGCCGTGGGTGCCTTCGTGGTAGACTGTGTCTAACGTATTCCAACTGGGCGCCAAGGCGTCGATGCGGCTCTCCACGCGGTTTCCGTTTTCATCGGTGAAATGGGTGCAGAACTGGCCGTCCCGCACCAGATAGGTGTTCAGCCGGATGGTGCTGCCAAACTGCTCCCCGTAGGCGCTGCCCTCCATGGGGTGATGGGTGATGAGACAAGGCTCCACATCGTGTTCTGCGGCATAGCGGTTGGCTACTTCCTGGCAGGCGTCCAGACGTTCTGCAAAGGACAGACCCGCCCACTGGGCGGAGCTGAACAGGGCGTTGAGCTGCCCCTGGGTCAGCGTGTCGTACCGAGTCTCATATCCTCCTGTGTAGCTCATTAGGATCACCGCCGTAAGATCAGCGCCTTGCCATTGCAGGGATCCTTCAGGTAGGCGTCCATGAGAAGAACGGCCTGGAGATAGCTGCACCCGTGGCGCATGGCTTGGATGAGCAGAAGGGAGAACTCGCCGGCCTGGAATTGCTGGGGCTTGCCGGTGTCCAGGTAGCGCCGGAGGGGCGCTTCCAGCCGGTCATCTAGGAACTGCCGGTACTCCTCCGCCTGCTGGGTAATGGCTTGCGTGCTCCAAGTAGGGTGGTCGAGGGTGAGAAGATGTTCCAATTCCTGGTTAGAAATGGCGTGCAGCATGGCTGGATTCCTCCTTTTTACGATTCTATGTTATTCAATATAGCAAATCGGAGGGGAGATGACAATAGGAAACGTCACAAAAACGAATATTTTTTCTTTTTCTTCTGAAAACTTCATATTTCCTCTTGCGATCGCATCCGTTCCGTGTTATAGTGTCAGCAAAGGAAACAACGATGGGAGGATCGAACTATGAATCAGGATATTGCACAGGAGATCATCATTTTACGAGCGAAAAACGGCTGGACACAGCAGATGCTGGCGGAGAAACTAGGCACGACACAACGAACCATCGCCGCATGGGAGTCCGGAGTATCCAGTCCACGCAAGACCATGCGGGTCCGCATCGCTCAGGCATTTGACCTGCCGGACAACTATTTTTTAGAGCGTGCGGAAGGGGGAGCGACCCAAAATCAAATAGAACGGATCATAGAACGGATAGACGGCGTGCTCTCCGAATCAGAGCAATTTGGTACAGAGGAGGGGAAGCGGAAAATACTAAAAAAGTTCCAAGAAGTTCTTTCGGACTTTCCCACAGACGGTCAAGACAGAAAAAAATAACGGAGACGAGAATGGAGAAACGCTATGGCGATTATTGGATTTGACTTTGGCAACTATAATACCTTCCCTTGCTTTATTTCAGATTTTGACCCTGGCACGCGCATGGGCGGAATCGTTCACGACCTGCTGCCCGGCGGGTTGCAGGATGGTATCCCCAGCGTGTTCTACTACTCCGAAAAGGTAGGCGTCCTCTGCGGGGAGGAGGCGGTGCGTACCCGTGCCCGACCGCAGAGCAATCGCATCCGCAATCTGAAACGGCACCTGGGGGACTCGATCACCTTGGATGACGGCAGCGTCATCTCCTATGACGACGCCATCACCAGCGTCATCCAGCACTGCGTCCGCCGTGCCAACGAGCAACTCCACGCCGGCTGGCAGATGACCACCAATCAGATCTCCCTGTCTTATCCCGCCTCCTATACCGCCGCCCAGCTCCAGCGACTCATCGAGCTGGCCGAGCAGGCCACCCTGGCGGACGGCACGCCGGTGAAGGTGGTGGGCACCATTCGGGAGCCGGCAGCGGCAGCACTGGACTATCTGGCGGAATACGCCCAGACCAAGGAGGAGACTACCGTCCTGACCTATGACCTAGGCGGCGGCACCTTTGACCTGGCGCTGGTGGCGGCCTATCCCGCCGGACGAAAGAATCAGACGGGCGGCACCTACTACTATGACGTCATCGCCCCCGGCGGCCTGCCCAATGTAGGCGGCACGGAGTTTGATAAGGTGGTGTATCAGTTGGTACTCTCCAAGCTGGACGTGCCCTTGAAACCGGCGCACAAAAGCGCCTTGCGCCGTCTGGCGGAGAATATCAAGATCGCCCTGAGCACCGATGATTATGTCGAGGAGGATCTGTTCTACGAGGACGACTACCTGCCCTTCCAGATCACCCAGCAGGAGTTTGCGACTGCGTCCCGTGATCTGCTCATGCAGACCATTGATGCCACCCGTGAGATGCTCCGGAATCATCCCAACCAACAGCCGGAGTTGATTCTGCTCACCGGCGGCGCCAGTCAGATGCCCATGGTAAAGCGGGAGCTGGAGAAGGCGCTGCCGCAGTTTAAAGGAAAGATCGTCTATTTCCGTCCCAGTCGTGCCATCGCCTACGGCGCTGCCCGTTTCGGCACGGCAGAGGAGAATCAGGATGTGACCGATGGCGGCAGGATGGTGCAGCAGCGCACTATGTTTGATATTGGCGTCCGCTATTATGAGCGCGGGAAGGAGGATG
This sequence comes from uncultured Eubacteriales bacterium, assembly GCA_900545815.1. Taxonomy (GTDB): domain Bacteria; phylum Bacillota; class Clostridia; order Oscillospirales; family Oscillospiraceae; genus Onthomonas. Next base: position 47,392 of record URAM01000003.1, on the reverse strand, counting down.
CGCAGTATATCTACACGCACATTCCTGCCAATACGCCCATTCCTTATACGGGAGTGTTTGAAGACTCGTACACCCATAACGAAGGGCAGCAATACAGCACCTTCCGAGTGTTCGAGGCGGTTACGCAGCATCCGGATCAGTACAAAACAGAAGAAGATTATGTCGAGATTATGAAAGTGACCTTGGATTATGGAGCGCCCATGCCCAAGGGCACCCAGAATGAGTCCAGACTCCATGTGGATGAGCGTGGTGTACTGACCATTCAGGCGCGGACGAAAACATCCGAGGGAGTCAAACCGGTCGAAAATACGGTGCAGCTGACCAACCTCAGCAGCTCCGGTTGAGCAGGAGAGCTATAATGAGTCAGATAAAAAAAGGAACGCATCGCCCCATTCTGGGGTGTGATATTGGCAACGGCTTTGGGTACGTCTCCCTGCTCCAGCAGCAGGCAGGCGACCCCTTGTCCTTGCTCCCCAGCAAGTACCAGCTGTCCGATCTGGGGATGCCCACCACTGCCTATGTGACTCCGCCGGACGGCGCCCCCATCGTGGTATTCCAGAAGGGGAAGGCGGCGGAGAAGCGGTATCAGAAGTACCCCAAACAACTGGTACACGCAGTCAAAACCCGACTGAAGGAGGGAAGCATCGCCCTGCCGGAGGTGGAGACGCCGGTGCCGGTGGCACAGCTCTACGGTGCCATCGCCAGAGATCTGGTGACTTTGGCGGAGGAAGAACTGAAGAACAAGGGCATCGACCCCATCTATGATCTGGCGTTCACCTTCCCTGCCTCCATTGCCGATGATGCCGCCGTGCTGGAACAGATGCAGCAGGCCATTCAGGCAGTGGAGGTGGACGGTCACCCCCTTCGGGTGCTGGGGCGCTTGCCGGAACCGGCTGCGGTGGCCATTGATTATCTGCACTATATGCAGCACATCGCTCCCGAGGACATCCGGCTGAAGGAGGAACAGTTCACCGTCCTGGTCTACGACCTGGGACACGGCACCTTTGACACCGCCGTAGTCACCGCCCAGAGCAAGGGCAGCCCCTATCAGCTCCACGCCAAAGACGGCCTGCCGATGGTGGGCGGCAAGGATTTTGACCAGGTGCTCTATCAGGAGTTCTGCCGCCAGCTGCGGGAACAGTACGATTACGCCCCTAAGAACGAGCGGGAGCGGCAGAAGATCTTGCAGGCGGCCGTCCAGGCCAAATTTGAGTTGACCGATGGCGAGAGCAGCGTCCAGCAGATCCCTGTAAAAGAGGAATACTATGAAGTGGAAGTGACCCAGGCGCAGTTCGAGGCCCTCAGCCAGGAACTGATGGTACAGACCCTGGAACTGGTGCAGGAGATGCTGGAGGAGAGCGAGGCCAACGGCGTCACCATCCAGGGCATTGTCCTCTCCGGCGGCGCAAGCAAGATGCCCATGGTCAAGCGGAACCTGGAAGCGCTGGTGGAAGGCGCCCTGCCGGTGGTGCTCTACCGTCCCAGTGAAGCGGTGTCCTACGGCGCCGCTCGGTTCGCCTATGGCATCCAGCCGGAGGCAGAAGAACCTCATGAGCAGGATACACCCAACCCAGTGCTAGAGCAGTTCACCGACTGCGGCTATGGCATCTGGATGCCGGCAGAGGGGAAGCTGGATGGCCAGGTGCGCTTCCTGGTGGGCAGCGGCCAGCGCCGTCCGGCAGTGTCCTCTCCGGCGACCGTGGTGAGCCAGTCCTCCCGTATGGTCATCAAGCTCTACCGTTCCCAGAGCGGCCAGGAGCAGAACAGCGCAGCGGACACAGAACAGTGTCACTCCATGCTGTGGTTCCCCTTTGACGTGACGGCAGGGCAGCGTTATCAGGTGCGGCTCATCGTCCGAGAGGATTACAGCGTTGTGGTGGAGCTGACGGACGAGGAGGGAAACGTGACCCAGAAGAGTACATCCGATCTGCTGAGCAAGCTGATCTAAGCGGGAAAGGAACCAATGATGATAATGACAACAAAAAAGCCCTTGCGCACGGCTTTGGAGGTGTACCGTTCCGGTTACCAGAACCAGTATGTGCTTGGCGCCTATGTGCTTGGCGTCTATGTGCTGGCCAGCCAGACCTTCTTCCAGGAGCTGCGGAATGCCGTCTGCTACGAGCTGGAGCACTACGGCTTCTGTTCCCTGGTGGATGAGCTGCTGAAGGAGCCGCCTGAGTATATGGATAAGGTAGCCTACGCCGTATTCTGCGATCTGGCGGTAGGGTATCCTGCTGGCCAGCTGGCGGATGTGAGAAACAGCGATTATCTGCCTTATTTGAACCCTCCTGTGCGCTGGTCTGCGTGCAGCGCTATGGGGAAGCAGTATGGGATTTTGGGCAGCAGGGGAGTGAAGGACATCCAGCGTGCCAGAGATGCGGTGCGTGAGGGACATCTGTGCTACTTAAAGACCTTGACCGAAGCCCAGCCCACCCAGAAGCCCCAGGAGATACCGATCACACCTGCACCCGACCCGAAAGAGGAGGAACGCCTGCTCCAGGAGGCCAAGAACCAGGCCGCGCAAATCGTGGAAAACGCAAAGCTGGAAGCGGAGCGCATCAACCAGAGCGCTCAGACCGCCGCAGATGCTATCCTAGCAGAGGCGCAGGCCAAGACAGAGAACAGCGCCAAGGAGCGGGCGGACAAGCTGGTGCAGAAGTACCTGGCGCAGGCTCAGCGGGAGATGCGTCAGACCTGCGATGCCGAGATGGAAGTCCGCTTGCAGAAGACCCTCAGCCAGGCACGCACCCTGGAGACCATCCACGGGGAGATGTGCGACAAGACCAACACCCTGCAGGCCAACTGGATCAAGGCGCTGGACAATACCTTGGAGCAGCTCAACGCTGTTAAGACGGACTTTTATCAGCACCTGAGCCAGTGGCAGAAGGCTCTCTACCCCAGAGAGGTGAAAGCCTTGGCCGAGTGCTATCTGGAGCTGTACCGTATGTTAAATGTGGACAAACTCCTCCGAGAGGAAGTGGTCTTCCAGGCCGACCAGCCCCAGACGGAACCATCTCCCAAAACGGTGGAGGGGCTGCACAAGCTGAACAAGACCCTGACCACCTTCCTCCGTCACTTTGAGGCGGCGCTGAATGGCTTGGGACTGTATGCCTATTACCCCCAGCCGGGAGAACTGTTTGATGAGATGCGTCATACGCCCGAGGATGAGGATGCGGTATGTGAGGGCAAGACCATCCAGTTCTGCATCCAGCCTGGCATCGCCAAAAAATCCAGCGATGGCGGCGAGGATGACGTAGTCATTCCCGCTGAGGTGAGACTGAACCCATAGGAGGCGTATCATGAGTACAACACGCTATGAAGCAGCCACCCTCTACGACAGCAACAGACGAAAGATCGGCCACCCCACCCGTTACCTGGTGTTGGATCTGGACACCGGTTCCGCCGGTGCTTGTTCCTGTGACAAAGACGGACGGGCAAGCCTGACCGCCACTTGGGCACTGCCGGAGAAAATCAACCTTTGGACAGCCTGGGTGGAGTGCATCCAGGCGCTGTTGGGAGAGGATTACCCCTTTGATGTGGCGTCGGAGCTGCAACGTCAGCTGCCGGAGTCCAACCGAGCTTTGCACAATTACCTGACCTCCGACCGCCTGTTGGACAGCACCGCTCTGACCTTCGGCGAGCGGAGCTTGACCTGTTCTCAGGTGGAGGCGTCCTTTGAGACAGTGGGAGCTGCGCTGGACACCTTGTTGCAGCAGGGCGAAGCATTGGTGCCGGAGCGCGCACGGGAGACCATGGGCATCTTCCCCCTGGGGCAGGCGGCTCACTGCTTCTTGGTGGAGCACGCCATCTGCACCCACTTCTCTGCCGACCCCTTCCTGCACGATGACCGGTTTGTCCTCGACGGATTCACCCAGGACAGCGCCCAGGTCATCGCCCAGGGCATGGCGCTGGCCACAGCCAATATGGTGATCGGCCACACCGTCACCCTGGTGCTCACCCAGGCGCCGGACGGAAAGACAGCGGAGATTCCCCTGCTGACCAAGGGGGCACCGCCCACCCAGGTAACGCCGGAAGCCTATGTGGGTCCCATCTACATCGCCAACGGACAGCCCATCGTCCTCAAGGTGGACGATGCCCCTCGGACTGTGAAGCTGCCCTACGCCATGGCGCCCATGGACAGCGACCTGATCGACCTGGCCGCCGGCGGGGACGGCAGTGGGGTGACCTTGAGCATCCGGTGCAGTCGAATGCCCACGCGGGTGTTTGCAGTGCAGTTGACGTAAGGGGACTTTGATAGAGAGGAGCAGAGGATGGATTCCAGACAAAAGAAACAGTTAAAGAGACAGTTGGAGGGACAGGCCAGCCTCCTGGTCTCTGAGAACAGTGACGTGGCCTTGGTGGCTGGCCTGCTGACCACCTGTTCCGCCCTCCTCCGGACGGCAGAACAGAATATGCCCGCCGCCTTTACCAACCAGGAGTTCGACCAGATCTATGCCGGTTACTTAGGGTTAGCCGGTGGTGTCAATCGGTTCAGCCAGTTTGGACAGGGGTATCTGAGTCAGAACTACAAGACCCTGCTCCAGGAGCAGATGGATAAGGCGACACAGCTCCAACAGGAGCGCAAGACCTTGGAAGACCAGCTGACCCAGACCCAGCACCAGCAGGCCGAGACGCAGCAGGCGGTGACCCAGCTAAAAGGACAGTTGGACAGCGCCCAGGCGGAGCACCGGGCGGCAGAAACCCAGAAAGCCCAGCTTACCCAGGAGGTGAGCGACCTCCAAAGCAAGACCGAAGCTCTGAAAGCCCAGTGGGACAGTCTCCAGCGCCAGAAGGAGCAGTTTGAACCGGATTTGGATGCGCTGCTTCAGGCGGTGGCAGCCGCAAAGGAGAGCTATCAGGAGATGGTAGCCTACTACGCCGAGCTGGAACGGATCCAGAAGGGCATGGAGGCGGAAGGCTTTGTGGACATGGCCAGCTTCGCCCAGGCTCTGTTGGAGAAGAACCAGCAGGGGGCGGCGCTGATGGCGGACTACGACCGCATCTTGAGCAATGTACTCGCCGATGTGGAAGCCCTCCAACAAAAGGTAGATGACCGAAGACGGGCGGGCGGTTGAGATGAAGGTGCAGCTGCATAACCTCCAGGACGGTGTGACCGTCTTGGGGCCAGGGGTGCGCTACGGACTTTGGGTGCAGGGCTGTCCCCGCCGCTGCCCTGGCTGTATGACCCCCCAGAGCCAGCCCAGAGAGGGCGGCTGGTGGGCGGAGACGTCCCAGGTGGCGGAGGACATCCTGCGCTCCGGTCGGACGGGGCTGACCATCAGTGGCGGCGAGCCCTTCTTGCAGGCGGAAGCCCTGTGTGAACTGATTGGCAAAATCCGCCGGCAGCGGGACATCGGCGTTATCCTTTATACCGGCAACACCCTGGCGGAATTACAGGCCAGCGACGACCTGTGGGTACAGGCACTGCTGGCGCAGTGTGACCTGCTGGTGGACGGCGCGTATATCGAAGCATTGAACGACGGAAAGAACCTCCGCGGTTCCTCCAACCAGAACGCCATCCCCTTGACCGACCGCTATCGGGACTGGGTGGAGCACTACGGTTCGGAGCCAGCGAAGGTGGAGTTCTTCTGGAAGGAAGACAGGATCAGCATGGTGGGCGTGCCCACAAAGGACGTGCTGGAACGGTTTGCACACACATCCTTTTAAAGGTAGGGAGGATTTTTAGATATGAGTTATACGGAAACCCCTGAACAGCGGCAGATCCGCATCCTGAGAAACAGCATCTCCAGCATGAGAAGTGACAACGACCGCCTGAGCAGTCAGAACCGCCGCTTGGAACGGGAGATGGAGCTGGTGCGGCGGCAGCAGCAGTTGGAGAATGAGCGTATGGCGGTGCAGATGCGTCAGTTACAGCAGCAGGAGCGTGCCGCCCGCACCGCCGCCCTCCAGGCGCTGGACGCAGAGGTGAAGGAGAAGGAACGGCTCCAGAGCGAGAAGATCCGTGCCATGCAGACCCAGCACGCTGCCCAGATGCAGCAGCTTCAGAGCCAGTTCCAGAGCGAGCGCCAGGGACTGCGGGAGGAGATCCACCAAAGCCGCGCCGAGCTGCGCACCGGTCTTGCCCAGCTGCGGACGGAGACCGATGCAAAGCTCCGCCAGCAGCGGACAGAGCATCAGGCGGAGCTGGCGCAGCTCAACAGCAAATGGGAAGGCCAGCTCAGCCAGGTAGATCAGAAGGTCAATGCCCTGGCGCAGCAGATCACAGAACGAGAGCAGGGGCAGCGGGAGCTGGCTGTGTATTGGAGCCAGGAGGCGGAACGGCTGGTGCGCCAGCTTCGGGAGAGCTTCCGGCCGCAGCTGCTGGATCGCCGCCGTATGACCGTCCTGGAGCGGAAGATCCGGCAAGCCCAGGAGGACATTCAGGGCGGACAGTACCAGTCCGCCATCACCGCCGGTCGGGACGCCTTCTTTGACGCCTTGGACAGCAAGGAGGATTTGGCGGCGGCGGAATTGGAGTGGAACTACTGGTTCAACGCCGTCAAAACCAGAGAGGCTCAGCTGCTGGACAGCTTGGACGCCGCCCAGCATCGGGTATACACCATCCCCATGGACGGCGAACAGGTGGAGGAGGACAGCGGCATTGACTATTGGACTTATGGCCAGCTGTCCATCACCCAGGAGCGCATCAACCAGCTGCGCCAGCAGCTGAGCCAGCTGGACAACGCCACCACCACAGAATTGCAGGAGCGGGTGGAGCAGATCCGCGGCTTGCAGGAGGAGTTGGTGCTGGTGGAAAACGCCGCCCATATCAACGTGGCCATGTCCCTGTCCCGCTTTGAGACAGCGTCCAAGATCGGACACATCTTGGACGAAAATTATGAGATGATCGACTCCGATGGGGACTTCTTCAGCGAGGAGAACCGAGAGGAGTACCACGCCATCTTCCAGAACCCAGTCACCCGGGATCAGGTGGCGGTGGTCATCACTCCGCTGCCGGACGAGGCTGGCGTGGTCACCAATCATGTGGAGCTCATCGTGGGCAACGCGGACAACAACCCCATCACCCGAGATCGCATGGTCAACGAAGTGGCGGAAAAGCTCCGAGGTGCTGGCGTGGAAGGCTGCGCCTTCCCCTGCGCCAGACGGTACGGGGACGGGACGGCTCAGGAGGTGGCTCGCGTAGGCAATATCGCCGCCGTGGCTGCCGGGAAGGAGTCCGCCCGTGCTACTCCGCCGGAGGGTGCGGTGCAGACCAGAGACGTCACCGCCCGCATTGGACGAAAGACCAGACCCTGATAACAGAGGAGAACCATCATGGGAGCAAACTACTTTACACCGGAAAACGCCTGGCGGCATCTGTTCTTCATCCACGGCTGTACCGCAGATGAGTTCTACACCGATGGCGGTCTAAAGCTGAATATCGAGCAGCTGACCCAGCTGGAGCTGAAGCGCAGCGGCTATGAGCGGGTGGTCTTTTACGACAAGGATCAGAAGCTCTACTGCTACGATGACGAATCCTTCGCCCTCCTGCGGGGGCGGAGCGGTGCGGGCAAAGGGATGGCTCCCGCACCGGAAGGTGCTGCGCCCACCCATCGGAAGGGCGGCCTGAAACGGGGCAAGCTGGGCAAAAAGGCGGCTGCGTCAGCAGAGCCTGTCCAGCCGGTGGAGGCGGAAGCCGTTCCCGACCAGCCGGAGCAGACCGATGGAACGTGGACGCCCGGCGCCGCCTCCGGCATCGGCATCCGCCGGATGGGCGATGGCTCGCTCCACCTGGGCATGGTGGACAACACCTTCGTCAAGCGCCAGATAGACGCCTATATGTATAACGCCAGCATCAAGACGGCGGTGGTCATCAATGATCCGGATGACTTCCTGCGGGAGTTCGGCGATGACCCTATGCACGCCCTCACCGCCGGATACGAGCGGATGGGGACGGAGAACCAGAACATCATGGTCTGTCTTTACACCGATGAACGCTTGGGCAACGTCTACCAGGTCGCCCAGTTCGACCCCCAGGGGAAGAACGTCAACGATATTCAGATCGGCTGCCCCAATGTGGCCGAGCTGCGCAACCTGCTCACCTATCTGCGGGTGCGCCACGGCTTGCGGATGTCCCTTCGGGATTTGACGCCCAACGCCCTGGCCTTGCGCCAGGCCATGTCTCTCAGCGAGCAGGAGGTGCGCATCAAGGATCTATACACCCGCCTGCGGGCCTTTGGCGATCGGCAGCCTCTGACACCGGCAGCCTGCTATGAGCTGGTGGGCGTGAAACAGCCTACCTCAGCCAAGGAACAGCTGGCATCGCTCATCGGGATGCAGTCCCTGAAGGATGCTTTGGCTCAGTTTGACACCGGTGACGCCGACCAGGCTGGCGCACTGGCCTACTTGACTGCCTCCCGCCTCCAGCCTGACCTGCCCCATCCCAAGCCCAAGGAGGAGATGATCCACTTCCTTCTCACCGGCAACCCCGGCACTGGCAAGAACACCACCGCCCACCTCATCGGACAGCTATTCTACGAGATGGGCTATCTGGAGACTGGACATGTGGTGGAGACTGACCGTTCCCAGCTGGTGAGCAACCATGTGGGCGAGAGCGCCCTGTGGACCCGACAGAAGGTGCAGGAGGCCATGGGCGGCGTGCTGTTCATCGACGAAGCCTATACCCTCAAGCGCAATCGCGACAGCGGCAACGACTTTGGCCAGGAGGTCATTGACACGCTGGTGAAGCTGATGGATCAATACAAAGGCAAATTCATCTTAGTGGCGGCAGGCTACCCCAGGGAGATGGAGCTGTTTGAGAAGTCCAACCCCGGTCTGGCCGGACGGTTCCGCCACCTGCACATCAGCGACTACACTCCGGCGGAGATGGAACAGATCGTGGCCTTCCACACACGGAAGAACAACGCCGTCCTCTCTGACGAACTCCAGGCAGCACTGCCCAACTTCTGTGAGAACTGGGTGAACCTGGCGGGCACGGAGTGGAACAACGCTAGAGAAGCGGTGAACCTGCTGGATGAAATGCTGCGGAACTGGAAACAGGATCCGGAAGCCCAGTCGGTGACCGATGAGACGGGGGTCACCCACGCCCTCCTGGAACCACACCACATTCCGGAAGCCCTGTCCGGCAACCTGAAACCGGTGGCGGAGATGCAGGCGGAAGCGCTGAACCGGCTCAACAGCCTGACCGGTCTCAATGGCGTGAAGGCGACCGTAGAGCGGCTTCGCCGCCGGATGCTGGCAGGCGATCAGAAGGAGCCGGGACACTACCTGTTCACCGGCAACCCCGGCACAGGCAAGACCACCGTGGCACGGTACATGGGGCAGATCCTGCGCAACCTGGGGATGCTGAAGCGGGGGCACCTGGTGGAGTTCACCGCTTCGGAATTGATGTCCCAGGTGTTCAACGAGGAGCATCAGGGGGACTTCTATGAGACGGTGAGGCACGCCATGGATGGAGTGCTGTTCATTGATGAGGCCTATCAGCTGACCACCGACACCACCGGCCGTGGCCGTCCCATCCTGGATGCGCTGCTGCCTTTCATGGAGAAGAACCGGAAGAATATCTGCGTCATCGTGGCAGGCTATGAGGACGAGATGGACGACTTCTTGAAGTACAATTCCGGCTTCCAGAGCCGGTTCACCGAGAGCGTACACTTTGACAACTACTCTGGCGCCCAATTACAGGCCATCCTGCTGGCCATGCTGGAAGAACAGGGCATCCAGGCGGATGCAGACTACCAGGAGTACGCCCTGCGCGCCTTGACTCGTTATGTGGAGATCCACGGCAAGGAAAAATCCTTCGGCAACGCACGCTACGTCCGCACCGAGTTCCTTCCGGATTCTCTGGACGCCCAGACTGACCGGCTCATCCGCCAGTACGGCGAGGATTTCCCCAGAGAACTGAAACAGCAGCTCACCGGTGCGGACATCCCAGCCGAGCTGGTGCGCTTCACCAAGCAGCCCCTGCCCCAGCCGGACACCCGGACGGCGGCGGAAAAGCTGGATGATCTGGTGGGCTACGAACCCATCAAGGCGGAGCTGCGCAAGCTGCTCAAGAGCAAGCGCTCCACCCAGGACGAGGAGCTGGGCGTGATCCGGATGCCGGAGCGGCTCCATTGGGTGCTGGAGGGCAACCCCGGTACCGGCAAGACCATGATTGCCAAGCTCATCGGCCAGGTCTATCGGGAGTGCGGCATCCTGCCCAAAGGACATACCAATAAGGTCACCCGCTCCGACCTGGTGGGGGAATACATGGGGCAGACCGCCCAAAAGACTCGGCGGGAGATCGACCGCGCCATGGGCGGCGTGCTGTTCATTGACGAAGCCTATACCCTGACCAAGGTGGAGGGCAACGGCAGCGGTTATGGCCAGGAGGCCATTGGGGAGCTGGTGGAGGCCATGGAGGATTATAAGGGCGAGTTTGCCGTCATCTGCGCCGGTTACCCGGATGACATGGAGGACTTTCTGAAAGCCAACGCGGGCCTTGCCAGCCGGATGAAGAAATTCGTCCTGGAGGACTACACGCCGGCAGAGCTGGCAAAGATCTTCCGTCATATGTGTCAGGAACAGAAGGCGGAGCTGACACCTTCTCTGGATGAGAAGCTGGAACAGCTTTTCGCCAATCAGAAGCAGCGGGAGAGCAAGCTGCGGGATTGGGGCAACGGTCGGGAGGTGGAGAACCTGCTGCGGGAGATGCTCCACGAATGGGAAGATCATCCGGAATTCCGAGAGACGGAGGACGGAAAGAAGATCCTGCTCACAGAGGAGCATGTGCCCAAGAAGTTCACCCGCTATCTCAAGGGCACGCCCCAAACAGCGGAAAAGCCCCGCAGCGCGATGGAGGAGATTCAGCAGCTCATTGGCTTTGATGAGGTGAAGGGGGAACTGGAGGATCTGCTGTCCCTGGGACAGATCAGCGCACGTCCTGAAATGGAGGATCTGATGGATGACCTGAACTTCCACTGGGTGCTTCGGGGCAACCCAGGCACCGGTAAGACCACCGTGGCGAAGCTGATTGGCAAGGTCTACAAAGAGATCGGCCTGCTCTCTCGGGGGCACACGGTAAAGGTGACCCGTGCTGACCTGGTGGCAGAGTATGTGGGACAGACCGCTGTAAAGACCAAACGGTGCATTGACCGCGCCATGGGCGGCGTACTGTTCATCGACGAAGCCTATACCCTGAAGCGAGGAGGCAGCGGCGGCGACGACTTTGGTCAGGAGGCCATCGACACCCTGTTGGAGCAGATGAGCGACCGGAATGGGGAGTTTGCGGTCATCGCCGCCGGATATCCTAAGCCCATGAAGGCGTTCCTGGATTCCAATCCGGGGTTTGAGAGCCGGTTTGAAAAGGATTTCCTGCTTCGGGATTATACTGCGAAAGAGTTGTGCCAGATCTTCCTCCAGAAATGTCAGAAGAAGCGATTCGTCCTGGCCGAGGATTTGCAGGAGGTGCTGGAACTGCTGTTTGAGAACATGATTGATGCCAGGATCAAGAACTGGGCCAACGGTCGGGAAGCGGAAAAGCTGGAGGTTCAGATGCGCAAGCTGTGGGCACGGGATCCGGAGCTTCGGGATGGACAGCGGGTCTATGCTCTGCGCCACCTGCCGGAGCAGTACCTGTCCTACCTGTCTGACGAAGGGGAGGAAGGGGAGGAATCTGCTGCCCCCAGCCCCAAGCAGGCCAAGGCATCATTCACCCTGTCGGCGGACAAGCTGGCTCAGCCGGAAGGAGCGGGAAACTGGGAAGATCGCTATCTGAACCAGGTGGCCAGCGTGGTCTACATCCGAGCGCAAAACGAAGGCGGCGTCAGCAGCGGCAGCGGCTCTATCCTCACCAAGGACGGCTATATTTTGACTTGTAATCACGTTATTGAGGGCAGCAGCAGCATCCTGGTGCGCCTGAAGGTGGATAACGGTCAAAAGACCTTGTGGAATCCGGCGGACGTGGTGTGGTCGGACAAGGAATTGGACGCAGCCATCTTGAAGATGGAGGACGGAGAGTATCCCACCCTGCCTCTGCGCCCCTTGTCCCAGCCCACCCAAACTGGCGAGTCCATCTATCACTGGGGCTACCCCTTCGGTGGGAAGCTCAGCGACGACCTGAACGAGTTGCAGCCTAGTTTGTTCCAGGGCTATATCTCCTCCACCCAGATCAAGAACGGTCTGGAGCGCATCAACACCAACATGGAGGCCAAAAAGGGCTGTTCTGGCGGCCCAGTCTTTTCCAAGAAAGACGGCGCCATCATTGGCATCCTCTGCGGCTCCCAGACCTCTGGGGACGAGCACTTTTTAGAGGAAATCAACTATGTGCTTCCGGTAAAATACATTTGGGAGCGAGTTGTCACTCATACAGAAACAGAACAGGAGAAGGGAGACAACGCATGAGCATCAAATTGGCTTCGGTCTGCCCTGTGTGCGGCAGACCGAAGGGAGCGGTTTCGCTCTCAGAATACGACTGCGCCCATTGTGGGTTCCAGAATGCCTACCTGCAGAGCTTCGCCGGAGAGGAAAGTCGGGCGCAGTGGCAGAGAACCGTTCAAGATGCCCAGGCGGCTTGGCGGGGCAAGCAGCGGGCGGAGTTGGCTCGTGCACATCGCCTGACGGTGGGCAGCCACGGCGTGGCGCTCTGGGTGCCGCAGGAGAATGCCCTCTACCTGGCGCTGGCCAACGGACAGCTCCAAGTGGAGCAGCAGGCCGTGCAGTACAGCGCCACCGAGCGCAATAGCGCTGTGCGTTACGCCAACGGCACTGTAAAGGTGTTGGGCGAGGACAACAGCTATGGGCAAAAGGATACCAATCCGTGGCGGGACATCCGTTTCGTCCTAGCTGCCCCCAACTGCACCTATGGTGTCACGAAAACCGGCGCAGTGCTGGCACAGGGTGTTCCGGTGGATCCAACGGTGCGGGAATGGACGGATATGCAGAGTCTAGCCTGTGGTACCCGCCATGTGGTGGGCTTGACCACAGGCGGCACCGTCCGCCTGGCCGGCATATTGCCGGCCGGCGCAGCGGAAGCAATCGCATCTTGGCAGAACGTGGCACAGCTCACAGCGGCACGAGACTGCGCAGCGGCGCTGCATCAGGATGGCACGGTATCTTTTGCCGGCAAGCCCAACGACCCCAGAAAGGAAGCGGAGCAGTGGCAGAACATTCTGTCCGTGGCCTGCGACAGCGCCTATGTGTACGGCCTGACCCAGGACGGCAACCTGTTGCTGGCCGGCTCTTGTAAGGCGTTCCTGGATAAGGGGCGCTCGGAAGCGGCTCAGTGGACGGATTTGATGGAGCTGGCCTGTAATACTGCCGGTGTGGGCGCTGTGGACGCCGCTGGACAGCTGCATTTTGCCGGAACCATGACCGGAGATGTGGAGCGGGTTTTGTCCGTGTGGAGAGAGAACCTGAAACCGCTGGTGTAGACAAGGAGCGTTACAGAACATAGAGATGCTCAAGAGAATCCCAAATCGAAAGCAGTCAAAAAGAGAGGTTGTCATCTAATTTTAGATGACAACCTCTCTTTGATCGTCTGTACGAACCGGTTCCGATCACCCGTTCACTGCGCCGCCGCAGAACTCACAGCAGCCACTGGCGTCGGGGGTAGTGGTAGCGCCGCAGAAGGGACAGGTGACGGCCTGCTTGGGGGCGTTGGCGGCTTCAATGTTCTCCCGCACGGCTTCCCGAACCTGCGTTAGTGCTGCGCAGATTTCTTCTCCCAGCTGCTTACAGCTGCGGTATTCCGGATTGTTGTCCGGATTCAGGGTGGCGCCGCCGCCCAGAGAAACACCGGCGATGGAGATGCTGGAGCTGGTCTGAGGACTGACGGTGATGTCCTGACGATTCAGCTGGAAGCGGATCTGGTCAAAGTACGGGTGATTGACGGAGATGTCGATGTAGAAGTCATAGGAGTATTCATAACGCGGGGGATTGTAGTGCTGATCCTTGCCATCGGCATCTTCGTAAGTCAATTCATCCCGCGTTTCGTCGATGTCCAGACGGCAGCCAGTGACGTCAGCGAAATCCAACACATCCGGATTGGCTTGTCTCCAGTCTCGGGCGGAGGTGACCATAAACTTGCCCGCATCCTCGTCCAGCAGTACTTTGGTACGCTCGCCAAGGGAACGGGTGGGGTGGAACTGGGCGACTTTCTCTTGATTGGCTTCTCGGTAGGCCAACTGCTCCTTGATCTCTGTCACCGTGCTCTGGCGGCGGTCACTGAACCAGGGAGAGAGCTTTTTGGCGCACTCCTTGCACAGGTTGCCGTCCTCCAACTTCCGGTTGCCCAGCAGTCCGATCTTTTCGCCGCAGACATCGCAATACTTTTTGCTGAAAAGTCCCATAAATTTAACCTCCAAAAACTGAAAAATAGATTATGTTGTGCTGTCCTGTGGGAACAGAACAGGTTTGGTTGCTTTCTGTGCTAAGGCAGTCTCTGCGATGTCCGTCAGTTGATCGCGCAATTCAGACTCATACTCCCCATTATATTGCTCCGTGAACGCCTGACCATTTCGATTCCAAGTGATGGACAGGTTGCTTTCCGTTGCATCTGAGACGAAAATACCTGGGATGGGTTCTTGACGCGGAGCAAATGAGTGGGTACGCAGATAGGATTCCAGCTGCGCCCATTGTATTTCAGAAAGCGGCAGCTGTTCCAATGTCCGCTCCGCTTTCGTGCTTTTGGAGAGGTAATGGCCTTGCAGGTAGGGAGCATCCTCGCTTCGATACACCCAAAAAGAAAAACAATCGTCCCAGCACATATGGTTTTGCACCCAGCTCAAGGACACCAGATCCGCCGGCGGCGGAGAAGGGTCAGGTACACTGGGGGAAAGACGCCGAGTTAAGCAGCTGACACCAAAGATCAGAAAAAACACAAGCAGGATGCACCAGAGTGCGGCGATCTTTTTCTGTGCCATAGTCGATCACATCCAGGGATCCTCTGCCGCAGGGATGCGCACACCACTCAAAATGCTGGAGTATTCCCACAAAAACCACTGATCGCCCTTTTGCCGCAGCTTCAAGGGGCGGGGGGAATCTGCGCCGCCGCTTTTCAGATAGAACCGCAGGTATCCGGCTTCTACGTCCTGCGGACGAGGGTCAGGCAGTACTTCCAACACATAGGGCTGAGCGGGGGTATAGTTGTTCGCGGGAGAAGCGCCGTGAAAATAGGATTGGGGAAGATAGGCTTTTCCCCGCAGGCGATCACGCAAGAACTGGCTGTCATATGGCGTCATAGGTCTGGGGCCGCGGAGCTGGTTCATGGCTGCAATACCGGCTTCCGGATCCAGCGTGTATAGGTGCAGAGCGCAGAGAAGGTAGGCGCAGACCTGCTCGGGCACGGTGGTGCCGTTTTGGGTGAGGGCGGAAAATGCCTGCTCTGTGGTGGGCAGCGTGGGCAGTGTGATTCTCATCGTTCGTTTCCTCCTTTGATCCGTGTTAAGTGGTCAAGACGTCTATCTTGTCTATCTTATTATACGGGGTTTCGCCTATTGCCGCATCACCCGAAAGAATAAGATACGGAGAATTTGTCAGAAGGAATAAAAGGGAATGACGCAGGCAGCCGTGTCTTTTCAGAGCATTACCTAAACGGGTGAAGCCAAACGATGTCAAAACAGGTATAATGACGGATATAGCTCAGGTGAGAAAGGAAGAAAGGAAAACAAGGTGAAGCGATGGCAAAGAAAGTAAAGCAGGAAGAAAAGCCTATGGGCTGGAAGGATGTGCTCCCTGTCATTGGGGTGGGGTTGGTTTTGATCCTCATCAGCGTGATTGGGATCCGCACGCATAATTCCCTCTGGAATGAGTATAACCATTCTACCGATGTGCGCATAGTAGAGGCGGAAGTCACTTATGTGTCCTATCATACGGTGAAGGAAGATAAGCTGGGGGATCCCAATTACAAACGTCCGGAATGGCGGGCAAAATTTCAGTATACCATAGGCGGTAAGACATTTACTGGAAAAGAAACCTATCACAGTGAGGTACAACCGGGAGATAAGGTGAAGGTAAAGGTCTATCGGAACAAAAAGGGCAACTACAGGCTTCGTCCGAATATATTCAGTCAGACGCAGTTGACCATAATGAATGTTGTGTGCTATGGGATCCTAGTCGTTGGCGGCCTGCTCGTTGTGGCAGCCTTTGGTACGCTGCTGTCCGGCAAGGCGAAAGAAAAGCAAAAAAAGCAGTAACAGAAGCAAAACGAGAGCCTGGCGCAAAAGCGCCAGGCTCTTTTGTGATCATGGAGCCGCATCCCAAGATGGTATAGGGGACGGCAAACGGATGAAACCGTGTCGATCAGGTTACAGGAATTGTGATGGAAGCCGCAGCGGAGCGGGCGCTGCGGGAAGAACCGTGATACGTTTCAATTTGATACGTATAGGTCACGCCGGGGGTTAGATCGCTGTCTGCAAAACTGTACTTTGTGCTGTTAAACTTTTCCTCTTTGCTGCTGCCATCGCTGCCCGTACGGTAAAACCGGAATCCCTGTGCTTTCTTGCCGAAGTCGCACGATGTCCAAACCAAGGGACTGCCATCCACTATGTCTACGCTGATCTTTTTGATTTTCGGTGTCGTCAGGCGGGTGATCGTAACGATGCTGCCGCCGGTGCTCCAGCTGCCGCAGTGGGTGATGACCTTGTAGGTGTAGGTCGTGCCGGCGGATACCTTTGTGTCAACACAAGAGGTGTCCTTGGTGGTGAGCAGCTTCTTCCACTTGTTGCCCTTTTTGTAGTAAATCGTATATCCGGTGGCGCCATCCATCCGGTGCCAGGCCAGAAGGATGCCTTTGTCGTAGTTGCCGGTTCGAACGAATCTGGCTGCCTTGGGCTTGATGATGGAGCCTTCAGGAGAGCGAGTGCTGTAATAATTCTTTTTCTTGTACTTGCGATGCGCTAGCGTATAATAGCGATATTTAACGCCTGCCTTAGCGGTTTTATCCACATAGCTGGTATTTTTCGCACCGCTGACATACTTCAGCTTCTTCCAGCCTTCGCTGCCCGATCTGCGGTAGATGTAGTAGCCGCTGGCCGAGCCGTTCTTCTTCCAGCTTACCTTGATCCCCGCATCTACAGCAGTCAGAGTGGGGATGGCAGGCCGAGAGAGGAAGTACTGCTGGACTTCTTTGCTGGCATTTGTCCAGGCCAGGTCTCCATTGGGGAAGTAGTAGGATTCCACCTTCAGGGTGTAGAGGGTGCCATTTTTCCGCTTTGTAAAGATATAGGAGAACTTTTTCTGGTTGTTTGCAACATCCCGCATCTTTTTCCATTTTCCGTTGCCTGTCTTCAACCAGATGTAGTAGCCCTGGGCGGTGGAGACCCGATCCCAGTTAACAATGATGTCGTTGCCAGACAGCTCTACCTGGATTTTGGGAGCGGAGGGGCGCATATAGAGCTTGGTGTTGCTCTTAGCGCTGGTGTAGGTCTTGCCATATTTGGTGAAATAGGCGGCTACGGCATAGGTGTACGCCTTGTTCACGGTGGTGTACTTAACGCCTCTGTCTAAGTATTGGAGCGTCTTGTTCCCACTGACCTTAAAGGTCTTGAGTACAGTTCCGTTGGAATCCATCCGATACACATAGTATCCTTTGGCCTGTTTATTCCGGCTCCAAATGACCATCATGCCGTCGCCGGCAGACCCGTTGTAGTTGTCGATGCGCTTGAGGGTGGGCGCTGCGATGTAGCCAGTCGTCACTTTCGGAGAGGGATTTGTTACATCCGAAAAATTCTGGGTATTTCCAATGACTTTATAGGCACGGATGGCATAAGTGTAGGTATTTCCGCTCTTTACAGATTTGTCCCAATAGTGACCGCTCTTGGGAGCTCTCAGATAGTTCAAGAACTCCATCTTGCCGTTGTTCACCCTGCGCCAGATCTGATATCCGTCAATATTCCGATCCAGATTCCACTTGACGTTGATGCCCTTTGGCTCCACCGACAGCTTGGTGATCTTCATGGTCTTGGGAACGTAAATATCAACCGGCTTGGACAGTGCGCTGTTGTAGAAATTCTTACCATGATTGTGCCGAACCTTCACCGTATAGCGGTAGGTCTTGCCGCCGCCTTCCTCTACGGGCGTCGTGTCCTGATAATAAGACTTTGAGTCACTGGAGATCAGCTTGCCATCGCGGTAAATGTAGACGACATGGCGCAGACCCTTACACTCGTAAGAAGGCGTGCGGTAATTAATATCCAATTCTACGCCGTCACACCAATAGTGTGCGGTGATGGTGGGCACAGGATTGGCTGTATATTCCTCGGTGGCTTCCAGCTCATAGGTGCGGTTGTTACGATCTCTATAGACGGCAGTCAGCGTGTAGCTGTACGAATTCCCCGCCGTTGCCTCAAACGCATCCAGGTAGGAAGTGGTCGTCGGCAAAATGTTATAATACCGTTTCCCTGTGGTATTGTTCTTCAGATGGAAAACTATAGGGGATTTGCTGGCCGACCAAGACGCCAGCAAGCCGTCGGCGTGTGTGGCAATCGACAAACTGAGCTTCGGTCTGGTATCGACAACCAGGCGACCGCTGTCGCTCTGATCATTGCCGTTCAGTGCGTAGACGAAGTAGGTATAGGTCGTGTTCATTTGCGTGGTAGTGTCCACCCACTTGGTATCCTGGAGGCGGCTGGCGATCAATTCCCTCTGGTCTGTGCCATACACCGAACGTTCCACATAATAGTAGCTGCCTGCACCGGAGTTGCTCCAGTTCAGGATGATGTCCGGACCATTGGTAAAGTCCTTTTTTACTGTGATTGACGGCGTTCTGGGCTTGATGTACAGATACAGGCCGTAATACGCACCAGTATAGGCGCCGATGCCTCTCACTGTTAAGGGGTAAGAGCCTGGCTCAATGGCTTTGAGAAGAACGCCGTTCTGGTCTTCTGCGTCAATGACCAGCTCGTAATCAATGTTTTCTCTCAGCGCGTAATCACCATCCATGATGGGCTTCATCTTGGGCTTGATTTCCTGACCCGTGTACTCATAGGTGTCCTGTTCCAGTTCGAAGGTGGCGCCCATGTCATTGATGACTTTCTCATAGGGTACGAGATTATCATCGGACTGGGGCTGAGGCTTCGCCTGCGGGGCAGGAGCTGCGCTTACCTGGGGCGTTTCTTCCGGTTCCGCCGGTTCCTCTGTTTCCGGAGCGGATACCGGTTCTTCCGCTGCTTCCTCCATGACTGCCGGCTCTGCGCTCGTGTCCGCTCCGTCCGCAGCAAAGGCGGCGGCGGGAAGCAGGGTGAACGTCATAGCCAAAGTCAGGAGGAATGCGATCCATCGCTGGGTTTGTTTCATGATACACTTCCTTTCTTAACTAATATATCTTCGAATGATTGCTCATCGGCGGACAGTGCCAAAAGGCACTGCCCGCCGGGGGTTCTCCCCGGTCATAGGGGGGAGGCTGTTCGGTTTTTACTTGGCGCTGGCATCCGCACTGCTTGCGGCACTGCTGTCGCCTTCCTTGTTCATATCCGGTGGGGTGACGCCATCCTTGACGAAGGTCATGGGCCAATCCATGCCGAAGAAGCTATCCAGCTTGATGACACCATCTTGCACGGTGCCTGTGCTGTCCACTTTTTCGGAGGTCAGAGTCAGCTTGTCGCCATCCACCTTCCAGGTCAGATCCATGCTCTTGCCGTCCAGGTACATGACGCCTTTGCCGCCGGATTTCAGCTCAACGGAGGTTTCCCCTTCATCGAGCACCTCGCTCAAGGGCTGCCAATCCAAGATCTTCACCTGGTGGCCCATATACTTGCCCAAGTTGGGGTCGGCTTTATCCCCGCTGCTGCCGCCGCAGGCGGAGAAGGCCAGCAGCATGGCCGCAGCCATCAGTACCGTCAAAATCTTCTTCATGCTTCGTTACCTCTTAATTCTGGTTGGGGAGAATCATGGGGGGTTTAGCGGTGTCTGATCATTGTTTGGTCAGCGTCAGGCTGTTGACGATTCCCTGGAAGTCCTCATCCTCTACAGAGATGGTCTTGCCGTCCACATTGGTGTATACAACGATCATAAACGGGCCGGTTTCGGTGGTGTACAGGAACGTGACCTGATTTCCAGCGTAGATGCCGGTCAGGGCGTTCCACTTGTAATTGCCAATGGTGATGGGATCCAATTCCTTGACATCCTCGTACATCATCCCGATGCTTCTCATCCCGTCATCGGTGTTGCCCTGCAAGTAAGTGATCTGGACACAGGGAGAGGACCACATATCGCTTTCCTGCTTTGCACCCTTGTAGATGTGGTACTGGTTCTTCGTGGTGAGCGCATTGCCCATCCAGCCCTCGGGAACCAGAACCGTGAAGTCGCCAACGTCTTTGGTTTCGCCCTTGACGTTGATCGTCACAGGGGCGGGAGTGGTTTTGCCGCCGTTGTTGCTGCTGACAGCGCTGCTGTCACCATTGCTGGTGCTGCCGTCGCCACCGCTGCTGGCGGCAGCGGCACCGCCCTGGGACGTACCACCACCGCTTTCGCCGCAGGCGGTGCACGCCAGCAACAGGAGCACGGCCATCAAAACCGTCAAAATCTTTTTCATGCTTAGGTTCCTCCAAATTTCTAGGACTGTGTTTTGTGGATGGGGGAATCATATGGTTTTGGCGGCGTTCTGATTACTTCTGCGTTACCTTCAGGCTGGCCATGATTGCCTGGAAATCAGCGTCCTCCAGGGAGATGGTCTTGCCGTTCACCTCGGTGTATACGGCGACACCGAAGGGGCCGGCTTCCACGGAGTACAGATAAGTAACAGGCTTGTCGGAGTTAGTGCCGGTGAAGCCCTTCCAAGTGTAGTCGCCAATGGTGACCGGATCGATGTCTTTTACATCCTTGTAGGCGTTTTTGCTCTTATCCAGCATCGAGTCATCGCCGTTCTTCCAGTAACGGATCTGGACACAGGGGGTAGACCACTTGTCGCTGTCATCCTTTGCGCCCTTGTAAATTTGGTACGAGTTTGTTGTGTTGCTGAATGCGTGCCCCAGCCATCCTTCGGGAACCAGGACAGAGAAGTCACCGACTTCCGTGGTCTCACCTTTGACTTCGGGCTTGGTGGAATCACCGCCGCCGCCGCTGGTGGTACCGCCGCCGCTGCCGCCGCAGGCGGTGAGAGCCAGCAGCATTGTCAGTGCCAGCAGTGCAGATAAGATCTTTTTCATGTTATTTTCCTCCATTTTGAATCGGGTTTCTGGTGGGGGATAGGGGGACAGGTGTTGGTGTGGATTACTTCTGCGTTACCTTCAGGCTGTTGACGATGGCCTGGAAGTCAGCGTCCTCCAGGGAGATGGTTTTGCCGTCCACATCGGTGAATACGGTCAGGCTAAAGGGGCCGACTTCGTCGGTGTACAGGAAGGTGACAGGTTTATCAGAGAAGGAGCCTGTGAAGCCCTTCCAGGTGTAGTCGCCAATGGTGACCGGATCAATGTCCTTTGTATCATCGTATGCACTTTTCGCACTGGTCAGGATGTCTTCTTCGCCATCTTTCCAATAGGTGATCTGGACGCTGGGAGTAGACCACATATCGATCTCCTCCTTAGCCCCCTTATAGATCTGCGTCTTATAGGTGATGGGCTCACCGGACAGTTCCATATCGTATCCCATCCAGCCTTCGGGAACCAGGACGGAGAAATCTCCCACTTCCTTGGTTTCCCCTTTGATCTCGGCCTTTGCCCCGCCACTGGCGCCGCCGCTGTTGCAGGCAGTGAGTGCCAACAACAGGACAAAGGCCATAAAAACGCTCGTTACTTTTTTCATCATTTTGCTCCTTTTTGGTCGATACTGAGGTTATTGTTTCTTGCTATCCTATGCAGATCGGGAACGGTTCACTGAAAAACAGCGGGTACCCTTTCTGCCTATTAAATAGCCGGTTCCATCGGGTCTTCCTGCTTCTTGTTCAGCACTGCGCCGTAGATATACAGTGCCGGCAGCAGCAGACCGGTCAGCAGAGAGGTGACGTCAAAGCCCTTGCCGCCAATCACATAGAACAGATTGCCCAGGACACAGAACACGGCAACGACAATGCCCCAGATCATGCAGGAGTGTGCCATGTCCGGATTCTGGCAGTGTTTGGCGCCCTTGATGCCGGCGATCAGCTGAAGCACGCCGCTGATGAGGCAGAGGATGCAGGCTGCATAGAGCATTCCGGCGCCTTCTGCGCTGCCGGCCAGGGCGACCAAGGTGCTCAGCCCCAGAATGCCGATGACGGCGGCGAAGATACCGATGATGCTGCCGATGATCATCAAGATCCCGGTCACTTTCAAAAAATTCTTTCCCTTCATAATATGATCCTTCCTTTCTTCGTGTCGTGTGTTTTGGTGAAAACGGCTGGATAGCCTATAGGGAACTTAAAGAAGCCACGAGGTATCCTGTTGTCACAGAGGCGTAGAAAAAACCATCAATCAACCGGCTTTGCTTGGCGTGCATGACGTCCTGCGCCAGCTCTGGATAAGCTGTTTCATCGCAGAGCATAACGCTTTTACATTCGGGGAACTCTTGATGGAGCTTTTCCAGCATTTTCAGCCTGCCCTCTATGGTGGTCTCAGGTTGGGCGGGGGTCACATCCATCAGTAGGATCTCCGGTTGAATAGAGCGGCACTCGATCAGGATACGCTCCGGCCACACAGACGGCAGGCGCACGGGATGGAATTCTCCGGTTTGTTTGAGCATGAATAAAATGCTCTCCGCAAAAACACGGTTGCGAATACTGATTGCGATCCGTTTCAAGGCATGCCCTCCTTTCTGTGCGACATTGTCCGATGTCATGACGTCAATTTGCTCTATTCTAGTAGCCTTATTATATGAATTTTCAACAAGTAACACATCACCTAAAAGGACTATTCCAAACTTTTTGACGAACAGATAAAAAAAGGCGGTTCCGATCGGAACCGCTCGTGGTAAAATATGGGTTAGTCGATGCTGATTGCCACCCCGCTGACCCGCGCTTCGATGGCGAGTTCAGTGCGATTTTTGTAGCCGGTTTTATCCAGCATATGCTGGATATGAACCTTGACGGTGTTTTCTGAGATCCCCAGTTTTTGCGCGATAGCAGAATTAGACAGTCCCTTCGTCATCACCCGCAGCACTTCCAACTCCCGCGTGGTGAACTCTGTGTTAGAGGACAGTCCTAGATGCACCGTGGGGGGATGGTCGGGATAGACGAATTCGCCTGCCATTGTCCGATCCATCACTTCTAAAATGGTTTCCTGAGACACTTCCTTATACCAGAAGCTCTCAATGCCGATCTCTCGTGCGCGTTTGAGCCAAGATGACTCTGCCATAGAGGTGATAGCAATGATCTTTACCTGAGGAAACGCAGCCTTCAGGGCGGCGGCGGCGTCCAGGCCGTTGGAATCATCATTCATCAGAATATCCATTAACACCAGATCCACCGCATCCGATTTCATGAACGTCTCGGCAAAGGCGGCGGACTCCACCATATGAACCAATTCGTACCGCTCGCTGGATTTGAGGTAGAGTTCAAAGAGCTGCCGTGCCACGAATTGATCGTCGACTACCATCACGCGCGTTTTTTTCATTCCTCGTTCACTCCTCTCGGCAAATCCAACCACAGCAGAAAGCGTGGTGTATGCTCGGTGGTCATGTGACCGCCAACGTGCTCCACCATGTGGCGAAGGGTCTTCAGCCCGCCTGCCTCCTCAATGGGGCCTTGGGGAGGCAGGCCGTCATTGCTCAACTTGGCGATCCATCGGTTGTCGCGTTCATTCACGGAGAGATGCAGGTGATGGCCTTTGGCGTGCTTGACCGTATTGCTCAAACACTCGCGCAAAGCCGTCAGCAGCAGTATTTTGACGGGCTGCTCCTGAGGGAAGGGGCCGGTGCGGGTCAATTTGACTTGTACCGTTTTCGCAGCGTGCAGCACCTTTTCCCACTCGTCTGATTCCTCCGTCTGAGAAGGGGTGGACTGCATGACGGACACAACATATTGCCATAGGTAGAGCAGAGCAGTAGGCTTTCGCTCCGCAGGAGGCTGCGCCAGATAGGTGCGCAGCACCAGGAGAGAACGACCAATCTGATCGTGCAGCCGCCGTTTGGCGGCCAGAACTTCCTGCTCTCGGGTGACCTGTTCCACATCCCGACTGAATTGCCGCAGACGCTCGTTGACGGCATTGAGCCGAATGTTGCGCTGGTTTAGTTCTTGATGCAGATGGTATTGCTCGGTCAAGTCATACGCTACCAACTCCCACACTTGAAAGTCGGTCAGCGGAAGGCGGCTGCGTTGGAAGCCCCAGATGGTTCCGTCTGGAATTTGGATGGTAAGAATGGGCTGGGTGCGCAGGAGAACCCCGTTGGTTTCCCGTTGGGGCAATTCGGTCAGGTCAGTCCAAAAGTGCTGGGCGTTGAGCAGTTCGCAGTCAAACAATACCCCGCAAAGGCGGTTCATGGTTACATTGATCAGCAGTGGGATCCCATCTGCTGTGGCAAAGCACACGCCGTCTGGCAGGGCATCCAGGCTTTCCTTGATGGAGTTTGGTGTTAAGGTGTTCTTTTTGCTGCGCTGTAAATGGTAAAACAGTGCCGCTCCGCAGCAGAAAAGCAGCAGCAGGAACAAGGTCACCGCCAGCCAAGGCAGCTTTCCGATCCAGTGTGCCAGGGGAGAAAGGGGGAGGGGCGGGTCGAAAAAAAAGAATCGCCCCATGTCGCTGAGACTTTGCACCAAAATATAGGTTATAAAGGTCAGAGTGAAGGCCAGAAGGCAGTATCTCCGTCTCGAGTGCAGGATGCATACACTAACGAGAAGATAAATGAAGAAGGTAAGCTCCAGCACACCGATGGTTCCGAGGCAGATCTGTTGAAGGAGTGGGAGATGCTGATAAGTGTTCATATCACGCACCTCCTTTTGGGACGATCAGAGTGATGAACTCTGTCTCCGCATCCTGCTCTACGGTCAAGGTTCCGTGCAAAGGAGTCAGCCTTTGGTTGAACGAGGCGGCATCAAACGGTTGGAAGGAACCGCTCAGCTCCATCCGCAGAGTGACCGCATCGGAGACTTCAAGACTGACCAACAATGCGTCTAGATCGGGGAGGGCGGCCTCCAGGACGGCTTCAAAGAAAGGATAAATGAGCAGAACGACTGGGGCGGGGAGCAGTGCCTCCCCGATATATTCCCCGTGAACTTTTGCGCCATACAGCTGAGTGTATTCTAAAGATTCCGCAAAGGCTAGACGCAGTTCGCTACTGTATATGACACCGCGTTCATGGGAGAGCAGCAGGAGGTTGGAGCGACGTTTGATGTAAGCGATCAGGATAGCAGCGTGCTTGATCACTTGCTCTAAGTCGGAATCTGTTTGAGGTGATGTGTTGAGCAGGATGTTGAGCTGATCCAACTGGGGGCGGACATCCTGGGCGATGCTGTCATAAAGGGCGCTCTGCTGATGGATACGGCTCCTCTGTTCTGCCAGTCTATTTTCACCTTCCAGCATGGTGTTTTCCGCCTCTAATACATCTCCCAGCTCTGCCAACTGGGCATTGATATGATTGATCTCTGAAATGTCTTTGAGCCAATACCCAAAGCCGCCGCTGACAGGATGGCTGCGCAAGCGAAGAGTGCCGTTGTTCAGCAGGATGGGCTGTTCGGCGGCTGCTCGGATTTCCGCTGGAGAGAGCTGCGGCTGCTGTTCTGGCACATAGTGCAAAATGCCGTTATGATCCATCAGTCCGCAGCTCAAATTGCACGCATACCATAGCGCTGCGTAACTGTCATTGGAAGGGAGAAGCCGCGCCAAGATCAGTCCCTCCATAAAGGCGGGAAAGACAAAGCAAATCATTTCGGCTGATTTAAACAACTGCTGTATCAGGTTGTCAGGGTTGAGCAAAAAGAGAATGCAATAGAGCAATCCGAAGCCCAGTGGAACCAGGGGCATCCAGACGTTTTTTTTGTTCGCTGAAATGGCGCAGCGGGTCAAAGCGATGACCAAGATGACCAGAAAGAGGCCAACGACCCAAACCAAGGAAAGATAATAAAGGGGTCCATGGATATAATTTCTGTCATAGTTGGCGATCCCATCGGGGAAGCGGAAAGCAAGCTGGTGCAGGTCATTGGTGAGTATACCTAGGCTCAACAGAGTGGCTGGGAGATAGAGCAGCTTCCACTTTGTGTTGATGGGTCGATTGTGGGGGCGGCCGATGTGCAGGACGGTGAAGAACATCAACAGAACCGTAAACGTCTGAGGGAAGTAGTAAAGGTACCAGGCATAGCGGTTGGTGATATGGCCGTTGGGCAGAAAGACAAATTTGATGGTGCGCAGAATCAGGAGGAAGGCGATGAGCAAGGACATCCAGGTGAGATATTTGCGCTCATCGGGATGGAGCAGCCGCCGGCGCATCTGAGTGTACCAGAGAAAAAGGGCGGTGATGAGCAAGGCTCCGGTGACGATATTGCTGGAAAAGGGGATAAGGCGATGCCGGAACAGACGAACCAGACCGGTCGACAGCACGAACAACACACAAAGAACGTTGATCCGTTTAGTTTCTTTACTGTTGCGCACGACAGATCACCTCCTGTTCTGCGTTATAATAACGATTTTATTATAACATGAAGCTATTATAACATGGAGCTGTGCTGCGTTTCAACCAATGGACGAACGGGGTATTGCATCATACAAAAACCATCCAGCCTTTGACAGCATGAAACTTCCAGGTCTGGAAAGACTAGAGTGTAGTCTCAAAAGGTGGGAGGAAGTCAGGATGCAGGGAAAAGTAGAAATCTGTGGGGTGAACACGGCAAAATTACAGGTGCTGAAAAATGAGGAGATGACGGAACTGCTCAAACGAGTCAAGTGTGGCGACCAGGAGGCTCGACAGAAGATGATCGAGGGGAATCTGCGGCTGGTGCTGTCTGTCATCCAACGGTTTGCCGGTCGGGGAGAGAACATGGACGACTTATTCCAGATCGGCTGCATCGGCCTCATCAAGGCCATCGACCACTTTGATGCGGAGCAGTTTTCCGTCCGGTTCTCCACCTACGGTGTGCCCATGATCGCCGGAGAGATCCGGCGGTTCCTGCGGGATTCCTCTGCCATCCGAGTCAGCCGCTCCATGCGGGACGTGGCCTATAAAGTGCTCAAAACCAGGGAGAACTACCTGCGGGAGCACCAGAAGGAGCCCAGCATTGAGGAGATCGCCAAACAACTGGAGCTGCGGCGGGAGGAGATTGTATTCGCCCTAGACGCCATCAGTGATCCGATTTCCCTCTATGAACCCATCTACTCTGACGGCAGTGACGCTATCTGCGTGATGGATCAGGTGCGGGATGACAAAAACTGCGATGAACAGTGGCTCAACCACCTGGCGCTGCGGGAGGCTATGGGGCAGCTGGGGGAGCGGGAGCAGCGGATTTTAAAGCTGCGGTTCTTCCAAGGAAAAACCCAAATGGAGGTATCCAAGGAGGTGGGCATTTCCCAGGCTCAGGTATCTCGTTTGGAGAAGAATGCCTTGAAGCAGATTCGGAAGGAGCTATAAAATAGACCTCTTTGGCCGAAAGGAATCCATTCCGGTCTTTCTTTTTTTGCAGTTGGATCATGCAAATGTCAGGAAAAACTGATATAATAAAAAAACAAGGAAAGGGGGGAGCTGTGTGGGTTTACAGCGGATGGATAAGCTGCTGAGTGATACCGGCCGGTGGAGCCGCAAAGAGGCCAAGGAGCTGATCCGGAAGGGGCAGGTGCTGGTGAACGGAAAAACAGTGCGGAAACCAGAGGAGAAGGCGGACCCAGAGCAGGCACAAGTGACCGTCTGCGGAGAGGTCGTTCCCTGGCAGGCAAAGTGCTACCTTTTATTGCACAAGCCTGCCGGCGTCCTCACTGCCACCGAAGATCGGCGGCAAAAAACCGTGCTGGAACTGCTTCCACAGCCTTATCGCAAGCAGGGGGTGGCTCCTGTGGGACGGCTGGACAAGGACACCACCGGTCTGCTGCTGCTCACCAACGATGGCGCCTTGACCCATCAGCTCATCAGCCCCAAATACCATGTGCCCAAGGTGTACCTGGCAGAGATCAACGGGACGGTGGATGACGCCGATGCAGCTGCGTTCGCCCAGGGGATGACCTTGGAGGATGGAACCGTGTGTCTGCCAGCAGAACTGGAGCCGCTGGGGGCAGGGCGGTGTCAGGTGACCTTGTATGAGGGAAAATACCATCAGGTGAAGCGGATGCTGGCCGTTCGGGGCAAGCCGGTGCAGGCGCTCCATCGGCAAACATTCGGCCCGTTGTCCTTGGAACCGGAACTGCTGCCGGGACAGTGCCGCTTGCTGACGGAGGAGGAGATCTGCGCCCTCCGTTGGGCTGTGCAAAAGCGGCGAGAAGGGGGAAAAAGTTTCCCGAAAGCTATTGATAATGTCTAAAAAAATCGGTATAATGTACTAGATGTAGAACACCAGAATGGTTCAACTGTTTGAACACCGTGCGCCAGTGGCGCGAAAGGAGCGAATTCCATGTCCAACCGGCTGTTTCAGAGTATCGTCTTACAGTTTAAAGAAAGTACCGACCGAATGGTCGGGGTCATTGATATGGAGGGAAATGTTATTGCCTGTACCGACCTGCCATCCATTGGCGGCCATATGCCACAGGTGCTCCCGGCGCTGAACGGAGAACGGGATGCCACTGTCGCTGCTGACGGAAAGACCTTGAAATCTCTAGGGGGATGGAGCATCCAGTTTGGCTACGCCGTCTTTGTCCAAGGCGAAGACCAGGAGGCAAGACTCATCTGCACCATGGCTGCCGTTGCCCTCAACGGGGTCAAGAGCTACTATGAGGAGAAGTACGATAAAGGCACCTTTATCAAAAATATTATCACTGACAACATCATGTTGGGTGATATCTACATCCGAGCAAAGGAATTGCAGTTGGCCTCCGAGGTATGTCGTGCTGTCTTCCTGGTGCGTGCCATCGAACCCATTGACGTTTCCCTGGTAGATGCTGTCCAGAGTCTCTTTCCTGACCGCCAAAACGACTATGTCATCTCCTTGAACGAAAATGATGTGGTGCTGGTCAAGCAGGTTCCAGAGGGAACTGTGGCAAAGGATCTGGTCAAGATCGCCCAGCAGATCAAGGACGGCGTGGATGCCGACTTGAAGCAGAAGATTATGATCGGTATCGGTACCGTCACCGACCACATCCGTGACTTAGGCCGCATCTACAAAGAGGCGCAAATGGCCATTGAGGTGGGCAAGGTCTTTGAGACAGAGCGCTCCATCATCAATTATGACAACCTGGGCATCGGCCGCCTGATCTATCAGCTGCCAGTGACCCTATGTGAGATGTTCTTGCAGGAAGTATTCAAGAAGAATCCCATTGATGCACTGGATCAAGAGACGCTGTTCACCATCAACAAGTTTTTTGAGAACAACTTGAATGTGTCCGAGACGGCTCGAAAGCTCTTTGTCCATCGAAACACCTTGGTCTACCGTTTGGAGAAGATCAAGAAGCTCACCGGTCTGGACTTGAGAGAGTTCGATGATGCGATTACCTTCAAGGTGGCGCTGATGGTCAAGAAGTACCTGGTCTCTCGGGGCGTGAAATCCTGACTGAAAACCGAAAAAAGAAACCAGCCGACAGGGCGCAGCGTTTTGCTGTTCTGTCGGCTGGTTTTTTATGCGAAACTGTCGGATTATTTGTCCACCAGCATGGTCTGAAGCTCCTGCATGGCGTTGGCGTTCAAGAGGGCCAGCCCTCGTTCCTCATCCCCCAGCAGCAGGACGGAGGTGCCAGGTTGGAGGCGGAAGATGTCCTGGGCACGTTGGGGGAGCTGAATCGTACCGTCCTCCTGGACGGTGACCGTGCCGAAGCAGTACTTCCCCTTGGGCGGGAAGGGCAGACCGGTCTGGGTGGAGTCAAAGCGCACCAGATCGTCCAGAGAGACGTCGTAAAACTGCGCCAGCGCCAGACAGTTGCTCAGGTCGGGAGTGGTCTCGCCAGTCTCCCACTTGGCCACCGCCTGACGGGAGACGCCCAGCTCCGCCGCCACCTGTTCTTGGGTCAGGTTGTGGAGCTTTCGCAGCTGAAAGAGATTGTCACTGAGTTTGGTCATTAAAAGTGGCCTCCTAACCAGATCATGTGTGGGGGAGCAGCCACCAGATGGGCTGCGGATGCAATTCCATGCCTGCTTTTTGCTGTAGATGCAGGGAAATGTCGTTGTCATCAAACATCTGACAGAAGGGGATGTGTCCACGCCGCACCTCTTGCCGGATCACATAGCGCTCCAACGCCAGCCCCAGCCCGCGGCGGCGGTATTCCGGCAGAACGGTCAGCAGACCCAGCGTCCCCTCCACATGGGTGCCGGCAAAGCCGGCTAACTGGTCATCCACGCAGGCGCCATAGAGCTGTCCGGTGCGGATGAGATAGGACAGCTCTTCCTCGTCCTGAATCAGGTCGTAGTGCTCCAGGACAACCGGCAAGTCCCCTAAATCCAGCGGCCAGATCTCCACCTCCGGATCCCGTGCCGGCGGCGTAAAGGAGGGCCACTGGCCTTGCAGACAGCGTTGGGTGACGCAGGGATGCAGGGCTTGATATTGGGTCGCCGTGTATTCCTGGTGAGCGACCAGTGGGACATTGGGTTCCAGCTGTTCCAGCAGGGCGGCGCTCCGCTCTGGGGTGGCGGCGGAGCACTCATAGAGGAAGGGGCGCCCATTCCAGGGGGCGCGCAGGCGCAGCAGCACTCCGTCCGGCTGGGCGCAGCAGATCTCTGCCAGCCCCCGATAGATGGCCTCGGTCATGTCGATGTGGAGGTGAGGGGAGCGGAGAAGATAGGTCAACGCACGAGATGTGATGTCGGTGTACTGCATAAGAGCCTCCTGTCCAGTAGAACATACTAATACAAATGTAGCACAAGATACCATAATAAGCAAGATACAGATGCTGCATTTGAAGGAACGGGCAAGTTATGGTATGATACAATAGACCGCAAAACAAATTGCGACAGAAGAGGAGAAATACATGAAACAAAGACGGAAGAAGGTGCTTTGCTTGCTGTTGGCAGTCGCATGCTCCCTTTCCATAGGGAGCCAAGGGGCAGCGGCGTTCCAGCAGCAGGCGGACACCATCACAGATGGGGCAGAGCTGTCTCAGCTCGTCCAGGATTACTGGGAGGAGAATTACTTCGATCGGGTGGTTATCGACCCCGAGGAGGAGACAGTGACGGCGGACGGGGAGAGGACGACTCTGGAACAGACCCTGGGGCTGCGGGACACAGAGGCGGAACAGGTTATGGACTCCGCCCAGGCAGCACAGGACTACTTTCAGGACACCCCCTATGAGGCGGAGCAGACCGAGCAGGGCACGGTGATCGTCACCGCACCCTACCAGACCAAACGACTGGTAGTCAGCACTCCCACCCTCTCTACCACCTGTGGGGCGGAGGAGACGCTGTACGATGCCCAGACCGGACAGCATTACCTCCAGTACGCCACCCAAGAGGACGCCCAGGCGGCCTATGAGACTTTGTCCAACCGGTATGGGACAGACCGGTGCTTCGTGGATCAGATCTTAGATGCGGACGAGGTGTTGCAGACAGCAGGCGAGGGGCAAACGTCCTACTCCTGGGGCGCATCGTATATGGGACTGGATGTGCTGAAGGAGGCGGTGGCGGACAGCGACATGACCACCACCGCCACCGTAGCCGTGGTGGACACCGGAGTAGATGCAGACCATGCATTTTTCGCCAATGGCCGGATCTCCGAACACAGCTACAGCTTTGCCAGCGACTCCCTCTCCGGTGACGACTTGACCGATGGCACCGGACACGGCACCCATGTAGCTGGCATCGTGGCAGACTGTACTCCGGACAATGTGCAGCTGCTCATCCTGCGTATCTTCAATCGCAGCGGTCGCTCCAGCGCCACCTTGATGGCGGCAGCCATCCACTATGCCGTGCAGCAGCAGGCATCGGTCATCAACATCAGCGCCGGCTGGGACAACGGCACTGCCAATGTCTTTGTCCGTGGCATCCTGGATCCAGCCATTTCGGCGGCGCATGAAGCGGGCATTCCGGTGGTCACCGCAGCGGGGAACAAGCGGATGAACGTGGCCAGCACCTATCCGGCCTGCCACAGCCAGACCATCGCCGTGGCTTCCCTGGACAAGGAAGGGCGGTTTGACTACCGCAACTCCAACTACGGCAGCGGCATCGACTTTGCAGCTCCTGGCGTCAGCGTGGTCAGTGCAGAGGTCGGAGGCGGCACCTGCGCCAAGACCGGTACCTCTATGGCTGCGCCTCATGTGGCAGCGGCAGCGGCCTATGTGAAGCTGTTCCATCCAGACTACAGCGTGGGACAGCTCTACGATGAACTGAAAGCCTGCGCACTGGATCTGGGAGAGAGTGGGAAGGATCAGTGGTACGGCTGGGGCTGCGTGAACCTGGCGAAGTACAGCGGGCAACTCAAACCCAAGCCCCGCACCTGCGATGACTGGGAGATCACCCTCTTTCCAACCTCCTGCGTCTATGACGGCACCGCCCAGAAGCCGGACGTGACGGTTTGGGTGGGCGAGGAAAAGGTGCCGACACAGTACTATCGGGTGTCCTACGAGAACAACGACGCTGTGGGCGAAGGCACTGTGGTGGTCACCGGCCTGGAACCCTATCAGGGGACGGTGCGGCGGAGTTTTGCCATCCAATTCGCAAAGCCCAAGCTGTCCAGTCTGGCGAACAACAAGAACGGCGTCACCGTGACCTGGAAAAGCGTCCCCGGTGCTACTGGCTACCTGGTGGAACGGAAGCAGGGCGACGAAGGGTGGCAGCGGATCAAGACCGTCAAGGGCAGTGGGATCACCCGCTGGATGGACAGCTCCAACCGCAGCGGGGAGCGTTATGGGTATCGTGTTCGGGCGTATTCCGGCGACAACACCTCCAAGGCTTCCTCTGCCCAATCCATCACCTATCTCACTGCGCCCAAGCTCGCCAAGCTGAAGAACACCGGCAAACGAGCGGTGACGGTGCAGTGGAAAAAGAGCAGCGGCGCCTCTGGCTACCAAATCTACTATGGGCAGACCAGCCGATTCAAAAAGGCCAAGACAGTCACTATTTCCAAGGGGAAAAGTACGAAAGCGGTCATCAAAAGGCTGCAAAAGAAGAAAACCTACTACGTCCGCATCCGTGCCTATCAGACAGTCTCCGGCAAGCGGAGCTACTCCGTCTGGTCCACCCCTCGGTCAGTCATCGTGAAAAAGTAAATCATCTGCAACCGGGCAAAAACCCGTTGACGAAACGGGAAGAAAGGGATATAATATCTCCAAAGCAGGGAAGGTGAGCAGTGCTAACCTTTTGCGGGAATTGCCACTGCGCGCCCCTTTCTTGCCCGTGGAGGTGATGTTACGTTGAAACGCAAGAAACTATCAGAACGTATTTTACCGGACTATACACGAGGGGAAGAAATTTTTAATATGGCTTCCCATGCAGCCGGTGTGGCGTTGGGCATCGTGGCTACGGTGCTCTGCGTGGTCGCTGCGGCACGGGGGCATAACTCGATGGGCGTGGTCACCGGCGCGATCTTTGGCGCATCCATGATCCTGCTCTACACGATCTCCAGTGTCTACCACGGCTTGAGTCCCATGGTGTTGGGCAAGAAGGTGCTGCGCGTGTTGGATCACTGCACCATCTACTTGCTCATTGCCGGCAGCTACACTCCCTTGGCGCTCTGCGCTCTGCGCGGCGTCAATCCGAAGATGGGTTGGACGCTGTTCGGCGTGGTCTGGGGTGCTGCGGTCATCGGTATCATCCTCACCGCCATCGACATGGATCGCTTCAAGGTGTTCTCCATGATCTGCTACCTGGCTATGGGCTGGTGCGTGGTGGTGACCTGGAAGCCCATGACCCAAGCCATCGGCCTGGGCGGCACCGTTTTCCTGGTACTGGGTGGTGTGTCCTACACCATCGGCGCCATGCTCTATGTGATCGGCAAGAAGAAAAATAAGCGCTATGTCCACTCTATCTTCCACCTGTTTGTGGTGCTGGGCAGTCTGCTCCATTTCTTCTGTGTCCTGTTCTATGTGATGTAAAATAAGATAAGTTTCTCTCATTCATCCATTCAAAGAGGCACCCCCTGAGCTACGGCTCAGGGGGTGCTGTCGTTAGGTGGGTCACAGCAGCTGCTGGTGGAGTTGCTTGAGTTCAGAATAGGGTAAGATGCGGTGGTGCGCCAACTGGTTCCGGCTGTTGTATAGAGCGTTGATGACGGCGCAGGTGCGCTCCGGCAGGCTGATGATGTTGTGGTTCACAGCGTGTATCAGATGCCGCAGCTCGATGTCCTCCATCTGCTCGATGGCGATGCCGAAGTCATCGGTGGTGTGCAGCAGTGGCGCGATGGCGCTCCGGTGCTGCTGCACGATGGCGAATTTGGTCTCCTCAATGTGGGAGAAGACGGTGCGGATCTGTGCCAGCCAGATGCCGTGGAGGTAGTTGGGGATGGCACGGAGCATAGGCAGCTGCTCCGGCTCCTCCAATAACTCCTTCCCGATGGAAGCCAGCTCTGCACACTGAACTGCGTCCCCAAAGGAGAGGGCAGAGGCCAGCTCGGACAGGTACTTCTTTTCAAACTGGGACAGCTTCCGGTGAGACAGAAGGAAGGAGGCGAAGAAGCTCAGATCGTATTCGCCGAAAAAGGCGTCTGTCTCCAGTTCCGGCAGGTGACTGTTGATGCGCAGGCTGGTGGGCAGCAGGAGCACCACGCAGCAGCAGTGATCTGCTGCTTTCTTTCGCAGCGCTTTGGCGAAGGCTACCCACTCAGCCACCTGTGCCTTGCTGGTGAAGTGGGTCACCCAGAAGATGCGCTGTTTCAACAGACCGCTCTCCGCTGCGATCTCAATGGGGTCATCGGAGGGCAGGCAGAAGACTTCCCCTCTGCCCACCACGTCCAGCACCCACCGGCCAGGAGAGCGTTCGCCCATGGTGCTGGCATCGCACAGCTCCTCGGTCAGGTTGGGATGCACCTGGCGCACTCGGTCGTAGGCGCTCAGCCGGAACTCCTCCCCCCAGGGGAAGGAGGCGGTGGTATAGGGGATGAGGGCGCTCTCAAAGCGCACCAGGTGGGCGGTCAGCTGCTCCACCAGCTGGGACGGGCCAGGAACCACGCTCCACCAAAGTTCATACGGTTGCGGCATCGGCGAATCCCTCCAATTCTTTCCAGATTGTTTCCATATCCCCCATCATCTCCAGGAAATTCCGGCGATTGAAGGAAAACAGGGCGTGATCCTGAGATGCCCGCAGCACGTTCATCTCGGTCATCTCCTCCAACAGGGCTTGTACGGTGTGCTCACCCAGGTTGACGATGGAGGCGATGTTGAACTGCTCGCACACATGCATCAGCTCCGCCGCCGTGAAGCCGAAGGAGGCGCCTTCTACGTCCTCCAGGCAGCAGTGTGCCAGGGCATAGGCCAAGATCTTGTAGTGGCTGCCCTCCTTGGCGTCCACGCCCAGGGTGATGAACAGCTTGTCGATGATCTGCTTGTTGAATTTGGGATCCTGGAGCAGATTGCGGATCTGGGTCTCGTCCAGGTAGTAGGGCGGTTCCTCCCGTCCCATTTGCTGGGCATTGGCCATGTTGTCAATGAGATGATAGGCGTAGTAGTGGATGAGGCCGGGGTAGTAGTTGCAGGTGGAGAGAATCTGGGAGATCAACGCCACATGCTCCGGCTGCATCCGGAAGCCCAGGTAGAACAGGGGCTTTTCCAGCAGCTCGCTGCCTTCCACATATTTCAGCGGCTTGATGCAGGTGGGGGACAGGCGGATGAAGGACTGGTTGTCATCCAGCGCCTGCCGGCTGTAGCGCAGGACATTGTGAAGACCAGCCAGGACGAACTTGAACCGGTTGTCGGTGACCGCCTGCAAATTCAGCAGCTGGTCGATGACCAGGTTGGAGTCGGCAGACTTGGTAAAGGCGTCCGCCTCGTCCAGCAGCAGGAGCAACCGGTGAACCGGTGTCTCCTCATCGTTCATGCGCTCTCGGATGGCGTTGCACAGACTGTCCCAGTCGGCGCAGTGGGGGGATTCAGGGAAGAAGTGGATCTGGGTCAGCTCCTGGCAGATGGACGCAGGCACCTCGGCGCTGCTCTGGTTCAGCAGGCTGATGACCACACCCCAATAGCCCATAGCACGGTTGTCAATCTGATCCTTAGCGCGGAAGAGCAGGGCGGATTTCCCCAACTGACGGCCGCCGTAGATGATGTGGGTGCCGTTGGGATTCAGGATGCTGTTCAGCTCCTCTCGGCGCCCCATGAACATCTCCGGAGACACGGCGGCGCCGGAGATCTGATAGGGGTTAAGCCGTCCGAAGGGCAGTGCGGTCTGGAGCAGCGCCTTCATCCGCCCCATCTTGGGAATGCCGGCTAGAAAGACGGCTAGGATGCGGTCGATGAGCAGGGTGGTGCGGGTGTTGATGCCCTCCCGCTTGAGCATGGAGGCGATGGCACGGCGTTCCGGCAGGGAGAGGGCGTAGTCCAGGAGCAGGATGATGGGGTTGCCGGTGCTGCCGTAGCTGCGGATCTTGTTCAGGATCATCTCCCGATCGGCGCGGCCGAACATGAGCTGGAGGGTAAACCCGTCCTTGCTCAGTCGGGTGCCAAAGAGGGCGATGGGGTGTTCGTACTCGGAGATGCTGTAGGCAGGCGCTTCGATGGTCACCGCCTTGGAGAGCTTCTCGCTGTCCAGGTCGGTGATGTCCTGGATGTCCAAGTCAAGCTCCGCCAAAAAGTCCTTCAAGCGGCCGTTCTGTTCCCCACGCCACTGGGAGCGAGGCCAGGAGCGGAGCATATTTCGGGCGTCCTTCTGGATGCGGTTGCGGTCGGAGTTTTCCGGATTGTAGTCGGTGTATAGGTCGTAGAGGGGACGTCCGGCGGAGATGCCATAGGTGCGGAACAGGTCATCGTAGCTGCCCAAAAACTGTCCCAGGTAGTCCGTGGTGCTCCCAGAGAGCATATAGCTCACCGGCGGCGTGGTCTGACCCTCGGCTGCCATGCGCATATAGTCGTCGGCTACCGAGTATACCCGTTCCTCGATCAGGTCGGAGATCACGTCCAGGATGTTGTTCTCCTGGTTTTCCAGCACAGACACCGGCAGGGTGTTCCGCAGCTCCATCAGCCGCTCCCGATACTGTCCCTTCAGCTGTTCCGATGCCGCATTCACAGCAGCGCAGCAGGCGTCCATCTTCCGGTGATAGAAGCCGTAGTTGCAGCCGTGGTCGGCCACTGGACGGTACCACTCTCGGAACTCGTGGAGGATGCGGTCTTTGGTGCCCAGCTCGATGAACCGGTCGTACCCTTCCGCCATCTCCATCTCGGCGTTGAAGCTGTTTTCCATCCGCCGCACCTCCTGGGGCATGGCCTCGATGTTGGCCGTGACCTGCTCCTCCAGGGCGTTGATCTTCTCCAGCGTCACGTCCTCCGGCAGGGTGTCCAGGATGCGCAGATAGCGGAGCAGGATGAGCTGCCGGCCGAAGTCGAATTCCCGCATGGCACGGCCTTCCATGACCTGCTCGGTGTACGCTGCCAAGGAAATCTTGGTGGCCTCGTGGTTCCGCACCCGTTCCCAGAGGGTGTAGTCAGGAAGGATGGATACAGACTCATCCAGCAGGGGCAGGGTGGTCTCGGTGTCCAGCTCCACCTGGTTGCTGGTCACAAAGTCCAAGTAGAAGAACTGGTGGACGTGCCGCTGTCCGGAGAGGATGGCCTTGATGTCCGCAATAGCGTCGGACAGAGCCACCAGACCGGCGTATTCGCCCAGGCGCGGTTCCTTGTCCAGCTGGGTGATCTGGCTGTCCAGCTCATTGAGGCTGTTGAGCATCCGGTTGCGGGCGATCAGATAGGCGTCGGACTCGTTGCTGTTCCGCTGCGCCAGCTCCGCCCAATGAAGGAAGACGTCGATGAATTCCTTGCAGTTGTTCCGGATGGGGATTTTTTGGGAGTTCAGCAGCGGCTCGCTCTTTCGGCGGGAATTCAGGGTGCTGGTCTCCGCCCAGAGCTTGTCGATCAGGTCATTGAGGGCTTTTTCATCGAACTGGCGTTCGCCGCCTCGAGTGGTCTGGTAGTCTTGACAGAAGGCCACTCCCTCCTCCAGGTGGTCGGTCTGTCCTTCGGCCACCGGACGGATGAGGGTTTTCATGACGCCGTTGCGGCTGAACAGCTTTTCCCGCAGTGCCTTGACGCGGGGATGGGGAGAATGACACTCCTGAAGGGGCAGATCCAACAGCTCAGACGCCCGTTTTTGCAGGCTGGCCTTCTGAGCGGTCATGTCGTCGATGCCGTTGATCTGCTGGGCGGCGCGGACGCCGAAGCCCTTTTGGAAGTGCTGGATGAAGGTACAGATCTCCTGGAGCAGTCCCGGCAGAGCAGGCAGCTTTTGGAACAAGACGCAGTCCTGAAAATAATGTTCGATGATGGGCGCTTTCAGCAGATGCAGAGAGCTGGGGTCGATCTCATCGGCAAAGAGCATCCGCAAAAAAGCACACAGCTGGAACCGGAACGCCGTCTCCGCCGAGCAGCCGGGGATGGCATCCTCGTAGACGGTCTGCAAGTTGACAAAGTTGTAGTCACAGTCCGCCAGCGGGTCGTTGTAAGCGTAGGCCAGCATTTGATACACCGGCCGCCACAGGGTGGGCGCGCAGCGCACCAGGGAACGAGCGTACAGCAGGGCGCTGGGGGCGGCGTTCTGGGTGATGAGCTGGAGGGGGATCTGCACGGCGTCCGGCGAGCCGTCCTGGCCAGGGTAGGAGATACCCTTGAAGATGCCGTTGGTCACATCAATCTTGTTGTCCCGCACCGGCAGTTCCGGCAGCTTGGACAGGTCGATGGGCACCTTGGCTGGCGCGGCAGGGGCTTCTGGAACAGGTGCTTCCTCCGGTTCCTCTGCGGGTGCTTTCTGGACGAGTTCTTCTTCCGGTTCGTCTGTGGGTGTTTCCTGGACGGGTTCTTCCTCCGGCTCGTCTGCGGATTCTTCCTGGACGGGTTCCTCCTCCGGCTCGTCTGCGGATTCTTCCTGGACGGGTTCTTCCTCCGGCTCGTCTGCGGATTCTTCCTGGACGGGTTCTTCCTCCGACTCGTCTGCGGATTCTTCCTGGACGGGTTCTTCCTCCGGCTCGTCCATAGGATCTTCCAAAACGGGAACAGCTTCCGCATCTTCCGGCCAAGTCACAGGTGCGTCATACACCGGTTCCTCCTGCTCAGCCAGCAGCAGTACCGTGTCCAGAGGCACCTGCTCCAGGCCATGGGTCAGCACGGTGCCGTCCTGGGTGAAGTAGAAGATATTTTGCAGGGAGATCTTGGCGTCAGACAATGCCACGTTCCAGTCACCGGCGGTCGTTTCGTCCTGGACATAGAGAAGTACCACTTCCGCTTCCGGAATCTGTACCAGCGCCTGCTTGAAGGCAGCCGCCTGCCGCACCGCATTGGGGGCGTCAAAGAAGGGAGCCAGGAACCAAACGGTGTTGGCCGATGTAACGGTGACGCTGCCGAACCGTTTGCCCACAGTGGGGTACCGGACGGTGATGGCGTCCTCGTAGGGCGCCAGGGCGCAAAGGAAGGCGCTGCGCTTGAGGGCGGAGAGCATGGTGGCCAGACTTTGGATGGCGGCGTGGAGAACTTCCTCCGAAGGCTGGTCGTGAAAGGCGTCCAGGGTGTACTGTGCCACGACCCGTCCAGGCGAACGCTGGGCGCAGACCTTGCCGATGGTGAACACCGGATGGAACTCCACGTCAGATTCTCGGTAGCGATACCGGTCGATGTAGCCACGGTTGATCAGATCCAGCAGAGGCGTCCGGAGCTTCTTCTCGCTGATAGCCACCAGATCCTTCAACTGGTCAAAAGAGAGGACATAGTACTTGGCCATAGCGGTCATGATGAGCTTCAGGGGACGGTTGCGGGTGAGCAGATCCCCGAAGGTCTTGCCGTTGAACTCGGTGGCAGATGCGCCGCTCTGTTCCAACGGCAGGGTACATAGAGATGCGTCCACCGGCGTGAGCGGGCGGCGGTCTGCGGGACTGGCGGGCTGGAGGGGAGCGGGGATGCTGGCGGGCACGGGAGCTGGTGTAGGAGTGGGTGCGGGTGCTGCGGGTGCAGGGGGCACCTGATCCGGATCCAGCTGAAACTGTCCGGCGTAGAGGGGCAGGCAGATCATCCGATCCAGCTGCTGTTCCAGCGCCTGGGTCTTGTCTGCTACGGTGGGGTCGGTGAAGTCAAAGCCATTGACCACGATGTCCACAAAAATGGCTAGGGCGGATACGAAATCGGGGTCGTCCTGGGTGCCGTCCAAAATGGCCTGCGCCTTCTCTTGATAGGGGCGCAGGGCAGCGGTCAGGTTGTCCATCCGACCGGTGACGGCCAAGAATTGCCGGAGCTGGGTGCTGCCGTCGTGGGCACGCAGCCAGGACTCCAGGGCAGGGAGTGTGGTCAGTTGGGCGGCATCTGGCTGCGGCAGAGCCTCGGCCAGAGTGGTTTGAGCGGCAGCCCATTGCTGGAGCATCTTGATGACGGGTTTCACATACTCTGTGTTGTCCAGCTGCCCTTCCTCAATGGCACGGCATAGCGGTGGGATCTTCCGCAGCAGTGGTGGCTGTAAATGTTGCAAGGTCTCAAAACTGTGACGTATTTGATCGAGGTTCATCCGTAACATACCTCCATTCAACGGATTTTTGGGTGATATTGCGTAAAAACAACCGCAAAAGCGGCGAGGTTACACTAAATCTATCATACACCAATCCCGTCCCCTGTTTCAACATCCTTCTGCAAAACTTTACAACCTCCGCCGGAACCCCCTTCTCCCTTGCTTTTTCCACCCGTTTGTGTCATAATCATGCCATCATCAACAGGAGCAGCGGCGCTCTCAGGTCAGCCTGGGTGCGCCGCTGTTTTTTTCGGAAGGAGCATTGTGAGATGAAGAAACCCATCATCGGCGTCACGCCGCTGTTCGACCAAGAGCGGGACTCCTATTGGATGCTGCCGGGCTACCTGGAAGGGCTGGAGCAAGCGGGCGCCATCCCAGTTGTCCTGCCCTTGCCGGAGGAATCGGACGATCTGACCCAGCTGATCTCCCTGTGTGACGGCCTGCTGTTCACTGGCGGTCAAGACGTGTCACCGGCGCTGTACGGGGAGACGCCCAAGGGCACTTGCGGAGAAATCTGTTCGGCACGGGATCGGATGGAGCAGGTGCTGCTGCACCTGGCGTTGGAACGGGACTTGCCTGTGCTGGGCATTTGCCGAGGCATCCAGTTCCTCAACGCCGCCCTGGGCGGCACCCTCTACCAAGATCTGCCCACCGAGCACCCCTCCCAGACCCAGCACCACATGACCCCACCCTATGACCGAGCGGTACACACCGTGACCCTTCAGCCCAATACCCCGCTGGCAGAGCTGCTGGGGGCGGAGTACATCGGCGTGAACAGCTACCACCACCAGGCGGTGAAGACCCTGGCGCCCTGCCTGGCCGAAATGGCTCGGTCGGAGGATGGCCTGATCGAGGCGGTCTGCCTGCCGGAGAAGCAGTTTGTGTGGGCGGTGCAGTGGCATCCGGAGTTCTCCTTTCGGGTGGATGCGCACAGCAGAAAGATCTTTGGCGCTTTTGTGGCGGCGGCCAAAGGGCTGTGATGAGATGAAAAATCCCCCGCTGTGGCAGATTCCACAGCGGGGGTCGTTAATTTGGGCAGTTGGGAAGGTTGGATTCAGCTGGGATTCCTTCCGGTTCTCTTTACAGAACAGGCTGCGGCTGTCAACCAGCGACCGCCTTACCCAGAGCCTTGCAGGCTTCGATCGCGGTATCATCGGGAGCGGCCATGCAGATGACGCTCTCGCAGACCAGGTTCACCATGGCTTCTTCACAGTCTGCTTCCCAGCTGCGCATCCATTCGCCGTCGCCCCAGCCATAGGAGCCGAACAGAGCCACGTTCTTGCCGCCCAGGAAGCCCTTGGCCTCATCCCACATGGGCTGGAAATCCATTTCCTCCAGCACTTCCGCACCCATAGCGGGGCAGCCGAAGGCGACGCCGGTCAAGTCGTCAAACAGGGCGGGCGTGACTTCTGCGGTGGTGTAGAGGGCGGCGTCTGCGCCTGCCTCCTGCATCCCAGCCAGTACGGCCTGTGCCATTGCCTCGGTATTGCCGGTGCCACTCCAATAGATAACTGCGGTCTTTTTCATAATCATTCAAGTCCTTTCTGCATGAAATTTAGATCAAACTGCAACGGCAAGCGCTTCCAAGCTGGAACCAGCCTGCCAAAGTTTACAGTAGATATCGGTACAACGCTTGAACTGTGCAAATAGCGCCTTGGCTCGATCCACGTCTCCATAGACCTTCCAGGTGCCAACGCATTTGCTGTTGCTGGCTTTGTTCTCGATGAACCCCTTCACATCCTCCGGCGGATAGCTTAGGAACAACCCGATCTCGTGGGGGAATTCCTTCTCCTCCGCCAGCCGCTGAATCAGCCGCACCACACAGCGTTCGCTGTTCAGCGGCGGATAACCCGCTTTCCGCAGCACCTCCGCTGCCATCTGGTCGGTCAGATCCCGCTCCAGCTCACGGGGGCGGTATAAGTAGAGCAGCGCTCGTTTTTCAGCCAGGTGCAGGGGCAGCAGACACAGCCCCTTGGGCACGAGGATCTGATTGAGTTTCCGGACGTCTTTCATCAACGTCTGTTTGGATTCATAGGGACAGGGAAACAGACTGCCCGTCTTTAAACCGGCCAGAGTGGGGGCACACTGGCGCACGACAATGTCTTCCGACATATTGAGTGTCCTCCTATGCGGTGTGTTTTTCCAGGATCGTCCGCAGAGCGGAAAGGGAACTGGTGTGGCAGTGCTCGATGGCGGTGTTCTGCCCCTTCAGCTCGCACAGGGCGCTCTTGAGCATTTTGTGGGACATGGTGCTGGTGAACACAATCATCAGATCGGGACTGCCCAG
This sequence comes from uncultured Eubacteriales bacterium, assembly GCA_900545815.1. GTDB lineage: Bacteria > Bacillota > Clostridia > Oscillospirales > Oscillospiraceae > Onthomonas. The sequence continues at coordinate 4,581 of URAM01000003.1, read as the reverse complement.
TTTCTTTTTCAGCCCGCCCCGGGGCTTCGTAAACACTTTCGCTTGACATTGATAGGTTTGACAAAGATCTTGGTACCGGCGTTCCATACACTCATTTCCGCCTAAAATCACGACGCTCACGGGATGGCTCCTTTCTTGGTTAGTTTAAGCTAACTTGACGCTTGAAAAATCAGCGCCGTCTGCGCTCTCGATGATCCTGATTATAGGGGAAAAGAGGAGCCTCATCCACTCCAAAATGATGGATGAGGCTCCAAAAGGATTGTATTTACTCCTCCAACAGATTGGTCATGCTCCGCAGGCTGATCATCAACGTGGAAGCGTTGTGGAGCAGAGCGGAGGTGGCGGGGGGCAGGATGCCGGCCACGCCGAGACAAATGAGCATGAAGTTAAAGGAGATGATAAAGCGATAGTTGTGGTGAATGCGCGCCATCAAGGCGTCACTCAGCTTCTTGAGGGTCAGCAGACCATACAGGTTGTCCGCTCCTACGGTGATGTCCGCCACTTCTCGAGCGATGGCAGCGCCGTCTCGAATGGCGATGCCCACATCGGCCTCGGACAGGGCAGGGGAGTCATTGACGCCGTCCCCCAGCATGATGACCTTGCGGCCTGCTGCGTGTTCGGCACGGATGTAGTTGGCCTTGTCCTCCGGCAGAACCCCTGCATGGAATTCCGTCAATCCCACCGCTTCAGCCACAGAGCGAGCGGTCTTTTCGTTGTCACCGGTCATCATGACCAGCTTGGAGATGCCCAGCTCCCGCAGTCCCTGGATGACTTCCGCCGCTTCCGCACGGAGGGGATCCTCCACGCAGATGACTGCGGACAGAACGCCGCCAATGGCTAGGTACAGGTGGGAGTATTCCGCAGGCAGGGCATCAAACTTGGCCTGGTCGCCAGCAGGGATCACGCACTTTTCGTCATCAAAGACAAAGTGATGACTGCCGATGATGACCTTTTCGCCGTTGACCTTGCTGGAGATGCCGTGAGCCACCAGGTATTCCACCTCAGAGTGGCATTCCTCGTGGCGGAGTGCTCTCCGCTGTGCCTCGGACACCACGGCCTTGGCCATGGAGTGGGGATAATGTTCCTCCAGGCAGGCGGCCAGACGGAGCATCTCCGCCTCATCCTGCCCGCCGAAGGTGACGATCTTGGCCACTTTGGGCGTTGCGTAGGTCAGGGTGCCGGTCTTGTCGAACAGAATGGTGTCTGCCACGGAGACCGCCTCCATAAACCGCCCGCCTTTCACCAGCAGCTGATGGGTGCTGGCCTCCTTCATGGCGGAGAGCACTGCGATGGGCATGGACAGCTTCAGCGCACAGGAGAAGTCCACCATCAGCACGGCCAGCGCCTTGTTCACATTTCGGGTCAGCAGCCAGATCAGAGCGGTAGCGCCCAGACTGTAGGGCAGCAGACTGTCTGCCAAGTGAGTGGCTTTGCTCTCAGTGGTGGATTTCAGCTTCTCTGACTCCTCGATCATGTGAACGATGCGGTCATACCGGCCGGAACCTGCCGTCTTTTCCACGCAAATGGTGCAGTCGCCTTCCTCCACCACCGTGCCGGCGTACACATAGCCGCCGATGGTCTTGCGCACGGCCAAAGGCTCACCGGTGATGGAAGCCTGGTTGACCATGGCTTCCCCGGCAACTACCTTGCCGTCCAGGGGGATCATGCTGCCCGTGCGGACGATGATCCGGTCACCGGCTTCCACCTCAGACAGGGACACCTGCACCGAACCGCCCTCCGTATCCAGCCACACATGATCCACGTTCAGGGACATGGTGCGAGCCAGATCGGCCACGGACTTCTTGTGGGTCCACTCGTCCAAAGTCTCGCCGATGCTCAGCAGGAACATGATAGACCCGGCGGTTTTAAAGTCCCGACGGAGCAGGGAGACGGTGATGACGGTGGCGTCCAGGACGGGCACTTGGATGTGCCCTTTCCGCAGACAGCGCAGACCGGCCCACAGGTAACGCACCGACCGGCATAGGGTCAGCGCGGTGCGGATGGGCAGGGGCATGATGGTGCGATTGATGACCCGTCGGCACAGGGTGAAGAACAGCTTGTCCTGATACTCCCGGTTCAGCGCCCGCCCACTGTGCTCCGGCGCCAGCGCCTGGGCACGCTGGTAACGGAAGGTGGCCAGGGCGGTGAGCACTGCATCCTGCTGGCCGTGATAGAAGATCACAGCATCGCAGGTGCGGTCATAGACTTTGGCATCGGTGACACAGGATAATTGTAATAGGTATGCTTCTAAAATATCCGCTTGCGCCAGCGTCATCCGTCCCTGGGGGATGTGGATGCGCAGCCGGCCTTTGGATTCATGCAAAATCTTGCATTTCATGCCAGATCCGCCACCTCTGCGCTGGCTTCGGCAGGTTCAGCCTCGGCTTCCGCGGGAGCGTCATCAATGACCATTTCCTTGGCGGCAGCCCGCTGCTCGTTGATCTCCTTGGCGTCAGCCAGAATATCATCGGTGTTTTCCTTCAGGGTGGTGGCCGCAGTCATCACGCACTCCTTGGCACGCAGCACAGCGGCAGTGGTCTGGGTGTAGAGCTTCTTTGCATCGTCACTGGACAGCACTTTGATACCAGCAGAACCAAAGAGAGCGCCGCCTACAAACAATCCGAGCTTTTTCAAATCCATCATAGTTGAGATACCTCCATTTATATTTCTTCTATTTTTATCATCAACCACCAGATGGCGGAAGATTTCCAACCTGGGATGACAGCGGCGCACAGCTGTCCTGCTCCACACCGCTGCGGTATTCGTTGGGGGAGACCCCGATGATGTCTCGAAACGCCTTGGCAAATTTGCTGGCATTATCGTAACCAAATTGTCCGGCGATGTCAAGAACGGTTCTGTCAGAATTTCGCAGCAAATCGGCTGCGCTATGCATTTTTTGTGCACGAAGGAAGGCTGACGGGGACATTCCGTAGACCCCACGGAAGCTGCTTTTGATAAGGGTAGCTGAGGCATTGAACTGGCCGGATAGCTCCTGAATGGTGATCTTGCTGTCCATGTGATCGGTCAGGTATTGACAGACCTCCTTGGCCAAGGTCACCTGGGAGTTGGTAAAACATCGCTGCTCCAGCTCCACCGGCGGCACCGGCAGCACACTGAGAAAGAGCAGCAGCTCCAGCACCTTCACCTTAAAATATCCTTTCCGGATCCCTTCCGGCACGGCGTACAGCTCAGAGAATACATGCTTGACCCGAGGGGAGGAACGAGCCACAAAACAGCGTCTGCCTTGGCAGAACCGGTCGGCAATGGTGCTGGGCTGAACATTCACATCCTCCAGCATACAGGACAGACAGTGGGGGGCACAGTTGGGGTCGATGAGGAGGGTGACGCCGTGATAATGGCCAGTGGGGAAGGAAGAACAATAAGGAGCGGTGTCCTTCCGGCTGATGGACAGGTCGCCGGGAGTCAGATAGTAAAAGCTGTCCTGGTACTGACACTCCATCCGCCCCTCCTGACAGTGGTTGATCTCGATCAAGTCCCCCACAGGCGCACGATTTAAATGGTAGTCCGCATCGTGGACGTCGTTGTAGATCAGATCCATCCCAGGAAAGACCCCATATCGAGTCATCTTCGCCCGACCGTCCACGCCGCCCAACTGATACACGGTCTGGTCGGTGCCCTGGAACAGGATACGGGCGTCTGTCCCGAATAGTCCTTTCTCGGCGTCTGTCAGCTTCACCACATCAGTCCTTCCGGAAGCCAAACAGCCCCTTCTTCTTGTAGGGGTGGCTGGCCACGGCGGTCACATCATAGCCGGTGTCTGCCAGGGCATCTCGCACTGCCTGCTCGTCCACCGGCTGCTCAGTCAGGATGACGGTCTCGCCCTTCTTGTGAGAAGAAGTCACCTTCTTGACAGGAAACGCCTTGCGAATGGCATCGTTCACATGGGACTCACACATCCCGCACATCATGCCGTCTACGGTTACGATGGTTTCAAACATCACAGTTCACTCCTTACTATATTATATAATGTAATTGTTGAGGTGGTATCCATAAAAGGTTAGCTACACCTAACTGTCTCTTAGTTTAACACCTACGCGCGCATTGTCAATAGGGTAAATCGTCCAAATACGAAGGTTCATGATAGGGAAAAGGCGAAATCTTCCGACTGAAAAGGCTCTTTTCAAAAAACTCGAAAAAAGGCAAAAAAGTGCTTGACAAATGGGGGTGGATTTAGTATACTAACAAAGCGCTCGAGAGAGCAAGCCAAAAACTGGAATGCGACAGAACCTGAAGCGGAAAGCTTTCAGAAAGTTGCTGAAAAAAGTGCTTGACAAGCTCCGTTGAGTGTGCTAAACTAAACAAGCTGTTGCCGAGAGGGAAACCTCGAAACGCAGCGAACTGTGTACCTTGTAAATTAAACAACGTGAAACAAACTTAAAGCACCAGATATGATTCTTTTAAGCTTGGATGATGAAAATCATAACCAAGTCATTTTCTTTGATTGCTAAGATTTAGCTTCAATAATTGATTTGACTGGCCGCAAGGCCATTTAAATACCATTTTATTGAGAGTTTGATCCTGGCTCAGGATGAACGCTGGCGGCGTGCTTAACACATGCAA
>URAM01000002.1 GCA_900545815.1 uncultured Eubacteriales bacterium | reverse complement strand
AGGTCAAACCCCGCAGGGTAATTTAAGCTTTTTGGCTTATCCCAAAAACTCCTTAGAGTTTTCGGGAACCCTGTTACTTGTCATGCTCGGGTCGAATCAATCGACCCTGCGCCAAGGTTTTCCTAGCGGAAAACGCTTGTGACGCCGGACTTCCGGCGAACACACGCACAGAAGCACTTCATTGCCTCAGGTCAAACCCCGCAGGGTAATTTAAGCTTTTTGGCTTATCCCAAAAACTCCTTAGAGTTTTCGGGAACCCTGTTACTTGTCATGCTCGGGTCGAATCAATCGACCCTGCGCCAAGGTTTTCCTAGCGGAAAACGCTTGTGACGCCGGACTTCCGGCGAACACACGCACAGAAGCACTTCATTGCCTCAGGTCAAACCCCGCAGGGTAATTTAAGCTTTTTGGCGTACCTTTTTCTCGAAAAAGGTATGAAAAACCACCCCCGGTCAATACCAGGGGTGGGATAAAAAATCTTATCTCACGGTTCCACCCTGCTTGCGCTATGGTTCCATAACGCCGCTTCGTTGGCTGTAACGTGCCTTTCCCGGAGCGTCTTACTCAGTTGGACGCCCAGCTCGGAGGTGGTTTTACGGGGGTTCGGTGGCAGGCTTCCAGCCGCTGGCCTGCGTTCTCTGTACCGCACTTGAAAATCCGCTTTTGTCCTCGTCGGTGCTGTTATCCCATACGTTAGCACTTCCGATGGGAAATGTCAAGCCTTGGTTTGGGAAAAGGGGCAGTTGGAAAGGTGAGGACAGGGGGCGGCTGGTTGGTTGTACGCTCCGTCGGATGGTTCCCACTGGGGACAGACGCTGTATTCTTTCCGTTTGCGGCTTCGTTGGTTGCGGATGCAGTGGCCGTAATGCAAGGGAGAAAAACTGCCTAGATGGCAGTAGTAGTGGGCACGGAAATATTGACAGTTGGCGCAGAATGGGCCTTGATGGTTTTCCGTTATGAACAGCATGAGCATCCCTCCTGACAGATAGTTTAACCTGTTTTGGGTTAAAAATCAATAACCCAAAATGGATTAGGCATAATACAAGCGAGGTGATACGCTTGTACAAACGGATTCGAGAGCTGAGAGAAGATCATGACTTAACGCAACGTGAAGTGGCGGAGATGTTGGGAATGTCCCAGACAGGCTACTCCAAATATGAAACTGGCACCAATGATATTCCAACAGCGGTTCTCATCAAATTGGCAGATTTCTATAAAACCAGCGTGGATTATCTGCTCGGTCGGACGAATTTGAGATAAGCAGTTGTTATGCTTACATTATAAAACAAACTGTTTTGAAACGCAATAGAACATTTTGTTTTAACCTATACTGTCCCTATCTGAAACCAGGAGGGGACAGCGTGGAAGCAAAATGGAGCCGATTGCGGGATTTAAGGGAAGACCATGATTTGTCCCAGGCAGATGTAGCGGCTTATCTGAATTGCACACAGGTGAGCTATTCCTATTATGAGTTGGGCAGAAGGGCGGTTCCGGTGGAAGTGCTCCTGCGCTTAGCCGATTTCTATGAAACCAGCGTGGATTATCTGTTAGGGCGCACCAATGAACGGAACCCCTACCCAAAGCCGTGACCACTGGTGACCAGTGGAACCGACACTGACGCTGAACCTAAACCTAAAACGAACTTAACCTTGAAACAAACCGTAATGCTGGACGTAAACGAGAGAAAAACAAAAAACAAAAAATTTTTTCTTTACACCCGTCCCACGCAACCTTCCGACCTGCTCCCAACCTAGGACGCTAAAAGTAGAATGGCAGGGGACCTGGGGGAAGCGCACCGAGGGTTTTTCACACAGTTTCCACAGAGTTATCCACATCCCACAGCGGCCATGCCGCCGTGGGAACCTTTGCGGATTTCACATATGCGGCGGAAGTGAATCCCGCCCCAGGCTCCCTTGTGCAAAGGGAGCTGTCAGCGAAGCTGACTGAGGGATTGTCGAAACGCGCAGAGCCTTCCGGCGAACGAACAGTTTCAACCCCACAATCTGCCCTCGCCCAGAAAAAAGAGCACTACCAAAACGGTAGTGCTCTTTCGATATGCAAGTTTAAATTACTCGTTGATGTAGCCTTCCCGAACCACCAGGTCATAGGGTTCAAAGACAACGTTGCGATATGCGTCAACGTCCATCACGGTGCCATCCCAGTCGGAATGGATCTGGCCGGTCTGCTTGACGATAATATCATACAGGATACGGTAGGTCTGGCCGTTCTCGTCCTCCTCCAAAATGGTGGAGTAGGGCAGGGTCTTATGATAGGTCAGTTCCATGCCGTCATAGTCGAAGTGATAGCCGCAGCGCATCCGGCAGCCGTCCATACCCGTGTAGTGGAACAGATCCTTCAGGTCGTGGAGGATCTTGTCAGATTCTTCCTCGTACAGGTTTTCGGGGGTGGTGTCGGTGTAGTCAAAGCGGAACTGGACGGAGACGCCATAGGGCTTGAAGCGATCCAGGTAGGGCTTCAGGTTTTCCTTGGGATAATCCTTATACAGCACGCAGTTGACACGGACGGGAACAGCGATCCGGCTGAAAATGTCATCGCTGCATTCGGCAACGTACTTGACCACATGTCTGGAGCAGTTGATGCAGGTGATTTTGTCCTTGTTCTTCTCGGTGAAGGCTACCAGGTCATCCTCGGTCGCACCTTGGAGGGTGGGCAGCGTGGTATTGATGAACACCCGATGGGTGGTGGGGATCTGATCGAGCATGGTCTGCAAAGCGTCCAGGTCAGCGAAGGGCTCACCGCCGGTGAAGACGAAGTCACACTTGGGGGTGATCTCATCCATGGTGCGGATGGATTCACAGATCTTCTCCAGGCTGAAGCCTACAGGGTTCTCATATTCCTGCTTGTTGATACAGAACGGGCAGTGGTTGCCGCAGTCATAGGGGACGAAAACCGTGACGGTTGCGCCGCCTTCACGGGTCTTGTACGGATAATTGGTCATAGAGTGATGCCTACCTTTCACTGTCTTACTTCTTCTTTGCGTTCGATTCCCGTCCCTCCTGCCAACGGGGGGACGGCGCTTCGAACCAGAGCGGTGCACAGGCCGACCTGACGGATGCTCCCCGGCGTCCCAGCGGCCTGACCGATGGGCGGGGAGGAATGGAGTCCCCGGAACCATCGGAGGGTGCGCAGAATAAAGTATCATGAGTTCAAATGTGGTGCTGGTAATTTGACGGAAAGTCCTGGTCGAAACCTGCCGCAAATGGCACCGTTTCTATTATAACATAACAAAAAGGAATTGGACACAGATTGGAGCCTTTTTTTTGTGCAAAAATTTGTTTTGACTTTTCGCACAATTCGATCGGGAGATATTTGGACGAAATGCACATAAAATGACGAGAAAAACCGGCAAAACCGGTGGTCAAATCGGTCTGCACCCCTGTCAATGCCTTGCGATTGGGAAGGAGAGGAAGGGGGAGAAAGGGGCGGAGCCAGGGTTTTCGGCAAAATGAACGAAGCGTCAGAAATCGACCGTCCCCAAAGTCTAAAATCGGGCAAAACGGAGAAAGCGATTCAGAGGGGGCTTTGTCAGATTGACATTTCAAAAATCTATGATACTATTACAAAATATGTATTGCAAATTTGATACGCATCCGCTTCTGCCCGCAGGAGGCAGAGAGGACAGAAGGAAAGAAGGGGAGACCAGGATGACCTATGAGGAAGCATTTGAATTTTTAGATCGAACAGCCAGAGGCATCGCCCAAATGTTCGGCTCCAGCTGTGAGACGCTGGTACACGATATGAGCGTTCCCGACCACCCGATCCTCTCCATCTATAACGGCCACGTCTCCGGCCGTGAGGTAGGTTCTACCATGGATATTATGGGCGTGGGACAGGATCTGGATGAGGAAGCACGGAAAACGGATTTCGTCAACCTCTACGCCACCACCCCTGCTGGCCAACAAATTAAAAGCTCTACCTTCCATATGATGTCTGACGAGTACAACCTGGCCTTGGGCATCAACTTTGACTACTCCTCCCTGGTCTTTGCCAACCGCATTTTGGTGGACCTGATGCGGGCGGAGGAAGATCTCAAAAGTGCCATCTGGCGCAACGGGGAGAATCGTCTGGGGGAGATCTTGGACGAATGTCTAGCCATCGTGGGCAAACCGGTGGGGGCGCTGAACAAGGCCGACCGCATCAAGGTCATCGCCCTGCTCAACCAGCGAGAGGCGTTCTCCTTCCGGAAGGCGGTGCCCTTTATTTCTCAGCGGCTGGGAGTCTCCCGTTATACCGTTTATAAATACCTGTCCGAGATAGCAGAACAAAAGGAGGAACTCCATGAATCGATGGAAGCGCGCAATTGAAACCTGGTTTACCGGCAAAGAAGAGCAGATGGTGCGCCAGATCGCAGATCTGGTGGCTGTCCCCAGCGTTGGCGGCGAGAGCGCAGGCCCCTGCCAGCCCTTCGGGGAGGGTCCAGCCAAAGCGCTGGAGGTGGCTCTGCTCCAAGCCCAGGCCGCTGGCCTGAGAGCGGAAAACCAAGGCGGATATGTGCTCACGGCAGATCTGAATGACTGCCCTGACGAGCTGCATATCCTGGCGCACTTGGACGTGGTCGCACCCGGCGAAGGGTGGGACACCGATCCGTACACCTTGGTTCAGGAGGGCGACTTGATCTATGGACGTGGGGTGGACGACGACAAAGGCCCAGCGGTGGCCGCTATGATGGCCATGGAGTGCGTCAAAGCCTTGAACGTCCCGCTGAAGCGCAATGTCAAGCTGGTGCTGGGCACCGATGAGGAGAGCGGCTCCCGAGACATCGCGCACTACTATGCCACCGTCCCCTATGCGCCCTGCTCCTTCTCTCCGGATGCGGAGTTTCCCGTTATCAACATCGAAAAAGGACTCTACACGCCGGTCATCACCGGCCAGTGGGAAGCCCAGCCTGAGCTGCCTCAGGTGGTTTCCCTCACCGGCGGCATCCGCATCAACGTGGTGCCCCGACAGGCGGAAGCGGTCATTCACAAGCTCACCAGCTGCGCCACCACTCCCTTGGCTGTGGCCACCGGCTGGGTCACCGGCACCGAGATCGAAGTGGTGGACATCGAAGGCGGCGTGAAGATCACCTGCACCGGCCGAGACGCCCACGCCTCCACGCCGGAGGAGGGCACCAATGCCATCACCGCTCTGCTCTGCCTGCTGGCGCAGCTGCCCCTGGCGGACACCGCCTCAGCACGAGCCATCCACGCCCTGTCCAAGATGTTTCCCTTCAAAGATCACCACGGCAGCGCCCTGGGCATTGACCTGGCCGATGAGGTCTCCGGCCGCATCACCGTCTGCCCCTCTCTCATCCAGATGGATCGCACCGGATTCCGCTGTCAGTTTGACGCTCGGGTGCCCCTCTGTGCCACCAAGGAGAACTGCTCCGATGTGGTGGAAGCGGTCTGCAAGCGCCACGGGTTCACCGTGGAGGGAGAAATGAAACCGGGGCATCAGGTGCCCGCCGATTCTAAATTCGTCCAGGTGCTTTTGCGCTGCTATCAGGAGGAGACCGGCAAGGCGGGCAAGTGCGTTGCCATCGGCGGCGGCACCTATGTCCACAACATTCCTGGCGGCGTGGCCTTCGGCGCAGGAGACGCGGAGTTCGACTCCCACCTCCACGGCGCCAACGAACGAGCCAGAGTGTCTGCTCTCATGCAGGCAGCCCGTATCTACGCCAATGTCATCGTCGAGCTGTGCGGCGAGGAGGAGGCTTAAACGCCAACGAAATCGAACAACAGAACGTCCGGAACCGATTTGGTTCCGGACGTTTTTGCGCTTACTCGGAAACCACCTCATACCGCCAGCAAGGTTCTACCCACGTTCGGCGCACCTTGCCCAAGTCCATCAGGTATTCCAGGTGCGCCACCGCTTCGCCAGCGGCGAACCACTTTTGGGGAACGGGGAAGTCGTCCCAGCCCTTGCAGCGGATCTGCCAGGTCATCTGAGCGGTGAGCTGGTAGGCGTTCAGCCCCGGCTCCCGTGCCAGCACTGTCAGCGCCTCCTGACACCGGCGCTGGTGGTGGGTCATGATCTCGTCCACCCGTTCGATAAAGCCCTTCTGCACCGTCCGATGCGCCGGCAGGGGTAAGGTGACCGGCAGCTTCCGCACCCGCTCCAGAGAGCGCAGATAGCCGCCCAGAGGATTTTGGTATCCAGGCCAGGCGGTGATGTTGGGGGTGATGTCAAAGAGAATGTGATCGCCTAGCAGCAGGATGCCATGATGTTCCTCCCACAGCACCATGTGCCCCGGCGTGTGTCCCGGCGTGTCCAGGGCTTGGAAGTGGTAGCCGCCGTAGTCGAAGGTGTCCCCATCGAACACGCCCTCGTACCGGTCACAGGGGAGCGGAGCCAGTACCCGAGCGGGATTGGTGTGGGTCAGCTGGTTCAGCAGCTCCAAGGGGAAGCCCTGGGCGGCCATCAGGGCATCGAATTCCCCCCATCGGGCGTTGTCTGTGCTGGGGATCTGCCCCGGCAGGCGCTGGCGGTCTACATCGCCAATGAACAGGCGGCTGGTGGGGCGGAGCAGTTCCGGAGCCAGACCGGCGTGGTCAGAGTGCAGATGGGTCAGGAAGATGTCCGTGTTGGCCATGTCTACGCCCAGCTCCGCCAGACCGGCTTTCAAAGCCGTCCGGCATTCCTCCTGCCGAAAGCCGGTGTCCACCAGCAGATTCCGGTGGCCGCGAATGAGGTAGGCGTTCAGGTTTTTGAGGGGGTTCCCCGGCAGGGGGACGGGGATGCGGTAGAGGTTGGGGGCGACTTGGGTGACCATGGGGGCACTTCCTTTCTCTATGGTGTTTCTATCATAGCACAAAGGGATGGGATGTGAAAAGACACAATCGGGAGGTTATTTTGTACTTTTCGAACAGTGATGCAGGAGCTTGTCCTCGTTTGCAGGGTGGTACAGGTTTGGCAATCCCTCAGTCAGCCGTTGCGGCTGACTGCTTTCTTTAGGGTGGATGGTGGCTGCAGGGCATTGCTCCTAGCTTGGGAAGGGGCAAAAAAACCACCCCGACACGGTGGTGTCGGGGTGGTTGGATGGTTGAACGGATCCGCTGGTGTAACGGTTTAGATTACATCAGGTGGAAAGCCAGGATCAGGCCGGAGAACACGATGGAAACGGTGGAGCACAGCTTGATCAGGATGTTCAGGGAAGGACCGGAGGTATCCTTGAAGGGATCGCCAACGGTGTCGCCTACGACAGCGGCCTTGTGGCAGTCAGAGCCCTTGCCGCCGTGGTGGCCAGCTTCGATGTACTTCTTTGCGTTGTCCCATGCGCCGCCTGCGTTGGACATGAACACTGCCATGGCAAAGCCGGTGACGGAGACGCCGCCCAGCAGACCAACAACGCCGGTGGGGCCGATGATCAGGCCGGTCAGGATGGGAACGATGATGGCCAGCAGTGCGGGGACGACCATTTCATGCAGGGCGCCCTGGGTGCACAGACGGACACAGGCTGCGTAATCAGGCTCGGCTTCATATTCCATGATGCCCTTGATCTCGCGGAACTGACGGCGCACTTCCTTAACGATGGACTGTGCAGCCTTCTGCACAGCGCTCATGGTGAAGGCGGAGAAAACGAAGGTCAGCATTGCGCCGATGAACATACCGACCAGAACGGTGGGGCTGGTCAGGGTGAAGTTCAGCACTTCATCGGTGTTTTCCTGTACGATGTTAACATAGGAGACCAGCAGAGCCAGAGCGGTCAGGGAAGCGGAGCCGATGGCAAAGCCCTTACCGGTGGCAGCGGTGGTGTTGCCCAGGGAGTCCAGCGCGTCGGTGCGGTCACGGACCTCTTCGGGCAGGCCGGACATCTCGGCGATACCGCCGGCGTTGTCGGCCACGGGGCCGTAAGCGTCGGTGGCCAGGGTGATGCCCAGGGTGGACAGCATGCCGACACCGGCGATGCCGATGCCATACAGACCCTTATTGAATTCAGGGGTGAATGCGCCAGCGGCGTCAATGATGGTGTTGCTGCCGCCTGCTGCGAAGTAGCTGATCAGAACAGCTGCTGCCACGATGAGGATGGAGGCCAGAGTGGACTTCATGCCCAGGGACAGGCCGCCGATGATGATGGTAGCGGAACCAGTCTCAGAGGTAGCAGCCAGCTCCTGAGTGGGCTTGTAGCTGTCGGAGGTGAAGTATTCGGTGAAGTAGCCGATGGCACAGCCGCCCACCAGACCGCACAGAATAGCGACGAAGATGCCCAGCCAGTTGTTGGGCAGGATCACATAGCACAGGACAGCTGCGCAGACTGCGGACAGGACGGCAGCCACATAGGTGCCGGTACGCAGGCTGGCCAGCAGGGACTTCTGGGTAGCGTTTTCCTTGGTCTTGACTAGGAAGGAGCCCAGGATGGAGCAGACGATGCCAGCGAAAGCCAGAGCCACAGGCAGCAGGATGCCTTCGAAGCCATAGCCAGCGGTAGCGCCCAGAGCGAAGGTAGCCAGGATGGAGCCGACATAGGACTCATACAGGTCAGCGCCCATGCCGGCCACGTCGCCCACGTTGTCGCCCACGTTGTCGGCGATGGTAGCGGGGTTGCGGGGGTCGTCTTCGGGGATACCGGCCTCGACCTTACCCACCAGGTCAGCGCCCACGTCAGCGGCCTTGGTGTAGATGCCGCCGCCCACACGGGCGAACAGTGCCATAAAGGAAGCGCCCATGCCGTTCATGACCATGATGTTGCCCAGCTGAACAGGATCCTGGATGCCGAACACGAAGTACAGCAGGGTGAACCAGATGGAGATATCCAGCATACCCAGGCCGACAACAGTGAAGCCCATGACGGAACCGGAGGAGAAGGCGACACGCAGGCCCTTGTTCAGGCTTTCAGAAGCGGCCTGAGCGGTACGAGCGTTGGAATTGGTGGCGATCTTCATGCCCACCAGACCTGCCAGCATAGACCAGATGCCACCGGTCAGGAAGGCGAAGGGGGTGAACTTAGAGAGCATCTTGCCGCCGCTTGCGAAAGCGATGATGACGAGCAGGATGAAGACCACGACAAAGACCTTTGCCACGGTGGTGTACTGATGCTTCAGATACGCATTAGCACCTTCACGGATGCTGGCAGCGATCTTCTGCATCTTTTCGGTACCTTCGGAAAAGCTCATAACCTTCTTTGCCTGAAGCAGGGCAAAGATGATAGCCAGAGCGAATCCCAGGAACCCAATCCAGAAAAAGCGATCCAAGATTGAACAACTCCTTTGTGATAAATTCGCTTTTCATTTAGCTTTTCCATTTTAGCAAGGTGCTTTCCATTTTGCAAGAGCAACGGCAGAAAAAAACGCTGAATTTTACAGAAACCGCCCCCTTTCCCGTCCAATTTCTCCAGACTGCGTGTTTCCTGTCAGGAATGCTTTGGAAACGACTACAAATGTTTTTGCAGAGCGCACGCTCCCCATCACGGCGCAAACCGCCGGGGGCGGTGGCGCACCAGACGGCGGGCGTGGGTACGGGCTCTGCGGCGGCGGTACTTGACCCCCTCGCAGACGGCAGTGGGCGTGACAGACAGAGCCAGGACGGTGAGCCACTCGGCGGCGTTCAGGGGCACCACCGAAAACACCGTCTGCAAGGGCGGCAGGAGGAGCACGGCGCACTGCAAAAGGGCTCCGGCCAAAAAGGCACGGTTCATAGCGGGGTTCGTAAAGATCCCCAGCTCGAAGATAGAGCGGTGGTCGCTGCGCACATCGTAGGCGTGAAAGAGCTGGCAGAGGGTGAGGGTGGCGAAGGCCATGGTATTGGCGGCCTGGTAGGTCTCATTGGGGTTGGAGAGGATATACTCCCCCAGAAAATAGGCTGCCAAGGTCACCAGCCCCACCAGCACGCCTTGCCAAGCCAGCTGGAAGGAGAAGCCGCCGGAGAACAAGGAGGCGCTGGCCGGTCGGGGCGGCTGCTCCATCACATCCTCCTCCACCGGCTCCACCCCCAGCGCCAGGGCGGGCAGGGAGTCGGTGACCAGGTTGAGCCACAGGAGCTGGACGGGGATGAGGGGGAGCTGGCGGAAGTCCAGGACGGTGGCTAGAAAGAGGGTAAAAATCTCACCGATGTTGCAGGAGAGCAGGTAGTGGATGCTCTTGCGGATGTTGGCATAAATGCCCCGTCCCTGTTCCACCGCCGCCACGATGGTGGAGAAGTTGTCATCGGTGAGGATCATGTCCGCCGCCCCCTTGGCCACGTCGGTGCCGGTCTGACCCATGGCGCAGCCGATGTCCGCCACCTTCAGGGCGGGGGCATCGTTGACCCCATCGCCGGTCATGGCCACCACCTGACCGGCACGCTGTAAGGTCTGCACGATGCGCAGCTTATGCTCCGGAGAGACTCGGGCAAAGACGGAGCAGCGGGTGATCTGCTCCTCCAACAGCTCCTCCGGCAAAAAATCCAGGTCGGCGCCGGTCAGCGCCAGGTCGCCGTTCTGCCAGAAGCCCAGCTCTTGGGCGATGGCCACAGCGGTGGCTTTGTGGTCGCCGGTGATCATCACCGGACGGATGCCCGCATGGTGGCAGGCTTGGACGGCAGCTTTCACCTCCGCCCGAGGCGGGTCGATCATGCCCACCAGGCCGATGAAGGTGAGATTTTTCTCCAATTCGCCAAAGTCAGACACCCGCGGCAGGCGGGATACCTCTTTATACGCCAGCCCCAGTACCCGCAGAGCCTGGTTGGCCATCTGGGTGTTGGCGTCCTCCACCTGGGTTCGGGCATCTGCATCCAGAGGTTGGACGCCTTGCCGGAGGATGTGGGTGCTACGGGAGAGCAGCACATCTGCTGCCCCCTTGACCATGATGCGGTAGCCGCCGCCGGACTTGGGGTGGACGGTGGTCATGCGCTTGCGGGTGGAGTCGAAGGGCAGCTCTGCCACCCGAGGGAATTCTCGCTCCAACTGGTTTTTGTCAAACCCCTGTTCTTGGGCGGCTAAGACAATGGCAGTCTCGGTGGGGTCGCCGGCACAGCTGCCGTCTGGGTTCAGGGTGGCGTCCGAGCAGAGAGCGCCAATGACCAGAGCCAGCTCCTTGCCCTTGGGGGTAGGCGTCCACAGGTCAGTGACGGTCATTTGGTTGCGGGTGAGGGTGCCGGTCTTGTCGCTGCAAATGACGCTGGCACAGCCCAACGTCTCCACGGCGGGCAGCTTCTTCACGATGGCGTGTCGGGCGGCCAGGCGCTGGACGCCCAGAGCCAGGACGATGGTGACAATGGCGGGCAAGCCCTCCGGAATGGCGGCCACGGCCAGGGAGACGGCGATGAGGAGCATGGACAGAAGGGGCTTGCCTTGGAGCAGACCCACCCCAAAGAGGATGGCGCAGACGCCCAGGCAGAGGAGGGAGAGTTTTTTGGAGATCTCCACCATTTTCCGCTGCATGGGCGTGTCCACTTCCTTCTGCCCCAGGAGCAGGGCGGCGATCTTGCCCATCTCCGTGTCCATGCCTGTGGCGGTGACCACCGCAGTGGCTCGTCCGGCGGTGATGATGGAGGAGGCGATGACCAGGTTGGTGCGGTCGCCCAACGGGGTGTCCTCGGACAAGGTGGCGTGGGCGTCCTTGGTCACCGGCAGGGACTCACCGGTGACGGCGGACTCGTCCGCTTTCAGCCCAGCGCAGTCCAGCAGACGGGCATCGGCAGGCACCAGGTCACCAGCTTCCAGCTGGATCAGGTCGCCGGGCACCAATCGGGCGGCGTCTATGCGGCGGAGCTGGCGGTCACGGATGACCCGTGCCTGGGGAGCGCTCATCTGCCGGAGGGCGTCCAGGGCACGTTGGGCGCTGGACTCTTGGGAGAGGGAGATGCCGGCGTTGACCAGGACGATGACCAGGATGATGACCGCATCCAGCCAGTCCCGCCCTCGGCTGGAAAGGAGGGAGAGAGCGGCGGCGGCCAGCAGAACCAGCACCATGGGGTCTTTGACCTGGTTCAGGAAGCGGAGCGCCCAGGAGGGCTGGGGCGGCTGTTTCAGTTGATTGGGGCCGTAGTGTTGGAGCCGCTGGGCGGCCTCGTTCACAGCGAGGCCGGATACCGGATCGGCACGCAGCTGCTCCAACACCTGTCCGGTGGAAAGGGTGTGCCAGGGATGCATGAGAGTACCTCCTTATGAAATCGTGTAGTGGTTCCCTTTCATCTTACCGGAGAGCGTGACAATTTTTGGTCGCATTTTGGGTGACCTTTTTCTCGATCAGTGAGATTCCAAATCTTTGATTTGGCTCAATCGAACTGATACACAGTAAAAAGGTGACTGTCCGGTTTTTGACCCACCCCTTTTCCTATAATAAAGACAACAGAAAAGAAAACAGGAGGGCTGACCCCATGTATGATGTAGAATTGAGATATGTAAGAGGACATGTAGAAGTCTATTCCCCCGAAGGACAGTTCCTCTTTTCCGCCGACACCGCCGGGGAAGCCATGCGGGAGCTGCGGGACGACGAATACTAAAACAAACCTGGGACTTCTACACGAAGCCCCAGGTTTTCTCGTCCGATCACTTTTTCGCTTTGAGATACGGCTTGGGATCGACGGCTTTCCCGTCCTTCTCCACTGCCAGGTGGATCCATGCCTTGTCGTGTGCCTCTCCGGCGGCGGTTTTGCCCACGTTGCCGATGGTCTGCCCTGCCTTCACCGTGTCACCGGCCTTGACGGGCACCTGGGCGGCCAGATTGCCGTAGGTCACCTTCAGCTTGTCCGCCGTCTGGATGGTCACCGTCTGCCCCAACATCACGTTCTCCTGGACGGCGATGACGGTGCCGTCACAGGCGGACGCCACGATGTCCCCCACCTGAGCGCTGATGTCCATGCCCGTGTGGGCACGCCAATCCTCCAACGCACGGTTGTAGGAGAGCTTGTTGGTGGAGAAGGTGGCCAGCACCTTGCCGGTCACCGGCCAGCTCCAGCTGGCGGCAGGGGTGCCGGCGGCGGGCTTGGTCTGGTTCGTCTTGGCGTCCTGGGAGGGTTTAGCCGTTAAGTCCTGATCGCCCTGGGCGCTCTTGGTGGGATCCTTCTCCTGGGTCTTAGCTGCTGCGGTCTTGGTCTTTTCTTCCGCCTTGGCCTTGGCGGCAGCGGCACGGTCAGCGGCGGCCTTTACGGCATCTTCCACCGCCTGTTCCGTATCCGTCTTTTCCTGGGCAGCCCCTGATGGGACGCTGGCCTGGGCGGAGACAGACTGGTTGGCCAGCTGGTCACTGAGGGAGATCATCCGGTAGAGATAGTAGCCGGAACCGCCGATGGCGACAATACAAAGCGCCAGGACGATGTAGAAGCCACGTCCTTCCAGAAAGTCGCCCAGTTTCGTCCAAATGGTTCGTTTTTTCATGGGAACACACCTCCATGGCACTATTGTGGACGGGTGTCTGGGAGAATATACTTGATGTGGAAAGAAAATGGTTCTTTGGGGGGCGGGGAGCGTGAGGGAGGGAGAACCCCAACGCACCATGCCTGTGAAACAGGCATGGCCTACGCTAAAAACTTGCCACCGGCAAGTTTTCTTAACGCTGCGGCCCTGCGGGGGTTGAGGACAAAAAACAACTGCCTCGGAATAAAATTTCCGAGGCAGTCTGCGTTCACCAATTTCGTTTCTGGATCTCGTCACAAGTTCTCTGACTATTATTGTGGTCAAGGTATGCGTACATACTCTCCCGCATCTGGGCGTATTTCTCCTTCAGCTGGAACCCGTTGGCTGCCGTCTCCTCCAACAGGGCGAACAGCTGCTCCGGTTCCGTGGCACGGTCGCCGAACAGCTCGGTCTCCATGTCGATGTAGGAGCCTTGGGTCTCGTTGTACTGTTCCAGGTCGAACTGGTAGAAGATGACCGGTTTGCCCTGGTAGTACACGTCCCAGCAGACGCTGGAATAGTCGGTGACCAACAGCTTGCACTCCATCATCAGCTCGTTCAGGGGCTGGGAGCCGAAGGGGATGAGCGCCACTCGGTCGCCGGAGATGGAGAAGTTCTTGATGTACTCCCGAAATTTCGGGTGGATGTAGAAGTCCAGGTACACGTCGTACTGTTCCAGGAATTGAGCCAGCCGATGGGAGTTGAGCAGCGCCATATAGTTGCGATAGTAGTCGCTGGCCACGAAAGTCTCATCGGAGACTTCCTCCAACCAATTCCGCCAGGTGGGCATGACCAGGATGTGGGTCTTTTCCTGCTGGGCGGATTTGTCTCGGAGCACATCCCAGCGAGCCAGGCCGGTGATGACCACTTCCTCCGGCAGGTAGCCCAGCTCGTTGATGATGATGTCATGCTCCCGCTGATTGGAGGTGATGAACAGGTTGACGCTGTTGGTGCCGGAGCGGTAGAACTCCACCCGTTTCAGGGCGATGACCCCGTGCTGGAGGAACACCAGCCGCTTATTTTTGGTCACCTGGGGCAGGATGACGCTCTCCTTGGCACGCCAGGCGTAGGCGTGGGCTTTGGAGTCGCTGGAGATGAGCAGGCGGGCGGCCAGGATGTAGATCATGTGCTTGAGGCTCATGAACTGGATGACGTGATCCCGATAGGGCAGGAGGTTTTGGTAGTCGGTGGCCTTTTTGTCCATGACGAAGTAAATTTTGCGGTTCATGGCCTGTTCCATGTTGTGCTCCATGCAGTATTGGAAGAAGTAGAACCCGTTGTCCTGCGCCATACAGCAGTATTTTTCGTACGTCAGGTAGATGCTCTGCTTCAGCAGAGATTTCCGCCGCAGGTAGTACAGAGCCATGGCCAGCCGTTCCTTGCAGCGGAAGCGGAAGCCGGTGTAGGGGGAGTACTCCTGATAAACCAGGGCGAACCGGTTGCCCACCGTGCGGTAGAGAAAGAGCTGGTTGTCCTTGTCCAGGCGGAGACTGTCCCCGAAGAACAGACCCTTGATGCCTACGTTCCAGGCCAGATCCTTCCAATAGTGCTGGGTGGAGCGGAAGGGGGCTTTCACCGAGCTCCAGTACTGGACGCCGTCCTTTTCAAAGGTCATGCGGATGTCCCAATAGAGGGGGGAGAAGGCGAACTGCTTTAGGGGGACGCTGGCGATGGCGATGTAGTGGTCTTTGTCCCATTTCAGCTTTTTCAGGGGGAAGAAATACTCCTGCCGGTCAGATTCCAGCTTGTAGCGGTGGGTCAGGGTGACCCCAGTCCAGCTGCCGCCCTGCACCTGGGGACAGCGGACGATGAGCCGCAGGGAGCCGAAGCGGATGCCGCCAAAGAGGGCGCGGCAGTCGAAGTGGGCGTAGTAGCGCAGGTGCTGGTCAGCCACGGCGATCTGCCAGCCGCCCAGGAGGGCGCAGAAGGGGGCGGCCTCCACGGTGTGACCGGCGAAGGACATCTGACCGATGGGGTTATCATAGTTGGAGCCGAAGAAGTTGAAGGTGGTCTGCTTGCGCTTGCTGCGCACCGGTGGACGGGTGGGGTCCAGCAGGCGCAGGACGTAGCAGGTGCCGTTCTGCCGTGCCAGCAGGACAGCCTGCCAGTTGGTGCGGCGGCAGGACTCCACCTGCTGCTGCAAGGGGGTCAAGTCCGCCCGGAGGAGACAGCCGTGACCGGAGGAACCGGTGACGGTGACGGGGCAGAACACGTTCGCTGTCCCCTTCTCGTGGATGAGGCAGAGGAGGAGCTCCTGGGCGTCACGGAAATCTCGTCCGGGGAGTTCCAGCTCCCACTGCCAGTCCTGACCGCCCTTGTGGCGGGCAAAACAGCCAGGCTGGGTCTGCCACTGGACGGGGAGCGCTTTGGGCAGGGATTCAACGGCGGTCACGTCGCCAGGAGGCAGCTTCCGCCAAGCCAGGAGGGGGCGGTGCTCGGTGCCGCAGTACAGATAGCAGTTCCAGCCGTCCTGGGTGACCACCGGATGACCTTCCGCCTGTTCTGCCACGGCCACGGCACCGGAGCCTTCCGTGAGGGTCAAGGGGGCGTGGAGGGGGATGTCGCCCTCCATACCCAGGACGCAGGTGAGCCAATAGGGGCTGTCTGGATCCACGGGCAGGTCATTCCAGTCCAGCGTGCCGGTGACCTGATGGGTCTTGCTGTAATCGCCCACCGGAACGGCTGGGGCGAACAGCGTCATCGGCTGGCTGGTAGGATGGACGGGGAGGAGGGAGAAGCCCAGGGGGGCTTCCAGGGTCTTGGGGCAGAGGGCGGTCAAGGTGACCTTGCCGTTTTGAATGGACAGGTCAGCGATTCGGCAGGCCACGGCGGCAAAGTAACGCCGTGCAGCCGGTGCGGCCTGGAGCAGCAGAGCGCCCTCTCTGCCCATCTGACGGGGGAAGGCTTCATAGGGCTGGCCGCCCTGCACGAAGCGGTACACTGGCGGAACGGTCAAATCTCTGGTATCGTGAAAATATTGATTCAGCTTTTGCAGCCGCTTCTCCAGCGGCTTGTATTGCAGGCGGCGGGTGATGAGACCCTGTTCCGTGATCTGTCCCAGGGTCAGCGTCCAGTCCGTCTCCGGTGCGCTGGCAGCCACTGCCTCAAAGCCCTCCATGGGCACGGTGAACACGCCGTCCTGCACTTGACCGTCCTGGAGCCAGTGGGCGGTCTGAGATTTGGAGGTGGCGATGAGCACCAGCTTGCCGCTGGGCAGGGAGGCGCCGGAACGGGCTTTGATGGCCAGGGTGCCCAGGGCGCTTGGGACAAAAGCGGCTTTTAAGGGCGGAGCGATGCCCACGATGGGAAGCTGGCCGGTCATGAGACGCCAGCGGGGATTCGGATTTGTCATAGGCAGGAAGGGACTCCTTTCCGTAGGTCGTGTGTGTCACTATATATTAAATGTATAAAAGCATGGTCGTTGTGGTAGGATTGTTGAAATTATATCATATCTCTCACTATACGCCAAGTGGCGTATAGAGGACGGAGGATTGTAGTTCAAACCGGGGATTTTGTGGAGTTCGACGGAGAAAAAACGCAAAAAAGTTCTTGACGCGGGGGTTGCCTTTGGTGTATGATAGCAAAGGTGTGCCGTATGGGCACATTATGCGATGACGCGGGAGATTGCGGAGCAATCCGGTAACTTCCGCCGAGTATGTCCGGGCTGGATTCTGGGCGGCTGAGATTTTTGTTATGCCAAGGCGGTATATCGCCGTGGTATGGCAGGCAGCCGGCAAATTGTGTCGGCTTTCTCTATGACCCGGAGTGATACACACGGCATAGCGTATTGAAAATCGCAGCTTGACCCGGCTCAGAAAACATCCTGGTCATGTACAACGAACGTACGAAATGTTAGGAGGAAACCCAATCATGGCAAAAGAGATGATTCGCATCCGTCTGAAGGCTTATGACCATCAGCTGATCGACCAGAGTGCAGAGAAGATCGTGGAAACCGCAAAGCGCACCGGCGCTGGCGTTTCCGGCCCCATCCCTCTGCCCACCAAGAAAGAGATCGTCACCATCCTGCGCGCTGTCCACAAGTACAAGGATAGCCGTGAGCAGTTTGAGCGCCGGACTCACAAGCGTCTGATCGACATCCAGAACCCCACCCCCAAGACGGTCGAATCCCTGATGGCGCTGCAGCTGCCCGCAGGCGTGGAAATCGAGATCAAGCTGTAATTTCCACATTCAGCAGCGTTTCAGTCAGGTTCCGGAACATGAGATCGGAACCACACATTTTTTACTGTTTGTAGAACCCGTTCCCCGGCGTCTTGCGAGTCGGGGGGGTCATGTTGAGAGGTCATCGGCTTCACCCAAAAGCCATCGCACGGTTCGCCGACAACGAATCGAACGCAGTTCTGACTCGCTCAAAAAAGTCGTCAGATTTTTTTGAAAACTCTCAACCAATAACCTATACCAAGGAGGAAACAACCGTATGGAAAAGGCAATCATCGGCAAAAAGGTCGGCATGACCCAGATCTTTGACGCCGACGGCAAGGTCGTGCCCGTTACCGTCATCGAGGCGGGCCCCTGCAGTGTCGTGCAGAAGAAGACCGCCGAAAAAGACGGCTACGAGGCCGTACAGCTGGGCTTCATGCCCACCACCGACAAGCACCTCACCCGTGGCCAGAAGGGTCACCTGGCAAAGGCAGGCGTCGGCAACCTGAAAGTCCTGAAGGAATTCAAACTGGACAACTATGAATCTCTGAACGTGGGCGATGAGCTCAAGGCAGACACCTTCGCCATCGGCGACCGCATCGACGTCACCGGCATCAGCAAAGGCAAGGGCTTTGCCGGCGTCATCAAGCGCCACGGCGCACACCGCACCCCCATGAGCCACGGCGGCGGCCCCGTCCATCGTCACGCAGGCTCCATGGGCTCCACCTCTACGCCTTCCCGTATCCGGAAGGGTAAGATCGGCGCCGGCCAGATGGGCAACGAACAGGTCACCATTCAGAACCTGGAAGTCGTCCAGGTCGATCCTGAGATCAACCTGATCGCAGTCCGCGGCGCCATCCCCGGCCCCAAGGGCGGCGTGGTATTCCTGAAGAGCACCGCTAAGGTCAATGTCGTCCACACTGGCGCAGCTGGCATCAGCGTCAACCCGCAGAAGGCTTCCGGTCGTAACCCGCAGAAGGCTTCCGCAAGAACAAGATAAGGGAAAGGAGAGAGTACCATCATGCCTAAGGCTAATCTGTATGATATCACTGGCAAGCAGGTGGGCGAGGTCGAACTGGCAGAAGCTGTGTTCGGGATCGAACCCAATGAAACTGCTGTCCATGCCGTGGTGAAGAATCACCTGGCAAACTGCCGGCAGGGCACTCAGTCCGCCCTGACCCGCGGCGAAGTGTCCGGCGGCGGCAGAAAGCCCTGGAGACAGAAGGGCACCGGCCGTGCCCGTCACGGCAGCATCCGCAGCCCCCAGTGGACCCACGGCGGCATCGTGTTCGCACCCAAGCCCCGTTCCTATCGCTACACCCTGAACAAGAAGCTCAAGAGACTGGCGCTCAAGAGCGTCCTGTCCGATAAGGCCGCCAACGGCCGCATCCTGGTCGTCGATGGCCTGGATCTGCCCGAAATCAAGACCAAGTCCATGAAGTCCCTGCTGGACACCATGGAAGCAGGCAAGAGCGTCGTCATCACCGAAGGCGTTAAGACCAACGTGGTTCTGTCCGCCCGCAACCTGCCCGGCGTGAAGACCACCCCCGCCAACATCCTGTCCGTCTATGATCTGCTCAACGCAAAGAGCCTGGTCGTGGATAAGGCAGCACTGGCTGTGATCGAGGAGGTTTATGCGTAATGACTGCTTATGATATCATCAGGAAGCCCGTCGTTACCGAGGCTTCCATGGCTGCTACTGCCGATCGCAAGTACACCTTCGTTGTGGACAAGAGAGCCAACAAGGTGGAGATCGCAAAGGCAGTGGAAAAGATCTTTGATGTAAAGGTCGAAAAAGTGACCACTATGAACTATGATGGCAAGAAAAAGCGGATGGGTATGGCTCGTCCCGGCAAGCGCGCCGACTGGAAAAAGGCGATCGTCAAGCTCACCGCTGACTCCAAGACCATCGAGCTCTTCGAACAGATGGTGTAAGGAGGTAACGCAGCATGGCTATTCGTAAATACAAGCCCACGACCCCCGCACGCCGCCACATGACGGTGTCTAAGTTCGAGGGCATTGATAAAAAGGCTAAGCCCGAGCGCAGCCTCACCGAGGTTCTGAACAAGAAGGGCGGCCGCAACAACTATGGTCGTATCACCGTTCGCCACAGAGGCGGCGGCGGCAAGAAGATCTACCGTATCATCGATTTCAAGCGTGATAAGGAAGGTCAGGCAACCGTCCTGCGTCTGGAATACGATCCCAACCGCAGCGCCAACATCGCACTGATCCAGTACGAAGATGGCACCAAGGCTTATATCATCGCGCAGTCCGGCCTGAAGGCTGGCGACGTGGTGGAATCCGGCCCCGCAGCAGACATCAAGCCCGGCAACTGCCTGCCCATCGCCAACATCCCCGTTGGTACCGTCATCTCCTGCATCGAACTGCACGTCGGCCGCGGCGCTCAGCTCGTCCGCGCAGCAGGTCAGCAGGCTCAGCTGATGGCAAAGGAAGGCGCTTACGCACAGGTTCGTCTGCCCTCCGGCGAATATCGCCTGATCAAGATGGAATGCCGCGCCGTCGTTGGCCAGATCGGCAACGAAGACCACGGCAACATCCACATCGGTAAGGCCGGCCGCAAGCGTCACATGGGCATCCGTCCCACCGTCCGCGGCTCCGTCATGAACCCCAACGACCATCCCCACGGCGGCGGCGAAGGCCGCGCCCCCATCGGCCGTCCCGGCCCTGTCACTCCTTGGGGTAAGCCGGCTCTGGGTTACAAGACCCGTAAGAAGAAGAACCGTACCGAGAAGTTCATCGTACGGCATCGTAACGCTAAGTAAGGAGGCTATCTAAGAATGAGCAGATCTGTTAAGAAAGGCCCCTTCTGCGCCCCCGAGCTGCTGAAGCGAGTCGAAGAAATCAATGCCAGTGGCCAGGAAAAGGTGCTGAAGACCTGGAGCCGTAGCTCCACCATCTTCCCCTCCTTCGTCAGCCACACCATCAACGTCTACAATGGCAAGAAGTTCATCCCCGTCTATGTGACCGAAGATATGGTCGGCCATAAGCTGGGTGAATTCGCTCCCACCCGGACCTTCAAGGGTCACAGCGGCGGCAAAACCAAGTAAGGAGGAACGGAAATAATGTCTGAAGCAAAAGCAAAACTGTCCTTTGCCCGTATCTCCCCCCGCAAGGTGAACGTCGTTTGCGCCCTGATCCGCGGTAAGGACATCGAAATGGCAACCGCCATTTTGCAGCACACTCCCAAGGCTGCCTCTGAATACCTCATCAAGCTGGTAAAGAGCGCCGCAGCCAATGCGGAAAACAACCACGGTATGGATCCCTCCAAGCTGTACGTTTCCGCAGCGTATGCCGATGCCGGCATGATCATCAAGCGTATGCGCCCCCGTGCGCATGGCCGCGGCTATCGCATCAACAAAAGAACTTCTCGCATCACCATCGTGGTGAAAGAGAAGGAGTAAGGAGGTAGAGATATATGGGACAGAAAGTGAATCCCCACGGTTTCCGAGTGGGTGTCATCAAAGACTGGGATTCTCGCTGGTACGCCCGCAACGAGAAGGTCGGCGACCTGATCGTGGAAGACCAGAAGATCCGTAAATTCCTGAAAAAGACCCTGTACGCAACCGGCGTGCCTCGTATCGAGATCGAACGAGACAACTCCGTTGTCCGCATCTACCTCCACTGCGCCCGTCCCGGCATGATCCTGGGCAAGGACGCAACCGAAGTAGAACGTCTGCGTCAGCAGGTGGAAAAGATGATCGGCAAGCCGACTCAGCTCAACATCGTTGAAGTCAAGCGCAACGAAGTGGATACCACCGCTCAGCTGGTGGCTGAAAATATCGCCCAGCAGCTGGAGAAGCGTACCAGCTTCCGCCGCGCCATGAAGAACGCCATCGGCCGTTCCATGCGCTCCGGCGCCAAGGGCATCAAGGTCATGCTGGCAGGCCGCCTCAATGGCGCTGAAATCGCCCGCAGCGAGACCTATCACGAAGGTACCATCCCCCTGCAGACCCTGCGTGCGGACATCGACTATGGCTTTGCAGAAGCTGCCACCACCTATGGCCGCATCGGCATCAAGGTGTGGATCTACAAGGGCGAAGTGCTCAGCCAGACCCTGCGCACCACCCCCCGTACCATCGACCTGTCCAAGCCCTACCGGGAACGCAGCGACCGTCGTCGTCGTGACGGCCGCGGCCGCGGCGGCTACAACCGCAACCGCGACAACAACCGTTCCGGTGGTTACAATCGCCGCAATGACGGCGCTTCCAAACCCAAGGAAGGAGGAAACCGCTAATGCTGCTGCCTAAGAGAGTAAAATATCGTAAGCAGATGCGTGGCCGCATGACTGGCAAGGCCAGCCGCGGCACCGTCGTCAACTATGGCGATTACGGCCTCCAGGCGCTGGAACCGGCATGGATCACCTCCCGCCAGATCGAGGCAGCCCGTGTTGCCATGACCCGTTACACCAAGCGTGGCGGTAAGGTCTGGATCAAGATCTTCCCCGACAAGCCCATCACCCAGCAGCCCGCCGAAACCCGAATGGGTAAAGGTAAGGGCTCCCCGGAATACTGGGTCGCTGTCGTCAAGCCCGGCCGCGTGATGTTCGAAATCGGCGGTGTATCCGAAGAAGTCGCTCGTGAAGCACTGCGTCTGGCAAGCCACAAGCTGCCGATCAAGACCAAGATGGTCAAGAAAGTTGAAGCCGAGAAGGGTGGTGAAGCGTAATGAAAGCAGTAGAGATCCGTGGCATGACTCCCGCTGAACTGGAAACCAAGCTGGAGGAACTGAAGAAGGAACTGTTCAACTTGCGCTTCCAGCACGCCACCAATCAGCTGACCAACCCTGGCAAGATTGCTGACGTCAAGAAGGATATCGCAAGAGTAAAGACTATCATCCGTGAGAAGCAGACCGCTTCCGCAGGCCGCTAAGGAGGAGCAAGAAATGGAAAGAACTTCTTCCCGTAAAACCAGAGTCGGCCTGGTCGTATCTGACAAGATGGATAAGACGATCGTTGTCGCCATTGCCGACCGTGTGGCACATCCTCTGTATAACAAGATCGTCAAGAGAACCTATAAGCTGAAAGCCCATGACGAGCTGAATGATGCTCATGTGGGCGATAAGGTAAAAGTGATGGAGACCCGTCCCATGTCCAAGGATAAGCGTTGGAGACTGGTCGAAGTCATCGAGCGCGCGAAGTAAGGAGGTGCCGATATATGATCCAGGAAGAATCCTATCTGAAAGTAGCTGACAATACCGGCGCTAAGATGCTGAAGACCATCCGTGTCCTGGGTGGTTCCCGCCGTAAGTATGGCAACATCGGTGATGTGGTCGTCGCCTCCGTGCGTAAGGCCGCACCTGGTGGCCAGGTAAAGAAGGGTGACGTGGTCAAGGCCGTTATCGTCCGTACTGCCCACGGCGTCCGTCGTCCCGACGGCTCCTATGTCCGTTTCGACGAAAACGCAGCTGTCCTGATCAAGGAAGACAAGACTCCTCAGGGCACCCGTATCTTTGGGCCGGTGGCCCGCGAGCTGCGCGACAAGGATTACATGAGAATCCTGTCCCTGGCTCCTGAAGTTATTTAAGGGGGTGCCATGGAATGAAGAAAATGAGCATCAAGCAGGGCGATAAGGTCATCGTCCTGAGCGGCAAAGACAAGGGTAAGATCGGCGAAGTCCTGACCGCCATGCCTGCACAGGGCAAGGTCATCGTCCAGGGCGTCAACGTCTGCTCCCGTCACACCAAGCCCCGCAAGATGGGCGACGAAGGCGGCATCATCCAGAAGGAAGGCGCCATCTACGCCTGCAAGGTCATGCGTGTCTGCCCCAAGTGTGAAAAGCCCACCCGTCCGGCACATAAGCTGCTGGCTGACGGCAAGAAGGTTCGCGTCTGCAAGAAGTGCGGCGCTGAAATTTGAGTGAAAGGAGCGTAATCTACAATGCCTGCTTTGAAGGATAAATATACTGCAGAAGTCGCTCCTGCTCTCATGAGCAAGTTCGGCTACACCAGCCCCATGGAGATCCCCAAGCTCGTCAAAGTCATCGTCAACTGCGGCGTAGGCGAAGCCAAGGAAAACACCAAGGTGCTGGACAGCGTTGTCAACGACATCGCTACCATCACCGGTCAGAAGCCCATCGTCACCAAGGCAAAGAAGTCCGTTGCAAACTTCAAGCTGCGTGAAGGTATGCCCATCGGCGTCAAGGTCACCCTGCGCCAGGACAAGATGTGGGAATTCATCGACCGTCTGTTCAACATCGCCCTGCCCCGTGTCCGTGACTTCCGCGGCATCAGCGCAGACTCCTTCGATGGCCGCGGCAACTATGCCCTGGGCATCAAGGAACAGCTGATCTTCCCGGAGATCGAATACGACAAGATCGACAAGATCCGCGGCCTGGACATCGTCATCGTTACCACTGCAAAGACCGATGAAGAAGCCCGCGAACTGCTGAGCCTGATGGGCGCACCGTTCAGAAGATAAGCAAGGGAGGAGTGTAACTATGGCAAAGACATCTATGAAGCTGAAGCAGCAGAGAGAGCCCAAGTTCTCCACCCGCCGCTACAACCGCTGCAAGCTGTGCGGCCGTCCCCACGCTTATCTGCGGGATTACGGCGTCTGCCGTATCTGCTTCCGGGAGCTGGCCTATAAGGGCGAGATCCCCGGCGTGAGAAAGGCATCCTGGTAATCCGCCAGGTTTCTCATGGAGGCGGGCGCAAAGCGCCGCCTCGTTGGCACGACCGGTTCCGGCTCCTGTGCAGGAGCCGCGCCGGCGGCCGTGCAATTTCTGTATTCCGGCGTGAGAAGTCACAGGAATACCTGGCCGCTCTCGGCCCGCGTTCCTGTGATACCCTGACGCTTTGACAGACGAGCTGTTTCGTCTGTAACCTTTATTTAGGAGGTCCATTATGCACATCACAGATCCCATTGCTGATATGCTGACCCGAATCCGCAATGCGAATTCCGCAAAGCACAGCACCGTTGATGTCCCTGCTTCCAACATGAAGAAGGCCATCGCAAAGATCCTGCTGGACGAAGGCTATATCAAGAACTACCAGCTGATCGACGACGGCACCCAGGGCACCATCCGCATCACCCTGAAGTACAACGGCAACGAAAAGGCTCTGTCCGGCCTGCGCCGTGTTTCCAAGCCTGGCCTGCGTGTCTACGCCGGCGCAGACGAGCTGCCCAAGGTTCTCCGTGGCCTGGGTATCGCGATCGTATCCACCTCCAAGGGCGTCATGACCGATAAGGCTGCTCGCGCAGCGCACGTCGGCGGCGAAGTCCTGGCGTTTATCTGGTAAGGAGGTAAGAATATGTCAAGAGTTGGCAGAGCGCCTATTACCATCCCCGCTGGGGTAGAAGTGAAGGTGGAAGCGGGCAATACCGTCACCGTGAAGGGCCCCAAGGGCACCCTGACCCGCACCTTCAACCCCATCATCACCATCGCCCAGGAAGGCGCAGAAGTGATCTGCACCCGTCCTGACGACAGCAAGGCCACCCGTTCCATGCATGGCACCGTCCGCTCCATCCTCAATGGCATGGTCATCGGCGTCAGCGAAGGCTTCACCAAGGAGCTGCAGGTCAACGGCATCGGCTACCGTGTGTCCAAGGAAGGCAACAAGCTGGTCATGAACCTGGGCTTCTCCCATCCTGTGGAGATGGAGGAGGAAGATGGCATCACCATCGAAGTACCCGAACCCAACAAGATTCTGATCAAGGGCTGCGACAAGCAGCAGGTTGGTCAGTTCGCAGCAGTCGTCCGCGGCAAGCGTCCTCCCGAACCCTACAAGGGCAAGGGCATCAAGTATGCTGATGAAGTGATCCGCCGTAAGGAAGGCAAGACTGGCGCTAAGAAGTAAAAGGAGGTGTGCCTAAATGATTAACAGACCCAATACCAACGCTCAGCGGCTGAAGCGTCACAAGAGAGTGCGCGGCAAGATCTCCGGCACGCCCGAGAGACCCCGTCTGAACGTATTCCGCAGCGAAACCAACATCTATGCCCAAATCATCGACGATGTGAACGGGCATACCCTGGCAGCTGCTTCTTCCCTGGAAAAGGACTTCCAGTGCGACGGCGACAAGAAGGCCGCTGCCAAGCTGGTAGGCCAGAAGGTCGCGGAACGTGCCAAGGCAAAGGGCATCGAGACCGTCG
Source organism: uncultured Eubacteriales bacterium (assembly GCA_900545815.1). GTDB lineage: Bacteria > Bacillota > Clostridia > Oscillospirales > Oscillospiraceae > Onthomonas. The sequence goes on along the minus strand of URAM01000002.1, from coordinate 143,751 downwards.
TGTTCGACCGTGGTGGTTATATCTATCATGGCCGTGTCCAGGCTCTGGCCGAGGGCGCCCGTGAGGGCGGCCTGCAGTTCTAATCAGGAGGAGGAGAGAATATGCCGAGATTTGAAAAACCGGCCAGCGAATATATCGAAAAACTGGTCTATCTCAACCGCGTCAGCAAGACCGTTAAGGGCGGCCGTATCATGAAGTTCTCCGTCCTGATGGTAGTCGGCGACGGCAAGGGCAAGGTCGGCTTTGGCCTGGGTAAGGCAGCCGAAGTGCCCGAAGCAATCCGCAAGGGCATCGAGGATGCAAAGAAGAATATGATCACCGTCGCTATGTCCGGGGATACCATTCCTCACGAAGTCATCGGTGAGTTTTCCGCTGGCCGCGTGCTCATGAAGCCCGCTCCCGAAGGTACTGGCGTTATCGCCGGCGGCCCCGTGCGTGCTGTTATGGAAGCAGCTGGCATCAAGAACATCCGTACCAAGTGCCTGCGCTCTCACAACCCCCAGAACGTTGTCCACGCAACTTTCCAGGGTCTGCTGAGCCTGCGTACCCCTGAACAGGTGGCAAAGACCCGCGGCAAGGCCGTGGAAGATCTGTAAGGAGGACGGACGAAAATGGCAAATCTGAATATCAAGCTCGTCAAGAGCCTCAATGGCAGAATCCAGAAGCATAAGGCAAATGCCGCAGCGCTGGGCCTGAAGAAGATCGGTGACACCACCGTTCAGCCTGACAACCCCTGCACCCGCGGCAAGATTGCAAAGATCGGTTACCTGCTCCAGGTCACCGAAGAGCAGTAAGGAGGGACTGATCTATGGAACTGCATCATCTGTCTCCCGCTCCCGGCTCCACCAGCGTAGCGAAGCGTAAGGGCCGTGGCGCTGGCACCGGCAATGGCAAGACCGCTGGCCGTGGCCACAAGGGCCAGAAGGCTCGCAGCGGCGGCGGTGTCCGCATCGGCTTCGAAGGCGGCCAGATGCCTCTGGCACGTCGCCTGCCCAAGCGCGGCTTTAACAACATCTTCGCCAAGCCCCTGACCGCCATCAATGTGACCGCACTGAACCGGTTTGAAGACGGCGCGACCGTGAACCTGCAGGTTCTGCTGGATTCCGGCGTCCTGACCAAGTGCCCCTATGGCGTGAAGATCCTGGGCAATGGCGAGCTGACCAAAAAGCTGACCGTACAGGCCACTGCCTTCTCCGCATCCGCAAAGGAAAAAATTGAAGCAGCTGGAGGAAAGGCTGAGGTGATCTAATTGATCGAGACCATTCGCAAAGCATGGAAGGTTCCTGAACTGCGGAAGAAACTTCTGTATGTTGCGTTCATCTTGGTCATCTTCCGGCTGGGCAACAATATTCCGGTGCCGTTCATCAACACCACTGCATTGCAGGCGTACTTCAATGCCGCCAGCACCAGCATCCTGGGCCTGATGAACGTCATGTCGGGCGGCTCGTTTGGCACCGCCACCATGCTGGCGCTGTCCATTCAGCCCTATATCAACGCATCCATCATCATTCAGCTGCTGACGGTTGCCATCCCTCCCCTGGAGCGGTTGCAGCGGGACGGCGGCGAAGCCGGAAAACGGAAATTGGAGGCCATCACCCGGTACAGCACCTTGGCGCTGGGCTTGCTCCAGGGCTTTGGCTACTATATGCTCATCCGGACCAACGGGTTCCTTTCCGATACCTCTGTTTGGGCGGCAATCGTCATCATTGCCACCTTCACGGCTGGTTCCGTATTTGTTATGTGGCTGGGCGAACAGATCACCGGCATGGGCATCGGCAATGGGATTTCCATTTTGCTGTTTGCCGGTATCATCTCCCGCCTGCCCAGTGCGGTCTTCTATATGTATGAAGGCGCCAAGAACTGGGCGGCCGGCAAGGAAAGCGGCGGCACGGACGTCGTGCTCCATCCGGCTATGATTCCGGTGTTCCTCATCGGTATGATCCTGATGCTGGTGTTCATCGTCTATATCTCCCTGTCCGAACGGAAGATTCCCGTGCAGTACGCAAAGCGTGTTGTGGGTCGGAAGATGTACGGCGGTCAGGCCACCACCATCCCCATCAAGGTGAATATGTCCGGCGTCATGCCCATCATCTTCGCCCAGACCATCGCGTCTATCCCCGCAACCATCGCGGCCTTTGTGCCAAGCATGTCTGACAGCACCTTCATCCGTCTGTTCGACACCACCAGCGTCATCTACTGTGTGGTCTATGCGCTGCTCATCGTGGGCTTCAGCTATTTCTACGCCACCATCCAGTTCAACCCCGTGGAAGTTTCCAACAACCTGAAAAAACAGGGCGGCTTCATCCCCGGTTACCGTGCTGGTCGGCCTACTGCTGAATTCCTGAGCAAGATCCTCAACCGCATCACCCTGTTTGGCGCGATCTACCTGGCAATCGTCGCAATTCTGCCTATCGTCACCGGTGCGATCTTCCGGATCAGCGCCCTGGCCATCGGCGGAACCTCTGTCCTCATCGTTGTCTCCGTCGCTCTGGATACCCAGAAGTCTCTGGAAGCGAATATGATGATGAAGCAGTACAAAGGGTTCCTGAACTAAGGAGGAAGATTGTTATGAAACTGATCCTGTTGGGCGCTCCCGGCGCCGGCAAGGGCACGCAGGCTGAGATCATCAGCAAAAAGCTGAACATTCCTACCATCTCCACCGGCAACATCCTGCGGGCCGCCGTCAAGAACGGCACCCCCGTAGGTCTGAAGGCCAAGGAGTATATGGATGCCGGCAAGCTGGTTCCTGACGAAGTCATCATCGGCGTCATCACCGAACGGCTTCAGGAGCCGGACTGCAAGGACGGCTACATCCTGGACGGCGTGCCCCGCACCATCGCTCAGGCGGAAGCCCTGGAAGCAGCAGGCATCCACTTTGACCATGTGGTTTCCCTGGAAGTCAGCGATGAGGAAGTGGAACAGCGCATGACCGGCCGGCGCACCTGCCTGGCCTGCGGCGCTACCTACCACATCGTTGCCAACCCCCCCAAGAAGGAAGGCATCTGCGATATCTGCGGCAAAGAGCTGACCATCCGCAAGGATGACAAGCCTGAGACCGTGAAGGATCGTCTGGCTACCTACCATGCTGAGACCGAACCCCTCAAGGGCTTCTATGAAGCACGGGGCATCCTGTCCAGCGTGGAGAACAAGGGCAGCATCGACGCCACCAACGCAGCTGTCATGGAGGTTCTGACCAAGTAATATGGCGGAACGAATTATCATTAAGTCTGACCGTCAGGTGGAACTGATGCGCAAGGCTGGGCGGCTCACCGCCCAGGCTCGGGCGTATGGGGCTTCCCTCATCCGTCCCGGCATCACCACCAAGGATCTGGATCACGCCATGTTTGAGTTCATCACCAAGCATGGCGGGTATCCCTCCTTCCTCCACCTGTACGGGTTCCCCGGCACCGCGTGCATTTCGGTCAACGACGCCATCATCCACGGCATTCCCAACAAGCGCCGCCTGGAAGAAGGAGACATCGTCTCCATCGATGTGGGCGCCTGCGTAGGCTTCCAAGGCATCGACCCCAAGACCAAGCTGCCCATCGGCGGCTTCCATGGGGACTGTGCCGGCACCTATCCGGTAGGGCAGGTGTCTGACGAGGCCATGCGGCTCATCCAGGTCACCGAGCAGAGCTTCTGGGAAGGCATCCAGCAGGCCATTCCCGGCAACCGGATCTCGGATATTTCCAGAGCGGTTCAGAACTATGTAGAGTCCAACGGGTTCTCCGTGGTTCGGGAATATGTGGGTCACGGCGTGGGCGCCCATATGCACGAAGCCCCAGAGGTTCCCAACTATGTGACCAAACGGCGGCTGGGCGGCGACCCCAGACTGGTGAAAAATATGACCATCGCGGTGGAACCCATGGTCAATATGGGCGGGCCTGCCATCAGGCAGCTGGATCAGTGGACTGTTCTGACCGCTGACGGCCAGTATGCCGCCCATTATGAAAATACCATTCTCATCACGGACGGAGCGCCCGAAGTGCTCACAACGTGCGGAGATTGATATGGCAAGCATCCAACCCTATGAAATCGTTCTCTCCTTAGCCGGCCACGATCAAGGCAAGCTGTTCTGCGTCATCGGCGCAGAGGAAGACTTTGTGTTGCTGGCGGACGGAAAGGGGAGAAAGCTGGACGCGCCCAAAAAGAAGCGGCGGAAACACGTCCGGGGCGTAGGAACCAGCGCACATCCGGCAATCGCAAGATTGCAGAGAGGCGAGCCGATCACTGACCGCGCACTGCGGCAGGCGTTGGCAGCCTTCCGCGCATCAGATCCTGACCGAAGAGGAGGCAAAGCTCTTGTCGAAAGCAGATATGATTGAACTGGAGGGTGTCGTAAAAGAGGCACTGCCCAACACCAATTTTTTGGTAGATATCGGGAAAGGCCACACCATCCTGGCCACCATTTCTGGTAAGCTCAGAATGAACTATATCAGGATCCTCCCGGGAGATAAGGTGACTGTCCAGATGTCCCCTTATGATCTGACCCGCGGCCGGATCACCTGGAGAAGCAAGTAACCTGCGGCTGCTGCGCAGACCCAGGGACACGGAGCACGCCCTCTGGACAAGGGAACACTCCGTGCAGCAAAACAGGAGGTAAAACGATGAAAGTAAGACCGTCCGTCAAGCCCATGTGCGAAAAGTGCAAGATCATTAAGCGCAAGGGCAGAGTAATGGTGATTTGCGAAAATCCCAAGCACAAACAGAGACAAGGATAATAAGGAGGTGTATTGATCAATGGCACGTATTGCCGGTATTGACCTGCCCAAGGACAAAAGAATTGAAATTGGCCTGACCTATATCTACGGCATTGGCCGCACCAGCGCCAAGAAGATCCTGGAAGCAACCGGGATCAACCCCGACACCCGTGTACGGGACCTGAGCGAAGCAGATGAAGCAGCACTGCGTGATTGCATCCACAATGACTATATCGTGGAAGGCGATCTGCGCCGTAACGTAGCTATGGACATCAAGCGCCTCATCGAGATCGGCTCCTATCGCGGCAGCCGTCATCGTAAGGGCCTGCCCGTCCGCGGCCAGAGCTCCAAGAACAATGCGCGTACCCGTAAGGGTCCCCGCAAGACCATGGCCAATAAGAAGAAGTAAAGGAGGGATATTCAATGGCGAACAAGAAAAGAGTCGTGCGCAAGCGCAAAGACCGTAAAAATATTGAAAAGGGAGCCGTGCATATCCGTTCCTCTTTCAACAACACAATGGTGACCATTACCGATACTCAGGGTAATGCCATCAGCTGGGCATCTGCTGGCGAAATGGGCTTCCGTGGTTCGAAGAAGTCCACCCCCTTCGCAGCACAGACTGCTGCCGAGACCGCCGCAAAGGCCGCAATGGAACATGGTCTGAAGACCGTGGAAGTTTTTGTCAAGGGCCCCGGTTCCGGTCGTGAAGCCGCCATCCGTGCGCTGCAGACCGCTGGCCTGGAAGTGACCCTGATCAAGGACGTCACCCCGGTTCCCCACAATGGCTGCCGTCCTCCCAAGAGAAGACGCGTCTGATCAAATAAAGGAGGATTATTACTATGGCAAGAAATATGCAGCCGATCGCCAAGCGCTGCAAGGCGCTGGGCATTTCTCCCGCTGTCATGGGCTACGCGAAGAAGACCACCGAGCGCAACACCAAGGGTCAGATGCGCCGGAAGCAGTCTGAATACGGCCTGCAGCTGAACGAGAAGCAGAAGGTCAAGTTCGTCTATGGCGTGCTGGAAAAGCAGTTCCGCGCTTACTACGAAAAGGCCGCCGCCGCAGAAGGCGTCACCGGTGAAGTGCTGCTGAGCACTCTGGAACGCCGCCTGGACAACGTGGTTTTCCGTATGGGCTTTGCCCTGACTCGCCGTGAGGCACGTCAGCTGGTCAGCCATGGCCACTTTACCGTCAACGGCAAGGTCTGCGACATCCCGTCCTTCCTCATCAAGGCCGGTGACGTGGTAGAAGTGAAAGAACGCAGCCGTTCTTCTGTCAAGTTCAAGCGCTTCCTGGGTGAGGACGCCATCGTGGTGACCACCCCCACCTGGATTGAGCGGGACAAAGAGAACCTGAAGGGCACCGTCACTCGTCTGCCCGAACGTGCGGATATCGACTTCCCTGTGGAAGAACACCTCATCGTCGAGTTGTACTCCAAGTAATCCCTACCCCCTTCCATTTGGTGAGCTGTTTAACCAAGGCGCCGCCTAGCCGGTGCCACTGAACTAGGAGGGCAAAACAAATAATGGTTGAAATCGAAAAACCCCGCATCGAATCTAACGAAAAAGACGGCGATATTTCCTACGGAAAGTATGTTGTTGAGCCACTGGAGCACGGATACGGCACCACCCTGGGCAACGCCCTGCGCCGCATCCTCCTCAGCTCCCTGCCTGGCACCGCCGTGACCACCATTAAAATTGCCGGCGTCCAGCACGAATTCTCCACCATCCCCGGCGTCAAGGAGGATGTGACGCAGATCGTGCTCAACGTCAAAGGGATCACAGCCAAGCTCCACAGCCCGGGCACCAAGCGGGTGTATATCCAGGCCAGCGGCGAAGGCGAGGTCACTGCCGGCGACATCAAAGCCGACGGCGAAGTGGAGATCCTCAATCCGGAGCTTCACATCGCAACCCTCAGCGCCGACGCTACGCTGAACATGGAACTCACCCTCAGCCATGGGCGTGGCTACGTTCCTGCGGATCGGAACAAACCGGAACAGACCATCATCGGTGTCATTCCGGTGGACTCCCTGTACTCCCCGGTCAATCGGGTGAACTACACCGTGGAGAACACCCGTGTCGGCAACATGACGGACTACGATAAGCTGACCCTGGAAGTGTGGACGGACGGAACCATCTCCGCCCGTGACGCAGTTTCCCTGGGCGCAAAGATCCTGTGCGACCACTTGGTTCTTTTCACCGACCTGTCCGATACCGTCGGGACCCGCTCCACTGTGGTGGAGAAGCCGGAGACCCAGCGGGACAAGGTGCTGGAGATGACCATTGAGGAGCTGGATCTGTCCGTTCGTTCCTTTAACTGCCTGAAGCGGGCCAACATCAATACAGTGGAAGATCTGATCTCCAAGACGGAGGACGAGATGATGAAGGTGAGAAACCTGGGTCGCAAGTCCTTGGAGGAGGTCATCAACAAGCTGAATATGATGGGTCTGTCTCTGGCGAAAGAGGAGAACAACTGACCAGTCGGAAAATAGAACCAAAGTATTTTTGAAAATTCGTTTCGCATCCGCGAAATGTTCGAAGGAGTGAATCATATGCCCGGTTACCGTAAACTCGGTAAGACTTCCGATCAGCGCCGCGCCATGCTGAGACAGCTGGTCACCGATCTGCTGGAGAACGGCAAGATCAAGACCACCGTTACCCGCGCGAAAGAAGTGCAGCCGATCGCTGAAAAGATGATCACCCTGGCCAAGAAGGGCGACCTGGCGGCCTATCGTCAGGTGCTGTCCTACATGACCAAGGAAGACACCGCAAAGAAGCTGTTTGACGAAATCGGCCCCAAGTATGCTGACCGTACCGGCGGCTATACTCGTGTTGTCCGCATCGGCTTCCGCCGTGGTGACGCTGCTGAGATCGCTTATCTGGAACTCGTATAATCTGAGTCTCTATTGCAGTTATAAAAAAGCCCAACTCGTTTGAGTTGGGCTTTTTTCGTCGTGCGTGCAGAAAAAGGCTCCCCCCATGTTATGGGGGGAGCTGTCAGCGTCAGCTGACTGAGGGGGGGCGACCCCGCAGAGCTTGCCCGCATCCGTCACTTCCGCTTTTTGAGTTCTTCCACGATGGAATAATCCAAATCCAGATTATTTGTCCCGCTGCCGAGGCCGTATACCTTACGGGAGCCGTGATAATCGCTGCCGCCGGTGATGACCATGCCTCGTGTCCGAGCAAAGGATTCCAGCTTGGCGCACTCCTCGTCGGTATAGCCGGAGTAGTGACACTCCACCCCCACTGCACCCAGCTCGTAGGCGGTCTGGATGAGCTGCTCTACGCCGTCCCAGTCGTAGCCGTACTCCAGAGGGTGGGCGATGTCTGCCACGCCGCCGGCGGCCTGGATGAGCCGGATGGCGTCCTTCATAGGCAGGTGCCGCCGCGCCACAAAATAAGGCTTGCCATCGTCCAGCCAGCGGTTCATGGCCTCCTGGACGGAGCCAATGCAGCCCTTTTCCACCAGCAGCTGGCCGATGTGGGGACGACCCAGCATGGTGTGGGAAAACTTCGCTTTCAGCTCCGGAATGGAGATGGGGTAGCCGTCTGCGGCCAGCTTGTCCACAATGGCTTGGTTGCGGGTCTCCCGCTCCTGGATGAACCAGTCAATGACCTCCTGTAGAGCCGGAGCGTCTGGATCCACCAGGTAGCCCAGGACGTGGGCGCCAGTGTCCAGGTAGTCGGCGGAGATCTCGATGCCAGGCAGGACTTCCACCCCATATTCTGCCCCAGCGGCCAGCGCCTCCTTCACCCCGTCCACCGTGTCGTGGTCGGTGAGGGCGATGGCGCGCAGCCCCAGTTCTCTGGCGTGAGCCACCAGCTCACGAGGGGAGTCGGTGCCATCGGAGGCGGAGGAGTGGGTGTGCAGGTCTACACGGTTGGTTTGTGCGATCATGACTGTCCCCTCCTTATGCCTGCCAGCCGGTCAGATAGGCTTCCTGTTCCGGAGTCAGCGTGTCGATGGCCAGCCCCATAGCGGCCAGCTTCACTCGACCGATCTCATCATCAATGGAGTCGGGCACCTTGTACAGCTTGGTCTCCAGCTCCTGCTGGTGCTTGACCAGCCACTCCAGACTCAGCGCCTGGACGGCGAAGGACATATCCATGATCTCCGCCGGATGGCCGTTGCCGGCGGCCAGGTTCACCAGGCGGCCTTCGCCCACCACGTTCAGGGTGCGGCCATCGGCCAGGGTGTAACCCTGGATGTTTTCACGGCGGACCGTCTCCTTCACCGCCAGCTTGCGCAGGCTGGCCACGTCCACCTCGCAGTCGAAGTGACCGGCGTTGGTGAGGATGGCCTGATCCTTCATGACGGCGAAGTGACGGGGGGTGATGATGTCCTTACAGCCGGTGGTGGTGATAAAGAGGTCGCCCACCTTGGCGGCCTCGTCCATGGGCATGACCCGATAGCCGTTCATGGTGGCGTCCAGGGCTTTGAACGGGTCGATCTCGGTGACGATGACATTGGCGCCCATGCCCTTGGCACGCATGGCCACGCCCTTGCCGCACCAGCCGTAGCCGGCGACCACGACAGTCTTGCCGGCGATGATCAGGTTGGTGGTGTCCATGATGGCGGTCATGACCGACTGGCCGGTGCCGTATTTGTTGTCATAGTAGTGCTTGGCCTTGGCATCGTTGACGGCCATCATGGGGCAGGGAAGGATACCCTCCCGTTCCCGCGCCTTCAGGCGCAGGATGCCGGTGGTAGTCTCCTCACAGCCGCCAATGAGGCAGTCGCCCAGCTCCTTGCAGCTGCCGCCGATGAGGTTGATGAGATCGCCGCCGTCGTCCACGATCAGGTGGGGGTGGCACGCCAGGGTTTTCACCAGCAGGTCTTCGTACTCCTCCGGAGTGACGCCGTGGATGCCATAGGTATCCACGCCCATGCTGGCGATGCCTGCGGCCACATCGTCCTGGGTGGACAGGGGATTACAGCCGGTCAGGTGGACTTCTGCGCCCCCCTTGGCCAGCACCAGACCCAAATTGGCGGTCTTGGCTTCCAAGTGGACGGAGACGGCGATGCGGAGACCGGCGAAGGGCTTTTCCCGTTCGAACCGTTCCTCAATGGCGGACAGGGCGGGCATGAAGGAGCGCACCCACTGGATCTTGGTGCGGCCGGATTCGGCCAGGGACATATCTTTGACAATGCTCATGGTGTGTAGACCTTTCTGTAGAGTGGGGTATATTTGAAATTAAGGAAATGCGCAAGAACCAACGTACCATGCCAGTAGAACAGGCATGGCCTACGCTAAAAACTTGCCACTGGCAAGTTTTCTTAACGCTGCGGCCTGTGGGGCTTGTTTCTAAGAGACGCTACTACGTCATGATGATTTTAGCACAGTCCCATTGCATTCTGCAAGTATTTACAAAATCCTGTGGACTTTTCCTCGCTGTCCGGCTACAATAACATCAAGCACAGTTTTGGAGGTCATGTTCGTGAAAAAAATCAACCAAGCGATCGATCGCTTCTGTTACAGCCATCCACGGTTCGGCATCCCCAATCTGATCCTCTGGGTGGTCATTGGCAACGTAGCTGTTTACATGATGGACTTGCTCAGTCGGGGCACTTTTAGCGGCATCCTGTCCTTTGTGCCTGATTATATCTTCCAAGGGCAGATCTGGCGGGTGGTCACGTTCATTTTCGTGCCGGAGGCCAGCAGCAACATTTTCTTTTTTGCCATCAGCACCTACTTTTACTACTTCATCGGTTCCCGTATGGAGGAGCAGTGGGGGACGCCCCGATTCAACATCTTCTATCTCTCCGGCATCCTGCTGGCCATTCTGGTAGGGTTCCTGGCCACGTTGAATGGGCTGGGTATGGCTGTGACCACCAGTATGTACTACACCAACCTGTCCCTGTTTTTGGCCTTTGCATCCCTGTTTCCGGATATGCAGGTGCTCATGTGCTACGTCATACCGGTACGGGTGAAGTGGCTGGCTTATCTGGATGGGATCTTCCTGCTGTATCAGGTGCTGCGGATGATGCGGTGCTTTCAGTACATGATGGCGTTGCTGCCCATTTTGGCCATTCTCAACTACCTGATCTTCTTCGGAGACAGCCTGCTGGGGGCGCTGCGGTGGAAGAAGCAGCAGTTCCAGCACAAGAACTCCCATCAGACCATCCACTTCAAGCAGGCGGCCAGACAGGCCAAGGAGCGGACAGGCTATCTGCACAAGTGCTGTGTCTGCGGCCGGACGGATGCGGACTATCCGGATTTGGAGTTCCGGTACTGCTCCAAATGCGCTGGGTATCGGTGCTACTGTATGGATCATATCAACAATCATGTGCATGTGACGGAGGAATGACCGTCCCAGCCCACGCAAAGAAGGACACCCAAATGGGTGTCCTTTTCGTTACACAAAATCAATGGGCACAGGTCAATCCTGTTCCTTGTCCTCCGCCGGTTCCGGCAGCACGTCTACCCGAATTTCCAGCACGCGCATCCGCTGCAATTTGGTCACGGTCACCTGCAAGTTTTCGTAGGTGAACTGGTCGCCGATCTTGGGGATGTGCCCCAGGGAGTCGATGACCCAGGCGGAGAGGGTGGTCATATCGTCGTCCATCCGCAGGTCGAACAGCTGGAACACATCGTCGATGCTGGCGGAGCAGGAGATGAGGTAAGAACCGTCCTCCTGTTTCCGGATGCGTTCCACCACTTCATCGTGCTCGTCCCAGATCTCGCCCACCAATTCCTCCAGGATGTCCTCCAAGGTCACCAGACCTTCGGTGCCGCCGTACTCGTCCACCACCACGGACATATGCATCTTCCGGCGCTGCATTTCATACAGCAGATCGGCCACAGGGGAGGTGGTGGTGACGTAGATGACCGGAGAGATCAGGTGTTTCCAGCTGTCGTTGTCCCCCAGCTCGGCCTCGTGAAAGTCCTTTTCGTGGATCATGCCGATGATGGTGTCGATGCTGCCGTGCCAGACGGGAATACGGGAGAAGCGGTTGGAGGAGATCAGCTCATCCAGCTCCTTGGCGCTGGCCTGGTCGGAGATGGACACAATGTCCACCCGCGGCGTCAGGATCTCCTCTACCTCCATGTCTCCGAACTCAATGGCGGAACGGATGAGGCGGCTCTCGTTCTGATCCAGCCCCCCTTCGTCCTCAGCGGTGGAGACCATGGTGATCAGCTCGTCTTCCGTGATGCCCCGATCGCCATCGGTGTGGAACAGGCTCCCCACCAGCTTCTGGAGCAGGCTGAACAGGATGGTCAGGGGGCGCAGAATCACGGAGAGCACCCGCAGAAGGGGGGTTGCGGTCATGGCCCAGCCCTCTGCGTGTTCTTTGGCGATGGTCTTGGGGCTGATCTCCCCAAAGGTGAGGATGACCAGGGTCAAGACCACCGTGGAGATGGTGGCGCCATACTCCGGGCTGAGCTTGGTGAAGAACAAGGTGCCCAGGGTGGCGGCGGTGATGTTGACAATATTATTGCCCACCAAAAGGGTGGAGAGCAGTCGGTCAAAATCTTCAGCCAGGCGCAGGGTGGCCTCGGCCTTGCGGTTGCCGTCGTCCGCCATATTCCGCAGTCTGATCTTGTTCAGAGAGGAAAAGGCGGTCTCGGTGGCGGAGAAGTATGCTGAGACGATGACCAGCAATACCAGCGCAACGATTATGCCGATTGAGCTACTGTCCATTGAGTAAAAATCACGCTCCTAATTTGGGTATCCTGCCCGAATCCGGACAGGTCAGTGGTGGCGGGCAGCCGTTATGATTGGGGATGTACCTGCTGATACGCGGCGTCCAGCCACGCCAGCACCGCCTGGTAGCCTTCTTCGTCCAGGGGAAAGACCGCCTCCGCCGTCACTTCACTGTCTGCCAGACAGTAAGGCCCTGGCCAGGTGCAGACGTGGAACTGCTTCCCAGCCGCCTCATCCTCCTGATAGGCCACCCGAAAGCGCAGCTCGTCTAAGCTGCCGTAAAAGGTGTTCTTGTTCTGGAAGGTGGAGAGGTTCGGGAGATAGAAATGGGGATGTGCGGTGATCATAACAGTGCCTCCTAGCATAGAAAACGCTGCATTCCATCGGACGGGGAGTGCAGTATCTTCTAAGTATAGAGCATATCATTTTTCCGATAAAATAGCAATATGAACAAGGCAAAAAACGACCAGTTGGCGCTGATTCCAGGCCAACCGGTCGCAGAAATTTACGGTTAGGGATTACTTACCGACAAAAGTGCGGGTCACAGACGCAATGTTGTCTGCGCACAGACCGAACTGCTTGAGCAGATCCACTGCGGGGCCGGAGTGGCCAAAGGTGTCCTGAACGCCGATGCGCTTGACGGGGACGGGGCAATGCTCTGCCACGCAGGCGCAGACCGCTTCCCCCAGGCCGCCGATGATGTTGTGCTCCTCGGCGGTGACGATCTTGCCGCATTCCTTGGCCGCCTGGAGTACCAGGGCTTCGTCCAGGGGCTTGATGGTGGCCATGTTGATGACCCGAGCGGAGATGCCCGCTGCTTCCAGTGCCTTGGCCGCTTCCAATGCCTCGTAGACCATCAGGCCGGTGGCGATGATGGCCACGTCCTTGCCTTCCCGAAACACTTCGCCCTTGCCGATCTGGAAGGTGTAGTGGTCGGGGTCATGGAACACGGGGGTGGCCAGACGGGCAAAGCGCATATAGACGGGGCCGACGTGCGCATAGGCGGCTCGAACCATGGCGGCAGCTTCCACATCGTCGGCAGGGCACATTACGGTCATGCCGGGGATGGTGCGCATGAGGCCGAAGTCCTCACAGCACTGATGGGATGCGCCGTCCTCACCCACGGAGATGCCGCCGTGGGTGGCGCCGATCTTCACGTTCAGGTGGGGGTAGCCGATGGTGTTGCGGATCTGCTCATAAGCACGACCGGCGGCGAACATGGCGAAGGTGGAGGCAAAGGGCACCAGACCCATGGTGGCCAGACCAGCCGCTGCGCCGACCATGTTGGCTTCGGCGATGCCGCAGTCGAAGAAGCGGTCGGGGTAGGCTTTTTGGAAAATATTCGTCTTGGTGGCCCCCGCCAGGTCGGCGTCCAGCACCACCAGGTCGGTCACTTCCCCGCCCAGGGCTTTCAAAGCGTTGCCGTAGCTCTCACGGGTTGCGATTTTCTTTACGTCAGCCATCTCACTTCGCCTCCAGTTCTGCTCTCAGGGCGTCCAGCTCCTGGATGCCCTGGGCGTATTCGTCATCGTTGGGTGCCTTGCCGTGCCAGCCAGCTTGATCTTCCATGTAGCTGACCCCTTTGCCCTTGGTGGTGTGCATGAGGATCATGGTGGGCTTGCCGGTGCCGGCGTTGGCGTGGAACTTGGCAAAGGCGGCTTCCAGCTGGGTGAAGTCGTGGCCGTCGATCTCGGTCACATCGTAGCCGAAGGCGGCGAACTTGTCAGACAGCGGCGCAGTATTCATGACATCGGCGGTGCGACCGTCAATTTGCAGGCCGTTCACGTCCACGATGGCGCAGAAGTTGTCCAGCTTGTAGTGGGCGGCGAACAGAGATGCCTCCCACACCTGGCCTTCGGCGATCTCGCCATCGCCCAGCAGGCAGTACACGTTCACGTCCTTGTTCAGGTACTTGGCGCCCTTGGCCATGCCCACAGCGGTGGAGATGCCCTGTCCCAGAGAGCCGGTGGACATATCAATGCCGGGGACAGTGTTCATGTTGGGATGCCCCTGAAGGTAGCTGTCGATATGGCGGAGGGTAGTCAGATCCTCCACGGGGAAGTAGCCGCGGAGCGCCAGGGCGCCGTACAGGCCGGGGGCGGTGTGCCCCTTGGAGAGGACGAAGCGATCCCGATCCGCCCATTTGGGGTTCTTGGGGTCGATGCGCAGCTCGTGGAAGTACAGGTAGGTGAACAGATCGGCCGCGGAGAGACTGCCGCCGGGGTGGCCGGATTTGGCGCTGTGGGTGGCAGTCAGGACACATTTGCGTACATCGCAGGCGGTCAGCTGCAACTGTCGCAGTTCTTGATTGGTCATAATAAACTCCTCATCCTTCTTCTGTAAAATCTTTGGGAGACAGAAGTATGTTTCCCATCCATTGTAGCACACAAAATTGGCCAGCAAAAGAGGAAATCTTCAAAAAAAGCGCGGGTTTTTCCGGTGGGAATGACTGCCTGTGCTATAATAAAAGCAGTTCCAGACAAGGAGGGTCTAGCATGAAGGAGAACACGTTGGTCTACGGGGTGGACGTAGGCGGCACCACCATCAAATTTGGCCTGTTGGACGGCCGTGGGAACCTGCTCCATCGGAGCAGCATCCCTACAGACACCAGCGAACAGGGGAAGAATATTTTGCCGCAGATCGCCCACTGGATTCGGCGGCAGGACGTTCCCTTTCGGGAAATAGCCGGCGTTGGCTTGGGGGTGCCGGGGCCGGTGCGCCCAGACGGCACGGTGAACCGGTGCGTGAACCTGGGTTGGGGCGTTGTTCCGGCGGCGGCGGAGCTTTCCCGACTGCTGGACGGAGTTCCGGTTCGGGTGGCCAACGATGCCAATGCCGCCGCCTTGGGGGAGCGCTGGCTGGGGGCTGGACGGAACATGGACAGCCTGCTGCTGGTGACCTTGGGCACCGGAGTGGGCGGCGGCCTGGTGCTCCACGGGGAGATGATGACCGGCGCCCACGGCAGTGCCGGTGAGATCGGGCATATGACGGTGAACCCTGGCGAAACGCAGCCCTGTTCCTGCGGCAAGCGGGGGTGCTTGGAGCAGTACGCTTCCGCCGGCGGCATCGTCCGGCTGGCGCAGGCGGCTGGCCTGCGGGTGGAGAGCGCTAAGGACGTGAGCGACCTGGCAGCGTGGGGCAATGAGCGGGCGCAGGGGGCGCTGAAAAAAGCAGGCCGCCTGCTGGGACTTGCCCTGAGCAATGCGGCCTGCTTGGTGGATGTGGATGGGATTTTGCTGGGCGGCGGCGTGGCCGCTGCCGGAGAAGCCTTGCTCAGTCCGGTGCGGGACGCCTTCTATGCCAACGTCTTTCACGCTGCCGCTGGCACGCAGGTAGCCCTTGCCAGCTTGGGCAATGACGCAGGGATGTATGGGGCGGCACGGTTGGCACTGGGCAGTCAGTCTGCCACCACCGCTTTGTAATGGTCGGGGTCGGTGTCCCCTTCGGTGCTGAACAGGAGGATGACGGAGGTTTCATCGAAGCCCATGGTCTTGCGGTACTCCGGATTGTCCATGACCGCCAGGAAGGCGCCCAGGCCGGAAGCGCCGGACTCGCCGGAGATTACGGCGGTCTCGTGGGGGCCGGGATGCGCCAGACGGCGCATGGCGCGGAAGGTCACTTCGTCCTGGCAGCGGATATAGAACTGCGCCCACTCCTGCAAAATGGGCATGACCTGGGGGTTGGGGGTGCCGCAGTTGAGGCCGGCCATGGAGGTCTGGGTGTGACCCTCAATGGTGACCAGCCTGCCCTGGCGGATGGATTCCAGCACGCAGGCGGACTCCCAAGCCTCCACCACCGCCATAGCGGGGGGATTTTTGCAAGTCTCCGCCAGGTAAGCGGCCACGCCGCCGGCCATGGAGCCAACACCGGCCTGGAGGAAGGTGTGGGTGGGTTCGCCCACGCCCAGGGCGGCCAGTTCTTCCAGGGCTTCCGCCGCCATGGTGGAGTAGCCCAAGGTGATGTTTTTGGGGACTTCTTCATAGCCTGCAAAGGCGGTGTCCTGTACCAGGTGCCCGCCGTGCTCCTTGGCGTAGGAGGCGGCAGTAGCAACCGTGCCATCATAGTTCAGGTCGGTGACGGTCACTTCGGTGTCGCCGATGGCACGGATGGCTTCCACGCGGCTGGCCACCGTGCCGGCAGGCATAAAGACCACCGCATGACCGCCCAGGCGGTGGGTAGACCAGGCCATGCCCTTGCCGTGGTTGCCGTCGGTGGCGGTGACGGTGAGTCCTACGTTGCCGTCGGGAAAGAGCTTGTGGATGGCGTAGGAAGCGCCCAGGGCTTTGAAGGCGTTGAGGCCAAAGCGCTTGGACTCATCCTTGATGTAGACCCCCTTCACGCCCACCTCCTTGGCAAGGTCGGGCAGCGCCACCAGCGGGGTGGGCTGGTACCCGGGCAAGGTGCGGTGGAAGGCACGCACGTCGGCGAAAGTCTCCGGAGTACAGCAGTCCGGCAGGATGTTCCGGCCGGAGTTGGGGGTGACGACCAATTCCAATAATGACATGAAATCGCTTCCTTTCTAAATAATAGATACCAAGGGGGGTTCAGCGCAGCTGAAAGCCTCCCTTTTTTACGGTCAAAAGTCCCACCTGGCTGCCCGTCACGTCTCCGTACAGGTCAAAGGACAGCGCGCCGGACAGGCCGTCCGGCAGGTGGGTGCGCTGGAGGGCTTGGGCGATGGCGGCGCCGTCCTGGGTGTTGGCGGAGGTGATGGCGTCCAGGAGCAGGTCATAGCTGTCACTGCCCAACGCTGCCCACGTCCAGTCGCTCTGGCTGGACAGGTGCTGCTCTGCCCAAGTCTCAAAGTCCGGATTCCGTCCCAGCTGGTAGGCGGTGGCCACGGTCACGTTGGCGCTGTTGACGCCGG
The DNA here is from genome assembly GCA_900545815.1 of uncultured Eubacteriales bacterium. Lineage (GTDB taxonomy): Bacteria > Bacillota > Clostridia > Oscillospirales > Oscillospiraceae > Onthomonas. The sequence goes on along the minus strand of URAM01000002.1, from coordinate 126,538 downwards.
TCTGGTTCACCAGGGTGTCCTGGCTCCATCGGTCACCGGAGACCCACTGGACTTTTAAGCCCAGCTCCCCCGCCTGATTCAGCAGGAGGATGCCCTGCTCCAAGCCCACGGGGGCGCAGACCACTTGGGCGTCCGCTTTTTTGATGGCGTTGAGCACCTCGGTGAAGTCGGTCTGGTCGGCGGTCACCGGCTGGGTGGTCAGCACCTTGCCCTTCTTGGCCTCCAGCTGCTGGGTGAAGCTGTCGCTGACCCCCACGCTGTAGGGGTCGGTGACACAGGTGAGGAGGGCGGCTTGGGTCAGCTTTTGCTCCAGCGCCCACTTGGCCAGGGCTTTGCCTTGTGCCTGGGCGGTGGGGGCGGCGGAGAAAAGGAGGTCGTTGGCCGTGGTCACCTTGCCATCGTCAGAGGCCAGGGAGAGCAGGGGCAGAGACGCCTGCCGAAAGGGGTTGGCGGCGAAAGCGCAGGCGGCGGCGTCCAGGCCGCCCAGGACGGCGGCACAGCCGGAGTCTGCCAGCTTCTGCGCCAGGCTGGCGGCATCGTCGGCGCTGGGCCAATACAGCTCCACCGAATAAGTCACCCCGTCCAGCTGGATGGAAGGCCGCTGCAACAGGGCGTACTCTGCGCCGGTGTAGATGAGGTCGGACACCGGATTGTCCTGGGGCAGGCAGACGCCCAGGCGGAGGGTGGGGCTGTCCGGTGTGGGGGCGGCGGCGGCGCTGGCGCTGTCCTGGTGGAGGGTACAGCCGGTGAGGGCGGCACAGAGGACGAGCAAAGAGAAGCAGAGGGCTAAGGGTTTTCGCATAGGGGTTCCTCCTAAAAGTTGGTCAAAATTCGTTCTTGCTATTCATGATACCAAAAAAACGGGGGAAATGCGATGGTTTCCCGAAATAAATTTGCAGGGCGGTTCCGAATGGCCTGCAATCCATGGTATAATGGCGGCAGAAATAGAAGGAGGTCACACTGTATGTTCGATATGTTTGATGTCATGGATTCCGTCTTTCCCATCCTCTTTGGGCTGGTCTTTTGCCTGGTCATTGGGATGTTTATCTACGCCATCGTCACCGGCGTCAAGGAAAAGCGCGCCAATGATGCCGCTCCCGTGCTGACGGTGGAGGCGCTGGTAAAGACCAAGCGGATGGACAGCTACCACACCGCCCCCACCTATGACGGTGAAGGCCGTATGACCAGCTCCGGCACCCATCACACCAGCTACTACGCCACCTTTGAGGTGGAGAGCGGCGACCGGCTGGAATTGCAGGTCAGCGACTACGAGTATGGGCAGCTGGCCGAGGGGGATCGGGGAAAGCTCACCTTCCAGCGCAAGCGGTTTTTGAAGTTCGAGCGGGAGCGTGGAGTGTAAAACCCGTTGGGATTGGGCGAAACTAGAGCCAGTCCTATGAGAAGAAAAGGAGAGAACGACTATGGAAAAAGCCATCCAGACTTTGTTGCCCGGATTTTTTATCCTCATCACCGTTGTCATCCTGGGGATGCTGGTCTATCTGACCCTGAAAGGGGTCAAGGAGCAGCGAGCCAATGACGCTGCACCCATCGTGACGGTGGAAGCCAAGGTGAAGGCCAAGCGCATCGCCGTCCACCACAGCGCCCACCAGCAGAGCATGAACGGAGTGCCCCTGATGGCCAAGAGCCATCACACCACCTATTATGCTACCTTCGGCCTAGAGGGCGACCGGCGGTTGGAGCTGCAAGTGAGTCAGGGGCAGTTCCAGCAGCTGACCGAAGGGGAACAGGGGAAACTGACCTATCAGCGGAAGCGGTTCCACCGGTTTGAAGGAGAGAACGCATAAATTTTGACAGCTTATTAGGAATAGTTCTTGACAAGAATGGCCTTTTATGACATAATGTATAGGCGAGGACAACAACGCTCCGGCCAGTGCAGGCCGTGTTCCCATCCCAACGACAGTAGAGGAGGTCGTCTTATGGTGAAATGTAAGCTCTGTGGTGAGATCTTTGAGGAATCCCTGACCGTATGTCCCCTGTGCGGCGTAGGCCCAGACTATTTTGAGCCGGTAGAGGTGGAAGCCAAGTCCGGCAAGGTGAAGTGCTCTATCTGCCAGGCGGAATTTGACGCCACCGAACCGGTGTGTCCGGTGTGCAACGTAGGGCCGGAATATTATGTGCCGGTGGAAGAAGCGGAAGTGCCTATGGTCAAGTGCGATGTGTGCCAGGCGGTGTTTCCGGCGGACGAGCCCATGTGCCCAGTGTGCTGTGTAGGGCCAGAGCATTTCGTGCCAGTAGACGGCCAGCCGGTGACGGCGCAGGTGCGCTGTGACGTATGTCATGCGGTGTTCTCCGCCGATGAGCCGGTGTGCCCCTTCTGCAATGTGGGGCCGGAACACTTTGTGCCCGTAGACCAGAAGAAGCCGGCGGGGAAGGTGCGCTGCACCATCTGCAAGGCCGAGTTTGACGGCGATGTGGAGAACTGTCCGCTGTGCGGCGTGGGTGCGGAGTATTTTGAACCCATCGTGCCCAAGTTCACCGGCAAAGTCCGCTGCACCGTCTGCCAGGAGGTCTTTGACGCTTCTCTGGAAAAATGTCCCGTCTGCGGTGTGGGGCCGGAGAACTTCGTCCAGGTGCCGGTGCAGAGCACAGGCAAGGTGCGGTGCGACATCTGCGGAGAGGTCTTTGACGCCTCGCTGGACAAATGTCCTGTCTGCGGCGTAGGGCCGGAGCATTTCACCCCAGTGACCGAGGAGAGCGAAGTGGTCAAGCACAACACCGACCAGCGGTATCTCATCCTGGGCGCCGGCACCGCTGCCGTCAACGCCGCCAAGGCCATCCGAGAGCGGGATGAGACGGGGACGATCACCATGATCTCCGAGGAGGATGAGCTGCCCTATAAGCGGCCTCAGCTGTCCAAGCATATGTTTGACGGGACGGATGAGGCGGCCAAGGCGGAGTTCTTTACGCTGTATGACGCCCAGTGGTATGCCGACCGGAACATCCAGCTGGACTTTGGCCAGAGAATCACCGCCCTGAACCCTTCTGCCAAACAGGTGACTATGGAGGACGGAACGGTGTACGAGTATGACAAGTGCATCTACGCCCTGGGTTCCCACTTCTTTGTGCCCCCCTTCCAGGGGTGCGATCAGCCCAAGGTCAAGACCATCCGTACCCTGAAGGACATCCAGGACGTGAACGGGTTCCTGACCCACCGGAAGCAGGCCGTGGTCATCGGCGGCGGCGTGGTCGGCTTGGAAGCGGCGTGGGATTTGAAAAAATACGGCTGCCAGGTGACGGTGCTGGAAGCAGCTCCCGCCCTGATGATGAAAAACCTCAACGACACCGCCTCCGCCATGCTCACCCAGCTGTTGGAGGACAAGGGCATCACCGTGCTGACCGGCGTGGAGACCGAGCGGTTCGATGGGGAGACGCTGTACTTGAAGGACGGCGCACAGCTGACCGCTGATGTGGTCATTGTCTCCTGCGGCGTCCGTGCCAACGGCGCCCTGGCGGCGGAAGCCGGAGCGGACATGGGCAAGGCGGTGCTGGTCAACGAGAAGATGGAGACCAGCCTGCCCGACGTCTATGGCGCTGGGGACTGCGTGGAGTTCGGCGGCAAGAACTACGCCCTGTGGCCGGAAGCCTCCCGACAGGGGGAAGTGGCTGGCGCCAACGCCGCCGGCGATGACCTGACCTTCACCGATGAGATCTATGGCATGAGCATGGACGTGGCCGGTGCCGGTCTGTATACCATCGGCACCACTGCCGGTGACCTGCCCTTCCGTACCGTGGAGTTCAAGGATCCGGCACGGGGGAACTTGAAGCAGTACTTCTTCCTGGACGACACCTTGTGCGGCGTGACCCTGCTGGGGGATACCAGCCTGCTGGGACAGGTGACGGAGCAGGTGAATGGAAAGGCCGCCTACGAAACCCTGTTTTAACAGAATTTGCTGAGGGCGTTCCAAACGCCCCGAACAAAGGAAAAAACACGCAGCATCTCGTTCGGATGCTGCGTGTTTTCTTGGTTGGTGGTGTAGATGCAAGGCGGACAACACCCCTTGCACAAGGGCGTTATGGGTGTGGTTGGGCGGACACGCCCTCGTTTGGAGGGATAAAGAGAAAAACATCCGATGCGTTCAGATGTTTTTGCTGTTCCTATGAAATCGCCTTACAGGGTCTTGCCCAGATTGTAGGCATCCCGCAGAACGGTGCGGTTGCTGATCTCACCGGCGGCCCAGACGTTGGTGGCGCAGAGGATTCCTTTGTTCTCAAAGCCCATGCACTCAGCCAGCTTACAGAACATGATCTTGGCGGATTCCGCCACGTTCTCATCTGCCGCACAGGTCAGGAGCATGGCGCCGGTCTCCAGATGCATCTGTTCGTAACGGGAATAGAAGCGGTCGATGACCACCTTGAGCTGGGCGGAACAATCGAAGAAGTAGATAGGAGAGGCCAGCACCAGGGAGTCTGCCTGCTTCATAGCGTCCCACACCTGCTCCATGTCGTCCTTGATCACACATTCGCCATCGCTCTTGTCATGACAGTGTTCGCAGGCCAGGCAGGGAGCAATCTTCATCTTGCTGACGTGGAGTCGAATGGCTTTGTTGCCAACGGACGCGACACCCGATGCCAGAGAATCGCAGAGTTGGTCGCTGTTGCCGCCGATGCGAGGACTGGAAGATAAAATTAAAACGGTACGGCTCATAAATGGCACCTCCATACAAATAGAAACCAAAGGTGAAAAAATTAGGGGGAAAACGGGGTCCCATCTTCACTAAATTCCACCTTATTATAATGCCTAAGTGCCAGTGGAAGCAATAGAGACTTTCCCTCTGGTGCTATTTTCGTTGAAATGAACAAGGCAGGAGGGGAAAAGTAGGCACTGTGCCGGAAAAAAGAATGGACAGAATTGGGGGGATTCGGTTGACTTTTTGGGCGGGAATGGCTATATTGAAGCGTAGAGAATCTACCCGAAGAATTCTGTGGATGTTAAGAAAGGAACGCATGATATGGAAGCATTACAGTGCATTAAGACCCGCCGCAGTGTGCGGAAATATTCTGACCAGCCGGTGACCCGGGAAGTCCTGGACGCTGTTTTTGACGCCGTCACCTACGCCCCCTCTTGGAAGAACACCCAGTCCGTTCGCTACACCGTGGTGGACAGCGCCGAGTTGAAGGCGAAGATCGCAGAAGAAGCCGTCCTGGGATTCGCCCTGAACCAGAAGACCATCTCCCGCTGCCCCGTCCTGCTCATTCAGAGTACTGTCAACAGCATCTCCGGCCACAGCCCCGATGGCAGTGTGGACACCTCCAAGGGGGACACCTGGGCTATGTATGACGCCGGCATCTCCGCACAGACCTTGTGCCTGGCAGCCAAGGACATGGGGCTGGGTACGGTCATCATGGGCGTCTTTGACGAGGACATCCTGGCAAAGCTCATCGGCCTGCCCGAAGGGCAGACTGTCACCGGCATGATCGCCATTGGCTATCCCGCAGGGGAGAACAAGATGCCGCCGCGGAAGCCTGCTTCTGACATCGTCACTTATCTGTAATATCAGACCATCACAGCCACTCAGGGCGTTGCCCTGGGTGGTTTTTTTCCCATTCCCGAAAAAATTAAAAATTTCTTCGTGCAATGCTGCCGCTTTCCTGGTAAACTGCTAGGAGAACCGAACGCTCCCGATAGGGGCGAAATCTGACCAGATAAGAGGGAAAAGAACGTGAAGCTACGAACCATCCTTGCCATCTGGGCGGCCAAGGCTGCTCGGCTGGCCTGCAAATTGAAGGGCACCCATGGGGAGACCTTCCCTGGCCGCGTGGCGCTGAAGATTGATCCGGCCATCATCCGCCACCTCATTGGCGGCATCCACAAGCACACCTTCGTGGTCTGCGGCACCAACGGCAAGACCACCACCAACAATCTCCTCTGCGCCGCCCTGGAACGGGAGGGACACACGGTGGTGTGCAACCACACCGGCTCCAATATGCTCCCCGGCGTGGCCACCGCCTTGGCGCTGGCGGCCAACTGGGTGGGAAAATTCGATGCGGAATACGCCTGTCTGGAGGTGGACGAGGCGTCCGCCCGACGGGTGCTGAAATTCTTCCAGCCGGACACCATGGTGCTGACCAACCTGTTCCGCGATCAGCTGGATCGCTACGGCGAGCTGGACATCACCATGGACTTGCTCCAGCAGGGCATCGAGCTGGCGCCCAACATGACCTTGGTGGTCAACGCCGATGACGCTCTGGCCGCCTCCTTGGCCGTCCACAGCGGACACCCCTATGTGACCTACGGCGTGGAGGAACAGGTCTTTGACAAGCCGGACAACCATGAGATTCGGGAGGGCACCTTCTGCAAGCAGTGCGGCACCCGGCTCCACTACGACTTCTACCATTACAGCCAGCTGGGCAGCTATCACTGCCCCAACTGTGGGTTCACTCGACCCAAGATCGACTTCAACGGCTCCCAGGTGGAGATGAAGAACGGGCTGTCTTTTGCCATCAATGGGCAGGCAGTGACCTCTGGTTTCCGGGGTTTTTATAACATTTACAACATTTTGGCGGTCTACGCCGCCGCTGCCAGTGCGGACATTCCACTGCCCCATTTCCAGGAGGTGCTGACCAGCTTCCAGACCGAAAACGGCCGGAACGAGCGATTCATCATCGACGGCTGTCCGGTGTTCCTGAGCCTGGCCAAGAATCCCACCGGCTTCAACCAGAACCTGTCGGTGGTCTTTGAGGATGACAGGGAAAAAGATCTCATCATCGCCATCAACGACAACGCCCAGGACGGAGCGGACGTGTCCTGGCTGTGGGACGTGGACTTTGACCGGCTGGCGGCGAAACAGATTCGTTCCATCACCGCCAGCGGCATCCGCGCCCAGGATATGCGCCTGCGGCTGAAGTACACGGATATCTCCTCCATGCTGGAGGAGAACATCAAGGCGGCCATCGAAAAGCGGCTGAAGGACGGCTGCGGGAACCTGTATGTGCTGGTGAACTACACGGCGCTGGACCCCACCCGTCGGGCGCTGATGCAGATGGCGGAGCAGAAGGAGGGAGAGGCATGAAACTGACCATCGGACATCTGTACCCCGACCTGCTGAACCTGTATGGCGATCGGGGGAATATCCAGTGCCTGCGCAAACGGCTGGAATGGCGCGGCATGGAGGCGGAAGTGCGGGAGTTCCTGCTGGAGGATTCCATCCCCTTCCAGGAGCTGGACATCGTATTGCTGGGCGGCGGCTCCGATCGGGAGCAGAGGATCGTCTGTCAAAAATTGCAGGGCATCCAGAAGGATTTCAAAGCCTATGTGGAGGACGGCGGCACGGTCATCGCCGTGTGCGGCGGCTATCAGCTGCTGGGGCACTACTACGACACCGACCAAGGGCGCATGGAAGGGCTGTCCCTGGTGGATTTGTACACGGAGCAGGGCAGCCCCCGGCTCATCTCCAATGTGGTGCTGGAAAGTCCGGAGCTTTCCACCCCCATCGTGGGCTTTGAAAACCACGGCGGTCGGACGTATATCAACCACAACCAGCCCTTGGGAAAGGTGCTGTTCGGCTACGGCAACAACGGCCAGGACGGCCACGAAGGGGTGCGCTACAAAAATGTGGTGGGCACCTACCTTCACGGCCCTCTGCTGCCCAAGAATCCTCAGGTCTGCGACCTGCTCCTGGGACAGGCGCTGGAGCGCAAGTGCGGAGATGGGGCGCTGGCGCCCCTGCCTGACGTGGAGGAACGGGAGGCCAACGAGTATATCGTGAAGCGCTTTGTGAAAAAGTTGGCGAACTGACGAAAATGCGTCAAAATAGGACGGCGGAACCGGCGGGTTCTGCCGTCTTTTCTTGCATAAATGCAAGATATATAGTTTGCACTTGCAAAATGCCGTTGTTTTCATGAAAAAGTCCCATGGGAAAGTTGTGTTTGTTACATTGACAAGTGGGCACGACAGTGCTACAATTCTACCATAGCCAGTGAAAGAAAGCGGGTGGACGGCTGTGAAACAGTGAAAGTGCTGAAAAACAGCAGACCGGTTTTGTGGAAAAGGACAAACTGGTGATTCGTACAGCAAGGATAGATAAAACGAACGTTTTGCAAGAAAAAAAGAGAGAGCGTCAAAAAGAACCGCAGAGATCATTTGACAAAGGAAACAACACAACCCAAAGGATCAATCAGTAAGGAGAGATTATTATGTTGCACGCAGGTATCTTGATGTCGGTCATTCTTCCGAGTATGGTGATTGTAGGACAGATCGGACTGCTGATCACGGAATTGATGGAGGAGCGGATGCACGCCAGAGAACTGGTCGTGGTGAAGGGAAACGGCCGCGCATGAGCAAGGTGCATGGGAGGAAGATCGCAAATTGAATCAAGAGCGTAGTCAATGAAAGCGATGGGGATTTCACGAAATTCTCATCGCTTTCTGACTTCCCACAAAGCCTTCGGTTTTGTGGGCATTTTTGCATGGAAGGACGGAGCGAGGGGATTCTGCCTGTGCCAGATGGAGAAGCTCAGACGCCGGTCATCCGGCGTTTCTTTTTTGCCGGCAGAGGGGGGAGACTGAGCGCACAGGGGTTTGTGAAAGTGTTGTCAAAGTGACGAAAACAAGGAGCGCAAAAAGGGAAGAACCACCCGTTCACGAAGGGCGGATGGCGCAAAAATGCAAGAGCCTATAATTTGTCATGCATAATATATTGGTTTTCATAGAAAAAACATATGAAAAAGTTCTTTACTTTTCTGTTGACAAGCGGGGAAAAAGGTGCTAGAATTCAAGTCGTACCAACGGAAGAACGGTTGAAAACACGCGAAGCAGTGAAAGTGCTGAAAAACAGACCCGTGTTTTTGTGGAAAAGAACGGAGCTGGAAAAGCCCATCCTAAAATGGCAAAATGACGGGTTTGCAAGAAAAATGAAGGGGACTTCAAAAAGGCGGGAACAAGCTGTTTCGGCAAAATCGACAAATGTTCAACGGACAAATATGAGGTAAAAGGAGAGATTCCAATGTTGCACGCAAGTACTATGATGCCGGGTAAGGTTTCCGCTATGGGTAAGGTTTATGAAGAAGTCGCTGCGCTGGCCTATCAGCGGGTGAGCAAGGAAGCGTTTCAGTGGTTGCCCCAGTGGGTCATCTCTTTGATGGGCATGGACGAGGCTCAGGCAGAACCGGCCGCCACCCAGGCGCAGAGCAGCCTGTACCAGGTCATCCGCAGCATCGGCAATGGCCGCAGTGCTATGGCACTGCTGGAGCCGGGGCTGTCCCGTGAGCTGGGCAGCGTGGTGCGTCAGAGCGGTCTGACCAGCGCATTCCGGATGATGGGCTTCCGAGATGTATTTGAAGTGAGCGCAGCCAACAGAAAGCATACCCAGCAGGTCAGCCAGGAGATCCTGTCCATGAGCGCTGGCATCAAGGACGCCGACCAGAACACCCTGGTGGTGCTGGTCACCGCCGGTGCACAGAACGGCCCTAAGGTGGCTGGTGTGGATTATGTGCTGAGCTTGGAAGAAGTGAAGGGGATGCTGGACGCCCGTGGCCTGCGGAATGAATTCATCCGTCAGAGCGATGAAGAACCCCTGAAGTACACCAGAGCCACGGAGGCGATGGTGGCAAGAAAGGCTTCCTGATCTGTGCCGCTGGCACTGTTTTAGAATCTCGTGTGTGTGTTTCTGAGAGGCGAGAGAGGGGTGCTTCTTTGGAAATGCTGTCATACGGAGGGAGAACCGAAGGGTTCTCCCTCCTTTTTTGTGGGTTGGTCAGTGCAAAAAAACGAGAGACGATCGGTTGGATCGTCTCTCGTTCTCGTCTCGGCCAAGTGCTTATTCCTCCGGCTCCTTTACGCTGGAGGTCACGTTGATGTTGGGCTCCACGTCGTCCTCTTTGATCTCCAGGACGTCGGATTCCACTTCCTTGTTGCGGTTCTCGTCCAGACCCAGCTTCTCGTTGACCTTTTTCTTGGCCTTCCGCCAGTAGATGCCTGCCACAGCGCCTACAGCGATGACCACGCCGGCGATGGCCTGGATGGTATAGGTCATGACGGAGGGGTCAATATAGGCGCAGGTGTAGCTGGAGAGCATAACAGCGCAGCAGGCGGTCAGGCCGCAGAGTTTCAGTGTTTTTTTCATTTCAAATTACTCCTTTTTGTGTGGTGCGTTCGGCTTCCTTTGGAAGCTCAGTGGACTTTATAATAGGCTTCATACCGCGGCAGGGCGTAATCCAAAGCCTGCTGTGCTGTGCGGTAGAAGTCCAGCATTTTTTTGCCGGTGTCCTCGCCTACGCTCTCCTGGTACAGCGCCCAGCAGAAGGCACACCAATGGTGGAGCGCCACATAGGCCGTCCAGTGCAGCCGCTCCAGGTCAGTGGCAGGGCGACCCAGGTAGGCGGTCAAAATTTCATCAATGGCGGGACTGTCCAGGTCGTATTCGCTCAAAATCTGGCCGAAGTCAAAGGCCGGATCCCCAAAGCTGGCGTGCTCCCAATGGATCAGATTGACGGTGTCATCTGCATACAGGCAGTTGTTCCGGTTGATGCTGTTGTGACACATGACCTTGTCCATGCCGTCCCGCTCGGTGTACTGGAACAGGCGGACGATGCGGGTATGCTCCCGCCGGAACCGGCGGAGCAGGTCGCCCTTGGTGGGGGCGGCGCGGAGCAGGAGCTGATCTGCCTCGGCGATGGGGTCGGTGAGGAAGTCCTTCCAATCGGTCATGTTTCGGCCGGCATCGTGGAACAGGCGGATGGTGCGAGCCAGCTCCGCCATAAAGTGCGGATCCTTGCCGAACAGGCTGTCCATGGAATGGGCGTCAGAGGGGATGCGGAGGATCTTGCAGCCCTCCTCATCGCTGTAGATGCACAGGGCATCCACACCGGATTCTACCGCCATTTGCTGGGCGCGGTATTCCTTTTTCCGTGTGCCGCCGGCGCTGGGCTGGCTGGGGTAGCAGAAAAGGTAATTCTGCCCCCGAACGGTGAAGGCGAAGTACAGGTCGTCTCCCCCCTCCGGCAGGACGATCAGATCTTGGACGTTCTCCGGCTGGCAGTGGAGCTGGTCGCACAGCTTCTCCATGATTTTCCGGCTGGCGTTGTCCACGAACAGGCCGTCAATGTTTTCCAGGCTCTGGATGGAGCGGAAGGGAAGGATGGCGCCGTCATCATAGGGGCGGACGTAAAGATCTAGGTTGTCAATGTGGCCGTCCACCAGGCACTGCCAGGGGAGGGTGTCGGCGCCGAAGCTGTCGATCTCGTTCTCCAAGTACCGGCGCAGGCGGCCGGAGAAGGTCTGGTCAAAGAAGGCGTGACCGGAGAGACATTCGCCGCTCATGCCCTGGTTGCCGCCGTCGATGCGGGTGATGCGGCCAGAGTCGTTCTTGCGCACCAGCATAGCCTGGGCAGCGTTGTCCAGGTGAACGGTGGCGTGGAAGGGGCGGTACTCGTAGGGGTGGAAGGGGTTGTCAGGGAAATAGGTGTCGCAGGGGCAGATATAGGTGTTGTCCAGTTGGTCTGCCACGGCGTAGAGGGAGCAGACGCTGTTCTTTCGGGGGCGGGGGGTCACGTCCAAGGTGACGCCGTACTGCTCCTCCAAGAAGAAATACTGCTCCTTCATAGAGCCTACCACCACATGGATGTTCTGGATGCCCACCTCCTGCAGTTGGAGGATGAGCCGCTCGATGAGGGTCTCGCCATTTTTCCGATACAACCCCTTGGGCACGGTGTAGAGGGTGCGGGCCGTCCAGTTGGCACTTTCCGCCGCCAGCAGGACGGCGTTTTTCACCCGATAGGGTTCCAGCTCCTGGAGGGCGAACTCGGTCACGGTCAAGTCATCCAAATAGCCCTTCTTTTGCAGCTGAGCCAGGATGGTCAGGGTCTCTTTGGGGGAGTCAAAGACCGGATAGTGCAGGTGCTGCTCCAAGTAGGCCAGGAACGCACCGTTGGTGTTGCCCTGGAATCGGGTCAGGTAGTTGAGGATTTCAAATTCTTTGTAGGTTACCATGAAACGTGCCTCCTTTATCTCTATCTCGCTGGGAAGCGGGGCAGGTATCAATCCTTCCGGTTCTGGATCTTCTCCTGAAGGGAGTGGAGGAGATACTTGCCGCCGATCTCACCGCTGTGGCCGAAGTTGGGCATCAACTCGTAAACCAGCTTGCCAATGCGCTCCTGATATCCGGCTGCGTCCGCCAGCAGATCGGCCACCGCCTGTCCGGCGGTGCTGCCCACGGCGTCCAGCGCTACGCTCCGTCCCAACTGATCCCGCAGGGAGAGATCCAGCGGTTCCAGATTCAGCTCCTGGTAGTTGGGATTCATAACCTTCATAGGGGTGTTGATGAACAGGGAGGGCTTGCAGGTGGTGAAGGAGAACTCCATGGCGATGGAGGACCAGTCGGTGATGACCAGATCGGACTGATACACCGTATCGCCGGAGGAGAAGTCCGTTTGGAACTCGAATTTGCCGGCTTCCAGCTCCGCCTGGTGCCGCTGCTGGAAGGCTTCCTGCTTCTGGGGGAAGCGCTTGATCCATTCGGGATGGGGGCGGACGATGACCTTGTACCGGTCATCGGCCAGGAGCTGGCGCAGGAGCGGGTCAATGCAGGACTCCAGGATGTTGTCCTTCTGCCAGGAGGGGGCGATCAAGATCTGAGGCCGGTCGTGCGGTACCTGCTCCATCTGCTCGTAGGCCGCCCGCAGGTGCTCGATGACGCCGTAGCCGGTGTCGATGAGTTTTTTGGGAGGCAGACCTTTCAATTCTTCCCGTGCCCGAATTTCCTTCATCTGGACAGGGCCGGAGCAGAAGATGGTGTCGTAGTGGTCAAAAGCAGTCTCCCGCAGCACCATGTGGGTGCTGGCAAAGCCGTGGAACAGGTAGACGTACTCGATGTCCTTTTTGATGTAGCTGCGCTTGATGTGGAAGGTCTCAATGTCCGGCATGGTCATGCAGACGATGTCCGCTTCCATCTTCATCATCAGAGTGATGAGCCGCTTTTCGCCGATGTAATAGGGCTTGATGCGGGGCTCTTTTTCCGCCAGGGCGAAGATCTGGTCGTCCGGATCGCTGGTGATGTAGTGGATGACCACGTTGGAGTGCCCCAGCAGATACTCGATGGTGTCCTGGAAGTATTTATAAAAGCCGCTCTTTTCCGAGTAGAACACGATGTGCTTGTTGACGATGGAGAAGAAGCGCTTGTAATCCGCCTTCTCCCGCTTGGCGTTGGGGTCGTGGGAGAAGGGCTTCTTTTTGCCGCCCAGGCTGTCCAGTTCGGCCAGGGCTTTTTTGCTCTCCTCCAGGGCTTCGTAGTCGATGTGCTTTTTGGGGTCGATGATGATGTTCAGCAGGAACTGCTGCAAAATGGTGAACAGGTTGGAGAAGATCCAGTACAGCCCCACGCCGGCGGGGACGAAGAAGCCCAGGAAAAGGGCGATGCCCACCGACAGGATGGTGGTGCTCAGCTGACCGGCCATGCCCTGCTCCGCCTGGAGGGGATTCATCTTGTTCTGGCTCAGGCAGAGGGTGAAGGCGGCCAGACCTGCCAAAATGGGCACCAGCAGGGTGGCGCCGCCGGCGGTGATGGGCACGTCGCCCAGGTTCAGGCCGAACAGGTTCAGGTCTAAGGCTTGGATGCGGGTCATCAGGTCGGCAGTCATGCCGGGCAGTGTCTGGAAGGCGTCGGTGTACTGGCCGGTCTGGATGGCCTGCACCACGGTGAGCTGCACGGAGCTGGAGTCCACGTCGCAGCCGGTGAGCTGACCGGTCAGCTGCACCATGGCGTCGATGAGACTGCCGTCGGCGTGGAAAATGTGGTTCAGGGGGTGATAGATGACCTGGATGAGGCCGATGAGCAGCACCAGCTGGACGAAGGTGGGGATGAGGTTGGCAAAGGCGTTGTACTTCTCCCGCTTGTACAGCTTTTGAGTCTCCTCGGCGATGCGGTCTTTGTCCCCGAAGTGGTTGGCTTTGATCCGGTTCAGCTCTGGGGTCAGGTGGACAATCTTGATGCCGTTGTTCTGCACCCAGATGGCCACCGGCAGCAGGATCACCTTGGTCAGCAAGGTAAAGAGCAGGATGGCCAGGGCGTAATTGCCCAGGATATTGTAACAGAAGTACATGACGTAGCCCAGGATGGTGCCCAGGCCGTTCATAATCGTGCTCATAAGTGCCTCCTTTTATTCCTCTGCGGTGATGACAAGGTCGGAGACGCGGATGGCGCGGGTGCGCTTGCCGGCATCCTTGTTGTCCTCACTCTTGGGGATGGCGGAGAAGGTGATGTCCAGGGTCAGGGTGTCGTCCTTGAGGGCGCTGACCGGAACGGTGAACTGTAGCTCGTGAGAGTCGTAGCTCTTGGGGGTCATGTCCTTCTCCTCGTAGACCGTCTCGCCGTTGGCAGTGATGGTCATGTCGCCGTCCACCAGGATGTCACGGCGGGTCAGAGTGACCACCAGGTTGCCGTCCTTAGGCGGGGTGTCGAGGGGAATGACCATCTGGGCGTGGTGGCCTTCGATGCTGGTGGTGCCGCCATCGGGGGAGCGGAAGCCCTCGGTGCAGTAGATGTTGGCGGTGGCTTCGTTCAGGCGGAAGGAGAGCTTGTTGCCCAGGATGTAAGGCTCTGCGGCGGCAGAGGCGTCCTGGAGGGGGTACTGTTTGTACAGCTTCATGCTGTCTGCATCCGATGCGGTGCTCTCGGTCTGGTACTCATCGGTGTTCAGGGTGGCGTTGCTGCCGCTGGTGCGGTAGAAGCTGCGGGTGCGCTTTTCCCCCTCCTTGATGTCGGACAGGGTGCGGCCGGAGGCAATGTCCTTGGGGTCGCCGCCGGCGATCTCGTTGAGGGTGGAGGTCACGTCAAAGGCGGAGACGGGGGCGGTGTTCTCGGTGTACTTGCCGGTGGAGCCGGCGGGCTTGTAGAGCAGGGCGCTCCACTGTGCCAGGTCATTTTCGCCGTGGTCGGCCATGATGAAGATGTTGGCCTTGTCGTACACGCCGTTGTCCTTCATGTCATCCATCATGTTGAAGATGATGTTGAAAATGCCGTCGATCTGATCCTTCTCCGACGTCTCCGTTTTGCTGTGGCTGCCGTCAGGGTTCAGGTTGTAGGGCTTGTGGGGGCCGCGCATATGGTAGAGGCGGAAGTCCTTGCCGGTGAGGTTGTAGGTGAAGCCGTTGTGCTTCAGATAGCTCTGATAGAACTTGGAGTCGTTGACCACATACTTGTCCTGCTTCTGGTACTTGTCAAAGTCCGCCGTGTCCATCCAGAAGCGCCACTTGAGGAAGTGGGGGACGTATTTGTATAGGGTGAGCTTGTACATCTTCTTGGTCAGGCCGGTGTAGTCGCCCACGATGCTGGAGGACATGGACAGGTTGTCGATGTACTCATCGGCAGTGGGAGAGATGTATCGGGGCTGGGTAAAGAGGTGGATGCCAAAGCCGTTGCTGCGCATATTGGTGAACAGCACCGGATCCTTCCAGGCGGAATCCCGATAATCGGCATAAGCGCCCGGCTCGGTGCGGGGGATGCCGGTGAACAGGAGGGGCATGGCCACGGGGGTGCGTGCGCCGGCGGCCAGGGCGTTGGTATAATTGGTAAAGCCCTGGAGGCGGTCAGCGTATTCCGGATGCCGCTCCATCATGTCCTGCAAGAAGGCGCCGTCCATGGTGTCCACCAGGTAAATGATGGTGTTCTCGTCCTTGGACAGGTCAAAGAGCTTGTCGTTGGTCAGGGTGACGCTTTCGGTGGTGGTGGGGTAGTTGATGTAGGACACCACCAGGGACGCGCCCTGCATGAGGATGAGGGCGCAGGAGAGAAAGAGAAAGACAGGACGAACCTTCTTCTCCTTCCAGATGAGCATGGCGATGAGGGGGACGAGGATGCACACCAGCCAGATGACGGTGTTCACCACGCCGTAGCCGGTGTAGGCGCTCCAGTCCACGGAGGTGCCGTTGAGGAGGCCGTAGTCCTTGTTCATGAAGCTGGCCTGGACATAGGTGCCCACCAGGCCGCCGAACATCAGCGCCATGTAGATGTCGTGGAGCTTGCCCCGCAGGAGGGTGCCCACCAGGGTGGTGAGGACAAAGAAGATACCGGCTACCAGAAAGAGGCCGCCGATGATGTCCTGGAGGTGGAACCAGATCTCCTCATAGTTGTTGAAGAACAGATCCAGAGGGCCGAACAGGCAGAGGGTGAAGGTGAGGGCGGCGGAGACGATGGCGGAAAAGACCAGCCGTTTCTTCCAGCCGCCAGCCGGTTGCTTGGGCTTGGCAGGGGTTTTGGTTTCCATATTGAACGTACTCCTTTCTGAGGAAGGCAATAGACAAAAAGTGCGCCCAAAGCGCAATCATCCATTATTGAGCTTAGAATGTAAGTATTCTACCATGCCCTTTTCTTTTTTTCAATGTACCATGGGGGAAAATCGGGGGAGAAGGGGGGAGAATCCTGTGAAAAAAAGCAAAAAAGAACCCTGCGGCCAGCGCATTGGCTGGACTGCCGCAGGGATACTGTGGTGGATGGGCTGTGACGATGGGTCAGACGCTGAGCTTTTCCGCAATGAAATCCTGAACCTGATCCAGCTCAATCTCCAAAGCGGTGGCCAGCTCGCCAAAGAGCAGCAGCTCTGCCTTTTTCAGCAGGGTGGAGTCATTGAGACTGGACTTCTTCCCCCGCTTAGCCCGCCGACTTTGTTCCTCGTACAGGCTCTTGGTCAGGCTGGCCAGCTGGAGGCTGTCGCCGGATTTGAGGATCTCATTGCTGCGCTGTTTCTGATCGTTGAAGTTCTGAAACTTGATGGAGTCCACCGTGGGCAGCGCGTCAATGAGGGTCAGAGCATCCTCTCGGGTCATGATGGGACGGATCTTCACCTTACCGTTGTCACGGGGGGTGTAGAACGTTGCGTCCTTCATGTATAGCGGGCAGAGTATGTAATAAACGCCCGTCAGTCCGTCCAGTGTGGTTTCTCCGGTGACCCGGCAGACACCGGCGGTTTCGTGCATGATCAGATCGCCTTCTTTTAACATGAACAAGTCCCCCTTTGATCAGTATGGTTGGCCTCCCGATAGGAAAACCGGTGTTTTTTGCGCCCCGAACGGGACGCAGTGTGGCGGAGAGATTCTGAAACGTGAATTTCCCCACACATATTATATCATAAAAGAGGGCGGATGAGTAGGGGGTGACCATGGGGATTTTCCACAAAAAAGACGGACAACGGCCTGCGCAGAAGGGACAAAAGTGTGATTTTGGAGAAAAAAGTGCTTACATTGGCCGGCGGCTTGGTGCTAAAATAGGGGTATCTCAGAAGAAAAGGAACAGGAGATTTTTGTGTTATGAAACGAGTGAAATACGCTTGTCTGTCACAGACCATACATTTTACCCTCAGCGAGAAGGTTCCCCACCAGGAGGCGGTGACGCTGGCGCTGAAAGAACGGCAGAACTGCTTGGAAGAAATGGAGCGCAGAGGTGTGGCGCATCAGGTGGATCGGTCGTATCAGCTGGAGGACGGCACGCCGGTGCTGGAGGTGCGCAAGCAGTACAACAACTACCCTGCCGGGAACTATCTGAAGTAACAGCAGGGCAAAAATTTCGCAGGTTGTCTGGAGGCAGCCTGCGTTTTTTTGCGCCGTGCCGGTTCTCACAAGGGGCTGCGGCGCATAGAAAGAATAGGCGAGGACGGAAAAATGCAACGTTCGGGAGAAATTTCCTTACATAGGGGAAGGACTTATGATAAAGTGATTGACTTTTATTGAAAAGCTGTTACAATGTAGGGGAAAACGAAAGAAAACAGGGGGAAAGCCGATGAGTCCGGCTGTCCGCGTTTTCGTGAGGAAAAATATTTTTTGGTAAAAGAGGTAGATCAAGATGGCATCTGTTAAAGTAGGCATCAACGGCTTTGGCCGTATCGCAAGAGTGGTTCTGCGCAGCCTGGAGTCCAGAGAGACCAGTCTCCAAGTCTGTGCCATTAACGTCCGCAACGCCAACCTGGACCGCATGGTCTATATGCTCAAGTACGACACGGTATTCGGCCGGTTCCAGGGCGAGATCAAGGCCGTTGAGGACGGCATCGAGATCAACGGCAAGTACATCAAGGTGTTCAGCGAGGATAAGCCGGAAAACATCAACTGGGCCAGCGTGGGCGTAGAATATGTCATCGAATCCACCGGTAAGTTCCGCACCGCAGAAGGCTGCGCCAAGCACTTCGTGGGCGGCGCCAAGAAGGTCATTCTGTCCGCTCCCGGCAAGGGCGACGGCATCCCCACCTTCGTCATGGGTGTCAACAACGAGACTTACACCAGCGATATGACCATCGTCTCCAATGCCTCCTGCACCACCAACTGTCTGGCGCCCCTGGCCAAGGTCATCAACGATAAGTTTGGCATCGAACAGGGTCTGATGTCCACCATCCACGCCGCTACCTCCAAGCAGAAGGCGGTTGACTGCAACGGCGGCGACGATTGGCGTACCGGCCGCAGTGTCTTCAACAACATCATCCCCTCCACCACTGGCGCCGCCAAGGCCGTTGGCCTGGTTGTCCCCGAACTGAAGGGCAAGCTGACCGGCATGAGCTATCGGATCCCCTCCAGTGATGTCTCCGTGGTGGATCTGACCGCAAAGCTCAAGACCCCCACCACCTATGAGGCTATCTGCGCCGCCGTGAAGGAAGCCTCGGAAGGCTCCATGAAGGGCATCATCGAGTACAACAACGATGAAATCGTCTCCAGCGACCTGCGCGGCGACTACAACACCTCCATCTTCGATGAAAAGGCCGGCATCATGCTGGGCGACGACTTCGTGAAGCTGGTGGCATGGTATGACAACGAATGGGGTTATTCCAACAAGCTCATCGACCTGGTCGCTTACATGGCAGAACAGGACGCAAAGTAAGTTCATACGGTAACCGGAATGTATTTCGGAAACGCCCAGCCGACTGGCTGGGCGTTTTTGGTGCTGGGGTGAGATGGGAGAGGGGAAGCGCACATTCTTCCGTCGTGCAGTTACGCTGGCACACAACCCCTCCGGCACTCCGTGCCACCTCCCCTTACTCAGGGGAGGCTGGGAGATTTTGCTGCGTGCCACCTCCCCTTGCACAGGGGAGGCGGGGAGATTTTGCTGTGTGCCACCTCCCCTTGCACAGGGGAGGCTGGGAGATTTTGCTGCGTGCCACTTCCATCTACATAAGAGGGGGTTCCAGGTTTTGTAAAATTGTTCCTTTGGAGGACACGCTCAATGGCTCCCTTGTGTAAAGGGAGCTGTCAGCGCAGCTGACTGAGGGATTGCCGAGCGAGGCACACGGTTGCAATTTCCGTCAAAATTTGCTATGATAAAATGATTGAAAAAGCGGTAGATATTACCGTTGACTTTGGGCTGCCGCAGCGGTATCCTCAAGGGCGATGAAATTCCACGGACAGGAGGGAGCGGCATGACATTCATCCTTCGCTTGGCCAAGGCCGGCCTGCGGTTTCTCTATCTTTTCCTGCGGCCGCTGCCGCTGAAAAATAAGATCGTTTTTTTCTCACGCCAGTCCAGCACCATCCCGCTGGATTTTACCTTGCTGGCCCAGGAGATTCAAAAACAATCGCCGGAGACGGAAATCGTGTATTTCTGCCGAAAAATGCGGCGAAAAACCAAGGTTTTCTCCTACTGCTGCTTTATTTTACATAGCCTGTATCATTTGGCCACAGCCTCCATTGCCGTCACCGATACCTACTCCATCCAACTCTGTGTCCTCCATCCCAAGCGGGGGCAGACGGTGGTGCAGGTGTGGCACGCAGTGGGTGCGGTGAAGCAGTTCAGCTACCAGTGCCTGGACAAGCCCGGCGGACAGCCGGCGGCGCTGGCGAAGGCCATGGAAATGCACAAAAACTACGACTATGTGTTCTGCACGTCCGAGGCCACGGCGGACATCTACGCCCAGGGCTTTCAGATGCCCAGAGAGAAGATCTTGCCCCTGGGGATGCCCCGTGTGGACTATCTGCGGGAGGCTGATCCGGCTCTGCGGGCACGTTATCTGGAAGCCCGGCCGGAGCTGGCAGGGAAGCAGATCTGTCTCTATCTGCCCACCTTCCGAGCGGGGGTGGAAGTGGGGATGGAGCGGCTGATGGACGCCTTTTCCACTGTGGAAAACGCAGTGCTGCTCATCAAGCCTCACCCCATGAGCAAAATCACCCTGCCGGAGGATGTGTCGGTGGGGAAGGGCTGGTCTACCTATGAGATGATGAAGGTGGCGGACTGCGTGATCACCGACTACTCCGCCGCCTCCTTGGAAGTGAGCCTGCTGAACAAGCCGGTGTATCTGTACCTGTACGATTACGACGCCTACACGGACGCCCAGGGGCTGAACATCGACCTGTGGAAAGCGTTTCCCCACGCAGCCTTCCGGACGGCGGCGGAGGTGGCTCAGGCAGTGCAGAGGGAGGACTACGATTGGGCGGCATTGCAAGTCTATCGGGAGACGTATATCCAGACCGCTCAGGAGGACAATACCGGAAACATTGTCCGGTTCCTGCTCCAGCGCATCCCGGAACACCTGCGGAAGCAGCGAGAACCTGCGGAGGTATAAGCCATGTCTTTGAAACAGCGCATCAAAATTTTGCTGTATGATTTCGTGAAAGTGTGCCCGCCTGCCCGACGGCTGGTGCGGCATATGCTCTTTCAATACCGAGAGATCACCTTCCGGCGGCATACCAAGGGCATTGCCACCGACCCCAACCTGATGGTGTTCTGCACCTTCTCCGGTCGGGGGTATTCCGACTCGCCCCGTGCCATTTTTGAGTACATGGCCAACC
The DNA here is from genome assembly GCA_900545815.1 of uncultured Eubacteriales bacterium. GTDB lineage: Bacteria > Bacillota > Clostridia > Oscillospirales > Oscillospiraceae > Onthomonas. Next base: position 105,826 of record URAM01000002.1, on the reverse strand, counting down.
GTCCGGAGGAGTATGGGCAGTACCGGTATGTGTGGATCTTCCAGCATCCGGAACGGTTCCGGTGGCTGGAGGAGCAGTACCCCAATACGACCGTGCTCCAGTGGGCCAGTGTGCCCTATCAAAGAGCCATGGCGGCGGCAAAGTATTGGGTGTTCAATTATCGGGTCAGCGACCACATTTGGCCGAAGAAAGACCAGGTCTATCTGGAATGTTGGCACGGGACGCCTTTGAAACGATTGGGGTACGACCTGCAAAATGAGGGCGGAAATGTGATGAATTCCCTGAAGGAAGTGCGGGAAAAGTACGATCTGGATGCGGCAAAGTTCCGTTACATCCTGTCCCCCTCTGAGTTCACCACGGAGAAATTCACCTCTGCTTGGAACCTGAAACAGGCGGGGAAGGAGAACGCCATCCTTCAGGAGGGCTATCCCCGCAACGATTACCTGCTCAATCACACGCCGGAGGACGTGGAGCAGGTGAAACGAGCCCTCCACATCACGCCGGAGGACATCGGCGGCAGGAAAATTGTTCTCTACGCCCCCACCTGGCGGGACAATCAGCACGACTCTGCCGATGGGTACAGCTATCAGCTGGGGGTGGATTTCGCACGGCTGCGGCAGGCGCTGGGGGAGGAGTGCATCATCCTGTTCCGTGCCCACTACCTGGTGGCCAACCAGTTCGATTTCGCCGCCTATGAAGGGTTCGTGTGGGATGTGTCCCAGTATCCGGACATCAACGAGCTGTATGTGGTGTCTGACCTGCTCATCACCGACTATTCCTCAGTGTTCTTCGACTACGCCAACTTGAAGCGTCCCATCCTATTTTATATGTATGACCTGGCCGCCTATCGGGACGACATCCGAGGGTTCTATCTGGACTTGAAGGAGCTGCCGGGGTCTATCGTGGAGACCGAGGAGGCGCTGATCCAGGCGATCCCCCAGGCGCTGGAACAGGATGCCTACGATGAGAAATACCAGCGGTTCCACGCACGGTTCAACGCCTTGGACGATGGGCACGCCAGCGAGCGGGTGGTAAAACGACTGTTGGAGACGAAATAATCCTTGCTATGTGGAAATGATTGTGATATAATCAATATAAGTGAATGTAAGTATCAACTTGAGAGTGGGGCCAGCGCCCCGCTCTTTTTTACATCCTGTCCCCAGCGGCGCGCTGGCGGCGGGGAAGTCCAATGTTTTTTGGAGGAAGAAGCATGAAAGTAACTGATTTGACCGCCCAGCTGGCGCAGCCCCTGGTGGAAGCGGCCGGATGTACGCTCTGGGATGTGGAATACGTTCGGGAGGGGGGCACCTGGTACCTGCGGGTGTTCATCGATGCGCCGGAGGGCGTGAACATCGACCAGTGCGAGGCCGTCAGCCGCCCCCTCAGCGATGCCTTGGACGAGGCCGACCCCATCCAGGGCAGCTATGTGCTGGAAGTGGGCAGCGCAGGCGCCGACCGTGCCTTGAAAAAGCCGGAGCACTTCGCCCAGTGCATGGGGCAGGAGGTGGACGTGAAGCTGTACCGTCCCAGAGAGGGGCGGAAGGAGTTTACCGGCACCTTGGCTGGATATGACCAGGGTAACGTGACCGTCACCCAGCCCCATGGGGCGGAAGTGGTCTTCGAGAAGAAGGAGATCGCGTTGGTGCGGCTGCATCTGGATTTTTAATATAATCATAGAGGGAACCCCCTCAGTCAGCTCCGCTGACAGCTCCCCCTGGGAGGGGGAGCCTTCGGTGGGGGCGCAGATGTGCCGCTGAAAGTTTGTAGACACAATCAGATTGTGCAACAAAATCTCGGCGCAGGCGGAATTCATTTCTGCCGAGCAGGTGAAATAAAAAGGGTTCCCAAAGATTCGAAGAATTTAATCCGCCGCAAGTGCGGCGTCACGAGCATTTTGTGCAACAAAATCTCGGCGCAGGCGGAATTCATTTCCGCCGAGCAGGTGAAATAAAAAAGGGTTCCCAAAAATTCGAAGAATTTAATCCGCCGCAAGTGCGGCGTCACGAGCATTTTGTGCAACAAAATCTCGGCGCAGGCGGAATTCATTTCCGCCGAGCAGGTGAAATAAAAAGGGCTCCCAAAAATTTGAAGAATTTTTGGGAACTTTAAAAGGAGTGTAGCTGTGACATGGCCAGAAGAACCACAAAGAAGAAAGGGCCGACCCCAGAAGAAGAAGCAAAGGAATTTTTTGAAGCCTTAGACCTGATCGAGGAGAAAAAAGGCATCAAAAAGGAGTATATGATGGAGAAGATCACCCAGGCGCTGGTCTCCGCTTATAAGCGGGATCACGAAGGGGTGAAGGATAACATCGTTGTCTTGACCGATCCGGAGAAGAACTCCGTCCGCGTCATCGTCCGGCGGGACGTGGTGGAGGAAGTGGATAATCCGGATACCGAGATCTCCTTGGAGGAAGCCCGTCGTTCCCTGCCCCACGTTCAGTTGGGTGACGTGGTCAGCAGTGAGATCAAACCCAAAAACTTCGGCCGCATCGCCGCCCAGACCGCCCGTCAGGTCATCATCCAGGGCATTCGGGAAGCGGAACGGAATATGATCTATGATGAGTTCGTGGGCAAGACCCAGGAGCTGCTCACCGGTGTGGTCACCCGCATCGACCCCCGCAATGGCGCCCTCCATGTGAAGATTGGCACCGGTCGGGAATCCACCGAAGCCCTGCTCACCGCCGGTGAGCAGGTGCGCGGGGAGAGCTACCGAGAAGGCGACCGCATCAAGGTGTATGTGGTGGAAGTCCGCCGCACCACCCGCGGTACCCAGGTGGTCATTTCCCGCACCCACTATGGCCTGGTGCGCCGTCTGTTCGAGATGGAAGTGCCGGAAATCTACGATGGCGTGGTGGAGATCCGCTCCATCGCCCGAGAAGCCGGCAGCCGTACCAAAATGGCCGTCTGGTCCAATGATCCGGAGGTGGATCCCATCGGCGCCTGCGTGGGCACCCGTGGCGCCCGTGTGAACGCCATCGTGGAGGAGCTGAACGGGGAAAAGGTGGACATCATCAAGTACAGCGAAGACCCTGCCGAGTTTATCAGCGCAGCCCTGTCTCCCGCTGACGTCATTGACGTGCGCTGCAATCCGGAGGAAAAGACCTGTCGGGTCATCGTCCCCGACGACCAGCTCTCCCTGGCCATCGGCAAGGAGGGGCAGAATGCCCGCCTGGCGGCCAAGCTGACCGGTTACAAGATCGACATCAAGAGCGAATCCAACGCCGACGAGGTGGACGAGGAAGAACTGCTGGATGCGGTGGAGCCGGAGGAGGACGACCTGCTGGCGGAGGACAGCAATGCGCTGTTGGATGACGGCGCAGACGTGGCGGAAGCCCAGGACGCTCCGGCAGAGGAACCGGAAGCGGAGGAAGAAGCGGCTGTGGAACCGGCGGAGGACGCCGAGGAAGCGGAGGAATAACCAATGCCCAAAAAGATCCCCATGCGCCAGTGCCTGGGATGTCGGGAGATGAAGCCCAAACGGGAGCTGATCCGAGTGGTTCGTTCGCCGGAGGGGGAGATCTCTCTGGACTTTCGGGGCAAGAAGCCTGGCCGAGGGGCATATGTGTGCCCCAACACGGAATGTTTGAAGCGGGTGCGCAAGGCCAAAGCCTTGGAGCGCGCGTTTAGCATCCAGATCCCTGTGGACGTGTTTGACGCCTTAGAGGCACAGATGGAGCAGGGCGATGGATAAATTGTTGCAGATGATGGGTCTTGCCCGCCGAGCAAATTTGCTGCTGGCGGGGGAGGAGGTGGTGGCGGACGCCATCGCCGCCCACAAGGCGCGCCTGGTGCTCTTGGCGGCGGATGCTTCCGAGCGCACTGGGAAAAAGATCCGGCAGATGGCCGGAGAAACGCTGCCGGTGCTGGTGCTGCCGGCGGAGAAAGACGCCCTGGGCGCTGCCCTGGGCAAGGGGAGCTGTGCGGTGGCAGCGGTGCTGGATGGCGGCTTTGCCGCCAAGCTGGCGCAGATGCTGGCACAGAGCAACCCGGATTATGTGGCGGTGGCGGAGCGGCTGAACCAGAAGGAGGCCAAACGCCAGCGCCGGAAAAAAGAAAAACCTCGAATCCGGAAGAAATCATGGGATCGAGGATGAACCAGAAGCAAAAGGGAAACACACCCGCCCCCTCCTGACTGCTCCGGCAGACGGGCAACGGCGGGAGGAGAAAAGCCCCGCGTTTCCCGTGCGATCTATGGAGGTGGCTGATTTGAGCGATAACAAATACAGAGTACACGAGGTAGCCAAGGATTTTAAGATCAATGGCAAGGCCGTTGGCTCCAAGAAGGTCATGGAGATCCTGACCAAGTATGGGGAGACTCCGTCCAGCCATATGGCGGTACTCAGTGACAAGGAATTGTCCATCATTTTTGACTACCTGACTCAAAAGAATCAGATTGAGGATTTGGAAGAAGTGTTCAAAGAAACGTATCAGGAACCCAAGGGCGGCAAGGGCGAGAGCAAGAAGACCGCTCCCAAGGGAGAGAATAAAAAGCAGCCCGCAGGGGAGCGCAAGCCCCAGGGCGACCGCCGCAATGCCCCCAAGCAGGGGGATCAGAGAACCGGCGAAAAAAGACCCCAAAACAACAACGACCGCCGCAGCGCCCCCGCTCAGAAGGGCGCTGACAAGGCCGCAGCCCCCAGAACCCTGGAGCAGAAGGCATCTCCCGCCGCCCAGAACGGCAGTCGGGTGCCCCAGAAGAAGGTGGTCAACACCCGCAGCAGCGTGGACGTGAACCTGGATCGGTATGACGCCCACCTGGATGAGCTGACGCCGGACAGCGTGGAAAAGATGCAGCATGGCAAGCAGAAGATCAACTCCAAGCGCAGCCAGCAGCAGCGTTCCGGCAAGCAGTCCGCCAAGCGCCGCCAGGAGGAACAGGCGCAGAAGATGCGCCGCCTCCAGCAGGAAGCCGCACGGAAAGCGCCCATCAAAGTGGAGATCCCCGATGAGATCACCGTGGGCGAGCTGGCCAGCCGCATGAAAAAGACCGGCGCAGTGGTGGTCAAGAACCTGATGAAGATGGGGGTCATGGCCTCCATGTCCGATGTCATCGACTACGATACCGCCGCCCTGGTGGCCATGGAATTGGGCTGCAAGGTGGAGAAGGAAGTGGTCGTCACCATCGAAGAAAAGCTCATCGACACCGCAGAGGACAAGGCAGAGGATCTCCAGGATCGCGCCCCCGTCATCGTGGTCATGGGTCACGTTGACCACGGCAAGACCTCCCTGCTGGACTATATCCGTTCCAGCAACGTCACCGCCGGCGAAGCAGGCGGCATCACCCAGGCCATCGGCGCATACCAGGTGAAGGTGCAGGATAAGATGGTCACCTTCCTGGACACCCCCGGCCACGAAGCCTTTACCGCCATGCGTGCCCGCGGCGCCATGGTCACCGACATCGCTATCTTGGTGGTGGCAGCGGACGACGGCATCATGCCCCAGACCGTGGAAGCCATCAACCACGCCAAGGCAGCCAACATCCCCATCATTGTGGCCATCAACAAGATGGATCTGCCCGGCGCCAATCCGGAGAACATCAAGCAGCAGCTGACCAAGTATGAGCTGGTGCCGGAAGAATGGGGCGGTGAGACCATCGTCTGCCCCATCTCCGCCAAGACCGGCGAGGGCATCGACAACCTGCTTGATATGGTGCTGCTGACTGCCGAAATGCGGGAACTGAAAGCCAATCCCAACCGTGCCGCTATGGGCGCAGTCATCGAAGCCCGTCTGGATAAGGGGCGTGGCCCTGTGGCCACCCTGCTGGTGCAGAACGGCACTCTGAACCAGGGCGACATCATCATTGCCGGCACCGCCGTTGGCCGTGTCCGTGCCATGACCGACTATCGGGGCAAGAAGCTCAAGACCGCTGGCCCCTCTGTGCCTGTGGAGATCACCGGCATGGCGGAAGTCCCCAACGCAGGTGACGACTTCTACGCAGTGGCAGATGAACGCATGGCTCGTGAGCTGGCGGAACAGCGGAAGCAGGAGAAGAAGGACGCCCTGAATGCGCCGCTGGCTAAGAAGGTCAGCCTGGACGATCTGTTCTCTCAGATTCAGGAGGGCGAAGTGAAGGATCTGAACATCATCGTCAAAGCAGACGTCCAAGGCTCTGTGGAAGCGGTGAAGCAGAATTTGGAGAAGATCTCCAACGAGGAAGTTCGGGTCAAGGTCATCCACGGCGGCGTAGGCGCCATCAACGAGAGCGACATCATGCTGGCCAGCACCTCCAACGCCATCGTTGTCGGCTTCAACGTTCGTCCGGACTCTGCCGCCAAGGCCATGGCCGAGCGCAACCATGTGGATATGCGGATGTACCGTGTCATCTACGAGTGCATGGAAGAAATCGAGGCCGCCATGAAGGGGATGCTGGCGCCCAAGTACAAGGAAGTGGAACTGGGCACCGTGGAAGTGCGCAAGGTCTACAAGATCAGCAACGTGGGCGTGGTCGCCGGCTGCTACGTCACCGAGGGCAAGGTCACCCGCTCCGCCCAGCTGCGCCTGGTGCGTGACGGCATCGTGATCCACGAAGGTGAGATCGCTTCCCTCCAGCGCTTCAAGGACAGCGTGAAGGAAGTCACCAGCGGCTACGAATGTGGCATCACCCTGGAGAAGTTCAGCGACATCAAGCCGGGCGACATCTTCGAGTGCTTCGAGATGCAGGAGATCGAGCGGTAAGGCGATTCGGTGAGAAAATCGAGATAAGGGGAAACCCCCGGCGAGGGTTTCCCCTCTCCCCGGCAGAGCCGGGGATTCACCCTTTCCTGCGCTTTTTTGCGCATGGGGAGTTTTGCTGTCCGCGGACAGCGACCAGGGGCGTTGCCCCTGGACCCTAGTCGCTTTTGAAAAAGCTCCGCAAAACTTTCATGCGCCCTGCGGGGCTTGACCTTTGCAAGTAATTGCGAAAAAAGCAAACGAAGGAGAGCAACATGGCAGGATATCGAATTGTACGCATCAACGATGACATCAAGCGGGAGCTGGCGCAGCTCATTCCCAATTTGAAAGATCCCCGGGTGCGTGGCCTGATCTCCATTACCAGAGTGGACACCACGCCGGATCTGCGGTACTGTAAGGTGTATGTCAGTGCCCTGGACAAGGGGGATGCGAAGGACATGGTCAAGGGCTTGAAGTCCGCCTCCGGCTACCTCCGTCGGGAGCTGGCCAAGCGGATGACCCTCCGGTATACGCCGGAGCTGATCTTCACGCCGGATGACTCCATTGACCAGGGCAGCCGCATCATTGGCATCCTGGGGGACATTGAAAAAGAACCCCCTGTGGGGCCCAGCTCTGATCCGGCGGCGCATCTGCCGGAAGCGGAGGACGAGGTATGACGGTACAAGCTGCGGCTCAGTGGCTGCGGGAACGGGACAACTTCCTCCTGCTCACCCACGTCCGTCCCGATGGGGACACTTTGGGCAGCGCCGCCGCCCTGTGCCAGGCGCTGAACGCCTTGGGAAAGACGGCGTATGTGTTAAAAAACCCCGGCGATCTGACCCGATATGAGGGGTTTTTGACCTTCTCCTGGGCGCCGGAAGGGTTTGTGCCCGACCATGTGGTAGCGGTGGACATCGCCACGGAGGAATTGCTGCCGGAGGGGGCTGCCCAGAGCTATCGGGGCAAATCCCAGCTGTGCATTGACCACCACCCGTCCAACGAGGGGTATGCCCAGCAGACCTGTTTGGACGCGGATGCCTCCGCCTGTGGGGAGATCATCTACCATATCATCCGAGAATGGGGCGTGTGGAGCCAGTCCATTGCCCAGGCGCTGTATATTGCCATCGCCACCGACTGCGGTGGATTCCTCTATTCCAACACCACGCCGGAGACCCACCGCATTGCAGCGGAGCTGATGGAGCATCTGGACGTGCGGAAGGTGAACAAGCATTTCTTCAAAACCAAGCGGTTTGTGGAGTTGAAGCTGGAGTCCCGCCTGTTGGAGAGCGAGGTGTTTTTCCACAACGGGAAGGTGTGCATCGGCAAGATCTCACTGCAAGACAAGGCCGACCTGGGCGCTGGGGAAGGGGACTGTGAGGAACTGTCCTCCTTTGCTGCTACCATCGAAGGGGTGGGCTGTGCGGCCACCCTGCGGGAGCTGGCGCCGGACAAGTGGAAGATCTCCCTGCGGACGGTGGAGACTTACGCCGATGCCAACCACATCTGCAATCACCTGGGCGGCGGCGGCCATGCGGCGGCGGCTGGCGCTACGGTGAACGGCAGTGAGACGGACGTGCGCCGGAGGGTGCTGGACGCCATTGAGAGAGAACTGGAGGGGTGATCATGGGACTGTTCCGGAGATGCAAAGAGCAGTGGGCGCTGGTGAAAGAGATGCGTACCATGTTCAAAGCGGAGTGGGAACGCGCCAAGCGCTGGCACGCCATCACCCAGGCGGAGGCGGAGAGCCTCAGCGATGAAGAATTGTGGGACTGCATTACCAGCCGGCTGCCCCAGGTGGAGGAGCCGGAGGAGCTGGCGGCGCTGGCCGGACCGGTGCGGGTGGTATACACCCTGTACTGGTATGACCTGGAGGTGCAGAACGGCGGTCTGTGTCAGTATTTTGTCAACTCCAGCCGTATGACTGCCCCCTATCTGCCCGAAGCCCTCACGGCGGTGGGCGCCGAGGGCTACCGGCAGGATTTTGAAGGCTTTGTGCGGGAAAATGGCATTGACACCGGCGACCTGAGCAGCTTTATCATCCAGGACGCCAAGGAGTTCGCCCATCAGAATGAGCGCTACCCCTTTGACGCCTTTGATGCGCAGCTCTATGACCGGTACGAGCGCAGTCCCTTGAACGCCCTGGCTACCGCCTACATCCGGCGGAATCTGGCCGCCTTTTTCGAGGGGTGACCTATGGCCAACGGGATCATCATCATTGACAAACCCGCCGATTGGACGAGTATGGACGTGTGCAGCAAGCTGCGCCGCCTGCTGGACGAGCGGCGGATTGGCCACGCCGGGACGCTGGATCCCATGGCCACCGGCGTGCTGCCGGTGTTCGTGGGACGAGCCACCCGAGCGGTGGAATTTGCCGCATCCGGCAGCAAGACCTATGTGGCCGGACTGAAGCTGGGACTGGAAACGGACACCCAGGACTCCACCGGCCAGATGCTGGCGGAGCAGATTGTCACCTATGATCGGGTTGCGGTGGAGGCGGTGCTGGACAGCTTCCGAGGGGACATCTTCCAGGTGCCGCCCATGTACTCCGCCCTGAAAGTCAACGGCAAAAAGCTGTATCAGCTGGCGCGCAAGGGAAAGTCGGTGGAGCGTAAGCCCCGCCCCATCACCATCTTCGGGCTGGACATCCTGCGCCAGGACGCCCCCGACCACTACACCATCCAGATCACCTGTTCCAAAGGCACCTACATCCGCACCCTCTGCCACGACATCGGCCAGAAGCTAGGCTGCGGCGGGGTCATGGACGCCCTGCGGCGGACAGAGGCGGCGGGGTTCACCTTGGAGCAGGCGGTGACGTTGGAGCAGGTCATGCAGGCGGCGGAGGCTGGGCAGGCGCAGAATCTGCTGATGCCGGTGGATACCTATTTTGCCCGTTATCCTGCCTTGACCATCCAGGGCAAGGCGGAGCGGTTGTGCCGCCACGGGAACGGGTTCCCCTGGGAAGGGGAGAACGGCCGGTATCGGGTCTATGGCTCGGACGGCAGCTTCCTCATGCTGGGGGAGATCAAGGACGGCGAGATGAAGACCGTCAAAAACTTTTTAGAAGTGGAATCATAAGAATAAAGAGGTGCTGACAGTGAGCGATGGGAAAAAGAGAGTCATTGCCCTGGGCTTTTTTGACGGGGTACATGTGGGACACGCAGCCCTGATGAAGGCGACAGTGGCGGAAGCGAGACGGCTGGGTGCCATCCCCAGCGTCATGTCCTTCGACCGCCATCCGGCGACCGCAATCACCGGCAAGCCGGTGCCCATGATCAACTCCAACCAAGACCGCATCTGGCTGATGGAGCATTATTACGGGATCGAAGAAGTCATTCTGGCGGAATTCAACAGCAAAATGCAGCATCAGCCCTGGGATGAGTTCGTGGAGAAATACCTGTACCAGGAGCTGGGCGCCGTGTGCGTCATTACCGGCGATGACAATCACTTTGGCGACAAAGGGCTGGGCAATCCGCAGCGGCTGAAGCAGAAATGCCAGGAGCTGGGCATTGGCTGCCAAATTATCAGCATGGTGGAGCTGGACGGCGTTCAGGTTCATTCCACTCAGATCCGCAACCTGCTGACCCAGGGCAAGATCGTCCAGGCCAACCACCTGCTGGGGCACCCTCATGTGCTCACCAACCGAGTGGGACACGGCAAGAAGCTGGGGCACGTCCTGGGCTTTCCTACGGTGAACCTGGCCTTTGAACGAGGGGTCATTGTCCCCGCCTATGGGGTGTATGTGACCAGTGTCCATTTTGATCAACAGTCCTACGCCGCTGTGACCAATATTGGCGTCCGTCCCACCGTGGAGGATGGGAGCAGACTGGTCACTGTGGAAGGGTTCATTCTGGACTTTCACGGGGATCTCTACGGGAAGGAAATCCGGATGGAGTTCTTTGACTATCTGCGTCCGGAACGGAAGTTCCCCAATTTCGAGGCGCTGACGGCGGAGGTCATGCGCAATGCAGACCAGACCCGTGCATTTTTCCAGGCGCATCCGGAGGATCTGGAAGCATAACAGAAAAAACAACTGCTTGGCGACGTGGCCAGGCAGTTGTTTTTTTCGTCAGAAGCAGCGCTTCTTTTTTTCGGGCGCTTCCGTAAAGTAGAACAGGTCTTCAAATTTCCAGTCCAGCGCGATGCACAGCAGCAGCGCCAGCTTGGCGGTGGGGTTGAACTGGCCGGTCTCAATGGAGCTGATGGTGTTCCGGCTGACGCCTACCAGCTTGGCAAGCTGCGCTTGGGACAGGTGTTGGCTGGCACGGGCCTCTTTCAGGCGGTTGCATAGGATGAGCTGCTCGTTCATGCGCCGGACACCACCGCAGTGACATAGGCGACCAGGCTGAGGATGACGAACACGGTGCCAATGAGAGCCAGCACCAGGTCGCTGATCTTTTTGGTGAAGGTGAAGCGAACGTAGAATTCCACCGCCGCCATGGTGCAGAGGAGGGCGTTGAGGCTGTCGTTCTCTCGGGCGAAGTGGTTGTTGAGGATGATGAGGCACAGGCACAGGAAGATGACTGCCAGGGAGCCGATGCGGCGGCTCTTGTTCTCCATGGCGTCCTCGCCCTCGTCCCGCTTTTCCCGCTGGGCTAAGTCCAGGATGTCCTTTTTGTTCATGGTGCTGCCTCCTCTATGCGCCAAGTTTTCTTTGCATGGTTAAGATACCACTGCCAAGTGAACTTGTCAAGCCCTGGCGAAGATTTTTTGAAAAAACCACCCTGCATCGGTTCGGCAGGGTGGTTTTGCGGTTATTTGACCAGCCGCTGGATGAGGACTTCCGTTCCCACCGCCATACTGATGCCGATGACGGCGGAGAGCGCGCACAAAGGAAGGTGCTGGATGCCGCCGGCGGCAAAGACGGTGGCGACGGCGGCAAAGACGGCGGGGACTTTGTTCAGCCAGGTGCGGGAGAGAAAACGCAGGTGGACGAAGATGAGCAAAAAAGTCAGCACCAGCTCAGACAGGGACAGTGCCAGCAGGGAGGGCATGGCGAACCACGCTTCCAACCACTGGTGGCCGAAAATGTAGGCGAATGCCCAGACGTAGCCCACTAGCAGGCTGCACAGGTAGTTGGGGTACTCCGGCAGCTTCACGCCAAAGGCCATAGTCAGGAAGAAGCCGATGTAGACGCACCATAGGAAGCCGTGGAACAGGGGAACGGCGGTGAACAGGGCAGTGACCAGGGCGAAGGCCACGCCGCGGACGGCGGCGGTCACGAAGGCACGGCGGCTGGTCATGGGGCACATCCCAGCAGATAGTCCTCTACGGCGGTCAGGTCGGGGAGGATGATGTGGCTGAGCTGGCGCATCTCCAGAGTGGGGGGCAGCAGGTCGGGCACCATGATGGGACGCATCCCAGCGGCGGCGGCGGAGCGAATGCCGTTGTAGGAGTCCTCCACCGCCCACGCTGCTTCCGGCGCCACGCCCAGGGCGCGGCAGGCCATCAGATAGATGTCTGGGGCGGGCTTGCTCCGCTCCAGCTGGTCGCCGGTGACCACTTGATCAAAGTAATGCCATAGGCCAACCCCTTCCAGCTGGCTCTGCACCAACACCCGTCGGGTGGAGCTGGCCAGGCCGATCCCCCAGTTTGCTTCCCGCAGGTGGTGGAGCAGCGCCCGTGCGCCGGACTTCAGGGGCATTCCGTGGGCGTCCACATGGCCGAAAAAGCCCGCTCGGCAGCCCTTTTGGAACTGGTCGTAGGAGACGCCAGGATAGGTGCGCTGAAAGACGGCTTGGGTGTTCTTCTGGGTGGTGCCCACACAGTCCAGAAAGGTCTCATAGATGTGGGGCAAGCCCATCTTGGCACCCACCTCCTTCCAGCAGCGGGAGATGAGCTGTTCCGAGTCAAAGAGGACGCCGTCCATGTCAAATACGATGTACTGTTTCATCTGTCATCCTTTCTCCGGCCGTTCCAAGGTGGCCCACAGGATGGGGCCGCCTACGGTCTGGATGTGTTTTTTCTGTTCTCGTGCCAACCGGTGGTCGGCGGCGATGACGGAGGCCACCCGTTCCCGTCCCAACCGAGCCAGGTCGGCGCTGTTGGACTGGCGGTATCCGTCTGGGCTCAGCATAGGGGGACGGAGGGACGCCTCCCAGCCCGCCTCCAAAAAGGCCGGCGCTGGCCAGCGGCGCAGATCGGTGTGCTTGCCGTCCAGGTCTAGAGTCAGCAGCTCTGCCCCTTGCTCCGTCCACTGTCCGGCCAGCAGAGAGAAGGTGGTGGTCTGGCGGTACAGACGCCGCTGGATGCTGAGGGGTGGGTTCACCCGTTTGGCCAGAGCCTGGGCTTTCTCAGTCAGGGTGCCGCTGCCATGAAAAATGCGAGCGGCCAGCTTGGCGTAATTGACCCCGCCGAACACGGTCAGGCCGCAGCACGCCCACAGGCAGCGCTGCCCCTGGTCACAGCCGATCTTGCGGGCTTTGTCCCAGTGCAGGGGCACTGGGGACAGGGTCAGGCGACTGTCGCCCACCACAGCCATGGCACATTCACTGGCCAGCAGACAAAGATAGGACATCCGAATCCCTCCGTTCCTGTGCCAACGCTCGGTTCAGGGCGTTGAGCACCCGTTTTTTATCGCCGCTCCACAGGGGAGCCAGCAGGATGCGTTTGGGGCCGTCTCCGGTCATCCGGTGCAGCACCATGTCCTCCGGCAGGCGGCGGACACAGGCGGAAACCAGGGCGACATACTCCTCCAAGGTCATGACGGTGAATTTCCCTGCCCGATAGTCCTCCGCCAGGTCGGTGCCCTCCAGCACATGGAGCAGCTGCAATTTGATGCCGCCGCTGCCGGACTGAGCTGTGTAGTCCACCGTCTCCAACATCTGTTGGCGGCTTTCCCCCGGCAGACCTAAGATCACATGGGTGACCACATGGATGCCGCGGGCGTTCAGTTCCCGCACTGCCCGGTCATAGCAGGGCAAGTCGTAGCCTCGGCGGATATAGGCGGCGGTCTTGGGGTGGATGGTCTGAAGGCCCAGCTCCACCCACACGGGTTTGATGTGATTCAGCTCGCCCAGCAAATCCAGCACCTCCTCCGGCAGGCAGTCGGGGCGGGTGGCGATGGAGAGGGCGGCGATGTCGGGACGGTGGATGACCGGTTCAAAGAGGGCCTTGAGGCGCTCCACTGGGGCGTAGGTGTTGGTGTAGGCTTGGAAGTAGGCGATGTAGCGGCTGCCCCGAAATTTGGGGGCGATGCGGGCTTTGGCCTGGGCGATCTGCTCCTCCAGAGGCAGGTCTGCCGCAGGGGCGAAGTCGCCGGAGCCGCCGGCGGAGCAGAAGATACAGCCTCGGTCGCCCAGCGTCCCGTCTCGGTTGGGACAGGTCATGCCGCCGTTCAGGGAGAGCTTGTAGAGCTTTTCCCCAAATGTTTTTTTGCAGTATTGGTTCAGGGTGTCCATGGCCGCCCTCCTTCCGGTGAGTTTCCTCTACTTTATCACACTTGGCCGCCCTTGTCAGCCTTTTCCCATTGTCCTGCCCGTCCTGTTCTGGTAAACTAAAGGGAGAATCCACCTTCCCCTCAGAAAGGAGTCCTGTGTTATGTACGCCATTCTGAATTACAACCCACAACTGCGCCCCTATACAGCGGAACTGACCCGACGGGTGACCCACTTCCAAGCCGTGAAGGCCGCCCTGGCCCCAGGCGGCTCCCTGAGCCAGATGGCCAACGGACACTTCTATTTCGGCATCCACCACCATCCGGAGGGCTGGGTGTACCGAGAGTGGGCGCCGGCGGCGCAGCAGCTTTGGCTGACAGGGGAGTTCAACCACTGGAACCCCACGTCCCACCCCCTGCGCCGGCTGGAAGGCGGAGTGTGGGAGCTGGTCTTGCCAGGGCGGGAGAGCCTGTGGCAGGGGTGCGCGGTGAAAACCCTGGTGCAGTATCAGGGGGCAGTCACCGAGCACATCCCACTCTATGCCCGCTATGTGACCCAGGATGCGGAGAACTACCTGTGGTGCGCTCGGGTGTGGGAGCCGGAGGAGCCATTTCCCTGGCATCCCTTCGTGCCCAAGGAGGAGCCGCTGCTCATCTATGAAGCCCATGTGGGCATGGCTCAGGAGAAGGCGGGCATCGGCAGCTATCGGGCGTTTGCGGACAATACGTTGCCCTGGATTGCCCAGGGGGGATACAACACGGTGGAGCTGATGGCCATTATGGAGCATCCCTATTACGCCAGCTTCGGCTATCAAGTTTCCAACTTTTTCGCCCCTTCCAGCCGGTTCGGCACGCCGGAGGAGTTGAAGTACCTCATCGACCGTGCCCACCAGCTGGGCTTGCGGGTGCTGCTGGATCTGGTACACTCCCACGCCGTGGGCAACCAGGCGGAGGGCATCCATAAATTTGACGGCACCGTGTGGCAGTTTTTCCACAGCGGCAGCCGAGGGGATCATCCGGCTTGGGGCACCAAACTCTTTGACTACGGCAAACACGGCGTCCTCCACTTTTTGCTCTCCAACGTGAAGTATTGGCTCACGGAGTTCCATTTTGACGGCTTCCGCTTCGATGGCGTGACCTCCATGCTCTATCGTGACCACGGTCTGGGCGCCCCCTTCGACCGGGACGAGCGGTATTTTGGAGACAACGTGGACGAGGACGCCCTGACCTACTTGCAGCTGGCCAACGACCTGATTCGAGAGGTCAACCCCCACGCCGTCACCCTGGCGGAGGACGTGTCCGGAATGCCGGGGGTGGGGCTGCCCATCGACCAGGGCGGGCTGGGGTTCGATGCGCGGATGGGCATGGGCATTCCCGACCTGTGGGGGCATCTGGTGAAGGACGTTCGAGACGAGGACTGGGACTTGGACGCCATTTGGAGCAGCTTCTGTCTCCGGCGTCCAGGGGAAAAGACCATTGCCTATGTGGAGTGCCACGACCAGTCTATCGTAGGCGACCAGGCTATGCTGTTCCGGCTGGCAGGGGAGCGGATGTATACGGAGATGTCCAAAACCTGTCACACACCGGAGATCGACCGTGCCACTGCTCTGCACAAGCTCATGCGCCTGCTCACCTGCGCCGCCGGCGGCGATGGATACTTGAATTTCATGGGCAACGAGTTCGGTCATCCGGAGTGGGTGGACTTTCCCCGAGCGGGGAACGGGGACTCCTTCCAGTATTGCAGGCGGCAGTGGAGCCTGGTGCAAAATCCGGACTTGAAATATCAGTCCTTGGCCAGCTTCGACCGAGCCATGCTCCACTTGGCACGCCAGTGGGACTGGTTCCGGCAGTGGATGCCTGACCTGAAATTGGTCTCCCGTGACCAGCAGGTGCTGGCCTTTGAACGAGGAAATTTGATCTTTGTGTTCAATTTCAGTCCCACCCACTCTTACCCCAATGCGCTCATCCCAGTCAGTCGAGGGGAGGATCATGTGCTGCTGCTGTCCACGGACGACGAGACGTTCGGGGGACAGGGGCGGATCGCACCCATCCCGTATCCGGCCTGCGTGGCAGGGCACCGGGGAAATTACTTGCAGCTGTACCTGCCGGCGCGGACGGCTGTGGTCTTGGCTCCGGAGACGCTTGCAAGGACACGGAACGGATAACAAAAGGCGAACCCACCCAGGGTTCGCCTTTCTCACAGCGATCAATCGTCTGTCGTCACTTGCACGTTGTCCGTCCCATGCAGTTCAAATTCTGCCAGGTACGCTTCCACCCGTGCCACTAATTCATCAAAATTGCTCTCGTCAATGGGCACGTCGTTCATGTCCCGCCGTGCCAGCTCCTCCGCCAGGATGTCGAAGAACATGGCATCCTCGTATTCTCCGATGGCCTCGTGGATGCCGCCGGTGACAAATGCCCGACTGGGACAGGCGCCGCCAGGCCAGGTGTCGATCAGCTCCGGCATCCCCACGGAAGGCGCTTTGGTAAACAGCAGTCCCTCCACCTCATCGTAGTCTGAAAACCGGTCGGTGCCTCGGGTGGAGTTGAGCACCCAGTTGCCGATATAGACCAAGTCCAGCAGGCGGCGGTATTGCTTTTTTGTCAGTTCGATCTGCATCACAGTTCCCCTCCTTTATCCAGGTGTGAAAGTGAATGGGAGCAGGCGGGAGGTGACACCTCCCTGAACCTTTAGTATACTGGATTTTCCCATAATGTCAAACGGAATCTTTGGGAAACGCTTGTATTCTGCGGGATTATATTATATGATAATACGAGTTTTCACGCAAAGCTAGGAACAAAGTTGAATGGCGCTGCCGTTTAGGATACAAGCGCCTTGAAAGGTAATCATAATCATGGACAATCGACCCATCGGCGTTTTCGACTCCGGTATGGGCGGTCTGACCGCTGTGCGGGAGCTGGCGGCGCTGCTGCCCCACGAACAACTCATCTACTTCGGCGACACCGGCCGTGTGCCTTACGGCGGCAGGTCTCGGAATACCATTATACGCTACGCACGGCAGGACGTTGCCTTTCTGCGCAGCTTTGATCTGAAAGCCATCGTTGTGGCCTGCGGCACTGTGTCCACCACGGCGCTGCCCATCCTACAGGCGGAGGCGGAGGGCTTCCCTATTTTCGGCGTGGTAGAGCCCACTGCCAGGCAGGCGGCGGACGCCACCCGCAACGGCAAGATCGGTCTGATCGCCACCCGTGCCTCCATCCGCACCGGCGCCTATCAGGCAGTCATCACGCGGCTGCGGCCAGAGGCGCAGGTGTCTGCCCTGGCCTGTCCGCTGTTCGTGCCGCTGGTAGAGAATGGCCGAACCCAGCCGGGGGATGTGGTCATCGAGACGGTGGCGGCGGAGTATCTGGCGCCGCTGAAGGCGGAGGGCGTGGATACCCTGGTATTGGGATGCACACACTATCCGTTATTGAAGGAGGTCATCCGGAACTTTATGGGGGCGGATGTGACCTTGATCGACTCCGGTGCGGCGGTGGCGCAGCAGCTCTGCGGGTATTTACAGGAACAGGATCTGGCAGCGGAGGAGAGCCAAGTGGGCACTTGCCGCTGGTATGTCAGCGACTCCACGGAAAACTTCGGGAGCTTGGCCTCCCGATTTTTGGGGCGGCCGGTGACGGAGCCGGTGGAGCAGGTGAGCCTGGAAGGGGAATGACTCGGCCAGAGATGAAGATGGAATATGTTTCCTACGACAGAGCGAAAGGAAGGGAACACATGGAAGAAAAGAACGTCATGATCTCCATCACAGGATTACAGAAGGTGGACGGGGTAGAGCAGGAACCGGTGGAGCTGATCACCCCAGGCGTGCTGTCCCAGGTGGGCGGCGGCTATCACCTGACCTATCGGGAGACCGCCTTGACCGGTCTGGAGGGCACCATCACCAGCTTCCAGGTGTATCCGGATCAGGTGAGCATGGTGCGCATGGGCACGGTGTGCTTGCAGATGGTGTTCGAGAAGGGGCGGCGGCATCTGTCCGTCTACGAGACGCCCTATGGCAATATGTCGGTGGGGGTGCGTACTGAGCAGCTGACCAGCACGCTGGGCGAGTCCGGCGGGGTCATCGACATCAAGTACGCCCTGGAGATCGACCACGCCTTTACCGGCCGCAATGAATTCCACATCGAGGTTCAGGAGATGTCCAGCAGCGTTACCTTGGGCGGTGTGGCCAAACAGACTCCGGCACCGGTGCAGTGAAGCACGGGACGGGGCGCAAGGACGCTGACCAGGGAGCACGCTGTGCTCCCTTTGGTCTTTCCGGCGGCCTGCTGGGCGAATCCATCCGGCAGGCGGAAGGGCTGCTCTCCGGCTCCTGGCGCATCTACAGAGGGGGGCTGGCCACGCCGGTTTTCCAACTGGCCAAGCGCTCTGGCAAACCGGCGGAAGCCTGCGCCCAGGCACTGGCGGAGACAGTGGACTTAACGGGGACGTGGTTTGTCAAGGCCGTTCCCGTTGGTGGGTATCTGAACCTGACCTTTGCGCCGGCCTGGTATGACGCCGCCGCCAGAGAGCCTGCTCCGGCAGGGACGCCGGTGACCACGCCGGTGCCGCCGATGCCGGATTTTCCGGCGGAGATTTTTGCCGGCGACTGGCGCTGTCTCTGCCGCACCCAAAAGAAGTGCCCGACCGCCCAACTGGCCGCTCGGCAGGATGCGGGGAATCCGGCGTGGCTGGTGCGCTACACAGCGCAGCGGCTGCAAAGGCTGGCGGAATGGGAGGCTCTGCCTGCGTCCCAGGCGTGGACGGAGGGGGAGCAGGCGCTGCTGCTGTTGGCGGCGGCGTTTGCCCAGCGGCAGCAGCGGGATACGCCGGCGCAGCTGTTCCGCTATCTGACCGAGCTTGCCCGACAGGTATGGCGGGAGCGCTGCTTTGAGGGCGGCGCAGCGCAGCGCTGCGCCCGAGTGTTGGCAGCCGGGTATGAGAGGCTGTCCCAGCCTTGATTTACAGAATATTCACCCAACAGGGCAGGCAGATGTTATAATGTTACAATCGGATGAAATCGCAAGAAAAGAGGGATTCTATGGCCATCAAAGTGCTTATTGTGGAAGACGACAGCAATATTGCCCAGCTGCTCCAGCTCTATCTGGAGAAGGAGGGCTTCGAGACGCAAGTGGCGGCAGACGGCGGCCAGGGGGTAACCCTGTTCCACAGCTTTGCGCCGGACTTGGTGCTGCTGGACATCATGCTCCCCGTGCTGGACGGCTGGGGCGTGTGCAGAAAGATCCGTGAGACCAGCAAGACGCCCATCATCATGATGACTGCCAAAGGCGAGCTGGAGGACAAGGTGTCCGGCCTGGAGATGGGGGCGGATGACTATATCGTGAAACCCTTCGAGATGAAGGAGGTCATGGCTCGTATCCACGCCGTCCTCCGCCGGTACGGCGGCGACCAGGGCGGGCGGAAGAAGTTGACCTTTGACAAGCTGGTGATCAACATGGATTCCTACGAGCTGCTGGTGGACGGCAAGCGGGTGGACACGCCCCCCAAGGAGATGGAGCTGCTCTATCACCTGGCCGCCTCCCCCAACCGAGTCTTTACCCGAAACCAGCTGCTGGACGAGGTGTGGGGCTTTGACTACTTCGGAGATTCCCGAACGGTGGACGTACATATCAAGCGCCTGCGGGAGAAGCTGGAAGGAGTGTCCGACCAGTGGAGCATCAAGACCGTGTGGGGCGTAGGTTATAAATTTGAAGTGGCAGGGGAGTAACGTGAAACCAGCGAAAAACAACAGCCTGTTCCGGCGGCATTTCGTTGTCACCGCCAGCATGATCCTGTTGGCCTTCACCATCTTGGGGGCGGGCTTTATGTATCTGAGCTATCGCTACACGGTGCAGGAGAAGAAGCAGAACCTGGAGGAAGTGGGCGAATACGTCAGCAAGCTCACCAGCCAGATGGTGGACGGGACAAACCAGCTCAAGGATGAGGATTACCTGGCCTGCCTGAGCATCATCTCCGGCATCGTAGGCAATGACCTGATACTTTGCCAGCCAGACGGCACGGTGCAGTATCTGTATAACGGTGACAATCAGACCAATACCAAATTGACAGGCAAGAAGGTGGATGAGCGTACCCTGCAAAAGGTCATCCAGGACAAACGCTACTCCGGCACCACCGATTTAGGAGTGTACGCCAAGGCTAAATTTGTGGTGGGGATGCCCCTGTATCTGTCCGATGGACAAACGCTGGGTGGGACGGCGTTTCTGACCTCGGATATGAGTCGGCTGACCGGCCTGTGGCGAGATCAGGCCATGATCTATCTGGCCACCGCCATCGTGGTACTCTGTTTCGCCTTCCTGTCCTGCACCTTTGCCGGCTTCCAGCAGCTGAAGCCCCTGAAGGAGATGGCGGACATCGTGCGGCGGTTCGGCATGGGCGAGTACGACCTGCGCATTGGCGACCGAGGCCGTCACGATGAGCTGGACGAACTGGCCAACGCCTTTGACTCCATGGCAGACTCCATCGCAGAGACGGAGAGCCGCCGGCAGGAGCTGGTGTCCAACCTATCCCACGAGTTAAAGACACCCATGACCACCATCTCCGGCTTTGCCGACGGCATTTTGGACGGCACCATCCCCCCCGACCGGCAGGAGAACGCCCTGCGGGTCATCTCCTCGGAGACTCGGCGGATGAACCGGCTGGTGCGGCGTATCTTGGACTCCAGCCGCATTCAGGATCAGTATCAGAGTACCAATAGCTGCCAGCTCCGCTTTGACATTGTGGAGACCATGGCGCGGGTGATGATCAGCCTGGAGGGGCGCATCAACAGCCACGGGCTGGACATCGACGTGCAGTTCCCAGACACTCCCACCATCGTCTGGGGAGACCCGGATTCCGTGACCCAGGTCTGTTATAATCTGCTGGACAACGCCATCAAATTCTCTACTCGGGGGACGGCCATCCGGCTGAGCATCCAGACCAAGGGGCGCAAAGCCTATGTGTCTGTGCGCAACATGGGCGAGACCATCCCGCCGGAGGAGCTGGACAAAATTTTTGACCGGTTCCACAAGAGCGACCGCTCTCGGAGCCTGGATAAAGAGGGAGTGGGCTTGGGCTTGTATATCGTCAAGACCATCCTGAACAGTCTGAAAGAGACCATCACCGTGACCAGTGAGAACGGGGTGACCGAGTTCACCTTCACCCTGACCCTGGCGGAGTGAGTGGAGGAAGCCATATGAGTGCAGAGAAACACCAGGGAGCATCCCTGGAGGGGATGTTCCCCAAGCTGACGCCAGAGCAAGAGGCGCGGCTGAGACCGGTGACAGAGAAAGACGTGCTGCTCTCCCCAGAGGAAGCGGCAGCGCTGTCGGAGGAGGAACGGGTGGAAATGGAGACCATGCGCTGGAAGCAGGTGCCGCCGGAACCGCCAAAGCCCCCACAAAAGCCGCCGCAGAAGCGGAAAAAACGCCGCCGGAAACCACCGGAGCTGCGGACACTGCTGCTGGCGCTGATCATTTTGGTGGTGGCGGCCATGGTCTGCGGCGCCATCCTGTTGGGGCATTATACCGGCGGCAGCCCCACCGGCAAGCAGAAGGATTCCGGATTCAGCGACCGTTCCGATGCTGCAGGGGGCGATGACGCCTGGAACTATGCGAGCGAGGACAAGGAGAAACAGGAGACTTTGCCCGCCTACACCGGCGACCGCACCGGTGTGACCCTGACTCTGAACAGCACCATCGGCAAAAAGACCCTGAGTTATCAGGAGCTGTACCAGCAGTGCCTGCCCACCACCGTCAGCATTGCGGTGGAGAATCGGGACGGTTCCGGTTCCGGCTCCGGCGTGGTGCTCACCCAGGACGGATACATCATCACCTGCGCCCACGTCATTGACGACCAGGCATCGGCAGAGGTGACCACCAACGATGGGAAAACATATCCCGCTCAGCTGGTGGGCAGCGACGCCCAGACGGATTTGGCGCTATTGAAGATCGACGCCACCGGCCTGACGCCAGCTCAGTTCGGAAAGACCGAGGAGCTGCAAGTGGGGGAGGAAGCCCTGGCCATCGGCGACCCCTTGGGGGCCACCTTCCACGGCACCCTGACCAATGGCATCCTCTCTGGCATCAACCGAGATGTGACCTTGAACGGCTACTCCATGACCCTCCTCCAGACCACTGCCGCCCTGAACTCAGGCAATTCCGGCGGGCCGCTGATGAATCTCTACGGTCAGGTCATCGGCATCAACAACATGAAGATGGTGTCTACCTCCACCACCGTGGAGGGCTTGGGCTTTGCCGTGCCCAGCAGCACAGTGAAGGAGATCATCGAAAAATTGGCCGCCGACGGCGGCATCAGCCGTCCCGTGCTGGGCATTTCCTGCTACGGTCTGGACGAGAAGGCGGCGAAAAAGACCGGCCTGAAGGCGGGATTGGTGGTGGCAAAGGTGAACGCCAAATCGGACTGTGCCGCTCAGGGCATCCAGGTGGATGACGTCATCACTGCCGTCGACGGAAAGCACTTTGAGACGGTGCAGGAGTTCAAGAAGTACATCGCCGATTTCCCCATCGGCAAGACCGTGACCCTGACGGTCAGCCGTCCCAAAACCCCCATCCAAGACCAGAAAACCACCGGAGATACCTCCGCCCCCGCTGGGGACAGCAGTGCCCAGGGGGAGAAGGAAGTGACCCAGGTGGAGTACAAAGAAGTGGGAGAAGTGACAGTGAAGCTGGTGGATCAGCGGAACTTGTCCTGACGAAAACAGAGAAACGCCCTGTTCCATACGGAACAGGGTGTTTTTTGTGGGGATAGACCGGCGGTCAGGGGGACATACTGGTAGGAAAAAGGAGGGATTTCCCATGCGGGTAAGAGATTGTATGAGTGAGAACGTGGTGACCATCACGCCGGAGGAGAGCGCCGCTTTAGCGGCACGGCTGATGACCCGCCATAACCTGGGCGTCCTGGCCGTGTGCGATTACCACGGGAAATTACAGGGGGTGGTCACCGATCGGGACATCATCACTCGCTGCGTTGCCGTAGACCAAGACCCTTCTCGGGTACCGGTGGCGGACATCATGTCCGCCCAGGTGGAGACCATCGCACCGGAGGAGAACGCCCAGGCGGCGACAGAGCGGATGGCACGGAAACAGGTGCGGCGGCTGCCGGTGGTGGAAGCTGGGAAGCTGGTGGGGGTGGTGTCCCTGAATGACCTGGCACGGAACCGAAAAACCGAGATGGAGGCGGCGCAGGCGCTGTGTGAGATTTCTGGGAATGTGAAGAAACGGAAGTAAGATGTTGCCTTTCTGGAGGGCAAGCCCCGCAGCGTTCAGAAAACTTGCCGGTGACAAGTTTTTAGCGTAGGCCATGCCTGGTTTACAGGCATGGTGCGTTTGTTCTTGCGGAAAAAACAAAAGAAGAACCACACAACGCCTATCCCCAGCGTTGCGTGGTTCGTTTGTTTTGCAGTGCAAGCCCGACAATCCCTCCGTCAGCCTTGTGGCTGACAGTTCCCTTTGCACAAGTGAGCCTTGGGTGGGGGCTTTTTCTTGGGCGACTACCCCCGTCTTGGGTTCCTATCAACCACCCGTCACCAGCTCATAGCACACCTTGCAGAAGAAAATGACCAGCACGGTGACGATGAGCGGCTTCGTCCACTTGGCGCCCTTGTTCACAAAGAGCTTGGAACCCAGATAGTTCCCCGCAATGCCAAAGCAGCCAGCCACCAGACCCAGAGACAGATCGCTGACCCCGCTGCGCAGGAACACCGTCAGCGCCGCCACATTGGTGGCCAGGTTGATGGCCTTGGTCAGCCCTGCCGCTTGGTTCAAGGGCAGGTGCGCCACTCCGGTCAGCAGCAGGAGCAGAAAGGTGCCCGTGCCCGGGCCGTAGAAGCCGTCGTAGACGCCCAGCACCAGGGCGATGGGCAGACTGATGAGCAGGGTCTTGCGGAAGGGGTACGGTTCCCGTTCCTGGGTCAGCCCCTGAGAGCGGAGCAGATAGCAGGCGGTCAGGGGGAGGATGACCAGCATGAGGATGCTGAACGTGCGGGTGGGGATCGTCAGCGCCAGCTTTGCGCCCAGGCTGGAGCCAGCCAGGGCAAAGAGGACACACAGCAGCGCCTGCTGCCAGGGGATGAACCCGCTGCGGGCGTAGCGAACGGTGGCTACGGTGGTGCCCATGGTGGAACTGAGCTTGTTGGTGCCCAGGGCGTTGTGAACGGGGATGCCGGCGATGAGGTAGGCGGGCAAGGAGATCAGTCCGCCGCCGCCGGCGATGGCGTCCACAAATCCGGCGATGCCCACCAGGGGGCAGAGGAGGAGGTAGGTCAAAATGCTGTGCATGGGGGGAGGGTTCCTTCTTTCTCGCTCAGAATGGATCAGATGAGGGATTCCAGATCAGGATTGGAGCGGAGCACCTGCCGGAAAGTCTCCAAAAAGGATTCTGCCGGCGGGGTGGTGTTCACGCTGTCCTGGAGCAGGTAACAGGTGCGATCCGGAGGCGGAGCGTCCAGCTCACAGGAGAAATACTCCCCGCGACGGGTCAGCGCACGGGCGGCAGTGGAGGGCATGAGCGCCCAGGCGTCCTTTTCCATCAGGAAATATTCCATCAAGGACATTTTATCTACGCTGACCTTGGGGGGATTGCTGATGCCATACCAGTAATCGTGCCACTCCAAAAACTCCGGTGTCCAGCTGACGCACACCTCATTGGCACAGTTCAAGGAGGCGGGAGAGAGACATTTTGCATGGAAAGGAGTGCGGCTGACCACCAACATCCGGTCGCGAAACATGGGGGTGGAACGGACGTGAGCGGCGTAGTAGATGGCGTCCACAAAGGCCAGGTCGCATTTGCGCTCGGAAATCTCACTGTACGCTGTCCAGTCATGCACCAGCGTCAGGGATAGGCGCACCTCTGGGTGCAGCCGCAGCTGAGCCTGGAGGACAGGCGGGAGGAGATAGGTGTGGATGGAGTCCACGGCGCCGATTTTCAAAGTCGCTTGGGCGTCACCGGATTTGTAATACTCGGTCTCGCGGTATAAGGACATCCACTTCTCCGCCAGAGGGGCGAATTCTTGCCCTTTGGCCGTCAGGGTCAGGTAGTGCCGTCCCTGCTCTCGCTCGAACAGGCGCACCCCCAGCTCTTGTTCCAAGGATTTCAGCTTTCGGGATAGGGCGGGTTGGGTGATGAACAACGCATCAGCCGCTGCGGTGATGCTCCCGTTGCGTAAAATCGACAAAAAGGCTTCCATATCGCCATAGGTCATACATAGCTTGCTCCTTCTCTCAGGATAACATCCTGTCTCCCAGCAGAGAACAGAATGGGTGGTTTTCCCTTAATATAACCAACTGGTTATAGGATACCACACAAATATGCATTTTACAAGTGTGAATCCAGGGACTACAATGGGAACCATCAGAAAAGGGAGAAAGAAGGAATCTTATGCCAGCCCACACCCTCACCCAAGGCGGCATCACCCGTCAGCTCATTGGACTGACCCTGCCGCTGCTGCTGGGGAACCTGATCCAGCAGTTTTACAACACGGTGGATATGATGATCGTCGGCCAGGTGGCCGGCCAGACCCCCTTTGCCGCCATTGGCGTAGCTGGAAGCCTGATGAGCCTGTTCACCTGTCTGCTCATTGGCTTCAACATGGGCTGCTCCATCCTCTTTGCCAACCGCTTCGGCGCACGGGATTTCGCCGGACTCCGACGCACTGTGTTCACCACCGGCGTCATCCTGGCTGGGGTCACAGTGCTGCTGACTGGGGTGGGGCTGATGTGTTTGGACACTGTCATCACCCTCATTCAGACGCCGGCAGAGCTGCGAGCAGACTGTCGGGGGTATCTGTTCTGGATCCTGCTGGGACTGGCGTTTACCGCCCTATACAATCTGTGCGCCACGCTGCTGCAAGCCCTGGGCAAGACCCAGGTGACCCTGCTGGCGCTGACCGTGGCCATGGTGTCCAACATCGGATTGGATCTGCTCTTTGTGGCTGGCTTCCAGCTTAGCGCCGCCGGTGCGGCGCTGGCCACCGTTTTGGCGCAGGGGCTGTCCGCCCTGGTCTGTCTGGTCTACCTATACAAAGCCTTCCCCCAGCTCCGCCTGACCCGACAAGACAGGGTGCTGGAACAGCGCTGTTTCCTCCAGACCAGCAGTTACGGCGCCGTGTCCGCCTTGCAGCAGTCCAGCCTGTACTTGGGCAAGCTGCTGGTGCAGAGCGCCGTCAACGCCATGGGTGCAGCGGCGGTGACCGCATTTACGGCGGCGGGCTGTGTGGACAATCTCATTTTGGCCTTCGGGGACAGCGGCATTGCCGCTCTGGCAGTGTTCGTGGCGCAGAACGACGGCGCTCACTGTCAGACGCGCATCACCCAAGGCATCCGGCAGGGGGGACGGCTGATGATCGGTACCAGTGTGGTTCTGGGAACGGCAGTCTTTCTCCTGCGGAAGCAGGTCATGGGACTGCTGGTGCCAGAAGGAAACGCCCAGGCGGTGACAGCGGCCTGCCAATACCTGGGCGTCATGTGCGTGTGCTATCTGCTGGCCTTTTGGGCGGATACCAACCAAGGTTATTTCCGCGGCTCCGGTCACATCCACTATGCCTTTTATGTGACCCTGCTCCAGATCGTTCTGCGGGTGCTGTTTACCTATCTGCTGCCTGCTGAACTGGGGGTGACTGCCGTAGCTGCCGCCACTGGATTGGGCTGGGTGGCGATGATCGCCTTGCAGACCCTGCTGAAACGCAGTTTGTGCCATTGGGAGGGCAGACAGAGGGCGTTCAAGACCGCCTGATGTCCCTCTTTATCAGGGACTGGCGATCAGACAACTGGTTGCAGATAATCGAACCTGCTCATGGGGGATGCGTTCGCCTGTGAGCAGATTTTTTCCGCCCCCTGGCCAGGGGAGGGGTACCGTGACTGGCTCCGTTCCGGCGTTGACGGCTGTGAATACGCGGGCATCCTCCAGCACCCGTTGGTAGCTGAGCAGGGCGCCTTGACAGGGTTCCCACACCAACTCCCCCCGACGGAGGGCGGGGGTGTGCTTGCGCAGCTGTCCCAGGGTGCGGCACCAGACGAGCAGGGAATGATCTTCCTGCCCCCAAGGGTAGGTGCGGCGGTTCCAGGGGTCACGCCCCCCTTCCAGGCCGGCTTCATCGCCGTAGTAGAGGGTGGGGGCGCCGGGGAAGGTGAACAAAAGGGCATAGCCTAGGCGCAGGCGCTGAAGCGCCTGCTCTTTTTGCGCTGGGGTGAGCAGAGTGTCAGCGGCTTCGGTTGCTTCTGCGGTGCCCAGCCCCAGGACGGTGAGGATGCGGGGGGTGTCGTGGGTGCCCAGGAAGTTCATGGCGTTGTGGAAGGCGAAGGGGGGATAATGCTCCCGCAAAACCTCCAAAGCCGAACGGAAGGCGGCGGCGTCGCCGCCCAACAGATAATCCAGGGCGGCTGTCCGGAAGGGGTAGTTCATCAGGCCGTCCAGGTGGCCGCCCAGCAGGTGTTTCCGCCGGACGCCGTAGGCGATCTTGTTGGAGCCGTCCTCCCACACCTCGCCCAGCACCATGGCGTTGGGGTTCTCCTGCTCCACCGCCTGCCGCAGACCGGCAATGAAGGAGTCCGGCAGCTCATCTGCCACGTCCAATCGCCAGCCGTCCGCTCCGGCTCGGAGCCAGCGGCG
Source organism: uncultured Eubacteriales bacterium (assembly GCA_900545815.1). GTDB lineage: Bacteria > Bacillota > Clostridia > Oscillospirales > Oscillospiraceae > Onthomonas. Next base: position 78,186 of record URAM01000002.1, on the reverse strand, counting down.
GACGATGGCGTTTTCATCTCCATAGAGGTACTGGCGGCAGCTGGGACAGTCCTTATCCAGCGTGGGCAGGGTGGGGACGCCCCACCAGCAGTGGTAGTCGTCCGGCCAGTGCTTCCACTGGTACCAGGGGGAAAAGGGAGAGGTTTGGGATCGGGTCGCATCCTGGAAGTAGCGGGAGGCGGAGCCGGTGTGGCTGAACACCCCGTCCAGCAGTACCCGCATCCCACGGGCGTGGGCGGCGTCACAGAGGGTGCGAAAGTCGGCTTCCGTGCCCAACAGCGGGTCGATGGTCTCGTAGTCGGCGGTGCTGTACCGGTGGTTTTCCGCCGAGCGGAAGATGGGACAGAGGTAGAGAGTCTCTACCCCCAGGTCGGCCAAAAAATCCAGCTTTTCTGTGATGCCGGACAGGTTGCCGCCGAAGAAGTCTCGGTTGTACTGGGCAATGCCGTTCTCGTCCACGCCTACAGAGCCATCCAGCGGCTCCTCCTGCCAGTGCTGGTGGAACAAGCGCTGTCCTAGGGCGGCGCAGGGGTCAGCGGGTGCCATCGCCCCCTTGCAGAATCGGTCGGGAAAGATCTGATAGCACAGCCCGTCCCCGAACCAGTCCGGCACCGGCTGAGAGCCATCGTAGACCGTCAGTTGATAAGGCCCCAAGGTCTGACAGCGGCCGTCCAGCCCCTCCAACTGGAAGGAGTACCACACCAGCCCCACATAACCTGACGTGTCCAGCACGCCGGTGAACACGTCCTCCTGGTAGTCGGTGGACACCCAGGGCATGGGGATGCGAAGCAGGCGGTCGCCGTCCTGTTCCAGCCGAGCCAGCAGCAGACCGCTGGAAAACCCCTCTGACCGAGCTGGGCGGAGGGTGAAGGTGACGGCGGTGCCAGAGGGGACAGCGCCATAAGGGGTCTTGTGACGAGGGGAGAAGGGGGTGTAGATCACGGGGGAAGCCTCCTTGGGCGATGATATGGAAAGAAATAAGCCGTCTGTTGCAGCAGACGGCTTACGGGGTAGGGTGTAGATTCTTCAGATACACGTTACTCTGTCAAGTATGTTGATGTGGCAACCGTCCGGGGTTGTCCCAAAAATCTTATTGATTTTTGGGACCCCTGTTTTATTTCACTTGCGCAGCGGAAGTAAATTCCGCTTTGCGCCAAGGTTTCCCTGGCGGGAAACGCTTGTGACGCGCCACTCGGCGCGGGCAAAGTCTTGCGACTTTGCAGCCAATCTCATTTTATGAATTAGGAAACCAACTTATTCTCCGCAGCCACTCGCTCCTGCACGGCGTCCTCGCTGAAGTAATACTCCATGATGGCGGCGGTGATGGCGGCGGTGGAAGCGCCCTGGCTGGGGCTCTTTTCCACCACAGTGCAGACGGCAATCTCCGGGTTGTCATAGGGGGCGAAGGAAACCAGCAGGGCGTTATACAGCTTGGGGACGGAAGTACCCACTTCTGCGGTACCGGTCTTACAGCCCACTTTGATGCCCCGATCCTGGAGGTTGTCGAACTCCTTGATCTTGTCCGCCTCGATGACCTCGCCCATGCCCTTCTTGATGGCGTCATAGGCGTCCTGTTCCAGGGGGACTTTTTTGACCACTTCCGGCTGGTACTGGTACAAAATTTTGCTGTTGTCGCTGCTCTTGACCGTCTTGAGCAGGTGTGCCTTGTACCGGTCGCCGCCATTGATGAGGGTGGCCACATAGTTGGCCAGCTGGAGGGGGGAGAACTGGTTGTCGCTCTGGCCGATGGCGGCGGAGAGGGTGTTGCCGTCCGTCCAAAGGGCGCCCATCTTTTCCGAATAGGCCGGGCCGGCGTTGACGCCGATGGACTCGCTCAGCTCCACGCCAGTGGCCTCGCCCAGGCCGTATTCCTGTGCCTTTTTGGTCAGGGCCTTGATGCCCGTGTTGATGCCCACGTTGTAGAAGAAGATGTTGCAGGAGTCCCGCACAGCATCTGCCAAGTATTCCGTCCCCTGGCCACGGGTCTCCCAGCAATGGTAGGTGTGGCCGTAGTAGGTCATGGAGCCTTTGCACTCGTAGTGGGTGGTGGCCACGTTGATGGCGCCCGTCTCCACACCGGCTGCGGCGGTACACATCTTGTAGGTGGAACCGGGGGCGTAGATGCCCAGCAGGGCCCGGTTGAACAAGGGGTTGAGCTTGTCCTTGGCCAGCTTTTTGTAGTCCTTGTTGTAGCGGGCGGCGTCAAAGGTGGGGTAGGTGGCGGCGGCCAAAATGCTGCCGTCCTTGATGTTCAGCACCACGGCGGCGGAGCCGCCCTTGCCGTTGTTGATCTTAGGCGTCACCTCAGCCAGCGCCTTCTCGGTGGCCTCCTGGAGCTTGCTGTCCAGGGTCAGCGCCACGTTGCTGCCCACCTTCGGCTCTACGCTGTACCGCTCAGTCAGGGTCTTGCCATCGTTGCCCAGGATGACCTTCTTGGTGCCCGGCGTGCCCCGCAGGTACTCTTCAAAGGCGTATTCCGCGCCGGACAGCCCCACGATGGCGTCCATGTTGTAGTTGTTCTTCTGATAGTAGTCCTTTTTCTCCTCCCAGCTCTCTGCGGAGATGGGGCCGGTCTGCCCCAGCAGCAGGGCGGCGGCGCTGGTGTTGTACTGGCGGGTGGACATAGGCAAAATTTCCACGCCAGGCAGGTCTTTTTCCTTGATGACCGAGATCAGGTCGATGTCCACATCTTCGGCGAACAGGTAGGTGGTGTATAGCACCTCTTTCTCCCGCAGATAGCAGGAGTACAGCACCCCCAGCAGCTCCCGCGCCTGGCTCTCAGTGTATTTGCCTGTGTCCAGGCCGAAGCTCTGCTTCATCTGCGCCACCAGCTGGCTGGCGGTGGTGGAGCTGGAGTTGGACCAGTCCATAGCCTTGCACAGCTTGCCCAGACGGGTCTGCGTCCACTTGCCGTCATCGGTCTGGTAGAGGAAGGGGGTGTCGGTGGTGAAGGTGTAGGGGGTGTCGGTGGAGATGGGGAGATCCTCATCCGTCCACTTTACCTTTTGCGCCTTGCAGATGTCCAGCAGGGTGGACAGCGTCTCCAACTGTTCCTTGCTCTCCCCCATGTTGCCCACGTCCAGCGTCACGTTGTATTCCGTCCGGTTGGTCACCAGCACCTGGCCGTATCGGTCGGTGATGTTGCCTCGGGCGGCGTTCTCGGTGGCGGTGGTCACTACCGTGTTCAGCTCGGTGGATTCCCCATCGCTGAGCCCGTTGGCGATGGTGGCCAGATAGAGCAGAGCGGTGAAGAACAGGGCGATGGCGGTCATCAGTGCGATGATAGCGCGCAGACGCCGGTTGTGTAGTTTCTGAAAACGTTCCACAGGGAAAACCTCCTCTCAGGGATGGGGGCGTTACAGTTCGTAGTCCGTCCGTACCTTTTTGTAGACGGCGTGGATGAGGAAGTAGATGGGAAGGAAGAAGGGGAGAGAGTACAGCGCCTCGGGCAGAGCCAGGCTGACCAGCACGGACAGGGACGTTCCCTTCAGGAGAAAGCGCAAAATTTGGCACAGCTCCAAAAAGATCAGTCCACCCAGAGAACAGACTGCGCAGCCCAGCAGGGAGCGTCCGATCTTCTCCTTTCGGGTGGCGCCGGTGCAGGCGCCGATGATGGTGTAGATGGGGATCATCATCAGACCGGAGCGGTAGTAGACAGCGGAGCAGAAGAAGCCGATGACCAGACCGAAGATGGCGCCGTTGATGGAGCCTTCAAAGAGGGCCACGGCTACCACCACCAGGATGGACAGGTTGGGGATGGCTCCGTGGAGGGGGAACCGGTTGAGGACACAGCACTCGAAGAAGAACACCAGGAGAAAGGCCAAGGCGTAGCTGGTCCATTTGATGAGGTTGGCGTTGTTGCGGATCATGTTGGCCTCCTTGTAGGCGTTGCCGATGGTTAAGCCCCGCAGGGCAATTTAAGCTTTTTTTGCTTCCTTTTCTTCACGAAGAAAAGGAAGTAGGGTCCAGGGGCAAAGCCCTTGGTCGGCATCCGCAGATGCCGAAATACCCTATGCGCAAGAAAGCGCAGGAGAGGGTGAATTCCCGCCCCGGCCGGAAAGGGGGAGAACCCTCGCCGGGGGTTCTCCCTCCGGCGTGCGTCAATCGGTGATCTGGAAGTCCTTGATCACAAACACTTCCACCAGGTTGGTCAAGTCCACAGCGGGCTTGACCACGGCGTATTTCTCCGCACCGGAGGCGGTAGTCTTGATCTCACTGACGTATCCAGCCACCAGGCCGGAGGGGTACACGCCGCCCTTGCCGGAGGTGAGTACCTCATCGCCGGCGATGAGCTTGCTCTCACTGTCCAGGTAGCTCAGCCGGCATTTGCCGTCCACCATCAGCGTCAAGTCGCCATTCAGGATGGCGTTGTCGCCGGTGCGGTAGACCAGCGCACCCATGGAGAGATCTGGGTCTAGGACGGTGATGACAGTACACCAGTTGGCGCCCAGGTCGGCCACCACGCCCACCAGGTAGCCCGTCTCGGTGATGACCGTGTCATTTTTCTCGATGCCGCTGGAGGAGCCCTTGCTCAAAGTGATGGTGGACTCCCAGGTAGTGGAGCTGGCGCCGGTGACCCGAGCGGACTCGTAGGTGAAGTCCTCGTGCTTTTCGGCCAGCTTCAGCAGCTTCCGCAGCCGTTCGTTTTCGGCTGCGGCGTCCTCGTTCTGCCGGTCTTCCTTGTTCATCTCTGCAATTTGCAGTTCCAGCTCCTGCACCCGATTTTGCAGCTCGTCATACCGGAAGGCGTAGTCGTACAGGCTTTCCACCCAGCCAGTGAAGGCGGTCGTGGCCTTTTGGAAGGGGGTGGCGATGACGCCAATGGCATTGCTCAGGGGGGATGTGAGGTTGGGAAAGAGGGCGGAGCCTAGCGACAAAGCCGCCGTCAGCAGCAGGGCTGCCACGATCACCCAGATTCCGTTGCGGTGGAAGAAGTCTTTCAAAAAACCACCCTTTCTAAGCGTGAGTCATACCCCAGGAGGGGTGGATGTTTACAGGACGGTGACACCGAACTGAGCCAGCATACTGGCTAGGCGCACGATGGGCAGACCCACCACGTTGGTGTAGTCCCCTTGGATGCGGGACACCAGCAGGCCGCCTCGGCCTTGGATGCCGTAAGCGCCTGCCTTGTCCATGGGTTCGCCGGTGGCGATGTACCGCCGCAGCTCTCCTTCGGAGGCGTTCCGGAACCAAACTGCCGTGTCCTCCACCTGCACCAGCGCTCGGCCGTCCTGGAGGACGGCCACGCCGGTATAAACGTGGTGTTCTCGACCGGATAGAGCGGTGAGCATGGCCAGGGCGTGGGCTTCATCGTGGGGCTTGCCCAATACTTGGCCGTCCAGCACCACGATGGTGTCTGCGCCGATGACCACATCACCGGACTGGGCGAATGCCTGCGCCACCTCCTGCGCCTTGTGCAGCGCCAGCGCCTGCACCAGCTCCGGCGGAGTCAGATCGGGCTGTGCCAGTTCTTCGCCCAGAGCGGGATGAATTTCAAAATCAGTCAACCCCATCTGCGCCAGCAGCTCCCGGCGGCGTGGGGATTTGGAAGCTAAGATCAGTGCCATATGCCATCGTATCCCTTCTGTGTGTGGAAATCAAGGGGGAATTGGTAAACAATTTACATCCCCGTGGAGCCAAACCCACCGGCTCCTCGCTGGGTGTCCGGCAGCTCCTCCGTCCATTCCAGCTCCGGCTGGAGCACCGGCATGACCGCCATCTGAGCGATGCGGTCGCCGCAGTGGACGGTGTAGGGCTGGTCGCCGTGGTTTTGCAGGGCGACCTTGACCTCGCCTCGGTAATCACTGTCGATGACCCCCACGCAGTTGGCGGGGACGATGCCGTGCTTGACGCCTAAGCCGGAGCGGGCGAAGATAAGCGCCACATAACTGGCATCGGGCAGGGCAATGGCCAGGCCGGTGGGGATCATGACCCGCTGGCCTGGCTGGATGGTCACAGCGTCATCCAGGCAGGCATGAAGATCCATGGCGGCTGCACCAGAGCTTGCATAGTAGGGGTAGGGAACCTCTCGGCCTAGCTTGGGGGAGAGGGGCTTGCATTTTAGTTTCATGATTAAATCCTTGTCATTTTGAAATGGGATGGTGTACGTTCGTCGTTTAGGGGAAACCCCCGGCGAGGGTTTCCCCTCTTTTCGGCATTGCCCCTGGAACCTAGTCGCTTTTGTCACTCTGTGTAAGTTCGATTGAGCCAAATCGAAGATTTGGAATCTCACTTATCGAGAAGAAAACGAAGCAAAAAAAGCTTAAACCGCCCTGCGGGGCTTGATTTTTGTTACGTTTGCGTTAGTCCACGCCTCGATAATAAAGCCCCCGTGTAAACTCATTGGGGGCGTAAGTGCCCTCGCCTTGATAACGGCGCACCACTCGGAGACATTCCTTGCTGTTCTCCGTAGTGAACAGCAGGCGGACGCCCCACAGACCGGCGTGCTCGTAATCTTTGGCTTTATCGGCCAGGAACAGCTTGCGGCTGTTGAAGATCTCGTTCCGGCAGCCGAAGGCTCGCGCCACAGGGAAGTAAGCGCCCTTCCGGTCTACCATACGCTGGAAGCCGCTCTGGCAGCCGCAGCCGTTGAACCGGTTGTGGATGATGCAATTTTCGGTGATCATCAGGGGCAGACGGCCGTACACGATGGCTTCGCAGTCCATGGCTTTGGACAGGTCGCGGATCTGTGCCATCCGCTGTTCAAAGGACAGCACCACGGAGGTCAGCCCAAGGCGCTTATACTCTCGGATGCTCTGGGCGTTGTAGACGCCCAGACCGAAGTCACCTCGGCAGCGATAGTCGTTCCGCTGCGCCACTCGGATGCCGGCTAAGGTGCTCACATAGGCGGTCTCCAGCCCCAAAGCGTGGAGCTGACGCAGGCGCAGCTCCAATTCTGACCGCTCCCGATCCCAGAACACCCGAGGCATGACCAGGGCTGGTTCTACGTCAGCTTGGAGAACCGGCTCCACCAGCTCTGGGTGAGCGATCCACTCGTCCAAAGGCAGGGCGAGGGAGTGGGGATGGCAGTCCAGCAGTTCCTGAGAGAACTGCTCTGCCGCGTGGAGGGACAGGGTGAGGACGGGGGTCGATTTTTGGTTTTCATAGCGGACGCCGGGGTGATAGGCGCCTTGACGGCGCTCCGGCGGGGTGATGCGCTGGCTGGTCAAGCTGTCCAGGACGGTGCGGCGCAGGCCGTTGAGGACGGACAGGGGCAGGGACAGTCCTTCATCCACCTGAGCCAGCGCCCGTTCACAGCGGTAGGGGGTGCCGCCGGTCTTGCCGATCTGCTCCTCCACCTGCTCCCGCGTCAAGGAGATCTTTCGGGCGGCCTCTGGAACGGGGCCTTCGGCTTTGGCGATGTGGCCATCTGCGTCCTCTGCCGCCACCTGCACCGGTTCTCCGGCGGCCACCAGGGCGTACAGCTTCACCGGCACCGTGGGGTGCTCCTTGGAATAGTCCCCCTTGGCGGCGGCGAACAATTGGGTGGGGACGGGGGTCTTTTCTCGGATGCCGAACATATGGCGGCCGGTCTTGTCCATAAAGTACCCGTCCGTGAACCCCTGTCGGGAGAAGGCGTGAGCCAGCGCTTGCTGCTCCCCTGGGGTGGGGTCACGATGCTCTCGGATGGCAGTGGCGTAGACCTTTGTGACCACCGCCACATACTCCGGACGCTTCATACGACCTTCGATCTTGGCACAGGCTACCCCCATCTCCTCCAGCTCCTGCAAATGCTTGGCCAGGGACATATCTTTCAGGGAGAGCAGCGGCTTGTCCGCCGTCTGTCCCCAGCCGTAGTTCAAGCGGCAGGGCTGGGCGCACATCCCCCGGTTGCCGCTGCGGCCGCCGATGACGGAGGAGAAGAAGCACTGGCCGGAGTAGCACATACACAGGGCGCCGTGGACGAAGCACTCGATCTCCACTGGGGAACGGTCGCACAGATAGGCGATCTGATCTCGGCTCAGCTCTCGACTGACCACCACTCGGGTCATCCCCAGGTCGGCGGCGGCTTTGGCGCCGTCCAGGGAGTGGATGGTCATTTGGGTGCTGGCGTGGAGGGGCAGGTCAGGCGCCACCTGGCGGCACATCCGCGCCACGCCCAGATCCTGTACCAGCAGGGCATCTACGCCCATCTGGCTGACCTGATCCACCAGCTTGGCGGCCTGGGTCAATTCTCGGTCGTTGAGGAGGGTATTGAGGGTGAGATAGACCTTGACCCCGCGGAGATGGCAGTACTGGACGGCCTCCTGGAGGGCGGCTTCGTCGAAATTCACTGCATTGCGTCGGGCGTTAAAGTTGCCGTATCCCAGGTAGACGGCGTCAGCGCCGCTCTGGACAGCGGCACGGACGGCCTCTGGGGAACCGGCGGGGGATAAAAGTTCTAACATCTCTCTCTGCTCCTGTATGTACTAGCCCCAGAGAGCGCAGTGCTCTCTGGGGGCGCTGTGTGGATTGGTTCGTGTGGCTGAGGGGAGGGTTACTTCCCGCCCTGCTGGAGGCGGAAGATCTCCCGCTTGGCTTCGGACAGCTCCTGCTTCATCTGGTTGGCCTCGTCCAGGTACTGCTTGACCTGCTGGCGCAGGTGCTCGGATTTCTCCTGCTCCTTGAAGAAGTTATCCGCCAGGTTCATGGCGCACATGATGGCGGCGTCCAGGGTGGAAGCGTGGGACGCTTCAGCGGCCTGTCTGATCTGTTCATCCACGGATTCTGCGACCTTCTGGACGTAGGATTCTTCATCGGAACTGGTGAGCAGGAAGGTGCGTTCTGCCACGGTCACTTTGATTTTTTCGTTCATATATCTCTAACCTCCAGCCTTCGGGCTTATCTTTCGTTACATCATTTCATTATATCATAGCGGTGAGGGGACGGCAACTGAAATGCGTGGAAGACGGGGGGATGTGGGGGGAAAATTTGTGGGGTGGCAGCACCACAAAAGGGCGAACCCCCAGGGGTAGGTTAGCGTAGTTGCTCTTCCTGCTACTCCTACCCGAACCGTCTCCCCGCCTGTTGACAGGCGGGGCCTCCGCTAAAAACCTGCCCCCGGCAGGTTTTCTTAACGCTGCGGGGTTCCCCCTCAGTGCAAGAACCAACGCACCATGCCCGCGGGGCTTGAGATTTGAATGGGAACAGCCTCGGAAAACTCCGAGGCTGTGTTTGTTAGTGGATGAGTCCTTGTTCCTGCAAGAAGGTTTTGGCGACTGTTTCCGGATCCTGATTTTCTTCGTCCACCTGGTAATTGAGGGTGCCCATCACATCATCGGTGAGCACGGCGCCCAATTGCCCCAGCAGATCTTCCAATTCCGGATGCGCTTCCAGCACCTCACTGCGGATGACGGGAACGGCGTAATAGGGCGGGAAGAAGTGCTGGTCGTCTTCCAGGACGGTCAGGCCGAATTTCTTCAACAGACCATCGGTGGAGAAGGCGTCCACCACATCGCTTTCCCCGTTGGACAGAGCCAAATACCGAGGAGAGCTGTCCATGGCCACCACTTTTTTGAAGTTCATGTTGTACTTCTTTTTCAGACCGGGCAGGCAATCCCCCCGTTTGGTGAACTCCAAGGTGGGAGAGATGACCAGCTGGTTGGAGACTTTGGCCAGGTCGCTGAAGGTCTTGAGGTTGTACTTCTTCGCAGTCTCCGGCTTCACGGCCAAGGTGTAGGTGTTGTTAAAGTTCATCTGTTTCAGGACTTTCAAGTTGTATTTTTCATCGAAGTCCTTGACCACCGTCTGATACACCTTTTCCACATCGCTGATGGGGGTATAGCCCAGGGTGTCGGCGTAGCAGGTGCCGGTGTAGTCAATATACAGGTCGATCTCGCCGCTGCGGACGGCGCCGGTACAGACCTGGGTGCCGCCCAGCATGGGCTGGCGCTTTACGGTCAGATCGGTGTTCTCCTCGATCAGGTCAGCCACCATATGGCAGAGCACCACCTGTTCCGTATAGTCCTTGCCGCCTACGGTAATGGTGTCGCCGCCGCCCCGATTGCTCAGGGCGCTGGAGACGCCGTTGATCACAAAGAGGAGCACCAGGAGAGCCGCTGTGATGGACAAAACCCACTTCTGCTGTCTCCGGTTTTTTCGGGCGTTGGCGCTGGAAGTGCCTTGCAGGCTCAGGGGCGTGACCAATTTTTCCACGATGCCAAAGAGAAAGTCCACCAGCAGCGCCAGCAGGCAGGCGGGGAGGGCGCCAGCCAGGATCTGATAGTTATCCACGGTGCGGATGCCGGCGAAAACCAGGTAGCCCAAGCCGCCGCCGCCGATAAAGGCGGCCATGGTCATCAGGCCAACGGCGGTGACGGCGGAGATGCGGACACCAGCCATCATGACAGGCAGCGCCTGGGGGATTTGGACTTTGTAGAGCACCTGGAACCGAGACATCCCGATGGCGGAAGCCGCCTCGATGGTGTCTGGGTTGATGCCCTGGATGCCGGCGTAGGTGTTTTTGATGATGGGCAGCAGGGAATAGAGTACCACGACCACCACGGCGGGCAGGGTGCCGATGCCCAACAAGGGGATGGCAAAGCCCAATAAGGCCATACTGGGGACGGCCTGGATGATGTTTGCAAGACCCAGGATGGGCTTGCTGGCCTTGCGGATGTAGCAGATAAAGATGCCCAAGGGGACACCGATGAGGATGGAGACGCCCACGGCGATGGCGGTCAGGCGGATATGCTCCAGGAGCAGGTTAAAAATCTGGCTGCTGTTGGCGGCCAGGTAAGCAAAGAATCCCGTGATGACGCTCATATCACAGCCCTCCTTCCTGGTTGTCCAGATACTGATGGCTCAAGGTGGTCATCAGGCTGCTGCGGGTGATCAGGCCGCATAGTCTGCCGTCCTCCTCCACAATGGGCAGAGCGGAGATATTCTGCTCCTGCACCAGCGCCAGCAGGTCGATAATGGAGGCGTCCGGACTGGCGGAGGCGAAGTGCTGATCCATGGCCTGAGCCACGGTGGAGTGGTGACTGCGCAGGTGGGTCAAGAGCGACGGATAATCCGTGGCACGCATGAGGCCCAGCAGCTGGCGCTTGGAGTCGGTGACCATGAGGGTATCCACCTTGGCAAAGCGCATCCGCTCCACCGCCTTGCGCAGGTTCAGTTCCGGCGGGCAGCAGATGGGACGGTCGATCATAATGTCTCTTGCCTTGATGAACTCTGGCGACGACCAGATACGGTTCTTGCCTACGAACTGAGCTACGAACTCGTTGCAGGGATTTTTCAAGAGCTGTTCCGGCTCATCGTACTGCAAGATCTTGCCCTTGTCCATGACGCAGATCTTGTCGGCGATCTTCACCGCCTCGTCCATGTCGTGGGTGACGAAAACAATGGTCTTGTGCAGCTCCTCCTGTAACCCCAACAGCTCGTCCTGAAGCTGGGTACGGGTGATAGGATCCAGGGCGCTGAAGGGTTCATCCATGAGGATGATCTCCGGGTCCATAGCGAAGGCACGAGCCACGCCAATGCGCTGCTGCTGGCCGCCGGACAACTCTGTGGGATAGCGATCCAGATACTGATCTGGATCCATACCCACCAAATCCATCAGCTCCAGCGTGCGGGTGCGGGTGCGCTCCGGGTCGGCTTTGGACAGACGGGGGATGATCTCAATGTTCTCCCGAACGGTCATGTGGGAGAACAGACCGGTCTGCTGGATGACATAGCCCATGCTGCGCCGGAGCTGTAGGATGTCCTTGTCCCGAATGTTCTCGCCGCCGATGTAGATCTCGCCAGCAGTGGGCTTGATGAGGCGGTTGATCATCTTTAATGTGGTGGTTTTTCCGCAGCCGCTGGCTCCAATTATGGTAACAAAATTACCTTGGTCAATGGTGAACGTTACATCGGATAAAACCTGATTTTTTCCGAAAGTTTTTGACACATGATCGAATTGAATCATAGAATACCTCCTTTTCCTTGAAATACCTAACAACATAAGTTTACCATAAATGATGCGCAATAGTCAAGTTTTAGGGACATTTCGGTTTCATGGAAGTTCGGATGCGGAGCGACCGCAGGAGGAAAGGGAACAGAGCGAGACGGAGGGAGGGAAAGGGCGTTTGGGGAGAGCGCGCCTGACAGTTGCAAAAATGACAACCGAAATTGCTAGACTGCTACCGGTAAATTTGTTACGATAAGAGCACAGAACGGAAGAAATTTAAAACAAAATCCGAAAGGAGGGTCACCCGATGACCTTTGGTGAAAAATTACAGAAGCTGCGCCGAGAGAGCGCCCTGTCCCAGGAAAAACTGGCGGAGCAGCTCCACGTCTCCCGTCAGGCCATCTCCAAGTGGGAGCTGGGCACGGCGGCGCCGGACACGGACAACATCGTGCGGCTGAGCAAGTTTTTTCAGGTGCCGCTGGAGTACCTGATGCTGGAGGACTGCACCGACCCCAGCCAGGCCATGGGGTGGCGCACCCAGCCCCAGGCGCCGCCGGAGGTGCCTCAGGCACCGGAAAAACGGCCTTCCTGGTGGGCAAAGGGCAAGCCGATCTGGTTTGTTCTGGCGGGATTCCTGTTGGAATTCTTGACTTTTTTGTTCAGCTATGATGTCCAGGCAAGGGAACTGAAGCTGTATGGTCGATGCTATTCCGATGCCTATGAATATATGCTCCACCTGCCTTTGAGTCTGTTGACCATTTTGGGTATCGTGCTTATTGTGATCGGGTTCTGGAAGATGTATCGGCGCACACCGGAGGAAAAGGAGCTGTTTCGGTATCGGTGAAAGAGAACGGGCGAACCTCATTTGAGGTTCGCCCGTTTTTGGGTGGGGAATGGGTTGTGGTTTGGGGGAGAGGCAGCATATCGGAGGGGCTTCGGTGAGGTCAGTTTTCTCCCGCAGACTCTGGAAACCGCACCAGCGCCTTGAACAGGTCGCCATCAATGTCGATGGAGAACTCAGCCCCCTGCAAGTGCGCCAAGCTCTGGGCAATGGACAGACCCAAGCCGCTGCCTGGGGTGGAGCGGGAATCGTCTCCCCGAACGAACCGGCGGAGCAGGTCTTCGGAGGGGATGTTCAGCGGGTCGGCGGAGATGTTTTTCAGGGAGATCTCCACGTTCCCATCTCGGCGGATCACGTCCACATACAGGCGGGTGCCAGGCATGGCGTATTTGGCGCAGTTGGACAGCAGGTTATCCAGGATGCGCCACAGATGCCGCCCATCGGCCAGGATCCACGCCCCCTCTTTGGGGTAGCGCTGGATGACCCGCAGTTGGGCGTCGCGCAATTTATCCTCGTACTCGCCCAATGCCTGGCGCACCAGCTGGGTAGTCTCCAACCGCTGGCGATCCACAGCCAGCACGCCGGCGGAGGCTTTGCTGGCCTCCACCAAGTCCTCGGTGAGGGTTTTCAAGCGCTGGCTTTTCCGATCCAGCACGTCAATGTACTGCTGGGCGGTGGGATTTTGCAGGTTGAGCTTTTTCAGCAGATCTACATAGTTGATGATGCTGGTCAGGGGCGTTTTCAGGTCATGGCTCACATTGGTGATCAGCTCCGTCCGGAACCGGTCAGAGCGCATCCGCTCCTCTACGGCCTTCTGCATCCCATCGCTGATGGCGTTCAGATCCGCCCCGTGTTTCTGTAGATCCCAGGGCAGGCCGGTGGTGTCGGTGGTGTAGTTCAGATCGCCGGCGGCCAGCGACTGACTGCCCTTGCGGATGACACTCCAACCCCGCAGCCACCACAGCAGTGCCGCCAAGGCCAGAGCGGCCAGGAGAAAGGCGAGAATCAGCAGGGGCAGGGTCACAGAGCGCTGTCCGGCCAGGAAGCAGAGGAAGGCGTAGCAGAACAGGTAGGCGGCGCAGAGGGAGAACGCCTTAAAATGCAGGGGGATCAGGCGGAAGAACTGCCTCAGGCGATGCCCCAGCCGGCAGAGCAAGGTGGTGTGCCACCACTGGTGGGCTTTGACCTGGGCGGCCAGGGTGGTCAGCAAAGGCAGCCACAGAGCCGTGCCCACGGCGGCCAGAGCACCCAACTGCAAGAGCAGAACGGTGGGGAGGATGGTGTCTGCGCTGTTGGCGTTGCTGAGGGAGCCTTCGGCGCTTCGGAGCACCTCCCAAATGACCCGAATATAGAGATAATTGACGAAGATGGTCAGAAGGAACAGAAGATCCCAGGGGCAGTGGTACAAGCCGTTTAGGGTGATGCCTTCGGTGCCCAGCTTATGGCCAGCGGCGGCCAGCAGATAGCACAGGAAGAACAGCCCGAATGCTCCGGCGACAATGGCCACGCCGATGGTGGGCAGCATCCGCCCCTGGTTCTGGCTGGCGTCCTGCTCCCATTGGAGCAGATCATCATCGATGGTCATGGGATCGGTGATGCCCCACTCCAAAACGCGATTTTTCAGCGGCGTGGTGGTCTGTGTGGTGATGCACTTGGACGGCAGGTCGATATAGTCCTGATTGTAGGTGATGTAGGTGTAGTGCAAGTCCGTGTTAGCGCTGGCAGCGGCACTGGCAATCGCCACATCCGTCCAAGCTGTGGAGTCTGCCACCGACCAATCCCCCTCTACCGACTCCGGCGGCAGGTCTTGTTCCTCCACCGTGATATAGGTGGAATCGGAGTAGGCAGGGTAGAGGGCATCATAAGTGCGCTCCACGGTGCTGGATAGATCCTGTTTGGCGTTGCCGCCCAGGACTTTGCCGTTGATGTCCAGAATACGGTAGCGGAAGTTGGTGTTGTCCAGCTCCAGCTGCTCTGCCAAGGCGTCATAGCGCTGCTTGCCCAGATAAGTCAGGCTTTTTTTGTGCTGGGACAGAACGAATAGATCCCAAGCGTCCTGGCAGTATTCCTCCGCCACGGAGGAAGCCGCAGCGCCGCCGTTGATGGTGCTGGTTCCATAGAGGCGGAACAGTTGGAAGGCGCTGAGCGAGAGACTGGCACAGGTGCCCAAGAAAATGCAGGCGAAACAAGCGCAGAGAAGTTTCGCCCATGAGGGAGTCCGTGGTAATTTCATAGCGAGCATCCTTTCCAGCGGGTCAACTCTGTTCCATCTTGTACCCCAGCCCCCAGACCACCTTCAGGTAACGGGGATGGGCGGGGTCGATCTCGATCTTCTCCCGCAGGTGCCGGATGTGGACGGCTACCGTGTTCTCACTGCCTAGCGCCACATCCTTCCACACCTGCTCATAGATCTGCACCATGGAGAACACTTGTCCGGGCCGGCTCATGAGCAGGCGGAGGATCTGGAATTCCAGCGGCGTCAGGCTCACCGGTTCCCCATCCACCGTCACGGTCTTGGCACCGTCATCCAGCACGATGGAGCCAACGGTGAACAGGTGGGGGGCAGAGATCTGCCCCCCCAGCTGCGTGTACCGGCGCAGGTGGGAGCGAACACGAGCAATAACCTCCAAAGGGTTGAAGGGTTTGGTGATGTAGTCGTCCGCCCCCATGTTCAGCCCCAAAATCTTGTCGGTGTCCTCGCTCTTGGCGGTGAGGAAGATGATGGGCACATTGCTCAGCTTGCGCAGCTCGGCGGTGGCGGCGATGCCGTCCATACCGGGCATCATGATGTCCATGAGCACCAGGTGGAACTGGTTCTGCTGAAACAGGTCAATGGCCTCTTGGCCGGAGTAAGCACCGGTGACGCCGTAGCCTTCGCCGGTGAGGTATATTTCCAAAGCGGATACGATGTCGTGATCATCATCGCAAACGAGAATTTGATACATGAAAAAAGCCCCTTTCCTTGTTCCGTTCTATCATAGCACGGAACGATTAAGAATGGGACGATGAAATCTTTAAGATTCTCCTTTTTCCGGCGCCAGATCGGGCAGTTTGAGGGGAGACTCTTTGATGTTTTTGCAGACAAACATCCGGTTTAGACAGAAAAAGTGGGCAGATCACGGGAAAACGGTGGAAACAGACTTGCGTGAGCGGGAAAGGCTGTGTAAGATAACAGGAAGATTCTAACAAGAAAGGAGCCAAATCAAATGGCAAAAGAAAAAAGCAGCTTTATCCTGTACTACGACTTCGAGGAACAAACGGCTACGCTCACAGACGAACAGGTGGGGCGCCTGATCCGAGTGATGCTGGACTATGAAAAGCGCGGCGTGCTGCCGGATCGGGAGGATATGCTGGTGGAGATGGCGTTTTGGTTTTTGAAGGTGGGATTGGATGTTAATAGCGAGAAATACCGCAAGGTATGCCAGCGGAACAAGGCCAATCGCAATCGCGGCAGCGACCAGTGGTCACAAGTGGTCACCGATGGAACCGATACGGAACCTTACCCTGAACCGGACACAGATCGTGAGGGGAGGTATGCCCTGAAATAAGCGAGGGAGCCTTCCAAAATGGCAGTGCATTGCGGCGAAGGAACGTAAAAAACAAATTCTTTTTTCTTCACACACCCGTCCCACATCCCTTTCGACTTGCTCCAAACGTGGGGCGGAAACGGTAGATGGCACCGAGCATGGGACGCCGCCGAGAGAGTTTTCCACAGGAATTCCACAGAGTTTTCCACATTTTCAGGGGAGAACTGCTGTCAAGCCCCTCTGGTTGAGAAATAAAATGTGGACAAAACCGTGGATATTGTGGAAATAGGTACTTGACAAATGGGAATTAGAACGGATGTAGCAGCGTTCCGTCTGAGAAAATCAAGAGCAGGTCAGCGCCAGCAGCCATCCAGGGGAAGGTGGACATAAAAAACTCCCCATCCCGAAGGATGGGGAGCGGAAAGTTTCCTTTGGAGTTTCTCCTAAGCGGAGTAACTAGTGATTTTCCTTAAGCAATCAGGAGAAATCGCGGGTCCAGATGGAAGCCATAGCGGGGCCGCCGCCGACGCACAGGGAAGCCATGCCATACTTGTAGTCGGAACGGATCATCTCGTAAACCAGGGTGACGATGATACGCAGAGCGGTGCAGCCAACGGGATGGCCCAGAGCGATACCGGAGCCGAACTTGTTGGTCTTGTCCCAATCGACGACATAGCCGTAGTCTTCCTTCAGCATTCTCTCAACACCCAGAACCTGTGCGGAGAAAGCTTCGTTGACTTCGAAGTAATCGATGTCTTCCCACTTCAGGCCAGCAGCCTTCAGAGCCTTGGGCATAGCCACTGCGGGGCCGAGGCCCATGACTTCGGGAGCAACGCCTTCAGCGACACAGGTGACCAGCTTTGCCATAGGCTTCTTGCCCAGTTCCTGGCACTTTTCCCAGCTCATCAGGATGACTGCTGCAGCAGCGTCGTTGATGCCGGAAGCGTTAGCAGCGGTGATGACGCCGTCCTTCTTGAAGGCGGGCTTCAGCTTAGCCAGGGTTTCCATGGTGCAGTTACGGATGGGATGTTCGTCATCGGTGATGACCTTTTCGCCCTTCTTGGACTTGATCACGACGGGAACGATTTCATCCTTGAAGATGCCTTCGTCGATGGCCTTGCAAGCCAGGTTGTGGGAACGGACAGCGATCTTGTCGCATTCTTCACGGGTGATGCCATACTTTTCAGCAACGTTTTCAGCAGTCAGACCCATGTGGCCGCCGGACAGTTCGTCGATCAGGCCGTCATGCAGCATGTTATCGAAAATCTTGGAGTCGCCCATACGATAGCCCATACGAGCCTTTTCCAGGACATAAGGAGCGTTGGTCATGGATTCCACACCGATAACCATGCCGATGTCTTCCTTGCCCAGCAGGATGTTGTTAGCCTGGATGTCCAGAGCACGCATGCCGGATGCGCAGTTCTGGTTGACGACACAGGCGTTGGATCTTTCGTCGAAGCCCAGTCTCATGGAGACCTGACGAGCTGCCAGGGAGCCTTCCATAGCGGTGAAGCATTCGCCCATTACGATACCGTCGATCAGCTTAGGATCGATGTCAGCGCGCTTGATAGCTTCAGCACCAGCGGTGATAGCCAGCTGACGAGCACGAACGTCCTTGAACTGACCCATGTTCTTGCCGATGGGGGTACGGCATGCACTTACGATGACAACATCTCTCGGATTCATAGTGTAACCTCCTGAAAATTAATAAATGCTGTTGTTACTTTTAAAATAAATACTACACGCAGTTGGGAGCTCGTTCACAACGAACTACCATGGTTATTATATACACTTTGTTACAAGTTTGTCAAGCAAAATAGACGTAAATATACAATGAATTTAGCGTTAAATTTGCAAAGTTCTAAAAAATTCACAATTGGCGTCCAAATCTCGGAAAAATCCGGTTGGGAACAGGGAAAGAAGGAGGGCGCAGGAGGAAGTTTGAGCGGATGAAAAAGATGTATTGACAGGTGTCGTGCATTACGGTTGACATATATTTATTTATGCTATATAATTAGATATATATAGTAAGCAGCAAAAAGGAACGCAGAGCGGCCGGAGGTGCCGTGGGGCAACGCCCTTGGACGGGCACCGAACCGGACGGTTCTGCGCAAGAAAACGGAGCAACCAAAGAACGGAGGTTTCAAGATGAAAGATTTATATGTCATCAACTGTTGTCGGACTGCAATCGGCTCTTTCGGCGGCGCGCTGAAGAATACCCCCGCTGTGGACATGGGTGCGGTGGTAGTAAAGGAGGCGCTGAACCGTGCCAACGTGAAGCCGGAGCAGGTGGATGAGCTGGTGTTTGGCTGCATTCTCACCGCTGGCTTGGGGCAGAATGTTGCGCGCCAGGTCAGCATCAAGGCCGGTCTGCCCTACTCCATTCCTGCTTATACCGTAAATATGGTGTGCGGCTCTGGTATGAAATCCCTCATTGAAGGTGCGCGTTCTATTTTGGCGGGCGATGCGGAGATCATCGTCTGCGGCGGCACGGAGAGCATGAGCGGTGCGCCGTATCTCATTCCGGATGCGCGCTGGGGCGCCCGAATGGGGGAAAAGAAGATTGTGGACAGCATGATTCAGGACGGCCTGTGGGAGATCTACAACAATTATCACATGGGCACGACTGCGGAAAATATCAATGACATCTGGGGCATCACCAGACAGGAACAGGACGAGTTCGCTGCGGCTTCCCAGCAGAAGGCCGAGGCCGCTCAGGCCGCAGGCAGGTTCGATGCGGAGATCGTGCCCGTCCCTGTGAAGGTCAAGAAGAACATGGTGGACTTCAACAAGGACGAATTCCCCAAGGCAGGCGTCACCGCCGAGGGGATCTCCAAGCTCCGCGGCGCCTTTGCCCTCAGTGCGGAATCGCCCAACCCTCAGGTCGTCCACACCTTTGAAGTCACCGGCGCACGGGACGCAGCGGACAAGGGGACGCCCCGCGTCACCGCTGCCAACGCCTCCGGCATCAATGACGGCGCTGCCGCCATCGTGCTGGCGTCCGGCGAAGCGGTGGAAAAGTACGGCTTGAAGCCCATGGCAAAGCTCATCGGCTGGGGCCAGGGCGGTGTTGACCCCAAGATCATGGGGGTCGGCCCTGTGCCCGCCTCCCGTCAGGCTATGGAAAAGGCTGGCGTGACCATTGATGATATCGACTTGGTGGAAGCCAACGAAGCCTTTGCGGCACAGTCCATCGCTGTGGCTCGTGAGCTGGGCTTTGACATGAGCAAGGTCAACGTCAACGGCGGCGCCATCTCCTTGGGGCATCCCGTCGGTGCTTCCGGCGCTCGTATCATCGTCACCCTGCTGCACGAGATGCAGAAGCGGGAGGACGCCAAGAAGGGTCTGGCCACTCTGTGCATCGGCGGCGGCATGGGGGTTGCCACCGTCTTTGAAAAGTGCTGAGTTTGACTGCCTAACGAAATAAAAATGTCCGGGTCTTGTGCCCGGACATTTTTTTGTGGACTGGAACTGGGGTTATTTCACCTTGCCCGTGCGCTTGGCGCCGGTGTAGGCGCTGTAGACGGTGCCGCTGCCGGTGCGGACGGTGCGCACCTTGTAGTAGTACTTTTTGCCCTTCTTTGCCTTGGTGTCCACATACTTGGTCTTGGTGGTGGCGGCGATCTTCTGGTAGCCCTTGGACTTCTGGGTGGAGCGGTAAATCTCATACTTGGTAGCGCCGGCGGCTTTTTTGTAGGTGATGGTCACCTTGCGCTTGCCAGCGGCAGCCTTCAGGCTGGTGGGGGCTTTGAGGGTCTTGAGGGTGAACTCGGCGTAGACCATCGAATCCTCTACGTTATTCAGAGGCTCCAATGCGTCATCGTTGCTGTCTACGATACCCGTTGCGGCAGCGATGGCATAGGAACCGGTGGGAAATTTTTTGGTGTTTACACGGCCCTTATAAGTCTGGCCGTCCAAGTACAGCTCCTTTTGCCAGACCGTATCTTCGGTCTTTTCGTTCAGGACGACAATAGCGGTGCAGGCAATGTAATCCTCGGCTACCGGTGCGATGGTGAGACTGACCGGAATGGTTTCGCCTTTGTAGTAGAGGGCTTTGTCCTTGGGCTTGTTCAGCTTCAGGTACTCCGACTGGCGAATACCAAACGGAGTGGGGGATGCCGTGTCGGCGGCCAAAGCCTGTCCGGCCATGGCAAAGGTCAGGACGCAGGCCAGCAGCAACGCCAAGATTCGGCTGCAGTTTTTACGCATGATGAGTTCCTCCTTTTTTCTTCATCGTGTCAGTTTGGATACGTTCACTATACCACTGGGGAAAAAGGTTGTCTATCCGAGAGAGAAGCAAATCTGACTGCTGTTTGAGGGAAAAGAAAAGAAAGTCCCACGGAGAGGACTTTCTTTGTTGTTTTGATGTTAAATTACAATCAGCCCTTGACGATCTCGGCAGTGTCCACCGCAGCGTTTAGAAAAACTGCCGGGGGCAGTTTTTTAGCGTAGGCGCTCCCCGTCTTAACGGGGAGCGGAAACCTAGGAAGAAAGTGACCACGGTGGACGGATCGGCCAGGGCGATCAGCCCTTGACGATCTCGGCGGTATCCATTGCGATCATCAGTTCTTCGTTGGTGGGGATGACCAGAACCTTGACGGTGGCGCCTTCGGCAGTGACGTCCCGTTCTTCGCCGCGGAAGTCGTTCTTGGCCAGATCCATCTTGATGCCCATGTATTCCAGACCGTCTACCATTTCAGCACGCAGGGAAGCGGAGTTTTCGCCCACACCGGCGGTGAAAACGACTGCGTCCACGCCGCCCATAGCAGCTGCGTATGCGCCGATGTACTTCTTCACGTCATAGACGAACACATCCTTGGCAAGCTGTGCCTGCTGGTTGCCTGCTTCGGCAGCAGTGTCCAGGTCACGGAAGTCGGAGGAGACTTCGGAGATGCCCAAGACGCCAGACTTCTTGTTCAGAATGGTCATCATCTGGTTGATGTCCAGGTTGTACTTGTTCATGATAAATTCCATCACGCCTGCGTCCATATCGCCGGCACGGGTGCCCATGGGCAGGCCAGCCAGGGGAGTCAGACCCATGGAAGTGTCAATGCACTTGCCGCCCTTGATGGCTGCCACGGAGGAGCCGTTGCCCAGATGGCAGGTGATGATCTTCAGGTCAGCGATGTCCTTGCCCAGCATAGCGGCAGCACGAGCGGAGACGAAACGATGAGAGGTGCCGTGGAAGCCATAGCGGCGGATCTTATCGTTCTTGTAGTATTCGTAGGGGATGGGATAGGTGTATGCCACAGGAGGCATGGTCTGGTGGAACGCAGTGTCGAACACAGCGACCTGGGGAACGCTGTCGCCCAGAGCGGCCTTGCAGGCGTTGATGCCGATGATGTTGGCAGGGTTGTGCAGGGGAGCCAGGGGGTTGCAGCCTTCGATGGCCTTCATGACTTCATCGGTGATGAGGACGGAGGAGGAGAATGCTTCGCCGCCATGAACCACACGGTGGCCGACAGCGTCGATCTCGCTCATGGAGGCGATGACGCCGTTTTCCGGATCGACCAGGGCGTTCAGGACAGCCTGGATGGCTTCGGAATGGGTGGGCATAGCCACATCAATGGCGTCCAGCTTCTGCTTGCCGTCCACCTGGGGCTTGTAGGTGAACTTGCCGTCAATGCCGATCCGTTCGCACAGGCCCTTGGCCAGCAGGTCGCCAGTAGCGGGATCCAGCAGCTGATACTTCAGGGAGGAGCTGCCTGCGTTGATAACCAGAACATTCATAGTGAATATCTCCTTTTTCATCTTATGATCTTCTTACTGCTTGCAGCGCGGCGCGCTGTCATGTAGTATGTAAATAGGCGTACAGTCTTATTATAGTACGAACAGCAAGGAAGAACAATCATTTTTTTCGTAGAAATGTACGGAATTCCCTGTGAATTTTCAGGAAGAATGCTGATAAGCCAGGAGGAAGCGGCTATGGAGGAGAGAACTTGCATCGGAATCATCGCAGAATTTGACCCCTTCCATCGGGGACACGCCCATCTCATCGCCCAGGCCAAGGCCGCCCTGCCTGGTGCGCCGGTGGTCTGTGCCATGAGCGGCCCCTTCACCCAACGGGGGGAGGCGGCCATCGTCAGCAAGTATGCTCGGGCGGAGATGGCGCTGCGGTGCGGTGCGGATCTGGTGGTGGAATTGCCCGTCCAGTGGGCGGTGTCCTCGGCTGAGTCCTTCGCCCGTGGGGGCGTCCAAATCCTCCACGCCCTGGGGGTCACCCACCTGGCCTTCGGCAGCGAGAGCGGTGACCTGACCGCCTTGCAGATCGTGGCGCAGGCGCTGGACAGCGCCGCCTTTCCGGACGCCCTTCGGCCTTACTTGCAGCAGGGCTTGCCCTTTGCCAGTGCCCGTCAAAAGGCGTTGGAGACGCTGGTGGGGACGGAGACGGCGGAGTACCTGACCCGTCCCAACAACCTGTTGGGCATCGAATATTTGCGTGCCATCCAGACCTTAGCGCCGGAGATGCGCGCCCTGACCGTCCCACGGGTGGGGGCGGCGCACAATGCCGCCGGAGTGCGTCGGGGGTTTGCGTCAGCGTCTCAGCTTCGGCAGTGGCTGCTGGCGGGGGAGTTGGAGCGTGCCTGTGCTCAGATGCCGGAACCGGCGGCGGCGGTGCTGCGTGGGCAGACGCCGGCGGCGCTGACGTACAACGCCAGGGGCATCTTGACCCTCCTGCGCCGGATGACGCCGGAGGACTGGCGGGCGCTGCCCGACTGCGGGGAAGGGCTGGAGCACCGGCTGTGCCGTGCTGCTGCCGAGAGCACCACCTTGGAACAGTTTTGGGACACGGTAAAGAGCAAGCGCTACGCCCACGCCAGGATACGCCGGTTGACCCTGTGGGCTTACCTGGGTCTGACCAGGCAGACGCAGTGGGCAGCGGGCGTGCCCTATGTGCGGGTGCTGGGGCTGGGACAGGACGGCAAGGCCGTGTTGAAGCAGGCCAAGGGGCTGGAACGGCTGCCGGTGCTGACCAAACCCGCCCAGGTGAAGCGGTGGGACGTTCGGTGTCAGGAACAGTTCGCCATTGACGCCAGAGCGGAGCTGCTGTGGGGGATGTGCCTGCCGGAAGTGGGGCGGGCGCAGAACGAGTGGAAGATGGGGCCGGTGGTGGTGAAGTAGTTGGTGATGGAGGCCATGCCTGTTTCACAGGCATGGTGCGTTGGTTCTTGCTAATTTGCAAGGGTGAATTTTCGTCGCAGACGAAAAGAGGGAGAACCCTCGCCGGGGGTTCTCCCTTCACTGTACGCTATCGTTGCGTCAATATCACGCCGCCTGATCTCCCAACAGCGCGCGGGCGAATTCCAGCACCCGATTCATTTTCTGCTCTCCCCGCTGGATATTCCGGCAAATGGTGGACACGTTGATGTGCAGGCTCTGGCTGATCTGCTCATAGGTATATCCTTGCACGAAGTACAGTTCCAGGCACTCCGCCTCCCGATAGGTCACGTCCTGGCGCATCGCCCGTATGATGATCCGCTGCACTCGATGCATCAAAAACTCCCGCTGGGGGTCGCTCAGGGCTTCGATGTAAGGGGTCAGCTCCTTTACATACACGGCGCTGCGGCGGTAACGGACGCCGGTTCTTCGGTTGTTGGTTTTTGCGGCTTTCCCAGCTTCGTTGGTCTTGGTCATACGAAAAATTCCTCCTCTATAGATCCCTGATTTCTGTCCCATCGTCCGCTCAATCCTCCGGCGGGCAGCGCAGCTCCCCAACGGTCATCCGGCACGGAGCGTATTCCTCCCGAACAACGTCTGGCAGACAGTTGGGGCAGATGACTTCCTCATCAATCAGGTAACATTCCTCTGTCTCATACAATTCGTCCCCACAGCGGCAGCAGACGCAAACGGGCGGGATCTGCTGGGCATCCAGAGGGCGGAGTGGGCAGGCCATGGCATTGCCTCCTTTCCCAAAGGGTTGAAAAGAAAAAATGTCCGAAAAAATGCAAAAAAGCTCTTGACATTGGTCGACCGGTTTGGTATGATGAACAAGCTGAATCGAGCAGCCGCCCAGTTGGGCACACGCGCTGGTGTAGCTCAGTTGGTAGAGCAGCTGATTTGTAATCAGCAGGTCGGGGGTTCGAGTCCGTCCACCAGCTCCATCTTGCTGGATGACCGTTCCCAAGACACAATTTCATAGGGAGGATTACCCAAGTGGCTAAAGGGGGCAGACTGTAAATCTGTTGGCGACCGCCTACTGTGGTTCGAATCCACAATCCTCCACCAAAACGACATCGGAAACGATGTCGTTTTTTTTATTTTTTCGCCCTTCCATTTCCGCCTGTTCCCTGTAGCCATCCCGGCGGGGAGAGGAAAAAGTGGAAGAAAACGGATTTCACCAGATGGAGATAAATCTGTTTGATTATGCCGCAATTTGGAAGAAATTCCGTTGACAGTGTGTATATTATCACCAGACAGAGAAAACGTCAAGAGCCGAAAAGGGGAATTCTTGCAAAAAATACCGTCTGGTGATACAATGAGAACCGAATGGTTACAATAATGGGACTATGCGGGGTGAGAAAATGGAAAAAATCATGGAATTGGGTCAGCGGCTGCGCCAGTTGATGGAGGAACGGAAGTGGAATTACGAGGAATTGGGGCAGTATGTGGGAATGCGCCCCCAAACCTTAAATCGTTATGTCTTAGGACAACGGGATCCCAAAGGCCAAGTGGTGGCGGAACTGGCCATGAAATTGGGGGTAGACCCCCTGTGGCTCCAAGGGTACGATGTACCGCGCCAGCGGGAGCGTGCGCCGGAAAAAGCGGGACAGGTGCCGGTATATCGTCTGCTTTCCGGCATAGAGCCCTTGGATACCCAGCCGCCGGAGGGCTATGCTCCTGCCGACCTGCCCAGTGCGGAAGGACATTTCTACCTGCGGGTCACGGAGTCCGGCATGGAGGATGCGGGGATCCTGCCTGGTGACCAGGTGCTCATCCGCCGGCAGAGCAGCGCCCGCAGCGGGCAGATCGCCCTGGTGGCCTTCGCCAGCCGTCCGGCTGTTCTGCGGTGGTACTACCAGCAGGGGGAGTGGGTCATCCTCCAGCCAGCCGGAGCGGGGCTGCCGCCGGAATTGGTGGCGGCGGAGCAGTTTTGCAGCGGCAGCGCCCAGGTGCTGGGGGTGGCTGTGGGCTTGACGCGGCGGTTTTGAGCGGGAAGTTGTGCATACAACAAAATGCCTGCAATGTCGGAGGGGAAACCCCGCAGCGTTAAGAAAACCTGCCGGGGGCAGGTTTTTAGCGTAGGCTCCGCCTGTCAACAGGCGGAGGGACGGTTCGGGTAGGAGTATAGGGAAGGGCAGTTATGCCAACCTGCCCGGGGGTTCTCCCGAAACGGTGGACGCAAAGCGGTTTGAATTCCGTTTAGAAGTGCGACTTCGATGGTGATTTCTCCCCCGCGCAATGCTATAATAGAACCAATATCAAACAAGGAGGACGAATGATGTCGATTCCCGAACGCAAAGATGTGAATTTCGCCGATACTTGGGCGCTGACCGACCTGTATGGCAGCGATGCCGAATGGCAGGAAGATTTTCAGTGGAACCAGGATTATTTGAACTATGTCAAGGGCTACCAGGGTCGCCTGGGGGAGAGCGCACAGCTGCTCTACAACTGGCTGCAACTGGGAGATGAGATGAGCCGTATCTTCGAGCGGCTGGCGGTCTATGCCTTCCGGCGGGCGGACGAGGACACCCGTGCCGCCAAGCCCCAGGAGATGTGCGCCCAGCTGACCAACTTCATGACCCAGCTCAACACCGCCACCGCCTTTGAGACCAATGAGATCTTGGCCATCTCGGACGAGAAGCTGGAACAGTTTTATCAGGATGTTCCGGCGCTGGAGGGCTATCGCCGTCACCTGGATGAGATCCGCCGCCGCCGTGCCCACATCCTCTCTCCGGCGGAGGAACGGCTGCTGGCCATGGCTGGGGAGCTGTCTGACAATCCCGACAATATCTTCTCCATGCTCAATGACGCCGACCTGACCTTCCCTGACGCCATTGACGCCCAGGGGGCGGCGCACCATGTGACCCACGGTTCCTATATCCCCATGATGTACGGCGCCGATCGCACCCTGCGCAAATCCGCTTTCGAGTCCCTGTACGGGGTCTACGAGCGCCACAAGAACACCCTGGCCGCCACGCTGGCCGCCCAGGCCAAACAACTGTGGTTCTTCGCCCAGGCACGGAACTATCCCTCCGCCCTGGCCGCTGCCCTGGATCGGACGGAGGTGCCGGAGAGCGTCTATCACAGCCTAATCGACGCAGTGCGGGAGAATCTGCCCAAGCTGCACCGGTACACCAGCCTGCGCAAGAAGCTGCTGGGGGTGGAGGAGCTGCATTTCTACGACCTGTACGCCAATATGGTGGGGGATGTGGAGATGAAGTTCACCTTTGCGGAAGCCAAGGAGCTGGTGCTCAAGGCGCTGGCGCCTTTGAGCGAGAATTATCTGAACGGTCTGCGGGCGGGCTTTGAAGGCCGGTGGATCGACGTGTACGAGAACGTGGGCAAGCGCTCTGGCGCTTACAGCTCCGGCGCTCGCCCCCACCCCTTTGTGCTGCTCAACTTCCAGGGCACCCTCAACGATGTATTCACCCTGGCACACGAGATGGGGCACGCTATGCACTCTGAAATGTCCAATGTGAACCAGCCGGTGGTCTATTCCGATTACGTCATCTTTGTAGCCGAGGTGGCTTCCACCTGTAATGAAGCCCTGCTGATGGAATACCTGCTCAACCACACCACCGACAAGCGGGAAAAGGCTTATCTCATCAACTACTTCCTGGAACAGTTCCGCACCACCCTGTATCGTCAGACCATGTTTGCGGAATTCGAGTTGCAGATCAATGAGCTGGCACAGCAGGGACAGGGCATCACCGCCGACCGGTGCTGTGAGATCTATCGGAAGCTCAATGAGGACTACTTTGGCAAGGACATCGTGGTGGATGACCAGATTGCCCTGGAGTGGGCGCGCATCCCCCACTTCTACTACAACTACTACGTCTATCAGTACGCCACCGGCTACGCCGCCGCCATTGCCATCAGCCGCCGCATCCTGAAGGAAGGCCAGCCTGCTGTGGACGATTATTTCAAGTTCCTGTCCGGCGGCTGCTCCATGCCGCCCATCGAGCTGCTGAAGCTGGCGGGCGTGGATCTGTCCACTCCGGCTCCCATCCACCAGGCGCTGGAGCTGTTTGACCAGCTCATCGACCAGTTGGATGAGCTGTTGGCGGAATAAGAGGAGCATAACAGGAAACACCTGCTCCTCCCTCAGTCGCCTTGCGGCGACAGCTCCCTCCATAAATGGAGGAGCCTTTGGTGCGTGCGCTTTTCGGGTACTTCCACGGTCTTAGATAGCGCTTGCTTTCCACAAAAAACTGCCTCGGAAGATTCCGAGGCAGTTTTCCTATCAAAATTGGTTAGGCCGCATCTGCGCTTTTGCTGGTGGCGGCGTCCAACACTTCCTGAGGCACGGTGATGGGGGCGACAGCGTTGTAGTCACTGCATTCGACCGTCACTCTGGCCTTGCTCACCTGGAAGTCCACCGCTTCGCTGCTCAGGTTGCTCAGGGCGTTGATCATCGTGCGCATCAGCTGGTTGACCATGCCGGATAGATCCATCTCGTACCGCACCGGCAGGGCGGTTTTTTGGTCAATCCACACGGACATGGGGATGCCGTCCAGCTGGCTGAACAGGTCGGCCATGGTGCTGGCGTCGGCGGTGGAGAGCATAGAGGACACGTTGTCCCCCAGGGTATCCAGCATCTTGCTGATGTCCTGGCCGGTGACCTTGCCGTCATAGCGGATGGTGTTGTAGGAGCCGATGGCCTCCTTCCCGGCGGACTGGAAGCTGTTCAGCACATCCAGGTAGAGCTTGGCGTTGTCCATGGCGTTGTACTGCTTCAGGTCGGTCACGTCGATGGTGGACCGACTCCAGCCGACGTCCTCGTCGCCCAGGATGCCGCCGGACACCTTCGTGTAGCTGACGTACTCCTTGCCCTCCTGCACCAGGTACATGGTGGTGTCCATCTTGCCCAGGCTGCCCATGTCCATGGTCATGGTCACTTCCGCACTGAGGGGATCCTGAGTGCAGGCTTCCTCCATCTTCATGGTCATGGAAGTGGTCTCACCCTGGAGGTCGAAGGCCATATCCGTGGTCATGTGCAGACGGACGCTCTTGGCCGTGACGATGTTCTCCTTGGCTGTTGCCCACAGCTCCTCCGGACTGCGCTCGCCGCAGCCGACCAGCCAGACGCTGGCCAGCATGAGGGCGGCCAATAAAACCGCGATTCCTTTTTTCATGTTTTGTCTCCTTTTGTTCTATCGTTTTTCCTTCATCTCATTACTATACCATATGCGTTGGAAAAATGCTATCTCGCAATGGTCTTTTGGCAAAGCGCTTGACAAGCGCTGTCGGTTCGATATAATAAAGGTGTGGAAACCCAGAACAGTTGCCACAACAAGAAGCTAAGTAGCAAAGTGCAGTTATCGAGTATCTACACAATGCAGTAAGCCGTCTGGTCGGACAGACGGCTTACTTCTTTTTACGAGCGCGTACTTCAAAGACGATCGTGAGGATGAGTCCCACGATGCTCGCAATACTGCCCAGAGTATTCAGTAACGTAGTACCAGCCTCCTTTCGGGAGGGATTTCCCGCAGGGCTGTGTACACACCTCCAATCCGCCGGTGCGGGATTGCAGGCAACCGTCTGTGAACCGTTCCCGCCCAGGTGAGGCAGGGCGGTGGGTTTCCACAGTTCGTATGATAACAGATTTAGTTGGAGGTTTCAATCAAAACCCGCAAGAAACGACAAAAAGGACGCTGGCACGCCAGCGTCCTTTTGATTGTCCTGTTGAATTGGGGAAAGAACGAATTACTTCTTGTTGGACTTTCTCCAGATCTTCATCTTTTCTGCTTCGGCAATCAGTTCATCCTGGAACTGGGGATGAGCGATGCTGATCAGACCTTCGGCTCTCTGCCAAGTGGTCAGACCCTTCAGGTTGATCATGCCGTTTTCGGTGACGATGTACTGACCCTGAGAACGGGTGCAGGTGGGAGCGGTGCCCAGTGCCAGGGTGGGACGGATCTTGCTCTTGAGGGTGCCGTCCTTGCCCTTCATGGCGGAGGTCATGCAGATGAAGCTCTTGCCGCCGGGGGACAGGTATGCGCCCATAACGAAGTCCATCTGGCCGCCTGCACCGGAGATCTGACGGATGCCGGAGGTCTCAGCGCTGATCTGACCGTACAGGTCGATGTCAACGGCGCTGTTGATGGAGATGAAGTTGCTGATGGAGGAGATGGTGTAGATGTCGTTGACGTAGTCAACGGGAGCGCACATACATTCGGGGTTGTCGTCGATGAAATCATACAGCATCTGGGTGCCGGCGCCGAAGGCATAGACCTGACGGCCGGGATCCAGTTCCTTATACTTGCCGGTGATCTTGCCGGCCTGGGTCAGCTTCACGAAAGCGTCAACGTACATTTCGGTGTGAACGCCCAGATCCTTCAGGTCGGACTGAGCGATGACAGCGCCGATGGTGTTGGGCACACCGCCGATGCCCAGCTGCAAGCAGGCGTGGTCGGGGATCATGGGCACGACCAGGTTGGCCATTGCCAGTTCGTCCGCAGTGGGTTCGCCGCCGGCGGGGAGCTGCGCCATGGGAGGATTGTCGCCTTCCACGATCTTGGTGACCTGAGAGATATGGATGCCGGTGTGATAGCCACCCAGGCAGCGAGGCATATTCTCATTGACTTCGATGATGATTTCTTCTGCACGGTTGCAGATCTCGATCAGGTGGGAAGCGTTGGGACCAAAGTTGAAGTAGCCGTGTTCATCCATGGGTGCGCACTGTGCGAAGAAAACGCGGTCAGGATAGGGGGTCTCACGGCAGTACTTAGGCACTTCAGAGTAACGGACGGGTGCATAGAAGCAGAAGCCGCGGTCGATCATCTTCCGTTCCACGCCGGACATATGCCAGCTGTTCCAGGTGAAGTGATCCTTGGCGTTCTCCATGTCGAACATTTCGGGCTTCCACATCAGGATGCCGCCCCGGAACTGCACGTCATGCAGGGTCTTCAGGTGCTCTGCCATAGCGTGGTCACAGGCCTTGGGGGTGTTGCTCACCCAGCCCCATGCGACCCAGTCGCCATCATGAACGCACTTGACGGCTTCTTCGGGGGTCGTCAGTTTGCTTTGATACAATGCTTTGTAATCCATACAGTATAATCCTCCTAT
Organism: uncultured Eubacteriales bacterium; assembly: GCA_900545815.1. GTDB lineage: Bacteria > Bacillota > Clostridia > Oscillospirales > Oscillospiraceae > Onthomonas. Next base: position 47,720 of record URAM01000002.1, on the reverse strand, counting down.
TTTGGTAAATTGAACTTACCGGTTTAAAATGAGACAGCGATGGGGGGATGGGAGACACCCTTGCCGCTGTCCGATGCATAACATAACCATATCCCAAATCATTATAATACATTTTGCGCAAATGGGAAAGAGGAATTGATACATTTTTAACAATTTTTTCGCAAGAACCGACGGGGATTTCTCTGTAAAGGAGGGAGCAGAGGCGAAAACCCTGTTTATCTGGCAAATACCGACAAAATTCTGGATTTGCACGGAAAAATATGTTACACTAAATATAACCTCATTTTGGTGCGTGAAATCGGTGCAGAGGGCAATCCTAAGACAGGAAGCGGGGCAGGGAGTCTAGCGCAAGGGAAGGCTTTTGATGGCACGGCCTGTCATGAGACAGAGCGGCGGGGAGAAAGCGCTGCATAGGGAAAGGGGAATTTGATCCCATGAAACAATTTACGCTGTCGGGAAAGGAATATTTTGACGAGCTGCCCCAGCCAGCACTGCTGGTGCAAGAGCATCGTTTGTGCTACTTCAACCGCGCGGCGGAGCGGGCGTTTTGGCCGGCGAAGCTGGAAGAAGATGGGGCGCTGCCGTTGGCGCTGAGACAGGAGGCGGACGGGGCGATGACGCTGCGGGGGCGGAGCTGGATCTGCCAGAAGCGTGCATTGCCGGACGGGACGCTGTATGTGTTGCATCAGGCGGTGGAGGACGGAGAGGCCTATGAGGTGCTGCTGGAACGGCTGTCCGGACGCAGTACGGGACAGCTCCAACAGTTCATCCAGAGCCTTCACCATTTGGAATCTACGCTGGTGGAGACGGAGCGGCTGCGGGTGGAACCGATGCTGGCGCAGCTGCGTCAGGTCTACGCCAGGATGCTGCGCACCGACCAGAATATCAGCTATTTCTGCCAGCTGGCGCCGGGGCAGGCGGATGAGAATTTCCCCTTGCAGGTGCTGGATGTGGCCGGGCTGTGCCGAGAGGCGATGCGGCAGTGCGACTATCTGCTGGAGACGGCGGGGCTCACCTTAGTCTATGAGCAGCAGGTGAGCAGCATGATGGTGCGGGGCAACGAGAAGCTCCTGCTGCATCTGCTCTACAACCTGTTCAGCAACAGCGCCAAGAGCTACCACCGGAAGCCTGGGGTCATCACCCTTCGGGTGGAGCAGGTGGAGAAGAACGCTATGATCGTGGTAGAGGACGCCGGAGAAGGCATCCCATCAGCCCTCCTGAACAGGAGCTTCGACCTGGAAATGGACGCATCTGGCTTACAGCCCTTCTGTTTGGGTCTGCCCCTGGGGCGAAAGATTGCCAACTACCATGGGGGCGGTCTGTTCCTGCTGAACAAAGAGCCGGGAATTCGGGCAGTGCTTTCCCTGCCCACCCTACAGGTGCAGTTCCAACGGAAGCAGCCGGCGGGGCGAGCGGAACGACTGGCCAGCCTGCGGGTCGCCCAGGACACCTTCCAGCCGGCGCTGGTGGGGTTAAGCGATGTGGTGCCGGCGGAGGTATTTACAGAGTGGGCTGCGGATTGACGCAGCAAACAGGAGAAAAAACGTGCTTTTTACCTATCAGAAACGGCGGCAGCCTTTATAACGGAGATCATCTCCGTTATAAAGGCTTTTTTTGATCGCCGCCTTTCCCAAATGCCGATCAGAAAAAATACGAACAGTCCCTTCCAAGGGACTGTTCGTACTGAAAGGATACAGGCAGGCCGTTCCGGCACCCGATTGAAGGGAGGTGTGCGCTGGTGGGGGTGGATCATTCCCGCCCTGCGCATTCCTCTTTCCGATTCAGCCGCGCTTCCTCCTCATCCTCCAGTTCCCGATAGGCCACTTTCCCCACCAGAGTGGTGGGCAGGGTCTTGCGGAATTCGATGTCGTAAGGCAGCGCATATTTGGCAATGTGCTGGCGGCAGTAGCGCATGAGCTTGTCCTCCGTCTCCTGGGTCGGCTCCACGCCGGACGCCAGCATGACGAAAGCCTTCACCTTCTGCATCTTGTACGGGTCAGGCACGCCGATGACGCAGCTCATCTGCACCATGGGGTTGGCGTCCAGAATGTTCTCTAACTGACCAGGATAGACGTTGTAGCCGGAGGTAATGATCATCCGCTTCTTCCGGCCGCGGAAGTAAACGAACCCATCGGCGTCCATCACGCCCAGGTCGCCGGTATACACCCACGTCAGCCCGTCGGCGTGGTGGCGCAGAGTCTGGGCAGTCTCCTCCGGATGGTTGACGTACTCCTTCATGACGGTGGGGCCTGCCATCAAGATCTCACCCTCCTGGCCGTAGGGCACTTCAATGTCCGTCCCCGGCTCCACGATTTTGAAGTACATATCCGGGAAGGGCAGGCCAATGCTGCCCTCCTTGGCCATGTGGATGGGGGTCAGGCAGGAGGCGGTGACCGTTTCGGTGGTGCCGTAGCCTTCCCGTACCTGCACCATGGATCTGTGGTCATACAGGAACTTGTCCACCTTCTTCTTTAGCTCCACGGACAGGGAGTCGCCGCCGGAAAAGACGCCCTTCAGACAGCTCAAGTCTGCCTTGTCCATAGACGGCAGGCGCAGCAGCGCCTCATACAGGGTGGGCACGCCGGCGATGAAGTTGCACTTGTATTTGGTGATGAGCTTGGCATAGCTGTCCGCCGTGAACCGAGGCACCAGGATGCAGCGGCCGCCGTTGGCCAGCATAGAGTGAATACACACCCCCAGGCCAAAGCCGTGGAACAGGGGCATGGCGGAGAGCATCTTGTCGCCGGGGCGGAACATGGGGTTGGTGGCGATGATCTGCTGCGCCAGGGCGTTGAAGTTCAAGTTGGTCAGCAGGATGCCCTTGGTCTTGCCAGTGGTGCCGCCGGAGTACAGGATCACAGCCGGATCATCCGCCTTGCGAGGCACCTTATAGTTCCAGAAGCAGGCTTTGCCCAGGCTGCAAAATTCGTCCCAGCGGATGACCGGCGCATCCTTGGGGATCTTCTCCAGCTTCCGCCCCTCGGTGAGCATATATCCGGCCTTGAGCGGCTTGGACAGGGCATCCCGAATGCGGGCGATGACGATGTTCACGGCGCAGGTGTTCTGGCGGATGGCCTCCACCTTGTGGTAGAACTGATCCAAAGTCACCACAGTGACGCTCTTGGACTCGTTGATGTAAAACTCAATCTCCTTCTCACTGGACAGGGGATGCACCATGTTGGCGATGGCGCCGATGAGATTGGCGGCGTAAAAGACGTAGATGGCCTGAGGGCAGTTGGGCATGGCGATGGTCACGCAGTCCCCCTCCCGAACACCGATGGTGCGCAGGCTCTTGGCGCAGCGCTGGATCTCCTCTATCATCTTCTTATAGGTGGTGGAACGCCCCATAAAGTCAAAGGCAACTGCGTTGGGATTCTGCCGTGCAATGCGCTCCACAGCCTCGTACATGGAGCCTTGGAAATAATCCAGATGGGCGGGCACGTCCCCCAGATTTTTCACCCATGGGGTTTTGGCGGTAATCGCTTCTGACATCAGTAATCGACCTCCTCGTTGGCGGGCAGCTCCAGCAGCTCAGGGTGCTGGAGCAGGTGGGTGAGCAGGCGGACTGTTTTGGCGTAATAGTATCCGTCCGCCAGTCGTTCATCAATGGTCAGCCCCAGATCCAGCGTCTCCCTCATGGTCACGTTCCCCTGGTCATCAAACACGGGATTTTGCTTCTTCTCCCCGATGATGCAGAACAGGGAGCAGGTGCCCCAGTTGGTCAGATGGTGATAGCCGCTCTTGAGCTTGATGGAGCCCAGATTAGACAGCACCACCGAGGCGTAATAGGGGTCGGTGGCGATGAGGCTGTTGGGCACATGCCCGTGCTTGTCCAGCTTGCAGGCCACCCAGATGAGGAACCGAGAGAGGAAGCGGGGCATCTTGTTGAACAGATCCATGCCGTCGCTGGAGCTGTCCCGCTTGTTCACGTCCTTGCAGGCCAGGATCTGCTGTTTCAGCTGGGTGTGGAGGGTGTCCAGGGTCTCCTCCGGCTTTGCGTGGAGGAACGCCAGCCCTTCCTCGGAGCCGTCGTTGAACTGCTTCTTCACCACAAAGGCGGCGGACACTTCCTTCCGCTGGTACATGGTCTTGTTGGCGATGAAGCGGTTCATCTTGGGACGCAGGGTGATGGTCTTGATGATGGCGGCCACGATGAGATGAAAGATGGTGTACGGGAATTCCGTCTCCGACTCGTTCTTCTGAGCCAGATAGGCGTTGATGGCCGTCAGATCCACCCGTTGGGAAATGTAAGCCTCATTGTCACAGCGGTTGGGGTAGATGTGGGGCATGACGTAGTGCATGGCATCCAGGTCGCGGATGAGATACCCATCCTTTCGATCTCCCCAGTGCTTTTTTCTGTCTTCCATGGGTGAGGTTCCCCTTTCTCTGTCACGCTTTCTTGTGACAGTCGTTTGTTCACTCAACGCCTTAGTATACCATCTTTTTCCGCCTGTCGCCACGATTTTTCGAAAAAATCATAGCGAAAAATCAACCCCAAAGCTGTGCGACTTGCCGACCAGCAGACCTTGCGCTTTCGCAGCACCGTCTAGCCTCCCCTGTGTAAGGGGAGGTAGCACGCAGTAAACTCCCCCAGCCTCCCCTGTGCAAGGGGAGGTGGCACGCAGTAAACTCCCCCAGCCTCCCCTGTGCAAGGGGAGGTGGCACGCAGTGCCGGAGGGGTTGTGGGTGAGCGTAGAGCTTGACGAAAGAACGTGCGTTTTCCTGTTTGCACTTCAGGTTATAATCTGTCCAGCTCCCTTTGCACAAGGAAGCCGCTCCCAAGCGGCAGAAAATCCGTCCAATTCTGATTTATTCATCATTTCTTCCTTGTTTCCCGTCTGATTTTTCCCTATACTAGTTTTATATCTGAATGAGACGTTCTCCCACAGGAGGTTTTCCATATGTACAGACGACCCCTTTCCCTGGCGCTTGTCATCCTAGCCATTCTGGCGCTGTCCAGCTGTGACGGCTTGACTGGCGGCGACGCCTCCCGCCAGACCGTGAACCGCACCTATAAATTAGCCGAAGCCGCCAGCTCCCAAGGGGGCGCCGCTCCCGCAGATGACACAACAGACACCACCGCCGCCGTCCGCACCATCCCCGTCCTCTACCACCCGGATTCCACCGGCAAGTACCTAGTCAGCAAGGAGCTGATCACCTTATCGCTCCGCGACCAGACCTTGGACGTGAAGTTGGTGGACGCCCTCCACCAGGCCGGCGTGCTGGACAGCGGCGTGACCCTGCAAAGCCTCAGCTTTGACATGGCCGAGGACAAGACCACCGAGCTGGTGCTGCTGGACTTCAACAAGCGCTTCCAGAACCAGCTGAAAACCTGTCAGACCCCAGAGGAGGAACGGCTGCTGGTGGGCAGCGTGGTCAACACCTTCCTCTCCGCCTACGACCGGCAGGGGGTGCAGCTGACTGTCAATGGCAAGCGCCTTTACAGCAACTTTGAGGATTTCAGCTATCGTGACCCAGTGTCCTGGTATCCGGCCAGCGTCACCGAGCCTTACACCGCGCGGGAGACCATTGATGATGTGAAGCTGAAGGTGACTCTGACGCAAATGTACTCGGAAGTCGGCTTCCTGCTGGATCAGGACACCGAGACCTTCCGCTACCGCTACGACTACGCCACCCACACCGCCTCCTACCACGCCCAGGACACCCGACAGCGTGCCCAGACGCCGGCGTACCTGTCCATCCGCACTTCGGATATGTCCCAAGAGGGCGTCCTGAACCAGCTGCGGCAGGAGTTTGGCAGCAAGGCCAAGGAGTCCACCCAGCAGGTGGGCAAGGAGGGCATCAAAGCCACCTGCCTGACCAAAACGGAGAACCAGGAGGGCGCCAGCGCCTATTGCTTCCAGGCGGACGGCAAGACTTGGGTCGCCCGTATGCACTGGAACGTGGGAGAGGAGGAGACTCGACTGCCCCGGATGAAGCTGATGTTGTCCACCTTCCAGGCGGTGTCCTGACACAACCAACCGCACAAAAAGGGCGAACCGATCAGGTTCGCCCTTTTCACATACATTATAGTAAGGTAGATGGTCAGATCACACGCACCGTCGTCTTCACGCTCTTGCCTGTCCCATCGGTGCAGGTGATGGTAGCGTAGCCCTGTCCCACGGCGGTGACCACACCGCTCTGATCCACCGTGGCTACCCAGGGGCCTGCGCTGCTCCAGCTGTAGTTGCCGTCGCCGCCGGTGACTTCAAACTGATAGGTGTCGCCCACATTCACCAGGGTCAGGTCAGTCAGGTTGATGGTCAGCGGGTCGGTGTTGTCCGCCTCATCCTGCTTCGCCTCATCCTTTTTCTGGTCGTCCTTCTTGGTATCATCCTGCTTGGCGTCATCCTGCTTGGTCTGCGCCTGCTCGTCCTTGGCTTCCAGCTCCTGCACCTTGGCGTCCACCGTGGCATGGTCGGCCGCAGCGCTGACGCTGCGCACCTGACAGACAGCGGTTTTATCGCCCGCCGTGGCAGTGATCTTACAGCTGCCGCCGCCGAAACAGATCACCTTGCCCTGCTGGCTCACCCAGGCTACATACTTGTCATCGGTGCTCCAGGTCACCGTCCCCTTCCAATCCTCTGGGGTCAGGGTGGCTTTCATCTCCAGCTCCTCGCCCGCCTGCATGGTCACATCGTCATGGTTCAGCGCAATGGCTTGAGGGGGATCCACCTGGGGGGTGTCCTCCTGCTTGGGCGCATCCTGTACCGGCTGGGCGGAGGTGGAAGCGTCACCGCTCTTGTCCGGCTCCGCAGAGCTGTCGGCATCATTGACCACCGCCGGTCGGGTGTGGTTGTCCCCGCTGGAAAACCAGGCCATCCCACGGGTGACGCCGGCGATACAGACCACCACAAAGAGCACCGCCAGCCCACCGGCCAGCCAGGCAGCCGCCCGACGGATCATGTGGTCAGCGCCGCCGAAGCCGCCTGCGCACTCCTCCGGACTGATGTGGCGCCAGTCGGTGGTGTAGGACTGGTTTTCCTCGGTCTGGTGCCCACAGTTGGGGCATTCCGGCAGCGATGGGTTGTAGAAGCCGCCGCAGTAGCGGCAGCGGATCTGCCCTTCTCGTTCCAGTTCTGGTCTGCGCCGTTTTCTCCTCGCCATAGCCTTCTCTACCTTTCTCTATCTCTAGGGACGTGCCCACGGTATTCTGTTCTATATTGTATCGTTTTTTACCCATCCAGTCAATGGATTTCGCCCCTTTGCTGGGGAATCTACCCCCGTCCCTTGACCCTCGCCCCCCTTTCTCTTATAATTAAAGTAGACGCACAAGACGCAAACTGAAACAAGCAGGTGAATCCTATGTCCAACGCCCGCCCCACTGCGGAGCAGCTTCATAAAAAATACCAATCCGCCCTCCAAGCCTATGCCCGCCAGCTGGCCGATCCGCTGCTGCGCCTGGACTTCCTCCAGGAGGCAGACCCCTTCTTCCGCCGCTGTGCCCTGGGCGTGTGGTGCTGGGGCGGCTCCATTACCGAGACCCATGTAGCCCTCTACAACGGCATCTACGCTCCCGACAGCCAGCCCCCCCGCGCCCTCTACTTTGAGGTCGCCAGCGGCGCCATGGCCGCTCCCACCTTCCAGCCCCCTGGTTTCTTCCGCACCCTGTGCGCCCTAGATCAGGGCGCCAACCGGAAGCGCTGCGGTCAGTTCATCCAGCTCTGCCAGGTGCTGATGACCCTGTTCGCTGCCGCTGCCGGTGACGTGACCGCCAAGCAGGAGACTTATATCCGCCAATGTCTGGAGGTGCTGGAATCCATGGCTCAGGAGGCCGGTCAGCCCATCCTGCCCCCAGACGTCCCTGCCCCAGAATTCCGCGCTGCCGACACCTCCGCAGCACCGGAACCGGCAGAAGCGCCCCAGGATGCACCGGAACAACCGGAACCCACTGTGGAGGAGCTGCTGGCCGAGCTGGACAGCCTGGTAGGGTTAGAGGACGTGAAAAAGGACGTGCGCAGCCTCATCAACCTGATGAAGATCCGTAAGCTCCGCCAGGAACAGGAATTGCCCGTCCCGCCCTTGAGCCTGCACCTGGTCTTTCTGGGCAATCCCGGCACCGGCAAGACCACCGTGGCACGGCTGCTGGCCGGTCTCTACAAGGCCATCGGCATCCTGCCCAAGGGGCAGCTCATCGAGGTAGATCGCTCCGGTCTGGTGGCAGGCTTTGTGGGGCAGACCGCCCTGCAAACCCAGAAGGTCATCCAGTCCGCTCTGGGCGGCGTCCTCTTTATTGATGAAGCCTATGCCCTGGCGCCCCCTGACGCTGCCAACGACTTCGGACGGGAGGCCATCGACACCATCCTAAAGGCCATGGAGGATCATCGAGATCAGCTCATGGTGGTGGTGGCCGGTTATGAAGGCCCCATGCAGCGCTTTTTGGACTCCAACCCCGGCCTGGAATCTCGGTTCAACAAGTATTTCCACTTTGACGACTACACCGGCGCAGAGCTTCAGGCTATCTTTGAGGGACTGTGCAAAAAGAATCAGTACCAGCCTGACGAGGAACTGAAACACTTCCTGCCGGCGTTCTTCACCAACCTGTACCAGACCCGCCCTGCCAACTTCGCCAACGGCAGAGAGGTGCGGAACCTGTTTGAAAAATTGATCTCCGCCCAAAGTGATCGGGTGGCCAGTCTGGAAGCGCCGACCAGGGAGGATCTGATGACGCTGACCAAGGCGGACTTTGAAGCGGCAGAGCAGATGGCGTATTAGACACAGCGGAACAGCGGCAGGTTCTTCAGAAAAAGGAAACCAGAGCCAGCGCAGACCTTTGACTGCGCTGGCTCTGTGCATAACAAAAGGCGGTGTCCCATTGGGACACCGCCTTTGCACTGGCCTGGCCAAATTGACGGAAACACCAGGTCAGATTTCACGGAGCTGGTCATGCAGTTCCCGAGGGAACAACTCCGCAGGGTACCGTTCTTGGCGCGTTATAACGGTAAAACCTTAAAAGAAAGGAGAACTCGTGTGTTACTTCTTGATGGTAACGGTCTTAGCACCGCTCCAGGAAGAAAAGTACAGCTTGCCGTCGACCGTCTTGTAGGTACGGACGCGGACATAATACTTCTTGTTCTTGGCCAGCTTGGTCAGGTACTTGGAAGTCTTTCTGGTGTTCACATGCTTAGCAGATTTGAAATTCTTGTTGGTAGAATACTGGATCTGATAGCCGATGATGGAGGAAGTCTTCTTGACGGTGACCTTTGCCTTCTTGCCCTTGTAGTTCTTGACACTGTTGATCTTAGAGGCATTGACGACGATCTTTGCAGTGGTCTTGTGGGTAGAGCTGATGATCTCGCCGCAATCAGCGCAGCGGACGACCAGATCATAGGAACCGCCCTTCTTGGTGGTAGCGGCGACTACGTTTTCCTTCTTTGCTGCTGCTGCAGTGTGCTTGCCAGTAGCGGGGATCTTAACGGTAGCAACGACTTCCTTGTCACCGCAGACCTTGCAGGGGTTGACCATGTTGTAATGGCCATCCTTGGTGCAGGTAGCCTTTACATAGCTTTCTTCATCGGGGACATAGATGCCAGTGCGGACGTGGCCATCGGTGCCAGCCACATGGGTAGCGGGATAGTAAGGAACAGTAACTTCGGTCTTGACTTCAGTTGTCTTGGTCAAATCCTTTTCGACAGGAGTAGAAGCCTTATAGGTGAGAATGTAGGTCTTAGAACCAGGCTGACAATTAGAAGTGGGTTCAACGGTCTTTTCCTTGACAAGGTCTACGCCAACAATGTCAGTAGCAGGAACATTAATGGTATCGCCGCAAACAGAGCACTTACCTGCGATAGTTACATTCTGTTTGGTCAGGGCATCATCTTTACCGTTCAGTTCAGTCTTATTCCAGGTGACAGTGTATTCGTAGTTGTGCAGGCCGGTAGCCGTTTCGTAAGAAACATATTCGCGCTTAAGGTCAATGCCGCAATACTTGCACTTGGTGACTGCATAGTACGCGCCAGCCTGACCACAAGTGGTAGCTTTAACATATTCTTTGGTAATGTCAACTTTAGTGGTTTCTTCGCCCTTATCGTTGAGTACCATCTTCGGCTTATGCTGGTCTGCATTGGCATTCGGGAAGCTAACAGTTGCGGAGGTGATAGGCTGGCCGCAATCCTTACAAATCTTTGCATAGACACTTTCGCCAGCTTCAGAGCAAGTGGCAGTGCTGTACAGGAATTTAAAGTGTGCGGTGTCCTTATCTGCATCAGCGGCAGTCTTAACTTCAGGAACGTCAGAGAAATTATGGTTGCCAGTTGCCTTGATCAGGGTAACCTTATTAGTGTAAGACTGATCAACAACAACAGAATAAGTGACGAAGGAATCATCCTTACAAGTGGCAACATTCTGTGCGGTTACACTGCCGCTAACCTCATAATCGGTCTTGAGTTTCCCGCTGGTGATTTTGAAAACATCGGAAGCCTCGATAAGACCATTCTTGTCTTTTTTCGTTTCAATTTCGCCAGTTACAGTATTGCAGGCATCACCCTTGCTGTGGTTGTCGCAATACTCAGTGATGGTAACTTTGCCGTTATCATCGATGGTGACCTTACCTACTTTATAATTGCCGGCATGCGTCTCGGCAGCAAAAGAGGGAATCTGCAGGAAACTGACACACATGGCCAGGACCAAGACCAGCGCCTGCAGACGTTTGGACGTGTGCTTCATGATACTTTTTCCTCACTTTTTCTTAAATTTTCCCAATGACCTCTGGGTAAGTCATATGATAACACATCTGTAATACAAAAGCAAGATAATTTAAAAAATTCTTAAAAGAGAAAGGAAATGACAGATGCGCTACAGAAATTCAACGAAGTTGTGATATATGTTACAAAAAGTAGAGCAAAATACATTCAAATAGCATACACAAATATCACACAAAATGTTATACAATTAGAATCATAGAAGGCTACAGTTGTGCGGGAACTTTGGCCTTTGAAAAGTGGAATTGAGCTGGAAATGTTCTAAAATCATGGTAAAACGATCAGATTCAGGAATGTTTTTTCAAACATTCTACAAATGACACATTAACAGACAAATTCTGCAAAAAGTTGGAAAAATGCACCCTGCCGTATCGCGCAATGATTGAGGTGAAACCGATGCGAAAGTTTAAAATTCCCAATATCCCAGCAACAGAACCCAAAAGCATCCGTTTTCCCGTCGATGTGATATCTGAAGTCGAACACACCATCCGCGGAAAGGACTGCACGTTCTCTGCATTTGTCGTAGAGGCGGTTCGAGTCGCCTTGGAGAGCCTCCGAGAGGAGGACGAGGAGTTGGATGTCTCAGAAAAAGACATCGAAGAAAAATGAAAAAACGCCGCACCCAGCGGAAAGGGTGCGGCGTTTTTTCTGCCCCTCGGTCAGGGCAAGAGAAAAGACGCCCCGGAGGGCGTCCCTTCAAAAGGAAAAAACATGAAAAAGAAAACTGCTTGGGTTGGTTGAATGAAAATGGAATGAAAAAGTGAGTGTGTTTGATATTGGAACGGGTGGCTGCGCGACTTACCACCCGGAATTCCCGAAGGGCCAGCTATAATAGTACTGTCCGCTCTGTCCCTGCTGGCTCTGACCGCTCTGACCGCTCTGGCTCTGCTGATCCTGCTGGCTCTGCTGATCCTGCTGGGTGTCCTGTTTCTCGTCAGAGTTGGGCTTCTGCTCGTCCAGCGTCACCTTCAGGGTGGTATAGTCCTTGTCCCGATAGACGGTCAAGGTCATCTCGTCTCCGGCCTTGTGGGTGTTTTTGGCGTCGATGAGCTCGGCGCTGGTGGTGATGTCCTTGCCGTCCACCTGGGTGATGATGTCACCCACCTGCAACCCCGCCTTTTCGGCACAGGAGCCGCTGGTGACGCTGTTGACATATGCGCCCACCTTCATGTTGGAATACTGCTGGGCGGTGACAGAGGAGACGGTGGAGACGGAGATGCCCAGGTAGGGCTTGCCGGTGACGTAGCCGTGCTTCATCAGGTCGCTCAGAATGGTCTGGACGTCATTGATGGGGATGGCGAAGCCGATGCCCTCAATGGATGCCTCGTTGCTGGAGAAGGTGCTGGTGCCGCTGGAATACTTGGCGTTGATGATGCCGATGACCTCGCCGTACTGGTTGAACAGGGGGCCGCCGGAGTTGCCGGAGTTGACGGTGCAATCGGTCTGGAGCAGCTTCATGGCGGTGCCGTCACTCATGGAGATGGCACGGTCTTTGGCGCTGACCACACCAGTGGTCAGGGTGTTGGCCAGGGTACCCAGGGCGTTGCCGATGGCGGTGACGCTGTCTCCCACAGTCAGGGAGGAGCTGTCCCCCAGAACCACGGCAGGGAAGGTGGTCTTTTTGCCGGCGTTCTTCACCTTTAGAACGGCGGTATCCAGGTCGGAGTCACTGCCAACCACTTCTGCTTCATAGCTGGTGGAGTCCTGGGTGACGATGGAGATGGCGGTGGCGCCGTCGATGACGTGATGACAGGTGAGGATATAGCCATCGTCACTGATAAAGAAGCCGGTGCCGGCGCCTTCGCCGTTGCTGGTCTTTACATTGACGGAGACTACGCTCTTGCCATAGGTGGAATAGATCTGGGAGGAGGTCATGGTGTCTCCAGCCTTGACCTTGGTGGTAGAGACTTCCGTACCGCCGGAGCCGGAGTCGGTGCGGTCGCTGACGGCCACAGAGGTGGAGCCGCCGGAGGAGCCGAACCCACTGCCCACCACGCCGCCGACTCCGCCGCCCACCAGGGCGGCTGCCAGGGCGATGGCTACCACGGAGCCTGCGCCGAAGCGGCCGGAGGCGGTTTTTTTCTGCTTGGGCGCCTTGCCGTTTCCTTGCCGCCGCTGGAAGAAGCCTGGTTTTGGCTCTCCGCTGCGTTCCCGCCCGTTCAATTCAGGGCCGGTGTAGTGATAGGTACTATGATTCAGGTTGGTCTGGGTATCGCGATTGTCATTGGGATTCTGGTTAAAGTACATCAAAGTTCACTCCTTTGCTGCTGACAGCGGAGATGCCTCCAGTTTATGTAGGGCGGGCTGGATTCATGCGGTGCTGTCTTTTTTTCCTGTAACTCAAGAATAGTACGGTTAACTGAAACGAGACTGAAAAGAGTTTAAACGATTTATGTATAAAAAAGGGAGAACCCCAGCAGTTTGGTTTGGGTTCTCCCGTTTGCGCTTATACTTATTTCGTCGCCCAAGTACCGGTGGCCTCGCAGGTGAGGTAAGCGTTGATGAACCCGTCCAGGTCACCGTCCATGACGGCGTTGACGTTGCTGGTCTCGAAGGCGGTACGGGTATCCTTGACCATGGTGTAGGGCATAAAGACGTAGGAGCGGATCTGGCTGCCCCATTCGATTTTCATTTGAACGCCCTTCAGGTCGGAGATCTTCTCGGCGTGTGCCTGCATTTGCAGCTGCACCAGCTTGTCTCGCAGCATCCGGTAGCAAGTCTCACGGTTCTGGAACTGGGAGCGCTCCTGCTGGCTGGAAACGACCACGCCGGTGGGCTTATGGATGAGCCGGACGGCGGAGGAGGTCTTATTGATGTGCTGGCCGCCGGCGCCGGAGCTGCGGAACACCTGCATTTCCACGTCCTCTGGACGGATGTCCACTTCCACATCGTCGGGCAGGTCGGGCATGACTTCCACAGCGGCGAAGGAGGTCTGGCGGCGGGCGTTGGAGTCAAAGGGGGAGATGCGCACCAGGCGGTGGACGCCGTGCTCGCTGCGCAGATAGCCGTAGGCATTCTCGCCGGTGATCATCATGGTGGCGGATTTCAGGCCGGCTTCATCGCCGTCCTCGTAGTCCAGGGTCTCGCACTTGAAGTTGTGCCGGTCGCACCAGTGCTGATACATCCGAAAGAGCATGGACGCCCAATCCTGGGCTTCGGTGCCGCCGGCGCCGGCATGGATGGTGAGCATACAGTCGTTGGAGTCGTATTCACCGGTGAACAGGGTGGCCAGGCGGGCGGACTCGATGTCCTCCTCCAGTTTGGCGTAGCTCTCCTCCAGCTCCGCTACCATGGAGTCGTCATCCGCTTCCTGCCCCATTTCGCACAGCACCAGCAGATCTTCTACGGTGTCCAGCCGCTTCTGCTGGGCGTCCAGCTTGTCCTGGAGATTCTTGATGCGCTGGGAGACTTTTTGCGCCTTCTCCATGTCGTTCCAAAAATCCTCTGCTGCGCTCTGTGCCTGCAATAGATCCAGCTCCTCTGCTGCCGCTTCCAGCCCCAGGGACTGACCCAGGTCATCCAAGGTGGGCTTGAGATTGTTGAGCTTGACCTTATATTCGTCGTATTTGATAGATGCCATAATGGAACTCGTCCTTTCACGATGAGGTAAAATCATAATCATTTATCCTGTATTATATCGGAAAAGGGCGGTGGTGTAAAGGTGCAGTTGCCTGCTGGGCAGGCCATGCCTGTAAAAACAGGCATGGCCTCAGCGCTCACTCACCGGCGCACCGTCCTGGGCGAAGATGAAATCGTCCAGATCCTGCTCTTTGGGCTGCGTGGGGATGGGGATTGGTTGGTTGATGGGTGGGATGTGGGATTCGTACATAGCTGCTACCTCCATTGCTGGTTCTGATTCACTTGCTATCCTATGCGTGATCTCCCAATTTATGTTCCTATTCACAAACTCGTTACAATCCATTCAAAGTTCTTTCAACACTCCATCCCCCTTTTGCGCTACAATAATCACGCCGGGTAAGAAGCGGCCCGGTTTGAACACTCCTTGATTTACCTACTTACTACTCTCTCTCTTTTCTTTTGATCGTGAACACAGATGAACGCAAAAACCTCTGGCAATCCTGCCAGAGGTTTTTGGCGTTGTTGGATAGTTTCTATGAAAATGTTCCTAAAAACGGAATAAAAGTACAGGATTTTTCTAAATTTGAAAGGAATACCTTTTCAAATCGGAGACTTAATGGTATAATCGCAATTACCCAAAAACAGTGCGAATGATTTTAACGGGTACAGCGCGCTTTTACAGCAAGGGAGTATCTATTTAAAATGAGTAAATTTTCTGATCAACTAAGTCAAGCCATCAAACTCAGTGGGAAATCTAAAAATCAGATCATTGAGGAGTCCAAGATCAACCGTTCCAGCTTCTTTCAGTTCCTGAACGGGAAGCGGATGCCCACCAAGGAGCATTTGGCGGCGATCCTGGCGGCGCTGCAGCTGACTCCAGGCGAGGAGGAACAGCTGCGGAAGCTGTATGAGATCGCGGAGATCGGGGAAAACATCTACGAAAGTCGGGTGGGCTGCGCAGAATGTCTGGATGATTTGGCGCTGCTGACGGGACAGAATCGGCGCCCCATCCATGAGTTCGTGGGCGAGGCGGTCTATTCCGTCTCCCGCGCCCCTATTTTGGGGGAAAACCGAGTGTACCAGGAATTGTGCCATCTGGCGCAGGCGGAGATGCTCAAGCCGGAGCCCAAGATCGACCTCTTTCTGCCTCGGCAGCCCAATGACTTCCTGAAATATCTAAAGTCTTTCTTTCAGAACAAGAGCAACAAAAAGATACGGATGCGGCAGATCATCCAGTTTTCCTTAAATCAAGAGGAGAAGACCAAAGACATCCTGAGCTTTTTCAACTCCCTCCTCTTTCTCATGGCAGTCTCCGGAGACAGCTACGAGGCGTACTACTATTATTCTGACTCCAACCTGACGGACACCATCGGCGCCCTCTACCCCTACTGCGTCATGACCAGCTCCGGCGTCATGCTGGTGACCGCCCGGATGGATCGGGCGTTGTTCTCCGCTACCGACTCCATTCTGGTGGCCTGCCACGCCCAGTTCCAGGAGGCCATCAGCCGAGCCAAGCCCTTTATCGAGAATATCGGCGGCACAAAGCAAACGATCGTTGAGCATGGCGTCTGGGATTTCTGGCGCAGCGGGTATCAGTACTTCATCGCACCCTGCTTTGGCGGTTATCTGCCGGACGAGGTGCTGCGGATGTACCAGACCCCGACCCTCGCCCCGCTGATGGAAAGGTACGTTAGTCATATGCGCAAGGAGCATCGCTATGTGAGCTTCTGCACCCGAGAGGGGCTCCTGGACTTTGCTCGGACGGGGATCCTGCCGGAGTACTCCGATCAGATCGTCCCCGTTGTTGCCCCCAAAGCTCGGGCGCTGATTTTGAAGGAGATGCTCTATCACCCCAACCCCAGCAAGCCGATCTATCTGCTGGATGACAGTCGGGTGCAGGCGTCGTCTGAATTCATCTTCTTCGTGGCGCCCAAGGAGCGCATCATCCTCCAGCGGCGGCAGATGAAGGGGATGAAGGTGTATGTATTCCAGGAGAACAACCTGATCCATGCCTTCTCCGACTACTTCGCCTATTTGGAACAGAGCGATCTGATCTTGCCCACCCGAGATTTGAACGATGTTCTGCTGGCGGGCATCCAGATCGCCGAGGCGTTGGAGGCGGAGGAGAAGAAATCCTGACCATTTTAAGGAGAGGACGGATACGCATATGAAGATGGAATGGAAAGATTGCAGGCGCCTGGTGTTCAGCGGCCTGCTGCTGTACCTGGCTGTCCACTACTGGTCGGTGCTGGCCGGCCTGGCGGAGATCTGCATCGGTGCGTCCGCCCCGCTGATCTTGGGATTCATGCTGGCTTATATGGTCAACATCCCCATGACCTTCTTTGAACGGAAGCTGAAGCTGGAACAGCGCTTCCCCAAGCTGGGTTCCGGCGTCAAGCCCCTGTATGTGCTGCTGACCCTGGCGGCGGTGGGCAGCGTCCTCTTTCTGGTGGGCAAGCTGGTGGTGCCGGAGCTGGTGCGTTCGGTGCGGCTGATGTATATTCAGGTGAGCAGCTGGGCGCAGTCCCTGGACTTGGAGAGCGTGGGCGACCTGAACAGGCTCTACGGTCTGCTGCCCCAGGAGGTACTCAACTGGCTCCAGAACACCAACTGGGAAAATGCCGTCAAACAGGCCGTCCAGTTCCTCACCCACGGGGTGGGCGGCACCGTCAACTGGGTGGTCAGCGCAGTCGGCTCGGTATTTTCCACCATTGTCACTTGGGCGCTGGCGCTGGTCTTTGCGCTCTACCTGCTGCTGGGCAGAGACACCCTGCTGGCGCAGGGACGGCGGCTGCTGGACACCTACCTGCGTCCCAAGGATCGGGGGCGGGTTCACTATGTGTTCCAGACCATGGACGAGTGCTTCCACGGCTACATTGTGGGACGCTGCTTTGACGGGGTCATCCTGGGCGTCCTGTGCATCCTGGGCATGACGGTTTTGCGCCTGCCCTTCGCCCTGGCCATCGGCACCCTGGTGGGCGTCACTGCCCTCATCCCCATCGCCGGCGCATACATCGGTGCGGTGGTGGGCGCCCTGCTCATCCTGACCATCTCGCCCATGAAGGCACTCATCTTTGTCATCTTCCTGGTCATCCTCCAGCAGCTGGAGGGCAACCTTATCTACCCCAAGCTGGTGGGCACCTCCATTGGCCTGCCCGGCGTGTGGGTGCTGGCCGCCATCACCGTGGGCGGCGGGATGCTGGGCATTGTGGGGATGCTGCTCAGCGTGCCCATCGTGGCCACCCTGTATCGGCTGCTCCAGAGCGACATCCGGCAGCGCAGCGGCAAGGAGAGGGCGAAGAAATCGGACGTCAGTCCCAAAGAATGACCATAAAACCCTGTGGAATCCTTCCGCAGGGTTTTTCGCAAAAATTGGACTTTTCACCGCCGTTGGGGTACAATAACGGCAACAAAATTCGAGATAGAGAGGGAGAACCGTATGCCCAACATTGTAGAAGTGACCGACCTGACCCGTCCAGAGCTGGCGGTATTCACCCGACTGACCGAAGCACAGCTGCGCAACCGGCTGGAGCCGGAGAAGGGGATCTTCATTGCCGAAAGCCCCAAGGTCATCGCCCGTGCCCTGGACGCCGGCTGCGTGCCCGTGTCCCTGCTCATGGAGCGCCGTCACATTGCAGGGGACGCAGCGAGCATCCTCGTCCGGTGCGGAGATGTGCCGGTGTTTACAGCGGAACGGGAGGTGCTGGCTCAGCTCACCGGCTTCGCCCTGACCCGTGGGGTGCTCTGTGCCATGCAGCGTCCCAAGCTGCCCGCCGTGGAGGCGCTGTGCGCAGGCGCCCATCGGGTGGCGGTTCTGGAGGGGATCGTGGATCCCACCAACGTGGGCGCTATCTTCCGCTCCGCCGCTGCCCTTCATATGGATGCCGTCCTAGTCACCCCCACCTGCTGCGACCCCCTCTATCGACGGGCGGCACGGGTGAGCATGGGAACGATCTTCCAGGTGCCTTGGACGCGCATCGGGGAAAGAGCGGCGGATTGGCCCCATCCAGGGCTGGAACGCCTGAAAAAGCTGGGCTTCCAGACGGCGGCCATGGCGCTGAGCGACCGTGCCGTGAGCATCGAGGATCCGGTGCTGCAAGAGGCGGACAAGCTGGCCATCGTACTGGGCACCGAGGGGGACGGTCTGGCGGAGGAGACCATTGCCCGATGTGACCACACGGTGTGCATCCCCATGTCCCATGGGGTGGATTCGCTGAATGTGGCGGCGGCCAGCGCCGTGGCCTTTTGGGAACTTCGCTATCGGCGCGGGAGCGGGCCGGTTTGACTTTACAGAAATTTACACAGCCGAACGGATAGATTTAACCGGTGCCTGATAAAATCGTTAGACTGCGTGGTGAATGCACACCTGGTGAATTCTGTGGGAAGGGGGCTTCCGGCGGAGACGGCCAGGTGTGCTGTCATAAATTCCCAACAACTGGATATCATAGAGACAGTGTGTCGATTGCGCAGGATGAACCGATTGAGACACGCAAGGAGAGGAGGAAAACGGGATGAAACAGGCGATCATTGACATCGGCTCCAACTCCATGCGCTTGACCGTATATGAGGTTGCAGGCGAAACATTCAAGATTTTATTCCGAGAGAAAAGTATGGCCGGATTGGCCGGCTATGTGGAAGAAGGACGGCTGTCGCCGGAGGGCATCGCCCGAGCGTGCAGCGGGTTGTTGGAATTTCGAGAGACGTTGGCGGCATTGGACATCACGGCGGTAGCCGTCTTTTCCACGGCGTCTTTGCGGAACATCTTCAACACAGCAGAGGCGGTGTGGGCCATCCAAACGGCCACCGGCTTTTCTGTAGAGGTGCTCAGCGGAACGGAGGAAGCCCTGCTGGGCTACTACGGCGCAGGGCTAGAGGTTCATTGCACCAGCGGCGCCTTTTTAGACATCGGCGGCGGCAGCACGGAAGTGGTGGTGTTCGACCAGGGGCAGCCGGTTCAGTCCGCCAGCTTTCGGATGGGATCGCTGAGCCTGTACCGGTCTTATGTGAAGAAGATCCTGCCGGGGGATGGCGCACTGAAGCGGATGAAAGAGGCCATCGAGGAAACGGTGGAGGAAAAAGCGCTGCTGGACTTCTCTCGACGCACACATCTGATCTGCGTGGGCGGCACGGCGCGCGCCGCCCTGAAGCTGTGCAAAAAGGTGTACCACCTGACCCCAGGCAGCCGCACCATCACAATGGAGCAGCTGGAAGGGCTGTGCCAGACGCTGGAGACTGGCGACCAGAACGCCATTGACCTGCTGCTGCGCCATGTACCGGAGCGCATCCACACCATGGTGCCTGGCCTGCTCATTCTGCGCCACCTGGGACGGCTGTTTGAGACAAAGGAGCTGGTGGTTTGTAAATACGGTGTAAGGGAGGGATATTTGTGCCAAAAAGTGCTGAAAATCGAGCAGAACAATACCGATACACCCAAAACAGGGAGCTGAGCTGGCTGCGATTCAACCAGCGGGTGTTGGAGGAAGCGGCAGACGAGAGCAATCCGCTGTTGGAGCGGCTGAAGTTCGTGGCCATCTTCGCCAATAACCTGGATGAGTTTTTCATGGTGCGGGTGGGCAGTCTCTTTGACTTGGCCGCCGTCTCGCCGGAGGCGGTGGACAACAAGACGGGCATGACGCCCATCCAGCAGCTGCACTGCATTTATCAGACGGTGCCGGAGCTCATCGAGCAGAAGAAGGCCATCTATGCCGGCGTCCTCTCCGCTCTGCATGAGGCTGGGGTGGAGGATGTGACCTACCAGATGCTGAGCGGCAGGGAGGAAAAATACATCGAACGGTATTTTAAGACCAACATCCTGCCCATTCTGTCCCCCATTATCATCGGCAGCCATCACCCCGTGCCCCACCTGGTTAGCAAGCGGCTCTATGTGACAGCGCTGCTCCAGGATAAAAAAGGCAAGGGCGCCATCGGCATCCTGCCGGTGCCCCAGTCCGTACCCGCCTATGTGAAGCTGCCGGAGACAGAGCTGCGCTTCATCCGAACCGAGGAGATCCTGCTCCACTGGGCGCCTGCGCTGTTCGGCGCTTATGAGGTGCTGGAGACTTGTCTCATCACGGTCACCCGCAATGCAGACATCAGCTTCGATGAGGAGAAGTTCGAGGACAACGAGGAGGACTTCCGAAAGCAGGTGCTCAAGCTGCTGAAAAAGCGGGGGCGGCTGGCCGTGGTGCGTTTGGAACTGAATCAGGAGGTTTCTGACCCATTTTTCACCTGCCTGACCAAGCTGGTGCAGGTCGATCCGGAACAATGCTTTGTGGACTCCTGTCCGTTGCAGATGGGGTATATATTCACCTTGGCAGGCGCACTGTCCCACGGCAAAGCCAAGCGGCTGAGCTATCCGCCCTATCCCTCCCGTTGGCCGGAGGATCTGGAGCGGGAGAAGGAGATCATCCCCCAGATCCAGCGGCAGGATCGGCTGCTGTTCTACCCCTTTGATTCGGTAGAGCCTTTCCTGCGCCTGCTCAGCGAGGCGGCGGAGCGGCCGGACGTGCTGTCCATCAAAATCACCATCTATCGGCTGGCGTCCTCCTCGAAAATTGCCCACATCCTCTGCCGAGCGGCGGAGAGCGGGAAGGAAGTGCTGGTGCTCATGGAGCTGCGGGCGCGGTTTGACGAGGCCAACAACGTGGCCTGGTCGGAGCTGCTGGAGGAGGCGGGATGCCAGGTGGTGTACGGCATGGAGGGATTCAAGTGCCACAGCAAGATCTGTCTCATCACCCTTCGGGACAAGGGCAAAATGCGCTATATCACCCAGATCGGCACCGGTAATTACAATGAAAAGACCAACGCCATGTATACTGACCTGAGCCTGATGACTGCCTCCGAACCCATCGGCCAGGACGCCGTTCGCTTTTTCCGCAACCTGCTGGTCAATGATCTGGCAGGGCAGTATCAGGAGCTGCTGGTGTCCCCCTACGGCATCCGAGATCAGCTCTGCGCCCTCATCGACCAGGAGATGGAGAAGGGGGCGGATGGCTATATCTGCATCAAGGTCAACTCGGTTACCGAGCGGGGGATGATCGACAAGCTCCGAGCGGCGTCCCAGGCAGGGGTGCAGGTGGAGCTCATCGTGCGGGGCATCTGCTGCCTGCTGCCCGGCGTGGCAGGGGAGACGGAGCACATCCAGGTGACCAGCATCGTAGGACGTTTTTTGGAGCACGCCCGTATCTATTGCTTTGGCAAGGGGGCGGACGCCAAGATGTACCTGTCCTCCGCCGACCTGATGACCCGAAATTTAAAACGGCGGGTGGAGATCGCCTGTCCGGTTCACGACAGAGAGATACGGGAACAGCTGCACTGGATGCTGACCTGTCAGCTGCGGGACAACGTGAAGGCCAGCTTCCTCTGTTCTGATGGGACGTACCACCGGAAGGAGCACACCTTGTCCACCGCCTGCAACAGCCAGGAGCAGTTCATGACGGAGTCCTTCCACCGGCCAGTGGAACCGGAGCCGGAGCCAGTGGGGTTCTGGCAGCGGATGCGGGAGCACTGGAAGCATGAATAAGAGAACGAAAAAGGAACGGGAAAAACCGGAGCCATCGGGGGGATGGTTCCGGTTTTTCGCCGCTTGTCAAGAGAAATTGCCGGAGATGGAACCAAACGGCGTGATAAATCTTGCAAAATCACAGGGCAGGGTGTAAAATGAAACTGTTTTTGGATCACAGCGATACGACCTAGTTGGGACGAGGCTCCGAACCGTCACGCTCACTCCCGATCGCATTGGCGCGGTCTCCCTGGCGGCAGGGATGTGGGAGGGCGTTTAGGTCAGCAGGAGAACGGAGGCGCAAAGCACATGGTGTTTTGTGCCCTTTTTTGAATCCGTGCATCCGAATAGAGATTTGGAGGAGGAATGAATTTCATGAGCGAACTGAAACGAACCCAGCTGTACGATATCCATGTGGCAGCGGGCGCGACCATGGTGGATTTCGGCGGCTGGGAAATGCCCATCCAGTATCCCACCGGCATCATCGCCGAACACCTTTACACCCGTCAGGTGTGCAGCCTCTTTGATGTGTCCCACATGGGGCGGTTCCTGATCGAGGGGCCGGAGCGAGTCAAATTCTTGCAGCATGTGCTGACCAGCAACGTCAGCGCCCTGGAACTGAACATGGCCCAGTACTGCATCATCCCCAACGAACAGGGCGGCGCCATTGACGACGCTTACCTCTATCTGTTCGAGGAAGAACGGTTCATGCTGGTGGTCAACGCCGCCAATGCGGAAAAGGACTGGGCACACCTGCAGAAGGTCATCGCCGGCTACGACTGCACCATGACCGACATCACCAAGGACTGGGCGTCCATTGCCGTCCAGGGCCCCAAGAGCAAGGAGATGCTCACCACCCTGGCAGGCGGCGAAGCCCCCACCGAACCGGTCAAAAACGCCCTCAAGACCCTGCCCCTGGAAGGCCATGAAGCCCGCATCGCCAAGACCGGCTACACCGGTGAGCCTCTGGGCTATGAAGTGTACGTCCGCAGCGAGGATGCGGCGTGGCTGTGGAATCGGCTCATGGAGCTAGGCGCTCGTCCTGCCGGTCTGGGTGCCCGTGACACCCTGCGCATGGAGGCTGCCCTGCCCCTGTACGGCCACGAAATGGGCATCGCTCCCGATGGCAGTGAAATTCCCATCTTCGCCGTCCCACTGTCCAAGTTCGCCGTCAGCTTCTCCGACCAGAAGGGGGATTTCATCGGCCGCGCCGCATTGAAGGCACAGCAGGAAGCCGCTCAGCGATACATGGATCGTGATTTCAGCGATCTGTCCGCCCTGCCCAAGAAGATCGCACCCATCGCCCTGACCGGCCGTGGGGTCATGCGTGCGGGCATGGAGGTTTACAAGAATGATAAGCTGGTGGGCTGGGTCACCAGCGGCACCATGGTACCCTATTTCAAGACCCAGGGCGAGGGCATCTCCACCGTCATCCTGGAAGCCAGCGGCAAGCGTGCCATCGGCATGGCGTACATCGACAGCGATGTGTTGGAAGATGACGTGGTGGAAGTGGACATCCGCGGCAAGCGGGTCAAGGCGGTCATCCCCGCCCGTCATATGAGCGTAGGCGCTCCTCCCTTTGCCCGTCCCCTCATCTATAAGGTAGAGGAGGAAGCGGAATCCACCGCCAAGGGCGACCGCACCGGCAAGGCAGTCGAGCTGCTGAAAAAAGCCGCCGAAAACCATGTGTGGCGGCAGGAGCGGTGCGTGAACCTGATCCCCTCTGAGAACACCCCCAGCCGTGCCGTCCGCTTGCTCTGTGGCAGCGACCCCGCCTGTCGGTACGCCGAGCATAAGAAGATCTTGGCCTTCTACGACAAGGACGTGTTCTACTATCAGGGCACCGAGTTCATCGACCATGTGGAACAGCTGCTGATTGACGAGATGCGTGCCTACCTGGGCTGCTCCGAGGTGGAGACTCGTGTGCTCAGCGGCCAGATGGCCAACATGGCCGTGTTCTCCGCTCTGATGGACTGGAAGAACCGCATCGACCGCAAGCGCGAGGCCAAGCGTCTGGGTTACGTTATGAACAACCACATCATCAAGGGTGGCCACCTGTCCGCACAGCCCATGGGCGCCCTCCATGACTATGTGGCCATCGACCCGATCACCGAAAAGCCTGCTGTGGTCAATTTCCCGGTGTGCAAGGAGAACCCCTACAAGACCGATATGGAGGAGACCAAGAAGCTGCTGGAACGCTATCGTCCGGAGCTGATCATCCTGGGCAAGAGCATGGTGCTGCACAAGGAGCCGGTGGCGGAAATTCGGAAATTTGTGGACGAACAGAACATCCACACCACCATCATGTACGACATGGCTCATGTGCTGGGTCTGGTGGGCGACCACTTCCAGAATCCCTTCCAGGAGGGCGCTGAGATCGTCACAGGCTCCTCCCATAAGACCTTCTTCGGCCCCCAGCGGGGCGTCATCGGCGTCAACTACAAGGAAGAAGACCTGAAGTACGGCCTGTGGAAAACCATCGAAACCCGTACCTTCCCCGGCAGCGTCTCCAACCACCACCTGGGCACCCAGTTGGGGATGCTGATGGCGGCGTATGAGATGAACCAGTTCAAGGACGAATACCAGAAGGCCATCATTTCCAACGCCAAGTCCTTTGCCAAGAGCCTGAAGGCTGCCGGTCTGGACGTGATGGGCGATCCCGCCATGGACTACACCGAGACCCACCAGGTCATCGTTTCGGTCGGCTACGGCGTGGGCGCAGAGGTGGCAAAGCGCCTGGAGGAGAACAACATCATCGTCAACTACCAGGCCACCCCCGATGAGGAAGGCTTCACCGCCTCCGGCGCCCTGCGCATGGGCGTCAGCGAGATGACCCGCTTTGGCTTCACCGCTGACGACTTTGACAAGCTGGCACAGCTCATGGCGGACTGTATCCTCCGGAGCCAGGCGGTCAAGGAGGACGTTGAAAAGCTCCGTGCTGCCCACACTGAGATGCAGTACTGCTTCACCGATCAGGAGGTTGAGGACGCCATGGAAGTGCTGGCGGAGAAGATCGGCCTGTAAGAGAGAAAAAGTTGTATTTTTTAGGATAGATTATTGGAGGTATTAGTATGAATTTCCCCGCTGAACTGAAGTATTCCAAGTCCCACGAATGGCTGAAGGAGGAGGACGGCGTGTCCGTCATCGGCATCTCCGACTTCGCCCAGGACGCCCTGGGTGATGTGGTCTTCGTCAACCTGCCCGAAGTGGGCGATGACGCTGCCGCCGGCGAAGCCTTTGGCGATGTGGAATCCGTCAAGGCCGTCTCCGACCTGATCTCCCCAGTCTCCGGCACCGTCTGTGAAGTGAACGAAGACCTGCTGGATCAGCCCGAGCTGCTCAACGAAGACCCCTATGGCACCTGGATCATCAAGGTGGAGAACGTCACCGACACCGAAGAACTGCTGGACGCCGCCGCATATGAGGCGTTCTGTGCGGAGGAGGGCTGATCTATGGGCAGTTATGTCCCGTCCACCCAAGAAGAACGGCGAAAAATGCTCCAGGCCATCGGCCTGAACCGCGTGGAAGAACTGTACCAGGATGTGCCCAGCCAGATGCTGCTCCATGACCAGCTGAACCTCCCCACCGGCATGAGTGAGCTGGAAGTGGGGCGTGCCCTGTCTGCCATGGCGGCCAAGAACAAGGCGTATGCCACCATCCTTCGGGGCGCTGGTGCTTATGACCACTACATCCCTTCCATCGTGAAATACATTCCGGCCAAGGAGGAATTCCTGACCGCTTACACCCCCTATCAGGCAGAGATGAGCCAGGGGCTGCTCCAGTCCATCTTCGAGTATCAGACTATGATCTGTGAGCTGACCGGCATGGACGTCTCCAACGCCTCCGTCTATGACGGCGCTACCGCTGCGGCAGAAGCCGCCGCCATGTGTCGAGATCGGAAGCGTCATGTGACCCTCATCTCCGCCACCACCCACCCTGACGTCATCAACACCGTCCGCACCTACTGCTATGGCACCGGTGACGAGCTGAAGGTGGTGCCCATGAAGGACGGCCGCACCGATGTGGACGCCCTGAAGGAACTGCTCACCGCCGATGTGGCCAGCTTCTACGTCCAGCAGCCCAACTTCTACGGTCTGTTGGAGGACGCAGAAGCCCTGGGCGCTCTCGTCCACGAGGCGGGCGCCAAGTACATCATGGGCTGTCACCCCATCGCCCTGGCCATCTTGAAAAGCCCCAGAACCTGCGGCGCAGACATCGCCGTAGGCGAAGGGCAGCCGTTGGGGATGCCCTTGGGCAGCGGCGGCCCCTATCTGGGCTACATGGCCGCCACCCAGAAGCTCATGCGCAAGCTCCCCGGCCGTATCGTTGGGGAGACCACCGACGCCAAGGGCAACAAAGCCTACGTCCTGAGCCTCCAGGCCAGAGAACAGCACATCCGGCGAGAGAAGGCCAGCAGCAATATCTGCTCCAACGAGGCGCTGTGCGCCCTGACCGCTGGCCTGTACATGGCCACCATGGGGCCTGACGGCATGACCCAGGCGGCAGAGCAGTCCATGGCCAAGGCACACTACCTGGCGGGCAAGCTCACCGCCCTGGACGGCGTGGAACTGGCCTATGACGGCGCTTACTTCCAGGAATTCGTCACCACCCTGCCCCAGCGGGACGGGGTTCTGGACGCCCTGGACGCACAGGGGATCCTGGGTGGTCTGCCCCTGGGAGAGGATCAGATCTTGTGGTGTGCCACTGAAAAAATCAGCAAGGCGGAGCTGGACAGAGCAGCAGCCATCGTGGAGGAGGTGCTGGCAAAATGAAACTGATCTTTGAAAAGAGCGTTCCTGGCCGCCGTTGTACCATCCTGCCCCCCTGTGACGTGGACACCGTGGCACTGCCCGAAGAACTGCGCCGAGCGGAAAAGCCGGCGCTGCCGGAACTGAGCGAGACGGATATCTCCCGCCACTACACGGAGTTGGTCAAGCAGGTTCACGGCGTCAACTGCGGTTTCTACCCCCTTGGCTCCTGTACCATGAAGTATAACCCCAGGATTGATGAGGAGATGGCAGCTCTGCCTGGCTTCACCAACACCCATCCCCTGGCTCCTACGGAAGCTCAGGCGGGTACGTTGGAGGTGCTGGACACCGCCAAGGGCTACCTGTGCGAAATCTCCGGCATGGACGACATGACCTTCCAGCCTGCCGCTGGCGCACACGGTGAGTTCACGGGCGTACTGCTCATCAAGCAGTACCACGACGCCCGTGGCGACAAGAAGCGCACCAAGATCATCGTCCCCGACTCCGCCCACGGCACCAATCCGGCTACCGCCGCCATGTGCGGCTATGAGGTGGTCAACATCGACTCCGCTCCTGATGGCTGCGTGGATCTAGAGAGCTTGAAGGCTGCGCTGGGGGATGACACCGCTGGCCTGATGCTCACCAACCCCAACACCGTGGGCATCTTCGACCAGAACATTTTGGAAATCACCCGCCTGGTACACGAGGCCGGCGGCCTGTGCTACTACGACGGCGCCAACCTGAACGCAGTCATGGGCGTGGTGCGTCCCGGCGACATGGGTTTTGACTGCATCCACATGAACCTGCACAAGACCTTCGCCACCCCTCACGGCGGCGGCGGCCCTGGCGCTGGCGCGGTGGGCTGTAAGGCGTTTCTGTCCGAATTCTTGCCCCACTCCGCCACGGCCGAAGAAGCAGGGCACTTGCAGGTGCGCAGCTTCCGCGGCAATTTCCTGGTGGTCGTGAAGGCGCTGACCTACATGATGACCCTGGGCAAGGAGGGCATCCCTGAGGCGGCACAGAATGCGGTCTTGAACGCAAACTACCTGATGCAGGCGTTGAAGGGTGCCTATGAACCGGCCTACGACCGCATCTGTATGCACGAGTTCGTCCTGGATCTGAGCAAGCTCAAGAAGGAGACCGGCGTGACCGCTCTGGACGTGGCCAAGTCCCTCATCGACGAGGGCATTCATCCGCCTACCATGTACTTCCCCCTCATCGTCCACGAAGCCCTCATGCTGGAGCCCACCGAGACGGAAGGCCCTGAAACGTTGGATCATGCGGCGGACGTGCTGAAGATGCTGGCTCAGAGAGCGTATGACGATCCCCAGGCCATGCACGAAGCGCCCCACCACACCATCATCGGCAGACCGGACGAGGTGAAGGCGGCACGGCATCCTGTCCTGCGCTGGACAAAAGCATAACGCAGGATGCAGAGGATCGGTACCTTGCTCCGCACAGACCGCATATTTAAGATAGAACCGGAGGAACGCAAACTATGTCGGATTATCAGTTGATCGTCATCGGCGCCGGCCCTGGCGGCTACACGGCGGCCTTGCAGGCGGCCAAGCGGGGACTGCGCACCGCTGTCGTGGAACGGCGTGAGGTGGGGGGCACCTGCCTGAATCGGGGCTGCATCCCCACCAAGACCCTGCTCCACGCCTCTCAGGTCTATTTTGACGCCAAGCACAGCGCACCCATCGGCGTCCATGTGGGGGAGATCTCGGTGGATCTCGGCGAGATGTTCGCCTACAAGCGGAAGGTGTCCGCCCAGCTTCGGGAGGGCATCGAGACCCTTTTGGCGAAGGCCAAGGTGGATGTGCTGGCAGGGACGGCGGTCATCTCCGCCCCTGGCACCGTTGTGGTCACCGGAACGGATGGCGAAAGCACCACTTACATCGCTGACCACATCCTAGCGGCCACCGGCTCTGTGCCCTTGTGCCCGCCCATCCCCGGCCTGGACCTGCCCGGCGTCCTGACCTCTGACCAGCTGTTGGAGGGGACGGATGCGCTCTATGACTCCATCGTTATCATGGGCGGCGGCGTCATCGGGGTGGAATTTGCCACCTTCTACAACAACCTGGGCTGCCAGGTGACCTTGGTGGAGGGCGCCAGCCGGCTGCTGCCCACCATGGACAAGGAGCTGGGGCAGAACCTGGGGCAGCTGCTGAAAAAGCGCGGCGTGGAGGTGCTGACCTCCGCCATGGTGCAGCGGGTGGAACAGGGCGAGAACGGCCTGGTAGTCACCGTGGAGCAGAAGGGCAAGGAAAAACAGGTGGCCGGTCAGGTCGTCCTGTGTGCCATCGGCCGTGTGCCGGCTTGGGAAGGACTGTTTGCCCCCGAGCTGACGCCGGAACAGGTGGGGAAGCGGCTGAAGGTGGATGAGACCTATCAGACCAGCATTCCCACCGTCTACGCCATCGGTGACCTGTCGGCGGAGATCCCCCTGGCTCATGTGGCCTCCGCCCAAGCGGTGGCCTGCGTGAACCTGCTGTGCGGGGAGGACGCCCAGACCGACCTGAACGTGGTGCCCAGCTGCATCTACAGCAGTCCGGAGATCGCCGTGGTGGGGCTGACCGAGGCGGAGGCCAAGGAACAGGGCATCGCCGCAGTGACAGGCAAATGCATCATGTTCCGCAACGCCCGCACCATGATCGAAGACCCAGGCCGCTGCTTTATGAAGCTGGTGGCGGACAAGGAATCCCACGAGATCTTGGGCGCTCAGCTCATGTGCCAGCACGCCAGCGACATGATCAGTCAGATCAGCGAAGCCATGGTCAACCACCTGACCGCAGAACAGATGCTGCGCACTATGCGGCCCCATCCCTCCTTTGAGGAGGCCATGCTGGAGGCGCTGGAGGCGTTGACGGCAAAACTCCAATCATAACAAAAGAGACCCTGCGGGGTCTCTTTTTGCGCCGGATAAAAAATTTTTTCATTCGTGCCTGCTTGTCCGGTTTTTGGGACAGGTGTTTTGCTATACTCAGAATCAGGAGGAACGACCACCCCGACACCCGCACTGTATTGGGAACTGCACGGAATGAGAGCGAACGAGATAGGATGAATGGCCGCAGTACACACACGTTCCTCGTATGTCTTGCGTCATAAGGGGGCGCATCGACAGGAAACGCTTCGGAGCCTTTGGCGCCGAAGCGTTTTTTTGGTTGGCCGCAGCTGGTGCGGGCGTTGCAGTTCAAAGGGAGTTCTTCCGCTGCTGTTGGTCGATGGGGGTGAAGGTGGCATCGGGGCTGGCGCCCTTAGGAGCGAAAAAGTTCAGCTTTTTGTCGGACAGGCGGAAGGTCACGTCCCGAAAGCGGAAGATCTCTCCATCCAGACAGGTCACGATGTCCTCATCCGAGGTGATGCGGATCTCCTTAGCGGTATAGCTTTGGGCGTACCGAGGAAAGCGCCAGTATTCGCCTTTGGAATAGGGGACAACAAAGCGGGTGAATGCCCGACGGGTCACCTGCTTCACCACCAGCGTGTTCAGCACGCCGTCTGTCATGCTAGCTTCCCGAACCGGCAGGAAGCCGCCGCCATAGTAGCGGCCGTTGCAGACGGTGACCAGGGAGAAGGTTCCGGTCTGGGGCACACCGTCCAAATAGACCGTCCAGTGAGAGCCGATGCCTTTGAAGAAGAAATTCACCAGCAGAGAGGCGATGTATGCCCCCTTGCCCTGAACCAGTGGGAGGACGCTGTACTTGTGGACGTCCGCTGCCACACGGGCATCAATGCCGTTGCAGGCCAGAGTCAGGGCACAGCGCTGGCCGTTGCAGTCGATGAGATCCAGGGGGGTCACGGGGCCGTCCCACAGCTGTTCCGGATCGTTGAATTTCTCAGCGTCTGCGCCGAAGTTCTTTAGAAAGTCGTTGCCCAGCCCAGTGGGGATGGCGGTCATGGCGGCGTTGGCGAAACCGGCGATGCCGTTGGCCACCTCGTTGATGGTGCCGTCGCCGCCGCAGGCGTACAGGCGCAGCGCCTCGCCAGTCTCTGCCAGGGAACGAGCCAGAGTGGTGGCGTGGCCGGGGCCGTGGGTCAGGAGGGTCAGAGTTTCGATGTGGTGGCGCTGTCCCAGCTGCTCCGCCAGGGTCTGGATGCGCTGGACACTGCTGCCTTGACCGGCTTTGGGGTTGATGATGAAGATATGTCGCATACTCGTGTTCTCTTTTCTTCTGGTTTCCGTGAACTGTGGACAAAATTCTCTGTTGTGCGTCCAAAAGCCCTCTGTTCCAGTATAGCGGATTTTACTGAAAAAGCAAAGAGGGGGGCGAAACTTTTATAGCAACATAACAAGCGAAATATAACACAAAAGCTATATTTAGAGCGGCAAAAGGGGTCTGGTATGACCGGAAACGGGAGAAGAAAACGGTATCTATGCAGGCTCGTATACAGGAATTTGAAATATGCTGAAAAGTGCCGCTAAAAGCTGCAAAATACGGCGGAAAACCGGAGAAAAGACGGGAGAAAATGAAGGGATGAGTGGTAGAAGGATGCAGAGCAGAGCGGACAATGCGAGAAAAGATGCAGATGGAACCGAAAAATGAAAAAATAATCCAGCTGAGGGAGGGAGAAAAAATATTCCTATCTTGCGTATTTTAGGGCTTGCCAGATGAATCGCTTCCCGATATAATATTATGTTGTAAAACGTGTACGTTCATCGCAGAGCTTCTTTCCAGGCAGAGCTTTGCAAAAATCGAAATTTAGGAGGAACACTACTTATGAAGAAAGCACTGGCACTGATTCTGGCTGCTGCCATGGCTTGCAGTTTGGTTCTGACCGGCTGCGGCGGCGGCACTTCGGCAACTGGCTCCGCTTCCACCGGCGCGGCAGCAGGCGCAAAGAGCCTGACCCTGGCCACCGGCGGCACCACCGGCACCTATTACGCAGTGGGCGGCGTCATGTCCACCGTCCTGAACAAGAAGCTGACCAACAGCTCCCTGACCGTCACCTCCACTGGCGCATCCAAGGCCAACATCCAGCTGATCGCTGACGGCGAAGCAGATCTGGCCATCGTCCAGAATGACGTGATGCATTACGCATCCACCGGCACGGATCTGTTCGAGGCAGAAGGCAAGTATGACACCTTCTCCTCCGTCTGCGGTATGTATGATGAAACCGTGCAGCTGGTCACCACCAACGCCAACATCAAGTCCGTCAAGGATCTGAAGGGCAAGACCGTCTGCGTGGGCGACGCCGGTTCCGGCACCGAATTCAACGCAAAGCAGGTTTTGGCCGCTTATGGCATGAGCTTCGATGACATCACCGTTAACAACGCAAGCTTCGGCGACTCCGCTGACAGCCTGAAGGACGGCAAGATCGACGCTGCATTCGTCGTCGCTGGCGCTCCCACCACCGCTGTCGTTGACCTGTCCACCGCTGCTCAGGTCTATGTCATCCCCGTCGATGGCGCAGAACGGGACTCCCTGATGAAGGATTATGCCTTCTACACCAAGACCACCATCCCCGCCGGCACCTACAAGGGTCAGGATGCCGATGTGGAGACCGTTTCCGTCCGCGCTACTCTGATCGCTTCCAATGAACTGTCTGAGGATGTCGTCTATGAGCTGGTCAAGGCCATGTTCGACAACCAGGACGAACTGATCAAGGGACACGAAAAGTTCAACAACCTGAAGCTGGAGGACGCAACCAAGGGCATCGACGTGAAGTTCCATCCCGGCGCTGCAAAGTTCTTCAAAGAAAAGAACATTGACGTTGCTTAACTGACAACAACATCTCCCCAGCCTGGAACGTGGGGAAATGGGTACCATATCTTTTGCGGCTGCAGTTGCCTTTTCGGCCGCTGCAGCCGTTTTTTCCCTTTAACCGGCCCGTTACGATCCCAAAAAGTTCCTAAAACGAGAGAGAACGCAGAGAGATGCAAGCATCCGCCTGTACCGGTGAGAGAAAAATAGTAAACAAGGAGGCGAACAATTTGGCAGACTTTAAGGACAAGAAAACTGTGGTTTCCCAGCCGGAAGCCGAACCTGCGGTCCACCACGATGTGGAAGTGGGCACGGCAGACGACGTGGCGGAGATCATGAAGAAGTACGACCGGGAATCCAATACTCGTATCTATGAGGGGATCCCGCAGAAGATTCTCCATTACTTGCTGGCAGCCTTTGCGCTGTTCGTGATGTGGATGAACCTGTTTGCAACTTGGGGAGAACAGTTCCGACGACCTTTGTTCTTGGGGTTGGTCATTCTGTTTGTCTTTGCCCTGTATCCGGCACGGAAGGGGCATCCAGGCAAGGTCAATCGCATTCCCTGGTATGACATCATTCTAGCACTGGTCGGCGCTTGCAGCTTTTTCTATTTCGTTATCAATAATCAGAGCATCCTCCAGCGTGCCACCCGCATCACCGATCTGGAGATCGTGTTGGGCGTCATCGGCATCTTGGTTTTGGCGGAGTGCTGCCGCCGTGTGGTGGGCTTGCCCATCCTCTGCGTGGCCAGCTGCTTTGTCATCTACGCCTTTGTGGCGGGGAAAACGCTGAAATCCATCATCTACAACCTGTTCTATACCACCACTGGTGTCATCGGCACCCCCATCGGTGTCTGTTCCACCTTTATCGTCCTGTTCATTATCTTCGGCGCCTTCCTGGAGGCCACCGGCATCAGCGATTTCTTCATCGCCTGCGCCAACCGCATCGCCGGCTGGGCCAGCGGCGGCCCTGCGAAAGTCGCTGTCATCTCCTCCGCTCTGTGCGGCATGGTCTCCGGCTCCTCCGTGGGCAACACCGTTACCACCGGTTCCGTCACCATCCCGATGATGAAAAAGACCGGCTATCCCGGAGAATTCGCCGGAGCGGTGGAAGCGGCCGCCTCCACCGGCGGCCAGATCATGCCCCCCATCATGGGTGCTGCCGCCTTTCTGATGGCGGAAATGATCGGCGTGGACTATGCAGAAGTGGTCGTCCGTGCCATCCTGCCGGCGTTCCTGTATTTCTCCGGCATCTTCCTCATGGTTCACTTTCGGGCAAAGCGCTTGGGTCTGAAGGGGCTGTCCAGAGATGAGCTGCCCAAGCTCAAGAGCCTGCTGCCCCGTCTGTACCTGCTCATCCCCTTGGTCGTGCTGGTCTGGCTCATCATCAGCGGCAAGACCATGGCACGTTCCGCCATCATCTCTACCGTCCTCTGCATTGCAGTGGCACTGGTGCCCTACGTTTTCCGCTTGATGGAGAAGAACGCCACAGGCAACAGAGCGGCAAGTCTGAAGGAATTGGAGGAGGAATGCCACGCCATGGATGTGGAGACCTTCTTCTCCGCCCTGGCTTCCGGCGCTCAGAACTGCCTGTCCATCGCCATCGCCTGCGGCATCGCCGGCATCATCGCTGGCGTGGTCACCATGACCGGCCTGGGTCAGGTCTTCATCAGCGCCATTGTCGGCGTTGCCGGCAACAACCTGATGATCGCCCTGGTGCTCACCATGATCACCTGCATCATCCTGGGCATGGGCGTCCCCACCACGGCAAACTACGTCATCATGGCCACCACCTGCGCCCCCATCCTGACCACTGGCATGGGCATGAGCGCTATGGCTGCCAATATGTTCGTGTTCTACTTCGGCATCGTGGCCGACATCACCCCGCCCGTCGCATTGGCTGCCTACGCAGGCTCTGCCATTGCGAAATCCTCGCCCATGCGCACGGCACTGAACGCATCTCGTCTGGCCATCGCCGCCTTCCTGGTGCCGTATGTCTTTGCGCTGAACCCGGCCATGCTCTTCATCGACACGGTCTGGTATGAAGTTGTTCTCATTGCGGTCAGCAGCTTTATCGGCATGATCTCTATCAGTGTTGCGCTGGAAGGCTACCTGATCCACGAGGTCAACCCCCTGGGTCGAATCCTCTGCGCTGCCGGCGGTCTGGCACTGCTCATCCCGGGCACCCTGTCCGACCTGGCTGGTCTGGTGGCTCTGGCCATCGTGCTGGCAGCTCAGATCATCGAGAACAAGCGCCGGAAAAGCAAGGCGAGCGAAGGGTGAAAAAGCGAGTCGTCTGTCTGGGATTGACCCTTCTGCTCCTGCTGAACGCAGCGTTGGTGACTGCCCTGGGGAACCAGGGCTGGTATCTGGTGCTGCGCAGCGCCGATACCGGCCAGACCTATGGCCGGTATCCCATGGCGGAGGGGGATTGGTTCAGCGTGGGTTTTGTCCACAGCGTGAACAAAAGTCCCGTGATCGACTGTTACGAGATCAAACACCACAGCATCTATGTGGAAAAGACCATCTATTACAACTTCGGCGCCGGCGTCCAGACCGAGCTGGAGGGGAACGAAACCCTCAGCTACGGGGAGGACGGTGCCATGATCGTCTCCGGCTTTGACCGAGAGATGCCCGACCTGACCTATTTCGTAGGGACGGTTTCTGACCACACGTTGATCGTCAACAACGGGGAGGAGATCAGTCTGCGGAACTTGTGCGGCCGGAGCAGCAAGGTGCGCTTCACATATGAATGGCTGTGGTGGTGAGCATGATGCAAAAGAGAAGGAGAGAGCTTCGGCTCTCTCCTTTTTGTTCTGCGTAAGAACCAACGTACCATGCCTGTAAAAACAGGCATGGCCTACGCTAAAAACTTGCCACTGGCAAGTTTTCTGAACGCTGCGGCGCTGACTGCGGTCAGCGACCAGGGGCTTTGCCCCTGGACCCTAGTCGCTTTTGAAAAAGCTCCGCAAAACTTTAATTGCCCTGCGGGGCTTGCCCTCTGGTAGGTGGATGTTAGTCGATTTCCACAAAAACGGGTGGGGAAAATCTGTCCAACAAAGCGGTATTTTTGGCGAAAAGGGAGCTGGTATTGTGTGGGCAGAGTGCTATAATAGAAATGCCGACTCTGCTGCCCAGTGAGGTTGAAGCTGGGTGGTGCGGCAAATTCAGGACACGGGTGAGTTTGAAGCCCGGTCAGAAAGGAGATCTTTCACTATGGGAGATCGTATTTATAATTTTTCCGCAGGCCCTTCCATGCTTCCGCTGGAGGTGCTGCAAAAAGCAGGTGCCGAGATCACCAATTACCACGGCTGTGGGATGTCCGTCATGGAGATGAGTCATCGCTCCAAGGTATTCCAGGACATTTTTGACCAAGCCCAGGAGCGGTTCCGCCGTCTGATGAATATTCCGGAGGATTATGAGATCTTGTTCCTCCAGGGCGGCGCTTCCACCCAGTTCTCCGCCATCCCCATGAACCTGCTCGGCAAGACAGGCAAAGCGGACTATGCGGTGACCGGCAACTTTTCCAACATCGCTTACGAAGAAGCTCAGAAGTACGGCAAGATCAATCTGGCCGCCTCCTCTGCCGACCGGAACCACACCTATATTCCCACCCAGAGTGAATTGAAGCTGGATCCGGAGGCAAGCTACTTTTATTACTGCGCAAATAACACCATCTATGGCACGGAGTGGCAGTACGTCCCCGAAACCGGTGACGTGCCCCTGGTGTGCGATATGTCCTCGGACATTGCCAGCCGTGTGGTGGATGTGTCCCAATATGGCATCATCTACGCAGGCGCTCAGAAGAACCTGGCGCCTGCCGGTCTGACCATCGTCATCGTCAACAAGGCTCTGGCCGGTCACCACCTGCCGGATACCCCGTTGATGCTCCGTTATGATAAGATGATCGAAAAGCACTCCATGTATAACACGCCTCCCTGCTGGTGCATCTATATGCTGGGCCTGACCCTGGAATGGCTGGAAAGCCAGGGCGGCGTGCCCGGTATGGAACGCATCAAGCACGGCAAGGCGCAGATGCTCTATGATACCCTGGACAACTCCAAGCTCCTCCACTGCGTGGCCGAACCCGGCTCCCGCAGCGACATGAACGTGACCTTCCGCAGCGACAGCGACGAGATGGACGCCAAGTTTGTGGCTGCCGCCACCGAGGCTGGCTTCCACAACCTGAAGGGGCACCGGAAGGTGGGCGGGATGCGCGCCTCCATCTACAACGCCATGCCGGTAGAAGGCGTGGAAAAGCTGTGCGACTTCATTCGGAAGTTCGATCGGGAACATTGAGAAAGGGAGGTCTGAAGTATGTATCGCGTACAAGTCATGAATAAGATCGCACCCGCTGGCCTGCGTCGTCTGGATCCCGGCCGGTATCAGGTGAGCAAGGAGGAGACCCGCTATGAAGGCTTGATCCTCCGCTCCGCCGACCTTCACGGCTTTGACTTCCCAGAGGAGCTGCTGGCCATCGCCCGAGCAGGCTCCGGCACCAACAACATTCCCATCGACCAGTGCAACGCCCGTGGCATTGCGGTTTTCAACACCCCTGGCGCCAACGCCAACGCCGTCAAGGAACTGCTCATCGCTGACCTGCTCCTGGCCTCCCGCGACCTGCTGGGCGGCATCCAGTGGGTACGCCAGCAGGTGGCGGACGGTGTGGACGTGACCAAGGTGGTGGAGAAGGGCAAGGCGGCCTTCGTCGGCCCTGAGCTGGTGGGCAAGACCCTGGGCATCATCGGCCTGGGTGCCATCGGCGCCAAGGTGGCCAACGCTGCCATCAACCTGGGGATGCACGTGCTGGGCTACGACCCGTATCTGTCCGTCGACCACGCCCTGTCCCTGAACACCCGCATCGAGCATGTGACTGACCTGGATGACATCTTCCGTCAGTCCGACTATATCACCCTGCACCTGCACTTCAACAAGTCCACCGCCAACATCATCGACCAGGACGCCGTGTCCAAGATGAAGGGCGGCGTGCGCATCATCAATCTGGCTCGCGGCGGGCTGGTCAGCGATGACGCCATCATTGAGGGGTTGGAGTCCGGTCGTGTAGCCAAGTATATCACCGACTTCCCAGACAATCGCCTGGTGCAGACCAAAAATGTGGTGGCCATGCCCCACCTGGGCGCTTCCACGCCGGAGAGCGAGACCAACTGCGCCATCATGGCGGCAGACGAACTGCGGGACTATTTGGAAAACGGCAACATCACCAACTCGGTGAACCTGCCCAACCTGACCATGCGCCGTTCCGGTGACTGCCGCATCTGCGTCATCCACAAGAACGTGCCCACCGTCCTCAGCTCCATCGTCAAGCTGTTCTCCGACCTGGAGATCAACGTGGAAAACCTCATCAACAAGTCCAAGAAAGAGCTGGCCTACACCATGATCGACATCGACCGCAAGGTAGGCGATTCCATGATCGAGGCCATCGAGGGGCTGGATAACATCATTCGGGTGAGAATCCTGAAATAAACGCATCTAGTAAAGACGTGTCCGTTTCGGCGGACACGTCTTTTTTGCCAATGAGCCGTTGAAAAAACGGGACTTTTTGTGCTATAGTAGAAGAAAAACGAACTGGGAAAAGGAGATGACTTCCATGGCAAGAACCGTGCTGCTGATCGACTGCTGTGTGCATGGGGAACAGTCCCGCACACTGAAATTGGCACGACGCTATTTGGACACCTTGGAGGATGTGCAGGTGAACCACCAGAAGCTCTATGAGCTGGATCTGGCGCCTCTGAGCTGCCAGGAGACGGTGGAGCGGAAACGCACCGACATCGCCAAAACCTTCGCACAGGCGGATGAGATCGTGGTGGCGGCGCCCTACTGGGACTTGAGCTTCCCCTCCATCCTGAAGGTGTACCTGGAACACGTCTGCGTCACGGGCATCACCTTCCACTATGTGGGCTATGAGACCCAGGGGCTGTGCAAGGCCAAGAAAGCGGTCTACATCAGCACCGCCGGCGGCTTTGTGGGCGCACATCACCTGGGGGAGGAGTACATCCAGACCGTGTTCCAAGCCATGTTCAGCATTCCGGAATTCCATACCATCCGCTGTGAAGGGTTAGACCTGCCCGACGCCGATCCGGAAGCATTGGTGGCAGAGGCGGCGCTGTGAGCAGCGCAGGAGGGAGCAGGCGGAGAAACCGGCTGGTGTGCTACTTTGGTGGATTTTTCATCATGACCCTGGGTATCGCCATCTCGGTGAAATCCAACCTGGGCGTCTCGCCGGTCAGCTCCATCCCCTATACCCTCACCTGTGTGTTTGGCATCGAGATGGGCAAAGCCACCATCCTGTTTCATATGGGGCTGGTGCTCCTGCAAATCCTGATCTTGCGAAAAGCGTTTCAGGCCAAGAACCTGTTGCAGGTGGTGGTGGGCGTTCTCTTTGGCTACTTCACCACCTTCTGCAACGACCTGATGACCTTCCTGCCCGACCCGCACAACCTGTTGGTGCGGCTGGGGATGATGCTCGTCAGCATCGTTCTCATCGCCCTGGGCATCTTTTTGTATGTGCCCGCCGACCTGATGCCCCTGGCGGGGGAGGGGGCGATGCTGGCCATTTCTCAGGTCAGCGGGGTGGCATTCTCCACCGTGAAAATCCTCTTTGATTGCTCCATGGTGACCATCTCCCTGGTCACTTGTCTGGTCATGCTCCACGCCCTGGGCAGCGTGGGCGTGGGGACAGCGGCGGCAGCGGTGCTGGTGGGAGTGGTGCTGAAGGGCATCACCAAGGTGCTGGGCAAACGGCGGGACGTCTGGCTGGGATGTTCAGCGGAGCAGCCCTGTGCGGAATGAGCAGCGGCACATGATGCAAGTGCTCCGTTAAAATTGACATTTTTCAACAGAAGTGGAGAGGGAACTTGACTGTCCCTCTCCTTTTTGAAGGAGAAGCATGAAAACTTGCAAAATGGGGTTGCAAAAGGGGGAGAAAGGGACTATAATAACCTTTGTCAAAAAATATCTCCCAAAGAACCGCTTAGAATTGGAACAGGGTGTTCGGAGACTGGGCGGGGAGGGAACTCTGGAGAATCTCATTGAATTGAGTGCCGAAGGTGCAAGGCCGCAAGGGCGCGGCTGAATCTCTCAGGCAAACGGACAGAGCGAGTCGAGATTTGCGCAGGTGCGCAAGTCTCTGTCGTTTGGTTCTGTTTCATAGGCTGTTCTCTGGAGTTGTCACAGATGTGGCAACTGTTTTTTTGTGCATTTTACCTGATTGAAAAGAGGAGAAAAACAACATGGACACATTATTGAAACTCGTGCAGACGGCCAACGCCTATCTGTCTGACTACATCCTGATCGTCATGCTGGTGGGCTGCGGCCTCTACTACAGCATCCGCACCCGCTTTGTCCAGGTGCGCTGCCTGGGTGAGGGGATGCGCCGGGTGTTCGGCGGCTTCTCCCTGCGGGGCGGCAAGCAGTCCGGCGGCATCAGCTCCTTCCAGGCACTGGCCACCGCTGTGGCCGCCCAGGTAGGTACCGGCAACATCGTCGGCGCCTGCGGCGCCATCCTGGTAGGTGGCCCTGGCGTCCTGTTCTGGATGTGGCTCATCGCCTTCTTCGGCATGGCCACCATCTACTCCGAAGCCGTCCTGGCGCAGGAGACTCGTGTTGTGGGCGAAGATGGCAACGTGGTGGGCGGCCCCGTCTACTACATCCGCCGTGCCTTTGACAACAAGTTCGGCAAGTTCCTCTCCGCCTTCTTTGCCATCGCTATCACCCTGGCGCTGGGCTTTATGGGCTCCATGGTTCAGTCCAACTCCATCGGCGAAACTTGTGCCGCCGCTTTCCATGTGCCCTCTTGGGTCATCGGCCTGCTGGTCACTGCGGTCGCCGGCTTCATCTTCCTGGGCGGCATCCACCGTATCGCCTCGGTCACCGAAAAGCTGGTGCCGGTCATGGCCTGCATCTATCTGCTGGGCGGTCTGGTGCTGCTGGTCTGCCGCATCCAGTACATTCCGGAAACCTTTGCTATGATCTTCCGCTATGCCTTCACGCCCAACGCCATCATCGGCGGCAGCCTGGGCTATGCCCTCAAGACCGCCATCAGCCAGGGCGCAAAGCGGGGTCTGTTCTCCAACGAAGCCGGCATGGGCTCCACTCCCCACGCCCATGCGCTGGCAAAGGTGGAAAAGCCCCATGACCAGGGCACCGTTGCCATGGTCGGTATGTTCATCGACACCTTCGTTGTCCTGACCCTCACCGCTCTGGTGGTCATCAGCACCCTGTACGCTGGCAACGGCATCCTGGCACAGGGCGCTGTGGACGGCGTGACCAAGACCAACATGGCACAGATCGCTTTTGGCATGGTCTTTGGCGAGAGCCTCGGCAACGGCTTTGTGGCCATTTGCTTGCTTTTCTTTGCCTTCTCCACCATCCTGGGCTGGAACCTGTTCGGCCGCATCAACGTCAAGTATCTGTTCGGTCAGAAGGCGGACAAGATCTATTCCGTCCTGGCCATGATCTTCCTGTTCCTGGGCTCCATCCTGTCCAACGACCTGGTGTGGGAGCTGACCGACTTCTTCAACAACCTCATGGTCATCCCCAACGTCATCGGCCTGCTGGCTCTGGGCGGCGCAGTGGCGGCTGCGGCCAAGGCTGGCGAAGCGGCGTACAAGGCCAAGAAGAAAAACAAGGTTTGAGTTTACCGCTTGCGATAGAAAAAACGGACTTCCTGACGGAAGTCCGTTTTTCGTTCATTCTGCGTTGTTCTGCTTCCGCCCCACCAACAGGGAACCGAAGGTGGTCACGATCAAGAGCACGTTGGTCAGCGCACCGGAGTAGGAGTGGACGGCGAGGGTGTAGATGAGCCACAGGCTGTCGCTAATCATAGCGGCGATCTTGATGACCGTCTCCTTGGATTGGAAAAAGGGGAGCATCCCGATCAGGGAGGCGATGACCGGCAGCAGAGCCAGGGGGGATTCGTAGGAGTACCAGCCCAGAACGCCGTAGCACAGGAAGATGGGGATGGCGGCGGCCAGGACAGGCCAATGAAAGCGGTCACGGGCAGCAAAGAGCAGCATGGAGAGGATCTGCACCACGTTGCACAGGGCGCCGGACAGAGCGCCGATCAGGCCGTAGTGGAGGATGAAGCAGGCGAAAGCGGCCATCTGCCAGACCATGATCTGGCGCTTGCCTTTTTGGTAGAAGCTCAGCGCCATGGCGGCCAGAGCGCCCATGCCGATGAGCTGATAGAATACGTCCATATGTGTCCCTCCTATTGGGGTCAGGTGGATGGGTCAACGCCCCTTTTGCAGGGGGTAGATGCAGCTGCCGCCGTTGCACAGGTAGGCCACGGCGCAGACCACGAAGAAGTAGGGCAGGTAGGCAAAGCCGAACACTTCCCCGCCGATGAGCATAGGCGCCAGCAGGGTGTTGCTGGCGCTGCCAAAGACGGCGGCGTAGCCCAAGGCGGCTACGAAGGCGGTGGGCAGGCCGCACAGCGTCCCCAGCAGGACGCCCAAAGAGGCGCCGATGGAGAACAATGGGGTCACTTCACCGCCCTGAAAGCCTGCGGCCAGGGTGACCACGGTGAAGATCCATTTCAAGGCGAAGTCCCAGGAAAAGATGCCGCTGTCAAAGCTCATGGCAATCAGATTGGTGCCCAAACCGGAGTAGCGTCCCTCCCAGCAGAGAAGGGAGAAGCCGCTGACAAGGACACCGAACAGGAAGATGCGCAGCAGCGGATTGGGCAAGTATTGGGCGAAAAGTGCCTTGAGCTTGTGCAGGACAAAGGCGAACAGGCCGCCCGCCATGCCAAAGACCAGGCCGAACAGGAGCAGCTTGCCCACCAACGGGGCGGAGAAGGCGACCTGGTCGGTGAGTGCCACGGTGAATTTCTCCAGCCCCAGCAGGCCGGAACAGGCGCTGGCGCTGAAGGAAGCCACCAGAGCGGGCAGGAGAGCGGAATACTCCAACACGCCTGCGGTGAGCACTTCCAGGGCGAAAAAGGTGGCGGCGATGGGGGTGCGGAACAGGCCGGCGAAGCCGGCGGCCATGCCGGTGAGGAGCAGCTGCTTTCCGGCGTCGGGGATGGGCAAGCGCTTGCCGATGGAGTGAGCCAAGGTGCCGCCGATCTGGACGGCCACCCCTTCTCGTCCGGCGCTGCCGCCGAACAGGTGGGTCAGCCAGGTGCTGACCATGACCAGGGGGATGAGCCGGAGGGGGATGTCTTGGGTGTAGCCGTGACCGGCTTCAAAGAGCAGGGTCATGCCCTTGCCGCTGGTGCCGCCCACC
This sequence comes from uncultured Eubacteriales bacterium, assembly GCA_900545815.1. Classification (GTDB taxonomy): domain Bacteria; phylum Bacillota; class Clostridia; order Oscillospirales; family Oscillospiraceae; genus Onthomonas. The sequence continues at coordinate 5,243 of URAM01000002.1, read as the reverse complement.
TTCTGGTAGCACCAGACGATGCCCACGCCCACCAAGCCCAGGAAGGGGAGCAGAGAATAAACGTGCGCCATGCGGAAGGCGGTCACCGACAGCAGCACCCGACCAAAGAGGGCGTCCATGGCGCCGATGGCCAGCCCTAAGGGGAGGGCGATGAGGGTGAGCAAGAGGGTATCGCGGTAAGCTCGGATTCGTTCGTTCATGATGATTGCTTCCTCCTAAAAATGCAGAAAAAGCCAACGTCCTTCTGCAATCGAAATACAGAGGGCATCAGCTTTCAAAAGCGGTTTCAGCGATTGCTGGGGGAGTACCTCATTTCCAACTCATTGTAGCACGGAATGGGAAGGTTGTAAAGGGAAGGTTGTAAAGGGAAGGTTCCAGACGGAGAGGCAAAAGCAGAAAACGAAGCATCCCGATGTGGGAGTGCTCCGTACTTTTTTGCCTCATTTCCATTTTTATATTACCACAAAACGGCGGAAATTTCAAGACTTGTCCTTTTCCCGCCGTTGTAGTAATAAGAATGGGAGGTGATTTCAATGGATAGGATACAGCTGCAATCATTCAGCCAACCAGCGCTGACTCGCTCCATCCAGGCGCTGACCCAGGCCAACCAGATTACCAGCCAGTACGGGCTGGTGCTGACGGAGCAGCAGATGCTTTCCCTGCTCCAGCAGCGGCAGGAGGCGTTGGAAGCCACGGGACGGGTGGAATTCGGGGACGGGGTGCTCCACCTGCTGGCGGAGCGCTTTTGCGACTCGCCCTTCCTCTGTCCGGCCAACTACGAGGAGACGTTGGGGGAGCTGCAAGCGCTGTTCTACTACTTCAAAAACGAGTGCCGAGACCGGCTCACGGATCGGGAGGTGCTGGACGGCATGAAGCGGCTCTTTGACGGGGTGGCGCAGGGCGCCACGGAGTATTTGGCGGGGGTGCCGGTGGAGGCGCTGACCGACCTGGAATGGAAGGGGGATTGGTGAGATGGGCAAGGCGTTGACCCGCCCCTTTACGGCGTCCCAAGCGGCAGCGGTGGAGACTCGACTCTGGGGGCTGCTCCAACGGCAGGTGCAGCACTACACCATGGCAGAGAGCAGCTCCGTGCCGATAGAGGTGGCGCAGGAGCTGCTCAAAGGAGTGAATGATTTGATTGGACAGGGGCTGTACGGGGAGAAAGACCCACAGGAACAGTTGCTGCGGGGAGATCTGGATCAGGTGATACAGCGGGGGCTGGAACGGGTGAACCAGCAGGTGCAGGAGGGGCTGAAATTATATCAGTACGTCTGCGCCCATCCGCCGGTGGTGACCAATCGGGCGTATCGGGAGACAGCAGCCAATATTCTGGCTTTTTTCCACACCTATCAGCCCCAATTCATGCCCCACATGATAGGCTGCACCATAGATTATCAGCTGTTCCTGCCCGTCAGAGAAGGGTTGGAAGGAATCCGCTTTTTGAACGGCTATCTCACCCATCTGGCGGCGGAGAATCGGCTGCTGAATTGCTTCGACCGAGGGACGGTGGAGTGTGTGTTGAACGCCGCCTCACCGGACTATGAGGATCTGCTCCTCAACCTCTACCAGCCCGTGTTCCAGAACGCCTTGGGGCGGTGCCTGCTGGGGCGGGATGTGTTGGAGCTGTCCATCACAGCGGAAGAACAAGCGGAGCTGCATCGGCGCCTGTCCCCCCTGTCCTCCAACGGATTGCGGCGGGTGGTGGAGCAGGGAGCGTGGGCGCTGGCTCAAACCTTCCGGATGCCCGCCCTGGCCGGTTATCTGCACCAGTCGGCGGGGGAGGTGCTGCCTCGGCTCCAGGTGGCGCTGGAGCATGACAGCTTAGCAGGCATTTTCGTCACTTGCTGAACTGCCGCAGGGCCTTCCGCAAGGGCAGGTAGACCAGCACCGCACCCACGGCCTTGATGATGTCGCCGGGCAGGAAGGGCAGCGCTGTGGTCAGCAGGGCGGTGGTGAGGGGGATCTGTGCGAAGACGGCGTACCAGGCGGCGCCCAGCAGGTCGATGATGGGGATGCCGATGAAGGTGAGTACCAGAGCACGGCTGGGGCTGGGGTTGTCCCCCTTCAGCCAGGCGATGAGCCAGGCGGCGATGAGGAAGCCCACGATGAACCCGCCGGTAGGGCCGGCCAATTCGCTGAAGCCCCCACGTCCGCCGGAATACACCGGCACGCCGATGGCACCCAGCAGAATCCACAGGGCCACGGTGACGCCAGCCTGCTCCTTGGTCAGCAGCAGCGCCACCAGGTTCAGGACAAAGGTCTGGGCGGTGACGTTGACCAGGGTGATGGGGATGGGGAAGGCAATATAGGCGGAGGCACACAACAGAGCGGTCAGCAGCGCCATTCGGGTCAGGTCTTGAATCGACCAGCGATTGTTTTCCATAAAAAACACCTCTCTTGTTTTCTTGTCGAGAAAGAGTATACACTGGCTGTGGTTAATTGTCAACCAAAAATGTTGCTAGGTTTACAATACGGCAAAAACGACCCTCCCAACTGGCTGGGAGGGTCGTTTTGTTGACGTTATCGGCGCAGGACAGGCATCAGACCGGTCTCGCCGGTCTTTTTGTCCAGGACTTTTTCCTCCATGTTGCAGGCGATGGCGTCCACCACCTGGCCGGTCTCGTGATTGTAGACCACAATGTTCAGCCCAGGATCGTTGGCGTCCACTTCTTCGCCGCCGATGGAGAGGGTGCCGCTGGAGGTGCTGCTGGTCAGGGTGGCGTAAGCGCCGTCCGCCAGGGTCAGGGACTGGGACAGGGCGGCTCCGCCCCACTGTTGAAGGGGGATGGTACCGCACTCCAGCACGGCGATGTAGTTGCCGCCGTCACAGAAGCGGGTGTCCAGCCCCAGGCCGGTGAGGGCGTCTCGGTAGGCTTGCGGGAAGGCACAGTTGCCGTCCTTGTTGTTGACCGCCAGCAGGACGGAGTAGCGCCCCTTCTGGCAGGCCAAGAGGAAGTTGGCCAAGTCCTCTTTTAGGTACAGGTTGCCGTCCTCCACCCCGTCCAGGTACACCGGCAGCTCCATCTCCAACGCCTCTGCTGCCTGTGTGCCACGGACATCCGCTACGTTGCAATGGTCGGCCAGGTAGTCGCCCAAGTAGGCGGTGACCTTCTGGGCGCCGGACAAGTTCAGATGGGTGGGAGAGCGATAGAGGTTGTCCACCGTGTAGTCGTACCCGATGGCCTTTTGGAGCTGGGGGAGGTTGAAATCCAGGAAGGGCAGGTCGTTCTGCTGAGCCAGCAGCTGGGTGGTGTTGTACTCCTCCAGCGTCCAGTCCGAGCGGGGCGTCTTGAGCAGGATCAGGTCGATGTTCCGCTCCTTGCACAAGCTGACCAGGTTGGTGAAAGCCTCCATGGCTTCCGGCTCCGGCTGAGCCAGGGCGGCGGAGGCGTCCTCGTCCAATGGTTCATAGGTGCCCTTGGCGCCCTGGTTGGTCTGGATGGAGAATCCCCGATAAGGGTCGGTGCGATCCTCACGCCAGTAGGTGAAGTCCGCTTTTTCCAACTGGTTCCACCGGTCGTGGTAGGCGATGATGGGCAGGACATAGCTCAAGGCGGTGGGCGCTGCCTCGCCGTTCTGCTCCTGTTCCCGCTTTTCCGCCCAGGCCACATGGCTTTGGATGGCATCCCACTTGTTGGCGTTCAGGGGCAGGTAGTCCAGCCCCTTCCGGTAGCTGGCCTCGTCACAGACGTTGAACAGCTCGGTGACTTCAAAGATCACCGCCTTCAGGTTGGGCTGGGTATCCAGCGCCTCCTTGAGCAGGGTGTAGGAGCAGAGCACCGGCTGCCGCTCCGTACCTAGGCTGTAGGCGGAGATGCCCTGATTTTGGTACAGCTCCATGGGGGAGACGCCGCTGATGACCTGGCTGCTGCCGATGATGAGGGTGTCGATGGAGTCCTCCTCCAGCTGGTAGAAGCCGGTCAGTGTGTCACTGCTTTTCCAATAGCCGCTCCACTTGGGGGTGAAGATGCGGGTGATAAGGCAGAAAAGCAGGGCGGCGATGAGGAAAAAGGCCAGCCCTTTCCCAGCACGGGCGAAGTATGGTTTCCATTTCATTTGTTACAACCTCCGTGTCTGAGAAATTCGGGGGGAAGGTTCATTTAGTCCACAAAATGAACCACGTTGGGGTTTTTTACGATGGGTTTCGGCTCTTTGGCTGGCCAGTCTCCCCAAAAATCTGTGATTTTTGGGGACCCCATTTGCTTTGACCTGCTCGGGACGAATGAATCGTCCCTGCGCCAAGGTTTTCCTGCGGAAAACGCTTGAGCCGCCGCACTTGCGGCGTTTGGGCTGGCTGTGCAGATCCGGTCAGTCCACAAAATGAACCACGTTGGGGTTTTTTACGATGGGTTTCGGCTCACGAGCGGGCCAGCCCAGGACGATGGTAGACCAGACGGTGTGGGTCTGGGGGATGCCGTACTCGTCCAGCTTGGTGCGGATCTCCGGCTCATCGCAAATGGTGCGCAGGGCGTTGATCCAGGTGGCACCCAGGCCGAAGGAAGTGGCGGCCAGGAGGATGTTCTCCACCGCACAGGCGGAGTCCTGGATGCTGCTGGGGTTGCGCTGATCGTTGGAGACTAGGATGACCGCCTGGGGGTTGTTGTAGCCGAAGAAGAAGGAACCGACCCGCTGGGCAGTGGCGGCGATCAGCTCTTTCAGCGCCTGAATCTCTGCCTGATTGGTCAGCACGGTGAACCGCCAGGTCTGCAAGTTCTTGCTGCTGGGGGCGTGGTAACCGGCGCTGACCACCGCTTCCAACAGCCGGCGGGGGATGGGCTGATCGGTGAAGTGACGGATACTGTGCCGGTTCAGGATGGTCTCGAAGGTGGGGTTGGTCAAGTTCATGTCGCCGGAATCAGACCACATTTTACGCAGCTCCTTTCGATCCAGCTTGCCCATGGCATTGCGGGGCAAGGCGTTGACAAAGACGAATTTTTTTGGGAGCTTATAGCTCTCCAGCTTGGGGGTGAGGAATTTGGTCACATCGGCCGGATCAAAATCCGCCGATTCTGCCACCAGGTACAGGGCAGGCACTTCCCCCAGCACACCGCCCACATCCTCCACGCCGATGCAGGCGCACTCCCGAATACCGGGGCAGAGGGAGGCGGTGTTTTCGATCTCGATGGGGGAGGCTTTCTCGCCGCCTACATTGATGATGTCGTCAGCACGACCCAGCATATACACGAAGCCGTCCTCGTCCCGCCACACCAGGTCGTTGGTTACCAGCCAGCCATCTTGCAAGG
>URAM01000001.1 GCA_900545815.1 uncultured Eubacteriales bacterium | reverse complement strand
ATCACCGTGCCGGAGATGGGCGACTATGCCTTCTGTCCGGCGGACACGGAGATCTTGGCGCAGATACGCACCCGATACGGAATGGGAGGGGCAGACCATGGCTGAATTCCAACCCATCGCCACCATGCGCAGCGCCTTTCCCACCAAGTTCGGCATCCCTCGCCAGAGCGGTTTGGTGACCGAGCTAAAGAGCACCATCGTCTTTGAACCGCCCTACCGGAATCCGGAGATGCTCCGTGGCATCGAGGGCTTCTCACACCTGTGGCTCATCTGGTCGTTCTCCCAGTCCGGCGACCACTGGTCGCCCACCGTGCGTCCCCCACGGCTGGGGGGCAACCAGCGGATGGGGGTCTTCGCCACCCGCTCCCCCTTCCGACCTAACAACATCGGCCTGTCCTCGGTGCGCCTGGAGCGGGTGGAGCTGCACACACCGGAAGGGCCGGTGCTCCATGTGTCCGGAGCGGACTTGATGGATGGCACCCCCATCTTTGACATCAAGCCCTACATTCCCTACGCCGACTGCCATCCGGACGCCCAAGCCGGATTCACGACCCAGCTGGATGAGCGGATGGTGACGGTGGAGTGCCCGCCGGAGCTGCTGGACAAAATCCCAGCGGAGACTCAGCCTGCCCTCTTGGCCGTTCTCTCCCACGACCCCAGACCCTCCTACCAAAACGATCCGGAACGGGTGTACGGCATGGCCTTCGCCGGATGGAACGTCCGGTTCCGAGTGCAGGAGAAGATCTTGACCGTGTGTGAAGTGGAACCAATAAAAAATTGAGAAAACCGGTGGGATACCTGCGTATTCCACCGGTTTTGCTCTAAAATATTGCGTTTTATGAAAGTGCCAGCTCGTCCAGCCGGTCTAACACCTCGTCCACAAGGTCCTCCAGGGCTTCGTGTTCTTCGCCCCATTCTTCGTAGGCGTCACTGTTCATATTCTTCGGTTCCGCCGCGTCCAAAGCTGCAATCTTGTCCCGCAGCTGTTCCAGATAGGCGGTCAGGGCAGGCGCATCCATGGACTGGACGTCCGGCGCCTGAGGAAATTCTAAGATCATAGCGTGCTCCTTTGGAAAGGCCCCCTCCGGAATGTCCGGAGGGGGTTCTGTGTGGGTTATCGACCGCACTCCCGCAGGTGGCGTTCGATGCGTCCGATGATGAGATCCAACGCCACCGAGTTCCGGCCACCGTGGGGGATGATGATGTCGGCGTTGCCCTTGGACGGCTCCACATACTTCTCGTGCATGGGCTTGACCGTGTCCTGCCACTGGTCAATGACGCTGCGGACGCTGCGTCCCCGTTCCTCCAGGTCACGGAGCATCCGGCGTGCCAGACGCACATCGGCATCCGTGTCCACGAACACCTTCAAGTCCATCAGCGCGCACAACTCCGGCTCGGCAAAGATGAGGATGCCCTCCAGCAAAATCACCGGCTGAGGTACTAGACGCACCGTCCCCTTGGCACGGGTGTGATTGGCGTAGTCGTAGGTGGGACAGTCCACCGGCTGCCCCTGGCGGAGCTGCCGGAGCTGCTGCGCCAGGAGAGGGGTCTCGAAGGCGTCGGGGCAGTCGTAGTTCAGCTTGGTGCGCACCTCGAAGGGGAGGTCGTCGTGGGGCTTGTAGTAGTTGTCATGATGAACCACGCAGATGTGGTCGGAGAACCGCTGGACGAGGTTCTCCGTCAGGGTGGTCTTGCCGCTGCCGGAGCCGCCTGCCACGCCCACCACAAAGATGTCCTTGGCGGTCAGCATCAGCGTCCTCCCTTGTCGTAGGGGATCCCCTCCGCCTTGGGTGCTCTGGACTGCTTGGAGGTGAAGGCCAGGACGATGAGGGAGATCAGGTAGGGGAGGATGTTGTAAAAAGCGCCTGGCAGTTGGAGAGAGGCCAGCAGGGGGAAGCCGGAATAGACGTTGGACAGCGCCCGAAACAGGCCGAACAGCAGGGCAGCCAGGGCGATGCGAGTGGGCTTCCACTGGCCGAAGATCATGACGGCCAGCGCCAGGAAGCCGAAACCGGCCACGCCGTTTTCAAACTTCCACTCGCTGACGCCTGCGGTGATGTAGACGATGCCGCCCAGACCACCCAGGACGCCGGAGATCATGACGCCGGCGTAGCGCATTTTGTAGACGTTGATGCCCACCGAGTCCGCCGCCTGGGGATGCTCGCCGCAGGCGCACAGGCGCAGGCCGAAGCGGGTCTTGTAGAGGACGATGTAGGACAGCATCAGGGCGATGAGGGCTACCAGCATGAACCAGTTGAAGTCGAACCCGCCGATGCGGCACAAAAAGGCGTTCTTGGCGCTGATGTACTGAATGGTAGAGGACACGTTGTCCACGCTCTCGGCGGTGTTCATGGCCTTGACAAAGACGGTGGCGGCAGCCACGCCCAGCAGGTTCATGGCGGTGCCTACCAGGGTCTGGTCAGCGTTGAAGTTGACGGCGGCCACGGCCAGGAGCAGGGAGAAGATCACGCCCAGAGCCATAGAGGACAGGATGACTAGGAGCACCATGACTAGCGCCGGAGTGTCTGCGGGCAGAAACTTCATGGTCAGCGCACCGCCTAGGGCGCCCAGCACCATGATGCCCTCCAGGCCGATGTTGATGATGCCGGAGTGTTCGGAGAAGCACCCGCCCAACGCCACCAACAGGAGGACGGAGGCGAAGATGAGGGTGTATTGCAGTAAGAGGATCATTCTGCCTGACCTCCTTTCTCAGCGGCCGCCTGGGCTTTCTTGTTCTGCTGTTCCTCTCGGCGATCCAGCCATTTGTTGAGGACGTATTTGAAGAAGAAGCCGAAGCTGCACAGGTAGATGATGATGGACGAGATCAGATCGGAGATCTGGGCACAGTACATGGTCTTGTCCACATATGCGCCGCCGTTGGTGATATGCTGGATGAAGTAGGAGGAGAAGATGGAGCCGATGGGGTGCAAGCCGCCCAGGAAGGCGGCGGCGATGCCGTTGAAACCCATGGCGGGGACGGTGGAGTGGGTGCACTGCCACTGTTCAAATCCGGTCAGGAACAGGAAGGCGGCGCCCATGCCAGCCAGAGCGCCGGCGATGGCCATGGTCAAGATCAGGTTCTTCTTCTCCCGCATCCCACTGTAGCGGGCGGCGTCCTTGTTGGCGCCGGTGGCCTTCAGCTCGTAGCCCAAGCGGGTCTTTTCCAAAAAGACCCACACGGCGATGCTGATGAGGATGCACAGGGGGATGGCGATGGAGACGTACTGGTTGTTGCTAAACAGCTTCCCCAGCCCCAGACTGGGCAAAAAGGCGTCTGGGTTGGTGGAGGCCAAGGTAAGGGTGTAGGGGCTGGCTTCCTCCTTCACCTGGCTCAAGATGGTGTTGACCAGATAGAGGCTGATCCAGTTGAGCATGATGCAGGAGATGACCTCGTTGACGTTGCAGTACGCCTTCAGCAGGCCGGAGATGGCGCCCAAAATCGCACCGGCCAGAAGGGCGGCGATGAGACACACATACCAGGGCAGTCCCCAGGCCAGGGCACAGTACAGGCAGGCGCCCGCGCCCACCACATACTGACCGGCGGCGCCGATGTTGAACAGGCCCACCTTGAAGGCGAACAGGATGGATAAGCTGCACATGACCAAGGGAGCTGTTTTCGCCAAAGTGTTGCCCAGGTATTTCTTCTGGGGGACGGCGTTGGCGTAGGTCATGAAGTTTTTCAAAATGGTGGCGATGGCCTTACCGGCACCGCTGGGGTTGATGATGAGCAGCACAACAAAGCCGATGAGCAGACCCAGCAGGATGCAGAGCAGGGAGGTCAGCAGCGCCTGCACGGTCTTGTTGCGCAGCAGTGGGGTTCGTTCTTTTGTCATGATTTCACTCCCTCTCTCTTGGCGCCGGACATATACAGACCCAGCTGTTCCGCCGTGGTGGTCTTGGGATCCAGCTCACCCACGATCTCCCCTTCGAACATGACCAAAATGCGGTCGGCCAGCGCCATGACCTCATCCAGCTCCAGGGAGACCAGCAGGACGCCCTTGCCGCTGTCCCGATGGGCGACGATCTGCTTGTGGATGTACTCGATGGCGCCCACGTCCAGACCGCGGGTGGGCTGGACGGCTACCAGCAGATCTGGGTTCCGGTCGATTTCACGGGCGACGATGGCCTTTTGCTGGTTGCCGCCGGACATACTGCGGGCGATGGTCGCAGGGCCTTGGCCGGAGCGGACGTCATACTGTTCGATGAGCCGCAGGGCGTAGGCTCGGATGGCCTTGCGCTTCAAAAAACCAGCGCCGTTGACAAACTCCGGCTCAAAGTAGCGCTGGAGCACCATGTTATCCTCCAGGGTGAAGTCCAGCACCAGGCCGTGCTTGTGGCGATCTTCGGGGATGTGGCTGATGCCGGAGGTGGAACGCTTGCGGATGGGGGCGTGGGTGATGTCCTGCCCCTTGAGCATGATTTTGCCCCCCTTGGGCTGCTCCAGACCGGTGAGACCGTAGACCAGCTCGGTCTGCCCGTTGCCGTCAATGCCGGCGATGCAGACGATCTCCCCTGCTCGGACGGTAAAACTCACGTCCCGAACGGCATCGTTGTGGTGGAGCTTGGAGGGGACGGTCAAATGTTCCACCTCCAAAATAGTCTTGTCAGGCTTGGCCGGTTCCTTGTGAACGACAAAATCCACGTCACGGCCGACCATCATACGGGATAATTCCTCTCGGGTGGTGTTGGCAATTTCAACGGTGCCAATGTATTTGCCCTTGCGCAGGACAGAGCAGCGGTTGGCCACGGACATGATCTCGTTGAGCTTGTGGGAGATAAAGAGGATGCTCTTGCCCTCGGCGGCCAGGTTCTTCATGATCTGCATCAGCTCGTCGATCTCCTGGGCGGTGAGCACAGCGGTGGGTTCATCGAAGATGAGGATCTCATTGTCTCGGTACAGCATCTTCAAGATTTCCGTCCGCTGCTGCATCCCCACCGTGATGTCCTCTACCAGGGCGTCCGGATCCACGGCCAGCCCGTATTTCTCGGACAGAGCCAGCACCTTTTTCCGCGCCACATCCTTTTGCAGGAAACCGTGCCTGCACGGTTCCACGCCCAGGATGATGTTGTCCAGGACGGAGAAACATTCCACCAGCTTAAAGTGCTGGTGTACCATCCCGATGCCCAGATCATTGGCATCGTTGGGGTCCTTGATGCTGACCACCTGGCCATCCTTCTTGATGATCCCCTCCTCCGGCTGATACAGCCCAAAGAGGACGCTCATCAGGGTGGATTTCCCTGCGCCGTTCTCCCCCAGCAGAGCGTGGATCTCGCCCTTTTTCAGCTGGAGCGTGATGTCATCATTGGCGACGATACCGGGGAAGCGCTTGGTGATGTGCAGCATTTCAATGGCATATGCCTGTTCCAAATTGTCACGACCTTTCTCTCTTTTCGCATACGAAGAAATAATCGGATATCTTCCGGTAATATTGTACTATAAAACGGGGGCTTTTTCAAAACTTATTTAGGATTTTTCATAAAAAGAAGGGCAGGCATTCGCCTGCCCTTCCAAAGGGTGAGAGAAAAGGATTACTTGATGTTGTCGTAGTACTGAACCTGAGCGGTCTTGACTGCGGGCTGGTTCTTGACATCGTTGGAGACGGTGATCTTGCCATCGAACATATCAGCCACCAGAGCCTTGTAATCCTCCTTGGTGAAGCCATCGCCCCACTGCGTGGTTTCCAGCGGCAGCTGGACATAGTTGGCCTCGGTGTCGTCACCGGAGACCAGACCCAAAGTCTCGATCTTGCCGCCGTAGTTGGCGAAGTTGCCGGCAACCACTTCGGAGAGCATATGCTTGACGGTGGGAGCCAGACCCTTCATAGCGGAGGTCAGGGTCATGCCCTTGCCGTAGTCCTTGTCGATGATAGCGGACTGGTCGGTGTCAACGCCGATGACCTTTGCGTCCTTGACCTTTGCCGCAGCTTCAGCAGCAGAGGTGTAAATGCCGCCGCCGCAAGCGAAGACAGCCTGAACGCCCAGAGTCTTGTACCAGTTATCCATGTAAGCGGTGATGTCGGGGTCGCCTGCGAACTTGTTGCCATAGACGTATTCCACCTTCACATCGGTGAGCTTGCCTTCGGTGGCAGCGGCGTCAACGCCCTGGACAAAGCCATAGCCGAAGCGGACGACAGCGGGGACAGCCATGCCGCCCAGGAAGCCCAGGTGCTTGTAACCCAGCTTCACAGCTGCGTAGCCAGCCATATAGCCGGACAGTTCTTCCTGATAGACGGCGCAGTACAGGTTGGAGGGGACTTTGTAATCATCGCCCAAGTCAGCAGCACTGACGTCCAGAGCGATGAAGGTGGTGTCGGTGTAAGTGCCGGCAGTTTCCTTGATGGCGCCTGCGAAAGCGTAGCCGGGCATGACGATGACGTTGTAGCCCTCGTCAATGGCGGACTCGATCATAGCCACACGCTCTGCGTCAGAGTCCCCAGCGGGCTTGAAGTAATTGAACTTCATGTTGTTTTCTTCGCAGAGCGCCTTGCAGGCTTCGTAGGTGGTCTGGTTGAAGGACTGGTCGGTGATGTCGCCGTAGTCGGTGATCATGGCTACCTGGTAGTCGCTGGCGGCTTTGGTGGGCGCTGCAGTGGAGCCGGTTGCTGCGGGCGTGGAAGCGTCAGAGCCGGCGGGTGCCTTGCTGCCGCCGCAGGCGGTCAAGCCGAGCACCATGGACAGAGACAAAATCAGTGCAAGAAATTTTTTCATCGGTTAAGTTCCTCCTTTGAAATTTGTCCGTTTCTCCTGGACAGTTACAGATTATAGCACGCCAGTGAAGGAAGTTCAAGCATTTTGGGCAAAAGAAGTGCAAAAAGGGCGGCTTCTTTTCGTGAAAATGACGATTTGAATGCAGTTACCCCTGCTTTGTCCCCTCCGCTGCTTCTTGGGCAATGCGTTTTTTCCAGCAGGAGTGGCACATGGCCAAATAGCTGTCGTTGCCGCCCAGGAACACCTGTTCGCCCTTGGTGACCACATGACCATTGCTATCAATGCGGGCGTTGACGGTGGCTTTGGAGCCGCAGGCGCAGATGGTCTTGATCTCGGTGATGGAGTCTGCCAGCTCGAACAGCCGCAGGGAGCCGGGGAAAAGGTGGGTCAAGAAGTCCGTCCGCAGACCGAAGCAGAGAACGGGCAGATCCCGCTCGTCCACCAGCCGACGGAGCTGATCAATCTGCGCAGGCGTAAAAAACTGGCACTCATCGGTGATGACCACGTCCGGGTGATCCTGCTGGGTGTAGAGCGCATAAATGTCGTCCTCTGGGGCAATGACCTCCGCCGGAGCTTCCAGGCCAATGCGGGAGTGGAGCATATGGATGCCGTCCCGCTGGTCGGTGGAGGGTTTTAACAGCCAGACCTTCATGCCCCGCTCCTCGTAGTTGAACTTGGTGATGAGCGCCTGGGCGGTCTTGCTGGAGCCCATGGCGCCGTATTTAAAGTAGAGCTTTGCCATGTTGAAATCTCGTCTCCTCTTAGTCGAATACGCCCTCCGCTTTCAGAGCGGCATAGTCCAGCCCAAGCACACCCATGACCTCCTGGGTGTGATAGCCCAAGGGATAGCCGCCCAGGTCGTAAGTAACGGGACATTCGGACAGCTTCATGGGGGAGCCAAGCTGCTTGACCTTTTTGCCGCCGGTGCAGGGGACTTCCACCTCTACCACCAGGTTCCGCTCCCGAATGTGTTCGTCCTCCAGCAGCGCTTCCTTCAGGGACAGCACCGGCTCTACGCAGCAATCCAGCTCCTGGAAAATAGCCGTCCACTCGTCCCGCGTCTTGGTCTTGAGTACACTGCGCACCCGTTCCCGCACGGTGTCGATGTTTTCGGGCTCCACGGTGCCTTCAATGAGGTCGGGACAGCCGATGCCGGTGCAGAAGGCCGCCCAGAACTTGGGTTCCAGGGAGCCGACGCTGAGATATTCGCCGTCCTTGGTCTCGTAGTAGCCGTACAGGGAACCGCCGTTGAGACGGCGGGACTCTCTGCCGCAGTCCTCGCCGGTGGCCAGGAAACGGGTGCCGTCCATGGCAGTGAAGGGCACTAGGCCGTCCAGCATGGCCACGTCGATGTACTGCCCCTTGCCAGTGCGGTTGCGGTACTGGACTGCCGCCAGGATGCCCACCACCGAGTTCATGGAGCCTACGCAGATGTCGGCGATCTGGATGTTCATGGGGGCGGGGCCGGCGTCCCGATAGCCTGCCATGGCCAGGTTGCCGCTGCGGGCCAGGTAGTTGCAGTCGTGACCGGCGGCTTTCGCCATGGGGCCGGTCTGGCCGTAGCCGGTGAGGGAACAGTAGATGAGGGCGGGGTTGACCGCTTTCAGGGCTTCATAGCCCAGACCCAGCTTTTCCATGACGCCAGGGCGGAACTGCTCAATAACAATGTCATATTCCTGGATGAGCTGCTTGACGATGGCAATGGCCTTCGGGTGTTTCAGGTTCAGGAAGATATTTCGCTTGTTGCGCCCCAGCCAAGCCTCATTGGCAGCGATGTCGGTGCCCTCCACGAAGGGCTCATACTCCAACACGATGTCCTGCTTGCTGGGGGAGCTGACCTTGAGCACCTCCGCGCCCAAGTCCGCCAGCACCAGGGTGGCGTAGGGGCCAGGGAGCAGAGTGGTGAAATCCAGGATTTTCAGACCTTCCAATGCTTTCATAGACAAACCTCCAAAGTGATTTTTTTCCGTGGTATCCTGCCCCTATTGTACCTGATTTGGAGAGGTTTTGCAAAAGTTGTTTTTGCATGGTGGGTGTGAATGGGGTATAGTGAGGTAGCGTGGAGCAGAAATGTTTGAAAACCAGGGAACATTTCCGAGGAGATTGCGTCTTTCTAGGTGAAAGGCCTTTCAGGAAACCAGAAAGGAGGTTGTCCCATGGAGGATTCCGAGATCATCACCTTATATTGGAACCGAGATGAGCGTGCCATTGCAGAGACGTCCACCAAGTACGGCTCCTTCTGCCAGCGCATCGCCCAGAACATCCTGACTGTTCGGGAGGATGCGGAGGAGTGCGTCAGCGACACCTATCAGCAAGCGTGGACGTCCATACCGCCCCTGCGCCCCCAGCGGCTGCGCCCGTGGCTGGGGCGGGTGGTGCGCAACCTGGCCATCAACCGGTGGCGGCGGAACCATGCTCAAAAACGGTACGCCGGTCTGGAAGCCCTGTTCAGCGAGCTGGAGGAGTGCATCCCCTCCGGCGAGACGGCGGAGCGGCGATTGGAGGAAGGAGAACTGACCCAGGTTTTGAATGGCTGGCTGGCGTCCCTGTCCCAGTCCGATCGGGTGCTCTTTCTGCGCCGCTACTGGAACGGGGAACCGCTGAAAGAGTTGGAACAAGCCTACGGCCTCACCCACAGCGCCCTGGCCAAGCGGATGTACCGCCTGCGGGGCAGCCTGCGCAAGACGTTAGAACGGGAGGGTTACACCTTATGAAAGACAAACGCGAGAAACTCTACGACAGCCTCACCAACGTTCGAGAAGACTTTGTGGAGGAAGTCCAGAGGACACGGAGCGCCAAGCGCCCCGCCTGGGTCAGATGGTGCGCCCTGGCGGCGTGCCTGTGCCTGCTGGTGGTGGGCACTTTCGTGTGGAGGCCCTGGAGTCAGGGCGGCAATAAGCCCACCAGCCCCACTACCTCCGCCGCCCAGACCGCCAAGGGCATCACCATCCCCAAGGCGGAGGTCACCCTGTCCCAGCCGGACGGGGTGGCGGCAGATATGCTGGCCTTCTTCATCTACCAGGGGCGGTGCTATCTCCAGTACGAGTGGCTGGATCACGGCAGCGACCTGGTGGGCGAGAAGGTGGGCACCGCCACGGGACTCATTGATGAGTGGACGAAGGAGGACGGATATGTAGAGCTGGCCGGCAGTGTAGGCGGTGATTTTTACACCGTCAACGGCTTCGACCCGACCTTCCTGCTGTGCATGAAGGAGGACGGGGACGCCATTCAGCTCTTTGTGTGCAACAGCGGCATCACCTTGTATCAAGGCTCCGAGCTGTTTGAGGAACGGCTGGGGCTGTCCAACAGGCTGAAAGCGGTGACCTATGAGGATGAGGACTCCTGGTACGACGGCAAGGAGGACATCCACACCTTGCACGACCTGGACGCCGCCAAAGCGCTCATCGCAGCCATGGACAAGGCGACATTCCAGCTCAGCGACCAAGCCGACCTGTACGAGGAAAAAAAGGACGGCGGTCTGAGCAAGGAGCTGTACCATGTGTACTGCAAACTGGACAACGGCGTTACCGTCACCCTGCGCCTGTTCCGAGGGGGCTATGTGACCTTCACCGGCGTGCCGGACGCCTGTGTGCAGGTGCCGGAGGCGACCTTTGACGCCTTTTTGGCGGCGCTGAAATGAGAACGGCAAAAACGCCCCATCGGAGATCCGATGGGGCGTTTGCCATCGGCCGATCCAGTGTCCGAAAAAGGATATAGAAAAAAGCGATTGCTGGCCATCTGGTTTTCGTTGCACTCGCCCCCTTGACTTTCTATCGGGCGTCCGGTATCCTTGAAATACCTGTATTTATGTAGGTTATTCCGAAAAAAGAAGGTGTCCTAATGATCCACACTGACCGACTGACCCGCCTGTTCCTGGCGCTGGCCTCCATCGACAACCCCTCCCGCCAGGAAGCGGCGGTGAGTACCTATATCAAAAACCAGCTGGACGAGCTGGGCATCCAGTGGCGGGAAGACGGCACCGGCGAACTCATCCACGGCAACGCCGGAAATCTCTATGGTTACCTCCCCGGAGCATTGGACTTGCCGCCCATCCTTCTCTCCGCCCACATGGATTCGGTCGACCCCGCCGTGGGCAAGCACCCCACCCTCCACCCAGACGGCACCATCACCTCCGATGGCACCACTGTGCTGGGAGCAGATGATCTGTCCGGCGTGGCGGCCATCTTGGAGGCAGTGCGGTCGGTGGAGGAATCGGGAGCGGCACATCGCCCGATTGAACTGCTTTTCGATGTGGCCGAGGAGCCCTATTGCGCCGGCATCCAACACTTTGATTTTCCCAGCCTCCAATCCAAAGAGGCGTACATCTTAGACCTGACCGGCCCCGTAGGCAGCGCCGCCTATCAGGCGCCCTCCATCCTGGCTTTTCGTGCCGAGTTCACCGGTCGAGCCGCTCACGCCGCCTTCTCTCCGGAGCTGGGCATCCACGCCATCCAGGCGGCAGCCCAGGCGATCGTGTCCATCCCCTGCGGACGGGTGGGGGACACCACCGTGAACGTGGGCACCATCTCCGGCGGCAGCGCAGACAACGTGGTGCCGGAGCGGTGCTGCGTCACCGGTGAGGTGCGGAGCTTTGACGATGGAAGTGCCCGGGCACGACTGGCGGAGATCGAAGCCACGGTAAAACAGGCCGCCCAGGCGGTGAGCGCTGAGGTCGTATTTTCCACCGAGACCCTGTGCCGTGCCTATCGGGTGGAGCCTGACCATCCGGTGGCGGAGCGCTTCAAGAAGATCTGCGCTGACCTGGGATTGTCCAGTGAATTGACCGTCACCTACGGCGGCAGCGACAACAACCACTTCTTCCACCACGGCATCTCCGGCCTGGTGGTGGCGTCCGGCATGACCTGCTGCCACGCCTGCCAGGAGTACGCCAGCGTGTCCGAGCTGGAACGGGCGGCACGGCTGGTGGAAGGGCTGATCTTATCCGGGGAGTGAGGAACCATGAAAAATCCACTGCATTACCAGCTGACCGAGTACGATTGCGGCCCCACTTCTCTGCTCAACGCCATCAGCTTTCTCTTTGAGCGGGAGGAGATTCCGCCAGAGGTCATCCGCAATATCATGCTCTATTGCCTGGACTGCTACGGCGCAGAGGGCGCACCGGGAAAGAGCGGCACGTCCTGCACGGCCATGATGTTTTTGAGCAACTGGCTGGATCGCTACGGCAGAGTCCAGGATCTGCCCATCTCCAGCCGCTACCTCAGCGGCCCCAGCGTCACCATCCGTCCCCATAGTGAGGTGGCAGATGCTCTGCGCCAAGGTGGCGTGGCAGTGGTGCGGCTGTATTTTGACGTGGCTCACTATGTGCTGCTCACCGGCGTGGAGGAGGACGGGGTGCGGATGTTCGACCCGTATTATCAGGACGAGCAATTTCCGAACGAGAGGGTGGTGGTCACCTTGGAGCATCCCACCGCCTACAACCGCATCGTCCCCTTCGACTCCTTCAATCGGGAGAGCCACGAGCTGTACGCTCTGGGCGAACGGGAAGGACGGGAGGCGGTGCTGCTGTTCAACAAGCGCACCCAGCTGACCGATGAAAAGACCATCGAATATTTTATCTGATCGTTTTTGGACATCGGTGACGAGATTCGCCGGTGTCCCTTTTTATCCTTGCAGGGGGATGGGGGAAATGTTATCATAGAAGCACCCTAGAAAAACAACGAGGCGATACGGAATGCGATACGAGAAGATAGAGGCTCTGCGCCAGGCGCTGCACCGGTGTCCGGAGCGGTCTGACCAGGAGTATCAAACGATAGAAAAACTACAGCTATTTTTGCGGGAGAATACCACGTTGGAACTGCACGCCAAGACCGGCTGGTTCTACGCCCTCCATCGGGAGGCGCACGCCCCCCAGACCATCGCCGTTCGGGCGGACATGGACGCCATTGAGAACAGTCACGGACAGCTTTTCCACGGCTGCGGTCACGATGGGCACAGCGCCATTTTGGCCGGTCTGGGTCTGGCGTTGGAGGGGAAAACGTTGGGGAAAAACGTCTGTCTGGTGTTCCAGCCTGGGGAGGAGATGGGGACTGGTGGCAAAAGGGTGAGTCGGGAGCTGTTCCAGGAGCTGCGGCCGGACTTCATGCTGGGCTGCCACAACATCCCTGGAAAACCCCTGGGGACGGTGCTCCTGCGGAAAAACACCTTCGCCTGTGCGTCCCTGGGACTGTCTCTGACCGTCACCGGCCGACAGTCCCACGCCGCCTATCCGGAGCAGGGGAAAAACCCCGTGTTTTTGCTCAGTGAGATCGTGCTCGCCCTGCCGAACCTGATCCACCACATCACCCACGGCGATCCGGAGCGTCTGCTGATGGCGACTGTAGTACAGATGAAGGTGGGAGAGCGCAATTTCGGCGTCAGCGCCGGCACAGGCACCTTGGCGCTGACCCTCCGCGCCTACCGGCAGGAGGATATGGAAACATTGGAGCGTGCCATTTTGGATATGGCACGAACTGGCTGTGAAAGAGCAGGTATGACCTGGCAATCCAGCCGACAGGACGTGTTCCCAGACACCGTGAACCGTCCCGTGTGCTGTGTGCGTGTTGCGGACATCCTGCGGGAGCATCACCTGCCAACCCAGGTACTTTCGGAGCCCATGCGCTGGTCAGAGGATTTCGGCTGGTACCTGCAAGAGGTGCCCGGAATGTACTTGGGACTGGGTGCTGGAGAGGATCACTGCGGCCTGCACACGGACGGGTACGAGTTCCCAGATGCGCTGTTGAAACCGGCCATCAACGTGCTGGAAACCCTGGTGCGCGCGCTGTGAAGCGGGGGGGGTTCCCTGTACCTGCCGTGAAACAACTTTGAAACAGAACCGCAGTATACTCTCCTTGCAGTCCGGCGGCAGCTTTGCCGTGACACAAGGAGAGTTTTCTGTTATGAAGCGAACATTACCCATCTGCATCGCCCTGTTGCTGGTGTTGACCACCGCCTGTTCCCCATCGGGGGCGGCATCCACGTCCCAGGCTGGGAGCGTCAGCAGCGCACCGGCTGAGCCGGTTCAGACCACCGATCCCATTCCGGATCAAGCGGCAAAGCCTCTGAACCAGTTCCACCTGGATGTGACCCTGGACGCCCAGGCACACCAGCTGAAGGTGAAGCAGACCCTGACCTATTACAACCACACAGGTAAACCTCTGTCTCAAATTTACTTCAACCTCATCCCCCAGGCGTTCCAGCAGGACGGCGGCGGCACGGTGGTGGAGCGGGTGTCGGTGGACGGGAAAGCGGGGACGCTTTCCCAGGTGAAAGAGACGGTGTATGCACTGAACCTACCGACAGATTTGAAGGCAGACCAAAGTACAGACATTCAGATGAAATATCAGGTGAAGATCCCCAACATCCAGAATCGCTTCGGCTACCAAGAGAAGGTGTATAACCTGGGCAACTTCATCGCCACTCCGGCGGTGTACGGCAAGGACGGGTGGACGGTAGAGCCATATGTGGATATTGGAGACGCCTTTTACACGGAAATTGCCGACTATGACGTGACCATCCACGTCCCCGATGGCTACACGGTAGCTTCCACCGGCCGAGAGACCACCAAGGGACGCTACCAAGCCAAGCAGGTGCGAGATTTCGCCTTCTGCGCCAGCGATGGATATACCGTCCAGCAGGAGACATACAACGGGGTAGACCTGATGGTGTACTACAATGGAGACATCAAAAAGACGGCACAGCGGGTGCTGAACACGGCAAAGCAGTCCCTTGACCTGTACAGCGATACCTTTGGCCAATACCCCTACGACACCTTGAGCCTGGTCTTGAACGGTCTGACCGGCGGGGTCAGCGGGATGGAATATCCCACCCTGGCCATGCTGGATCCGGAGGTGTCGTTGGAGGACTTGAAGGCGATGGGCATCGGCGGCGACAGCAGCACAGGGCCGGGGGTGGACTACTATCTGTGGCTCATCGACAGCGCTACCTGTCATGAGATCGCTCACCAGTGGTTTTACGGCATTGTGGGCAACGACCAGATCGCCGCCGCCTGGCTGGATGAGGGGGCGTGTCGGTTTGCGGAGTATTTGTATCAGAAGACCTATTGCACCGACCTGGATTTTGATGGATATGGCACGCTGGAAGATTGGTTCCAGACGCAGTACTGCATGATCACAGGCCAGAAAAAGGATGGCATGGAGTGCGCCAAGGATAACACCAATCTGAATTGGTCGCTGTACGACTGGCAGGAGAAAGATCCCATGGGGTACAGCGATGTCTACTACAAGGGTGGCAGCCTGTTCTATGAGATGGAGCAGCGGATGGGAGAAGAAAAATTCCGGCAGGCACTGCGGGAGTATGTGCGCACGTTCGCCTATGGGATGGTGGACACGGAGCAGTTCCAGCAGTTCTGGCTGGGGAAGGGGGACTTTTCCAAGCTGTTCGCACTGTATTGGAAATGATGAAAGAAGCGCTGTGTGTTGGCACAGCGCTTCTGCTCGGTTATAATGTCGTTATAAAGGTATAGAGGAGGGAACCGTATGCACCGCATTTTGATCGTAGAGGACGACCGAGACATCGCCCAGCTCATGGAGGCTGCCCTGACCCAGGCTGGGTATCAGGTGGAGCTGGCCTTTGATGGGGAGGTGGGGGCGGATTTGATCGAGCAAAACTGGTACGCCCTGGCGCTGCTGGACATCATGCTGCCCAAGATCGACGGGTACGAGCTGTTCGCCTACCTGCGGGAGTACGGCATTCCGGCCATCTTCATCACCGCAAAAGGGGAGATCGCCGACAAGACCCGTGGGTTCCACATGGGGGCGGACGACTATCTGGTGAAACCCTTTGAGCTGGAGGAGCTGGTGCTTCGGGTGGAGAACGTCCTCCGGCTCCACGGCATGGAGGGGAAGCTGCGGGTGAAGGATGTAGAGGTGGATCCCCGCACCCACACTGTCCGGAAGAACGGCGACGCAGTATCGTTGACCCCCAAGGAGTACAATCTGCTCCTCCTGCTGCTGCGGAACAAGAATGTGGCGCTGCACCGGTTTGCCCTGTATGAGAAGGTGTGGGGGGAGGAGTTCGATGAGGATACCCGCACGCTGGACATCCATATTCGCCGGCTGCGGAAGAAGCTGGGGCTGGAACAGGAGATCAAGACGGTGTACAAGGTGGGCTACTGCCTGGAGGAGACACCATGAAGCTGACGGAAAAGTTCGTGCTGGCCATGGCATTGGTGGTGACCTTGGCTGTCTCTGTAGGAGGGACAATTTTGCTGGCCGTCCAGTTCCAGGCGTCCTTTCAGAACGCCGTTGCGCAGGGCACCTCTCGGCACATTTTGGCTCGGTACGCGCTGGAGTCCAAGGTGCTGGCCGACCGGCTCAAAGGGGTAGCTTTTTCTAAGGCGAACCTGGCCAAGTACGCCGACCAACTCTGCTCCTACACGGCGGATGAACGGATGCGGGTGACGGACTCTGATGGGCAGGTGGTGTTCTCCAACTTGCAGGACAGCCCGCCGCTGGCAGAGGACAGCTACCAGGCGTGCCGGACGGGAGAACAATATCTGCTCTACTTCCAGTCCGCCACGTCGGTGGGCGGCAACCGGTTCCGACTGGTCAGCGCCTACGACATCACCCATCTGTATCGAGAGCGCCAGCGGCAGTTTTGGGTCTTTTTGGGTATCCAAGGGGTGGTGCTGGCAGGCACCATGCTGGCGGCGTGGCGCATCTCCCGTGCCATCACCAAACCCTTGCGGGTGCTGGGACAGGTGAGCCGGGAGATCGCCGCCGGCGACTACGACCGGCGGACAGGGCTGGACACTGGGGACGAGATCGGCACGTTCAGCCAGAACTTTGACCGGATGGTGGACGCCCTCCAACGGGAGATGGAGCACCGCTCTGCCTTCGTGGCCGACTTCTCCCACGAGCTAAAGACCCCCATGACCTCCCTCATCGGCTACGCCGACCTGCTCCGCACCCGCCAGCTCAGTGAGGACGAAAAGTTCCGCTACGCCAACGCCATCTACAAAAACGGCAAGCGCCTGGAAACCCTCTCCACTCGGATGCTGTCCCTGCTCCACCTGTCCAGCACCCCCTTGGAGCTGACGCCGGTGGACGTACCCAAGCTGGGCAAGCGGCTGGGGCAGCTGTTTTCGGCGGGGACGCTGACGGTGGAGCTGGAACCGGCGCAGGTGCGGGGGGAGGCGGAGTTGCTGCTGACCCTGCTGCGCAACCTGGTGGAGAACGGACAAAAGGCGTCAGAAAACACGCCGGTGACGGTCACCGGTGTGCGGGACGGGGAGCGGTACCGGTTTTCCGTCATCGACCAGGGCAGCGGCATGACAGTGGAACAGGTGCAGCGTGCCACGGAGCCCTTCTACAAAGGCGATCGCTCCCGCTCCAGCGGTGGGTTCGGCATCGGGCTGTCCCTGTGTCAGCGCATCTGCCAGCGTCATGGGACGGTGTTGGCGATTGAGAGTGAACCGAGCGTGGGCACCACCGTGTCCTTCTGGTTGGAGGTATGTAATGGGTAAAAAAGGATGGTGCTTGCTGGTGGCGCTGGCGCTCTGCGTGGCGGTGGGGGCACCGCTGGCGGTGTTTGGGTGGATGGATGCCGTCGTTTTGGGACGGGATACCCCCATCTCCACCCAGACCGGCAAGCTGGCCGTGTCCAGCAGCGACCTGCCCCTGGTGGAACACATCCACAACGTGCTGGGCGAGACCAATGCCCAGGAGCAGTCCAGCCGACCGGCCACGTTGGAGGAGATGGAGAGCGGACTGAGCGACTTTCTGTCCAGCGGCGTGCTGCCCCAGTGGGTGGCGGACGTGTGGGAGCAGGTCTGCCAGACGGGAGTCGGCACGGTGACAGTGACCTATGGGACGGACATCATCAGCTACGAGTACAACGGGACGGACGGAGTGAGCTGCTCCTACACCACAGATTTGGCGTCTGGCTGCGTGCTGGGCTTCCAGCTGTACACCAAAGAAGAACACACAACCTCCCAGGAGCGCCGTCAGGCGGTGATGGAGCGGTATATCCAGTACCTGGGACTGGACGTGCTGGGGGATTGGGTCTATAACGGGAACCGATACCAGTCCACAGAGGCGCAGCTGTTCGTGAACGCTCTCTTGGAGGAGGACAGCGGTGGGTTCTCCATCGGGGTGGAGCTGTGAGAACGACAAAGACCGCCTGCCATCGGTTGGGATGACGGGCGGTTTTTGTGCTGATCGGAATGTGGTATTAGAAAGCGGAAGCAACAGAACCCTGCTCCTCCTGGGCGATGCAGATTTCCAAAGCAGTCTGACAACGGGGGCATCTCAGGGAGAACACGGTGATCCGATTGTCACGCCTCCTCACCGCACAGCGCAATGGCTTCCTCTGCGCTGGCGCCGTTAAAGAGGATGGCCAGGATGCCGGGGGTGTAGTGATGGAAAGTGGCGGCGGGCATATAGATGCTGTCCTTGACGATGGCCGGAGAGGGGAGCACACCATCACAGTCCACGAAGAATTTGTACCGGAGTTCGCCGTCCTGCAGATCCATCTCGAAGTTGCCATAGCGCATCCCGTAGTTGGCACGGCAGAGGAACTCGGCCATGGCCGCCCGTTCCTCCAGGTTGGAAACGTCCGCACCAACGGGGGAGATGGCGTACACGCAGTAGGCGTCCGTATTCACTCTGACGTAGTATTCGATGGATTTCAGTTTGCTGCTGGTGTTCAGGCCGAAGCGGAAATTGCCTGTTTCCTTGTCAAAGTCGTAGTTCCAGTTGTCCGCCTTCAAAAATGCGCCGATCATGGTTGCAATCTCGCCAGAGTAATTCCGTTCACTCATATTGGTATCCTCCTGATTCTTCATAGTGTTTCGTTCCGTCTGAGATGGCTATTACAGGGAGTGGAGTTGTGAGACTTATGATAGCACAAAAAAATGAAATGTCAAGTAGTTTTATGAAGTTTATGCTGATAATATGAAATTTCTGGATGTTCTGTGAAAAATGCGGACGAGGAAACGAACAGTTGAGGAAAATGCTATGATTTACTGCCATTACATCAGTCACACATGGGATACGGTGACCTACGCTTATGGGGCGACCATTGACGATATAACAGGCGTGGTCGTGTTCCACTTTTGGAAAGAAGAAGGTATTGAGATCATACGGAAGCCAGAACGATACGTTGTCCTCTGGCGGCACATCCAGAGTGTGTACCATAGGTACTTGGAGGAGTTTCGTCGTGGGGTGTTTCTGAAAAAGCTCGCGAGGGAGATCTGATGACCGTACTGGTATAGAATGGAGGGATAGATGTGGATTTTGGGAAGCTGACCAGCTTAGAGGAGCTCATCGAAGCCATTGATATGGGGTTGGACATTGTGTTCGTGCTCCATGATGTCTGGTATAATATCTCCACGGATGAAACCCCTTTCGTGGCCGTCTGTCCGGATGGGGATGGGGTGCATTATCCGGATGGAACCACCTTGGTTACGGAGCACACCATCCACGGCGTGCCGTTAAGGGAACAATGGCAGGAAATGAATATTTGGGCCATGTGACCGTGTGCGCATCAAAGGCTGTGTCTGTTTGACAAAGAGGGGGAGAGCGGTCTATCATAGTATTGCAAAAGGAGGGAATGGCTGTTGTATGAACCCAATCATCAACGTATTGCTCCTGATTTGTCTGGTGCTCTCGCTCATTAGCGTTGGGTGCTATATCCGCTCGATCAGAAGAAAGAGGAGGGGCGTTCGTGGAGGGAGCATATCAAATATCCTAGGCGCTTTGTTTCTTGTGTAGCATTTGTACAGGCTTTTATGGAAAAGCAGGAAGATATAGAGCGGAAAACGAAAGATGGGAAAATCATCAAACAAGCAAGACGATAACTTTTTAACTTCAAAACCGCTATAAAACAAAGAAAAAGCTCTGCAATCCAAACGATCACAGAGCTTTCTTTTGGTACGCCCGAAGGGACTCGAACCCCCAGCCTTCAGAACCGGAATCTGACGCTCTATCCAATTGAACTACGAGCGCATACCATGCTTTCCTTGTTAAGCCTAGTTATTATATCAGGTCTTCCACCGGTTGTAAAGGGGAAACTGAAAACTTTTTTCTGAAAAGATTGTCAAAGGGGAAGGGCTGTGCTAAAATGAAACAACAAATAAGGAAGAATAGTCCCAACCATGTGATAGGAGGGTATGATATGGAACAGAATATGCAATTCCGCAGCGCCGGATTTGGCGGGTTCAACCGTCAGGACGTTTTGAATTATATCGAGGAAACCACCAAGGAGTACAACCAGAAGCTGGATGAACTCCGCACCCAGTACGAGGCCGCCCAGGCGGAGCGTGAGGAACTGCGCCAGGCGCTGAGCGAAAGCAAGAACCAAGAAGAAAACTTGCAAAACCGAGTGGAGGAGCTGCTCCAGGAGAAGAACGCACTGCTCACCCGTGTAAAGAAGCTGGAGCCCCTCCAGGCACAGGTCACCCTGCTCCACTCCCGTGTGGAAGCCCTGACCCCAGATGCCGAGGCCTATGCCGGCCTGCGCAGCCAGATCTCCGACATCGAACTGGAAGCCCGTCAGCGTGCCAGTGAGATCTTGGCACAGGCCAAGCAGAAGGCAGAGGAGATCACCACCAGCGCGCAGTCTCAGGCAGACGCCCTCCGCAGCCAGACCGAGACTGCGGCAGAGGAACAGCTCACCCAGGCGCGTGCGCAGGCAGAGGACATCGTGACCCAGGCCAACCAGTCTGCCGCTGCCGCTACCACCGAGGCACAGCACCAAGTGGAAGCGGAACAGGAGCGAGTGCAGGACCTGCGCAGCAAGACCCAGAGCGCCCTAGCCGAGACCGGCGCCGTGGTGCGCTCCATCGTGGTCAACTCCGTGGCCGAGATCGAACGCATCAAGGACGCCCTGATGACCCTGAAAGCCACCTATTCCCAGGCGCAGGACGACCTGACCCCCGAAGCACCCGCCAAGACCACAGAGGAACCCAAGGATGAATAAGACCTATCACCTGCACACCAGTCAGCTCCGTGCCGCCATCGACCAGCTTCAGGCTGGCGATCGGGTACTGCTGACCGGCACCATTTACACGGCACGAGACGCCGCTCACAAACGTTTGTTCACCCTGTTGGACGAGGGCAAAGCGCTGCCCTTCCCCCTGAAGGACGCTGTCATCTACTATGCCGGCCCCACGCCCGCCCAGCAAGGGCTGCCCATGGGCGCCTGCGGCCCCACTACCGCCAGTCGGATGAACGCCTTTGCTCCACGGCTGCTGGACTTGGGTCTAGCGGCCATCATCGGCAAGGGGCAGATGAGCCAGGACGTGGCTCAGGCCCTCATCCGCAACCACAGCTGCTTCTTCGCCGCCGTGGGCGGCGCCGGAGCGCTCATCGCCCGGTGTATCCATGTGGCGGACGTCATCGCCTTTGATGAGCTGGGCTGTGAATCCATCAAGCGGTTCCAAGTGGAGGAGCTGCCCCTGACTGTGGCCATGGACTGCCATGGGGGCAATCTCTACGAGAGCGGCCGCAAATTATATCAGGTTATTTGAATGAAAGGGAGGATGTAAGATGCGCTTGTTAGGCGCCGTCATCGGCGATATTTCCGGCTCCTGGTACGAATTCCGGGGGTTCAAGCAGCGTCCCGCTGCGCTGGTCACCCAGCGGGATTTTTTTACGGATGACTCTGTGCTCACCTTGGCCGTAGCCGAGGGGATGATGAACGGGTTCGAGCAGGTAGACCGCACCAAGCTGATGCAGGATGAGAGCGCCCAGAATGCATTTCGTCTGGAGATCGTCAAGAGCATCTGCGAATTTGCTCACCGCTATCCGGACGCCGGATATGGAAACACCTTCCTCCGCTGGTATGTCGAAGCCTATGAGCGGCAGGTGTACGAGCCCTACAACAGCTGGGGCAACGGCTCCGCCATGCGGGCGTCCTTCGCTGGTTGGGCGGCGCAGTCTCTGGAGGAGGCGCTGCTGTTGGGCAAGCTCTCCGCGGAAGTGACCCACAACCACCCGGAGGGCATCAAGGGTGCTCAGGCCATCGCGGCGGGCATCTACCTGCTCCGGAGCGGCAAGTCCAAGGCGGACGTGCGGGAGTACCTGTCCCAAATGTACGACCTCAACTTCACCCTGGATGAAATTCGGCCCAGCTACCACTTTGAGGTGAGCTGTCAGAAGTCGGTGCCCCAGGCCATCAACGCCTTTTTGGAGGCGGAGGACTTTGCCGACACCCTGAAAAACGCCCTCTCCATCGGCGGCGATGCCGATACCTTGGCCGCCATGGCCGGCAGCCTGGCCGAAGCCTGCTACCCCATCCCGACGGATTTGGAGGAACGGGCGTGGGCAAAGCTGACGCCGGATCTGCAGGCGGTGGTGCGCAGAGCCAACGAATTTTTAGCGTAACGCATGAGAAAAAGTCAGGTTGAAAAACCTGACTTTTTTGTTACCAATTCAGCTGTAACCCCACGCCCACCTCGTGGATGGGGATGACCCGATGCATCTCCGCCTTGGCGCGGAAGGAGACGCAGTGGCAGGGGTAGAGGTGCTGGAGGTTCTGGGCCTGGAAGTAGGCGATGGTGTCCCGCAGGCGCTGGTCGCAGTGGAACAGGTGGAACCCGCCGATGATGCCCAGCACCGGTTGGCCGGGGAAGAGGGTCTTGGCGTAGGCGATGATGTTGCAGATGCCGCTGTGGGAGCAGCCGGTGAGGATATAGAGGCCGTCCGCCGTGTGGTAGACTAAGGCGGAGTCGTCCAATAGTAGGTCTGGCTTCCAGGCGGTGCCGTCCCAGGTTTCGCCGATGGGTGTCCGTGGTTCAAAGACTTGCGTGGTGGGGATCTCGCCCAGATAGGTCAGGTGCGGGGTCAGTTCCACCGGTTCGGTGGATAGGTGAAGATTGCAGGACTGTGCCAGTTCCCTTGCGGAAAACGGACAGCCGATGTCCTGACCATCCAGCCGTTTGGGCTGGATGCAGAGGGGGTGAGCCAGCACCGTCTTGCCGGCCAACAGGCCGGCGTCCCGAAGGGGCACTAGGCCGCCGGTGTGATCATTGTGGCCGTGGGAGAGAACGATGGTGTCTACTTGGGCAAGGTCGATGCCCATGGCCTGGCTGTTGCGCAGGCACACATTGGAGTAGCCAGTGTCCAGCAAAAGTTTGCGCCCGTCCGTCTCTATGAGGAAACAGAGGGCGGGTTCGCCCAGGAAGTACTGGTCGATAAAAGTATGGTTGTCCGTCAACACAGTCAGCTTCATGACGTTGCCTTTCTCCCAAGTGGGTTGCTTTTTTTCGCGTGAGCGGATAGAATAGAGAAAACTGAGTTGGAAATCCGATGGAATGGAGGGCTTATGAACCAATATATCCCCATTATGTTGCGCTCTGCGCTCTTTCACGGGCTGACGCCCGAAGATCTGGAACAACTGCTCCAGCGGCATCCACCAGTGTGCCGGAGGTATCATCGAAAGGAATACCTCCTCCACGCCGGAGAGACCATCGAACGGTTTGGCCTGGTGGTGGAGGGGAGCGTGACGGTGATGAAAGAGGATTTTTGGGGCAACCGGAACATTCTGGCAAGAATCCAGCCCAGTGAGCTGTTTGCCGAGAGCTACGCCATCGCCGCCCATCAGGTGCTTGGGGTTAGCGTGATGACCGATGAGGGAGCGGTGGTTCTCTTTTTCCACATGGGGGAATTCCTCGCCCCCACGGCGGAGCCAGACAAGCTCTCTGGCCAGATACTGCGCAATTTATTGCAAGTCGTCACCCAGAAAAATCTACAGCTCAATGCTAAGCTGACCCATCTGACCCAGCGTACCACCCGGGAAAAGCTGCTGTCCTACCTGTCGGAGGAGTCCTTGCGGCAAGGACGTTCGGAATTTGACATCCCCTTCAACCGCCAGCAGCTGGCGGACTATCTGTCCGTCAACCGCAGTGCCATGTCTCAAGAGCTGTGCCAGCTCCGAGACGAGGGGCGCATCCGGTTTCGGAGGAACCACTTCGCCCTCCTGCGCCCGCCAATCAGTCTTTCCGGCCGGCCGTGAAACCCACGCCTAAGGCCGCCTTCTCCTGGTGGCTCAGCTGTTTGATCTCCCACTCCCGATGCATGGCCTCCGACTTGGTTTCCCAAGTCTCGTAGTAATACAGGGTCACCGGCCGACGGGCACGGGTATATTTCGCCCCATCGCCTAGGTTGTGGGCGGCCAGCCGCCGTTCCAGGCAGGTGGTCCAACCGGTGTAAAAGGTGCCGTCGGCGCAGCGCACGATGTAGGTATAATTGCTCATTTCCGGAAGGGCAGAGGCTGGTCAGGGGTGCGGTAGTGCTCCAGCATCCGGTCGATCTCCTCATTCACCGCGTCCACCTCCGTTCGGAAGGCACTGGCGGAGATGCGGGTGGCGTGGTTGCCCAGGATGATCATTTGCACCGTGTGGTCGGAGGTGGCCACCCGCACCCGATATTTCTTGCCCAGCTGGTAGGACGCTTTTTCAATGTAGGTGTCCGCTGTCTCCGCCTCCTGGGTGTATACCACGTCCACGTTGTGGTGCCGCTCTGTGTGCCGAGAGCCGCCCTTGACCTTGTAGGCGTCAAAGACCACGATGACATGACATTTGTGATACCCCTGATAGTTGCTCAGCATATGGATGAGCCGCTCTCGGGCGGCGTCCAGGCTGGATTTGGACAATTCTTTCAGGTCGTCCCAGGCGAAGATGATGTTGTAGCCGTCCACCAGCAGGTACTCCTCCACCTTGGAGAACTCCTTCAGGGTCACCGACTTCATCTCTTTCGGCCGGCGGGGCGCCTTGGCGGGCTGGAAGTCCTTGGGCTTTACGGTACCATAGGTGCGCTCAAAAATCTCCAGTAATTCTTTATCCAAGACCGCCCCATCCACATCGGAACGCTTCCGGCGTTGGGGGTGGTCTTCTTCTGTCTCGACCACCTCCGGATGCCAGGCGTATTCCAAGTGCATATGCTGTTCCACCTTGTCCCAGTCCACGATGTCTGTGCCCCCGTGGGTGCAGAACACCGAGTCCGCCGTGTTGTCCAAGTCCCCGTCCGGATCGTAGCCTATGGCGGCGATGACCTCATCGGGGTTGTGGCAGGGCTGATAGTCCTGCACCCGCAGGAACAGCCGTCCGTGTCCCTTGGTGTAGGCGGCCACCTCCACCGGATAGCTCCGCATGGTGGCCACCGGCGCAGTGCCGGTCAAAATGGCGCGTTCGCCCACCTGTTCCGGCCCCTCGAAGGTGCCGGACATCCGCTGGATGTCCGCAATGGCACGTCCCACATACTCTGCCGGCAGTTCCAGCCGGAAGGCGTACCAGGGTTCCAGCAGGATGCTCTGGGCTCGGCGCAGGCCGTGCCGGACGGCACGATAGGTGGCCTGGCGGAAGTCGCCGCCCTCGGTGTGCTTGATGTGGGCGCGGCCGGTGAGGATGCGGATGCGCATATCAGTGATGGGGGAGCCAGTGAGCACACCGATATGCTCTTTCTCCATCAGGTGGGTGAGGATGAGGCGCTGCCAGTTCAAATCCAGCACGTCCTGACTGCACAGGCTGCCAAAGACCAGCCCGCTGCCCCGGGGCAGCGGTTCCAGCAGCAGGTGTACCTCGGCGTAGTGGCGCAGGGGCTCAAAGTGCCCTACGCCCTCCACCGGTGCGGCGATGGTCTCCTTATATAAGATGTTGCCCGAGCTGAAGCTGACCTCCAACCCGAATCGGTCGGCGATGACCCGTTTCATGATCTCCAACTGAATCTCACCCATAAGCTGGATGTGGATTTCCTGCAAGGTCTGGTTCCAGATGATGTGGAGCTGGGGATCCTCCTCCATCAGCGTTTTCAGCTGCAAGAACGCCCCGTACACATCGGTGCCCTCAGGCAGCAGCATCTGATAGGTGAGAACTGGCTCTAAGAGGGGCTTTTCCGCGTCCGGTTCATCACCCAGGCCATCCCCGGGCAGGGTGTGGGTGAGACCGGTGACGGCGCAGACCGTTCCGGCGGTGACCTGCTGGGCGGCGGTGAATTTGGCGCCGGAGTAGATGCGTATCTGGTCGATCTTCTCCGACCAGGCGTCCTCGGTGTCCGAGTGGCCGGAGAGGGTGGTTTTGACCGCCAGGGTGCCGCCGGTGAGCTTGAGCCAGGTCAGGCGGGTGCCCTGTTCATCGTGGGAGATCTTGAACACCTTGGCGCGGAAGGATTGGGGGTAGTCCGGCACCTGGGTGTACCGTTCCAGCCCGTCCAAAAACTCCGACACCCCTTCCAGCTTCAGAGCAGAGCCGAAGTAGCAGGGGAATACCGCCTCCTTGGCGATGGCGGCGGCGAGGGCGTTCTCCTGGATGTGTCCGCTGTCCAAAAACTGGTTCAAAAGCGTCTCATCGCACATGGCTACCTGCTCCTGGAAGGCGTCCCCCGCCTGGTCGGGAGAGAAGTCTACGCAGCCGTCTCCCAGCAGAGATTTCAGCTCGTCCAGCACCGCCTCCCGCCCCAGGCCGTTCAGGTCGGTTTTGTTCACAAAGAGGAAGGTGGGGATGTGGTATTGCCGCAGCAGCTCCCACAGGGTGGCCGTGTGCCCTTGGACGCCATCGGTGGCGCTGATGACCAGGATGGCGTAGTCCAGCACTTGTAGGGTGCGTTCCATCTCGGCGGAGAAATCCACATGACCGGGGGTGTCCAGCAGGGTGATGACCTTGGTAGGCAGAGGGAGGACGGCCTGCTTGGAGAAGATGGTGATGCCACGCTCCCGCTCCAGGGCAAAGGTGTCCAAAAAAGCGGTGCCGTGATCCACCCGACCCATCTCTTTGATGCCGCCGCACAGGTAGAGCAGCCCTTCGGAGAGGGTGGTCTTGCCGGCGTCCACATGGGCGAGGATGCCCACGACCAGTTGTCTGTTTTGTTCTTTCATATCGTATCCCATCCCATTGATCGGGTTATTTTCCCCTTTAGGATACACGAAAATGCCAGCGGATGCAAGAAAACAGCTCGAAAATCTCCGGTTTGTTGGCCGATTTCCCAGCTCTTTTCGCAAAAAATTGACGGGACGCTCCGACTCTGCTATGATAACGTCAGAACGCAGACCCGCCAGCACGGCGGAGGAAAGGAGGGTGAGGAGATGCGGCGCTTTTCTCAACTGCATCCGGCGGTGAATCTGGTTTTCTTCGTCCTGGTGTTCCTCATCACGATGCTCCAGCTCCATCCGGCCTTTTTGGCCGTCTCCGGCCTGTGGGCGGGGCTGTCCCTGGCCGCTTTGGGCGGGAAAGCGTCTCTGGGCTGGCGGACGCTGGTGGGATTGATGC
Source organism: uncultured Eubacteriales bacterium (assembly GCA_900545815.1). Lineage (GTDB taxonomy): Bacteria > Bacillota > Clostridia > Oscillospirales > Oscillospiraceae > Onthomonas. The sequence continues at coordinate 190,795 of URAM01000001.1, read as the reverse complement.
TCCTCATCGCCCTGGGCAATGCCCTGCTGAATCCGGCGGGAGAGACGGTATTGTTCACCTACCTGGGCGGACGGACGTTCACCTTGGAATCGTTGGCCTGGGGCGGCAGCGCTGCGGTGCTGTTCGGCAGTGTGGTGACTTGGTTTGACTGCTTCCACCAGGTCATGACCGGCGAAAAGCTGATGCACCTGTTTGGCCGGTTCACGCCCACCCTGGCGCTGCTGTTCTGCATGATCTTACGGCTTGTGCCGGAATTTTCCCGCCAGCTGCGCACCCTGTCCCAGACCCGCAGCAGCCTTGGCCTGGGGGTGGAGCAGTGCGCCACCCTGACGCAGAAAATCAGCTGTGCGTCCACCCAACTGGCTGCCTTTCTGTCCCTGGCGTTGGAGCAGGCGGCGGACACCGCCAACTCCATGCGCAGCCGCGGCTACGGCCTGCCCGGGCGGAGCAGCTATACTGCCTTCCGGATGGACGGGTTCAACGTGGCGCTGCTGGTGGTCCTGGCGGCGCTGGGCGGCCTGACCTTGGTGAGCTTGGCACTGGGCGCTGGGGTGACCCGCTATTTTCCCGGTATCGCCTTGACCGGCGGACGCTGGCTGTGGGTGGGCGTGGCTGCGGAATGCCTGCTCATGGGGGTGCCGGTGGTTTTCAATGGCAAGAAAAGATGAAGCAAGCCCGTCGGAACCATTTCCGACGGGCTTTTTGCGTGTTTATAAAAATATGTCTCACAGAGTTCCGTCATTTCAATGACGGAAAAACTGCAATCTGAAAAAAGTGGCGGCGTGTACGTCACTTTTTTCTCATCTCAGCCGGGTAAGTGCCGCAGCGTTAACTAATGTGCCAGTGGCACATTAGTAGCGTAGGCTCCGCCTGTTTTACAGGTGGAGAACTTTCCGACGTAGTGAGTGCATGCACACGGCTGCTTTCTTCACCAAAATGCTTGCATTTTGGTGAAAGCGGAGCTTAAAATTCCGCCTGGATAGGTTCTACCCCATAGGCTTCCCGCATGATCGCCAGCGCATCCGGCAGGTCATGCTCGGACACCAGCAGGGAGATGTCTACCTCAGAGGTGGTGACCAGGATGACCTGGATGCCGGCCTCGGCCAGCAGGGTGAAAACCTTGGCGGCGACGCCGGGGGTGTTGACCATGTTGGCGTCGTACAGGGCGACCTTGCAGTTGCCCGGCAGGATCTCCGGCTTCACTTCCGGATTCTCGCCCCGAATCTTGCCCAACACAGCCAGAGCGCTGCTCAGAGCGCTGTCAGACAGGGAAAAGCTCAGGCGGATGGTGCCGCCCTGGGGGGCGGTCTGGGAGATCATATCCACGTTGACCTCCGCATTTGACATGGCGGTCAGTACGTTGGCGATGGCCTTGCTGTCGCAGGGCAGGGCGGAGAGGGTGACCAGGGTGATGTCATGGGCGTAGGTGATCTTGCTAATTCCGTTATTCATCGTAATTCGTTCCTTCTTATTCGTTTACCAGCTGGGACATATCGTACATCCCCGCCTCCTGGACGTCGGCCAGGAACTTGGCGGCCTTGACGGCGCCGTTGGCGAAAATTTCCCGAGACTGGGCGCTGTGCTTGATCTCGATGACCTCATCGTGACCGGCGAAGATGATGGTGTGGTCGCCTACGATAGTGCCGCCGCGGACGGCACTGATGCCGATCTCGTTCTTGGGGCGAGCCATCCGCCGCTCGTGGCGGCCGTAGTTGTACTCGGCCTTGTATTCCAGGGCGGAAGCGGCCGCGTCAGCGATCATCAGGGCGGTGCCGCTGGGAGCGTCTACCTTGCGGTTGTGGTGGCGTTCCACAATCTCGATGTCCGAGCTGGAGCCCAGAATGGAGGCAGCCTTCTTGACCAGCTCCAACAGGACGTTGATGCCCAGGGACATATTGGCGCTGCGGAAGACCGGAATGGTCTTAGCGGCCTCGTCGATCTGCGCCAGCTGCTCCGGACTGAAGCCGGTGGTGGCGATGACGATGGGGATGCAGCGCTCCACGCAGAAGGGGAGCAGGTGATCCAGCGCCTTGGGGTTGGAGAAGTCGATGACCACGTCTGCCTCGCCGGTGAAGTTGGCGGGGTTGGTGTAAACGGGATAGTCCAGATTGTCCTGATGGGTGGCGAAGCCCGCCACGATGGTCACGTCAGGGTCAGCGGCGCATATGGCCTGGACGACCTGACCCATTTTACCGGTACAGCCGGAATTGATTATCTTTAGCATGGCAAATCCCTCGACTCAAGCGCCCGCAGTGGGGTTCTTCACTTCCAGACCGGCGTTCATCAGCGCCTTGGCCAGCACTTCCTTATGGGCAGCGCTCATGTCACACAGCGGCATCCGCAGCATCCCTGCATCCAGACCCATCATGTTCAGCGCAACCTTGACAGGGATGGGATTGACCTCGATGAACAGGGCGTCCACCAGGCCGATGGTGCTCACTTGGAGCTTGGCGGCCTCATCGAACTTGCCGTCCAGGCACAGCTGAGTCATCTCTGCCATCAGCTGGGGATAGACGTTGGAGACCACGGAAATGACACCCTTGGCGCCCAATGCCATCAGGGGTACCACTTGGTCATCGTTGCCAGACCAGATGTTGATGTTATCGCCGCACAGTGCCAGGGTGTGGGTGACCAGGCTGAAGTTGCCAGAAGCTTCCTTGATGCCGTTGATCATGGGATGCTTGCTCAACTCGTAGTAGGTTTCTGCGGTGAAGGCAGTGCCGGTTCGAGAGGGCACGTTATACATGATGATGGGGGTATGTACCCGGTCAGCGATGTAGGTGTAGTGCTTGATAAGACCGGCCTGAGTGGCCTTATTATAATAAGGAGTGACGATGAGCAGGCCATCCACGCCGCAGGACTCTGCGTACAGGGACAGATCCAGGGCGGTCATGGTGCAGTTGCTGCCGGTGCCGGCGATGACCTTGACCCGATGATCGACCTTCTTGACGCAGTATTCGATGGCGGCCTTGTGTTCCTCGATGGTCTGGGTGGAGGCTTCGCCGGTGGTGCCGCAGATGGTGATGGCACTGGTGCCGCCTGCGATCTGAAGCTCGATCAGCTCACCCAGCTTATCAAAGTCAATGCCATTTTCATGATAGGGAGTCACGATAGCCACACAAGCGCCGGTAAAAATAGGAGTCTTCATAGGGGAAACCATCCTTTCAATCAAAAATCAAATCAAAACCGTAGATACACGAAACAAATTATTCCTTATAAGTGATGTAACCCTCTGCCACCAGGAACTCACCCAGCAGCACGCTGCCGCCGGCAGCGCCGCGGAGAGTGTTGTGGGACAGACCCACGAACTTGTAGTCGTACTGGGTATCCGGACGCAGGCGGCCGAGGGAGATGGCCATGCCGCCCTCCAGGTCACGCTGGAGCTTGGTCTGGGGATAGCTGGGGTCTTCGAAGTAGTGCAGGAACTGCTTGGGGGCGGAAGGAAGCTCCAGCTCCTGGGCGCGGCCCTTGTAGTTCTGCCAGATCTCCTTGATTTCTTCCACGGAGGTCTGCTTGCCCAAGGTCATGAACACCGCTGCCATGTGGCCGTTGGAGACGGGGACACGGAGGCACTGAGCGGTGATCTTGGGGGAGTCGGCGTTGACGATGACGCCGTTCTCGATGTGACCCCACATCTTCATGGGTTCCTGCTCAGATTTTTCTTCCTCGCCGCCGATGTAGGGGATGACGTTATCCACCATCTCCGGCCAGGTCTCGAAGGTCTTGCCGGCGCCGGAGATGGCCTGATAGGTGCAGACCAGCGCCTTTTCTACGCCGAACTTCTCCCGCAGAGGATGCAGGGCGGGGACGTAGCTCTGGAGGGAGCAGTTGGACTTGACAGCGATGAAGCCGCGCTGGGTGCCCAGACGCTGCTTCTGATGGGGGATGACCTGGATATGTTCCGGATTGATCTCAGGCACCACCATGGGCACGTCAGGGGTGAACCGGTGGGCGGAATTGTTGGAGACAACAGGGCATTCCATCTTAGCGATCCGCTCCTCCAGGGCACGGGTGGCGTCCTTATCCATATCCACCGCACAGAAGGTGAAGTCGATCTGGTCGGTGAACTCCTTCATCTGAGCGTCGATGTCGTAGATGACCAGCTGTTTGGCTTCCTCGGGGATGGGGGTGTCCATCTTCCAGCGGCCGCTGACGGCTTCTTCATAGGGTTTTCCGGCGCTGCGGGCACTGGCCGCAATGGCGGTGAGCTGGAACCAGGGGTGGTTCTCCAGCAGCGTGATAAAGCGCTGACCTACCATGCCAGTACAACCGACAACGCCTACTTTGTATTTTTTCATCTTAAACTACCTCCCAAAAACATCGCCAATACAATCTATGCAGACGAAGCAATTTTGTCATTAGGGTAAAAAAACGAACCAGTAGTTGAAAAACTGACTGATTCCGTACTATAATGTCAAGGTGGACGCGCGCCTGCGACAAAATATGTAACAAGAAGCAGACAGCTCAACACCTGAATTCGATTCAGGTGACAGTCGAAGGGCTGTTAACCCCACGCCCAGGTGACGCTGCGCTCCGGAAACCAGCATCCCTTCGGCGGCACACCCTTTCTCCATGGCTGAACAGGCTCCGGGTCTTATGCCCTGGATACTGATGAGTGCCGCGCCTCTATCCTGCATTTGTATGATCTGAAATTCATGGTAGCACAGTTTTTTTCCCTCGTCAAGAGTGAACAGGTGGTTTTTTGAAAAAAATGCAACCGAAAAAAGACAGAATTGCAAAAATGACTTGCACAAACGGACAGTGCCACTATAATAGTAACTTGAACGCCAACACAAAGGATGGATTGTCGATATTATGAAGACAAAAGATTTTGATTACAACCTGCCGCCGGAGCTCATCGCCCAGACTCCGCTAGAGAAGCGGGACGGCTCTCGGCTGTTGACCTTGGATAAGACCACCGGCGCCATCGGCCACCACCACTTTTACGACCTGCCCCAGTTCCTCCGTCCAGGGGACTGTTTGGTGCTGAACAACTCCCGTGTGCTCCCCGCTCGCCTCATCGGACACCGAGACACCGGCGGTACCGCAGAGGTGTTGCTGCTCACCGACAGAGGGGACAACCTGTGGGAGTGCCTGGTGCGGCCGGGCAAGAAGCTCCGCGCCGGTGCCCGTGTCCACTTTGGGGACGGGCAGTTGGAGGCGGAGATTCAGGAAGTGCTGCCGGACGGGAACCGGCTGGTGAAGTTTTTCTATGAAGGCATCTTTTTGGAGGTGCTGGAACAGCTGGGACGGATGCCCCTGCCGCCCTACATCAAAGAGGAATTGCAGGACGGAGAGCGCTACCAGACCGTTTACTCCAAGGTGGTCGGCTCCGCCGCTGCACCCACGGCAGGATTGCACTTCACGCCGGAGCTGCTGGAAAACGTGCAGGCCATGGGCGTCAAGCTGGCCTATGTGACCCTTCATGTGGGGCTGGGCACCTTCCGGCCGGTAAAGGTGGACGATGTGGAAGCCCACGATATGCACGCGGAGTTCTGCGCCATCCCCCAAGAGACAGCAGATCTGGTGAACCAGACCAAAGCCAATGGGGGACGGATTATCTGCGTGGGCACCACCTCCTGCCGCACCATCGAGTCCTTCGCCAACCAGGACGGGACGCTGCCAGCAAAGTCCGGGTGGACGAATATCTTCATCTACCCCGGCTACCGGTTCAAGTGCCTGGACGCCCTCATCACCAACTTCCACCTGCCCGAATCCACCCTCATCATGCTGGTCTCCGCTCTGGCAGGACGGGAACATGTGCTGGCCGCCTACGAGGAGGCGGTGCGGGAGCGCTACCGGTTCTTCAGCTTCGGGGACGCTATGTTCATCTCTTGAGAAAGCGAGTTTATTATGTTTGAAGTCATCACCACCCAGGGCAAGGCCCGCCGAGGGCATTTCTCCTGCGCCCACGGCACCGCAGAAACACCGGTGTTCATGAATGTGGGTACCCAGGGCGCCATCAAGGGCGCGTTGGACGCCGGAGACCTGGAAAATATCCACTGTCAGATCGAGCTGTCCAACACCTATCACCTCCACGTCCGCCCCGGCGACCAGGTCATCAAGCAGTTGGGCGGTCTCCACAAGTTCATGAACTGGGACGGCCCCATCTTGACGGACAGCGGCGGGTTCCAGGTGTTCTCCCTGGCCAAGCTCCGGAACATCAAGGAGGAAGGGGTCACCTTCCACAGTCATGTGGACGGGCGTAAGATCTTCATGGGGCCGGAGGAATCCATGACCATCCAGGCCAATCTCGGCTCTGACATCGCCATGGCCTTTGACGAGTGCGTGGAAAACCCCTCTACCCACGCCTACGCCAAGCAGTCCTGTGAGCGTACCCTGCGCTGGCTGGAACGGTGCATCGAAGTGCGCAAACAGCTCCTGGCGGAACCGGACTGCGTGAACCCCCAGCAGATGCTGTTCGGCATCAACCAAGGCGCCATCTACCCTGACCTGCGCATCTGGCACGCCAAAGAGATCGCAAAGCTCCCCTGCGACGGCTACGCCATCGGTGGGCTGGCGGTAGGGGAACCGACCGAGACGATGTATGAGATTTTGGATGCTGTGGTGCCCTATCTGCCCCAGGACAAGCCTCGGTATCTCATGGGCGTGGGCACCCCCTGGAACATCATCGAAGGGGTCTACCGAGGCGTGGACTTCTTCGACTGCGTTATGCCTGCCCGCAACGCCCGTCACGGCAAGCTGTTCACCTGGAAGGGTGTCATCAACATCAAGAACGAAAAATATAAGCTGGACGATCAGCCGCTCGATCCCGACTGTCAGTGCCCTACCTGCCGGAACCACTCCCGCGCCTACCTGCGCCATCTGTTCAAGGCGGAGGAGATGCTGGCTATGCGCTTGGCGGTGACCCACAACCTGTGGTTCTACAACGACCTGATGGCACGCATTCGAGCGGAGCTGGAAGCGGGAACCTTTGACGCCTTCCGGGCGGAATACAGCGAAGGGCTGATGAGACGGCTGTAATTGCGAAAAAGGGGCTTGTCTTTCTTTGGCAAACCCGCTATAATAGAGTGTAAACTGTCTGAACGTCTGTTTGGGCGTTCTGTATAATGGAGGTACGTTACTTTGGGTTATTCTATTGGCTTGATCATTGTCATGATGGTTCTGTTCTACTTCATGCTCATCCGTCCGGAGAACAAGAAGAAGAAGGCGGCGGAAGAGCTGCGCAACAGCCTGAAGATCGGCGATGATGTGACCACCATCGGCGGCATCCTGGGCACCGTCTGTGCCGTGAAGGAGAACAGCGTTGTCATCGAGACCGGCGCCGACCGCGTCCGCATCGAGATGACCAAGTGGGCCATCGGCACCAAGGGTTCTCAGACCAGCCCCGAGCCCGCTCCCGCTAAGAAGGAAAAGAAGGACGAGAAGAAGTAATTCTCGCTCCGTTTTTCAGTCTGAAAGACCACCTCTCGTCATATGCTGATGACAAAGCTATGACGGGGGGTTGTTTTTTTGAGTCAGAAGGAGAAACAGTCAGAGCTGCAAGTGGTGCAGCTGGTCAGTTCCCTCATCGCCGGAGTCTTGTTGGCCTTTGGCGTCAGCGTGGTGGTCTTGTTCATCACCGCCCACCTGGCCGCCGGCGGGAAGCTCGGCACTGGGGCGGTGGACAATGCGGAGGTGGTGGCCTCCGGCCTGGGTTGCTTCTGCGGCAGCTGCTACCTGGCGCTCAGCTACCGCAAGCGCATCCTGCCCCTGGGTCTGGCCACCGGCGTGCTGTACTACCTGACCTGGACGCTCATCGGCGTCCTGGGCTACACCGATGTGTCCCTGTTGGACGGCACGCACAGCCTCATCGCCGCCGTAGCCGGTGGGGGAGCGGCCGGTTTTTTGTGCGCCGGGGTGCTGCCGAAACGGAAGTGAAAATTGTTTGCAATCAGAGTCGGGGTGTGTTATAATAGTGAAAAATATGGTGAGGAGGAGAGTTTCTTGAAGCATATTAAAACGCTCAACGGCGCTACCCTGAAGAACAGCGCTGCTCACGGCGGTTGCGGCGAATGCCAGACTTCTTGTCAGTCTGCCTGCAAAACTTCTTGCACCGTGGCCAACCAGAAATGTGAACAGAGCAAGTAATCCATTACTTGCCGTGGCATAGAGAAGACTTCCCACCTGGCTCTTTTCAGCAGGTGCTGGAAGTTTTCTTTTGCCGTTTTCCGACCCCAATGACGGCGTGGGCTGTCTGACCATAGAATGATACAAAAGAGGGATAACTATGATCCATACATTTAAAGCTCTGGGCTGCTGCATCGCCATGGACGTGGACAGCGGCGCCGTCCATGTGCTGGACGAACTGAGCTACGACCTGCTCAACTGTGTCACGCCCCCCATGGCGGAGCACTGTCCGGAGGACGTGATCGAAAAACTGTCCCAGTACCCCAGAGCAGAGCTGGAGGAGTGCTGGCAGGAGCTGAAGGAGCTGGCGGAGGAGAAGCTGCTGTTCGAGGAGGAGGACTACATCAACCCCCAGTGGGCGGTGGTGAAGAACACCCCCATCAAGGCGCTCTGTCTGAACGTAGCCCATGACTGCAACCTGCGCTGTAAGTACTGCTTCGCCTCCACCGGCGGCTATGGCAGCCGCCGTGCCATCATGTCTCCGGAGACTGCCAAGCGAGCCATCGACTTTGTTATTGAGAAGTCCGGCAAGCGCCACAACATTGAGGTGGACTTCTTCGGCGGCGAGCCCCTCATGGCCATGGATACGGTGAAGGAGACCATCGCCTATGCCCGTTCCATCGAGGAGGAGAAGGACAAAAATTTCCGCTTCACCATCACCACCAACGGGATGCTGCTCAATCCGGAGAACACCCAGTACATCAACACCGAGCTGAAAAACGCCGTCCTGTCCCTGGACGGCCGGAAGGAAGTCAACGACAATATGCGTCCCACCGCAGGAGGGAAGGGGAGCTATGACATCATCGTTCCCAAGTTCCAGGCGCTGGTGGAGCAGCGGGGCGACCAAGAATACTATCTGCGAGGCACCTTCACCAAGGAGAACCTCCACTTTGCCGATGACGTGCTTCACATCTGTGACGACCTGGGCTTCAAGAATGTGTCCGTCGAGCCTGCCACCGGCAAGGACGGCGACCCGTTGGCCATCACCATGGAAGATCTGCCGGTGGTGTTCGCCGAGTACGAGAAGCTGGCCAAGGAATTGCTCAAACGCCCCGACGTGAACTTCTTCCACTTCTATGTGGATCTGGAGCAGGGTCCTTGCGTCATCAAGCGGATGCGTGGCTGCGGCGCTGGCAACGAGTATGTGGCCATCACCCCAGAGGGGGACATCTACCCCTGCCACCAGTTCGTGGGCAATGATGCGTTCAAGATGGGCAACCTGTACGACGGCGGCTTCCGGACGGAGATCGCCGACCAGTTCGGCGGCGTGAACATCTACACCAAGGAAGCCTGCCGGAAGTGCTGGGCAAAATTCTACTGCTCCGGCGGGTGCAGCGCCTCCAACTTCAACGTCAATGGTGACATCATGCAGCCCAGCGAAGTGGCTTGCGAGCTGGAACGGAAGCGTCTGGAGTGTGCCATCGCCATGAGCGCCATCCGCTCCGGCTTGGCAGAGCCGGAAGCAGACTGAGCCGACCGGAACGGCGCGGAAACCGGCGAAAGCGGAAGAAATGAGAACCTCTCAAACACCCTGTGCCCCAATGATGCGCACAGGGTGTTTTGTTTCCAGAGCAGCAATTTTACATAACACAATTTACATAAAACAAGACAATAAAAATGATTGGCGAGAGATTGGGAAAAAAACTTGCGCAATCCATAGGATAGAGGTATAATATCTTTCGGCAATGCACAAAAAACGGTCGTTTGTCCGGTTATCACCAGATGGGGATAGCTGGTGATAGCACTTTTTATGCTGCTTTCTGCTCGCTTCACTTCTGAATGGGACGTGCCCTGCATATCCTTCCACGAGGTGATATAAGTGAAGCGCACAGAACGATTTTTACACCGTTGGAATCTCAAGGGTTCCCCCCACTCCCGTTCCTTTCTGCTCCTGAGCGCAGCCTTTGTTCTGGGCGCTGGGTTGGGGATGCTCTGTGCCTGGCTGGTGGGTGCAGAGGGGTGCGGGAACTTGAAGCTGTTTTTCTCCCTCTACAGCCAGATCGCACCGGACAGCACCTGCACCTGGTCCAACTTCCTCCACACACTGTGGTATTTTCTGCGCCTGCCTTTGCTGCTGTTCCTGGTGGGATTCTCCGCCCTGGGCGTGTTCGTCATCCCTGCTGTGATGCTCTGCAAGGGCTTTTCTTTTGCCTTTGCCATCTCCACGCTGGTTCTCCTTTATGGCCCCTCCGGCCTGCTGGCTGCCGCCGTGTTCTTTGGATTGGCGGAGCTGTTTTTCATCCCCATCCTGTTTTTGGTGGCGGTGTGGAGCATGGAGCTGGCCAGCAGCATCGCCTTCGGGCGACCGAAATCCGCCGGAGTCAGCCTGCGCCTGAACGGATGTTTGGCGGTGGTTGGAGCCATTCTGGTGCTCTCTTTGATCACCTTCTTCTCCTTCCGACTATTGTTGTTATTACTGCCCCAGTATGTGGCTTAAGAAAGATAGAAATAAGAAAGGGTATTATCAACTATGGATCTGCTGACCGAGTTCAAAACCTATCTTGTGACAGAGAAGGGCGCTTCCGCCAATACGGTCGCCTCCTATATGCGGGACATCACCCAGTATGTCCACTACCTGGGGGAAGACGACCGGCAAGTGCTGGGCGCTACCAGTGAGTGCATCGAGGCATATCGAAAACAGCTGCTCAAGATGGGGAAGTCGGCGGCCACCGTCACCCGTGCCCTGGCCTCCTTGAAGTGCCTCTACCGCTGGCTCCAGCAGAAGGGGCGGTGTCCGGAAAACCCAGCCAAGGGCGTGAAAGCGGAAAAGGTGGAGCGGAAGCTCCCTCAGATCCTCTCCAACCAGGAGGTAGAACTGCTGCTAGAGCAGCCCCGCTGTGTGGACGACAAGGGGTTCCGAGATCACGCCATGCTGGAGGTGCTGTATGCCACCGGAATTCGGGTCAGCGAGCTGATCTCCCTGAACCTGGATGACGTGAACCTGACATCGGGCTACCTGGTCTGCATGGGGAAGAAAAAGAGCCGAATCATCCCGTTGTATCCAGGCGCCATCAGGGCGCTGTCCGACTATCTGAAAAATATCCGCCCCCACCTGGTGGCACCGGGAGAGCGGGCGCTGTTTGTGAATATGAACGGGGTGCGCATGAGCCGGCAGGGGTTCTGGAAGCTGGTAAAATACTATCAGGAGAAGGCTGGCATCCAGACCGAGATCACCCCCCACACCCTGCGTCATTCCTTTGCCGCCCACCTGCTGCAAAATGGCGCCGATTTACGCTCCATCCAGGAGATGATGGGGCACGCGGACATCTCGTCCACCCAGATCTACACCAAACTCATCAATCAGCACCTGATGGACGTGTACCAGAAGGCGCACCCCAGAGCGTGACAAGACGAACCCCCTAGTGGACTGTTCCACTAGGGGGTTCATGCGTGTTCTGGGTTAGGATCTGGTCAGGTAGCTTGCCATGATGTAATAGTACTTGCCCTCCACTTTTACCCGTTCCCAAGCGTCGCCGCTGACGGTCTTGGCTCCGCCTTTGACCACATGGACGGGGGTGCCGGAGAGAAGTTTTGTTTTACGGGTCTTGTCGGTGCCCGCACCGGTGCGGACGTTCACTTTGCCGTGGTTGGTGTAGGCCAAAATGGTCTCTTTTTTTGTCAGGTAGCTGGCCATGACGTAGTAGTACTTACTGCCCACCTTGACCCGGTACCAGCTCTTGCCGCTGACCTTCTTGCTCCAGCCTTGGACGATGGCGATGGACGTGCCTTTCTTGAACTGCCCCTTTTTGGTGTGGCTGGTGCCGGCACCGGTGCGGTAGTTCACATTGGATTTCACCTGATAGGTCACCAGCACCTCCGGTTTCAGATAGCTGCCGCTCATGTAGTAGTCGCTGCCGCCGATGCGCACCTTGTACCACTTCACGCCGTCCACCGTCTTGTGCCAGCCGTAGTACACCTGTACCGGCTTGTCGCCGGTCAGACTGCCCTTCTTAGTGGCGCTGGTGCCCACACCGGAGCGGTAGTTGGCTTTCGAGGTGGTGCGGTAGGTGGCGGTGAGACCGGTGATCTGGAAGGTCTTGGACAGGGAACCGGTGTATTTGCCGGTGCCGGTGATCTTGGCCGTGGCGGTGCCCGGTTCGCTGTTGTGGTGATAAGAAACGGTGTAGTCCTCACCGTGGGTGAGGGTCTTGGAGCCGTGTTTCACGGTCACCGCCGGTTTCAGGGTGCCGCCATTGTAGGTCTTTTTGGTGTAGGCCAGAGTGAGGGTGGTGTTCCGGTCGGTGAGCTTGGTGGTGGTCGTGGCGGGCTTCTTGCCAGAGTCAGGGATGTTGGTGGCGGTGCCGGAGACGGTCAGTCCCACTGCGTCAAAGCCGCCGCCGCAGAAGGTGTAGATGGTGCAGCTGCCGTTCTTCACGCCCGTGACCTTGCCCTTGGCGTTCACCTTGGCCACGGCAGTGTTGCTGCTGAGAAAGTAGACCGGATCGGCGGAGTCGGCCAGGGTGTAGGGGAGGGTATGGGTGGAGCCTTTTTTTAGGTTGTAGCTGGTGCTGACCTGGATCATCTCGGCGGAGACATATCCCTTGGTGCCGGCGTAGGTGACGTAGAACCAATAGGGGTTGGCGATCTGATACGCCTTGTTGGAATTGTCGGTGGCCACGCCGCCGTGGATGTGGAAGGTGGCGCCGGTGGGGATGGTCTTGAGCGTGTCATAGGTGTTGGCCGGGCCGGAGCGCAGGCGCACCTCTGCTTTGGCCTTGGCCTTTTCGGTGACCTTGGTAAAGTGGACGGCATCTCGGGCATCGGAGAGGTTCAGGAGGGAACAGGTGCTGGGCATCCTTTTGAAAACGGGGATGTGAAAGACGCAGTTGCCGTTCATGCCGCTGGTCTGATAGCCCTTGTACATCCGCTCCGCCTCGTTGGCGCCTCCGTAGAGGCTGGACATATACTGGTGGTAGTATTTGGCATAGGTGGCACGGGGCCCCACATTGAAACGGGTGTAGTAGATGGTCTCCTGCCCTTGCTTGTAGAAGTTGGAATAGATCATGGACGCACCGCCGCTGATGCTCTTAGCTTGGGTGTTCCAAGGCCGCTGGTAGGAGCCCTTCTGGGATGCCCATTTCAGGCCGTCCTCGGCGCCGGTGTAAGCACCAATGTTGTAGAAGTTGTAGATGCCGGGGTACTTCTTATTGGTACCGCAGATGGAGGTCTGAGACAGCAGGCCACCGGTTTCGGTGATGATCTTGCCAGCCAGGAAATAGGGGTTCATATTGTTCTTGCTGCCGGCGTTCAGGATGGTCTTAGCGTAGCTGTCCCCCTTGGCAAGGTCGGTGCCGCTAAGGACGGACTTGACTCCGGCTTGGGTGTAGTTGCTGTGGTGGTTGATGTCCACAAAGAGGAAGATGTCCTTCTCATTGAAATAGTTTCGGGGATCCATGTAGTAGGCGATGGTGTTGGAGTTGGCATAAGTGTTCTTCACCGCACTGCTCATGAGGAAGCTGCAAGCACTGGGGCTGAGATAGGACAGGGCGTTGTTGGACTCCTTGTCCACCGCCGTGGCAAAGTCCAGGTTGGTCTGGTCGGCGATAAAGACCCAGTTGGGGTGCTTTTTGTGGAGCTTGGCCAGCAAAACCTGATAGCTCTTGGGGAACTTGGCAAGCTCCGTCTCGTAGCTGTAGCTGGCAAAGGTGGCCACGCCGTCCGCTGGGTCTGCCTCCGGCAGGAGGGAGTCGGCATTGATGGTGTTGTGAACCTCGCCCTCGTCGGCATCGTAGTCGGCAGCGATGCTGCCCACAGCGTCCGCCTGGGTCGTGCTCTCTGCGGCATAGGCGGGGGCAGACTGGGTCAGCAGCAGCGCCAAGGTCAGCGCCAGGGCGAGCAGGGGGCGGTTGCGATCTGATTTCATGGAATTCCTCCCAGTTTGATTTCTTCTCTTTCGGTGGGCATTTGTGCCCGTGAATGGGTTTATTATACAGGATTTTGGGAGAAAACACAAGGAAATACACACATATGGGGACAAAAAGTGCGTAAAAATCAAGTTTTACATATCTGTAAAGTGAATATAGTTTACAGATATGTTGGGGCAAGATCAAACAAGAATAGGGTAAAATTACTGTAAAGCAAAAATACTTTACAAGCAGAACGGCGAGAAAAAACAGCACTGAATCCTTCAATTCAGTGCTGCCGATGGTCGGAACGCCGGGAGTCGAACCCGGGGCCTCTTGGACCCGAACCAAGCGCGATACCAAACTTCGCCACGTCCCGTTGACGGTTTTTTATTATATGCCATCCCGAAAAAAAAGTCAAGGGAAAACCGGAGAATTTTACCGCCCACATAACCTTTCTCCCCTTCGCATAGCTATGGAACAGAACGGCACGCCCGTTCCAACGACTTGAAATGAGGTGGAACCATGTCCAGACCGATCCCCTCCAACTCCCACAGCCCACGCAAACGTCCCTCCGACCGCCCCCGTTCCGCCCGCTGGGTGAAGCGGGCGGGCATCCGGTTGGGGGCTGCGCTGCTGATCTTCGCCCTGTGTTATGTGGGCGTCCGATGGGCGCCTGGAGTGAAGACTGCGGCGGAACCCTTTTTACGGAACATCCTGTCCTGCTCCTGCGACTTCGAGGAGGCCGTCCGCTGCTTTTCTGCCCAGATGGAGCAGGGCGGCAGTGTCCAGGACGCCCTGGAGGATTTCTGCGTCACTGCCTTCGCTGTCCAGCCCACCAGCACTGCCACCAGCCTGCAAGGCGACTACTCCCCCTTTTTGAACGCCTTGCGCTGGTCACAGGCACAGTGACCCAGTGGGGCTGCGCATCTGTCAGGTGAGAATAACGCCGGGGTTTCTCTTTCTGGCCGCATTCTTGTTCTACCAGAGCACCTCGTCCTTTCTGGTCACCTTTCTCCTGGCCGCCGCCCTCCACGAGGGCGGACACCTGCTGGCTGCCCGCTGGCGAGGCGTCCCGGTGCGGGCGCTGTCCATGACCGCCTTCGGATGCATACTGGACTTCGTGGACGAGGCATTGGTGCGGGACAGAGATCTGCTCTGGATCGCCGCCGCCGGCCCTCTGTGCAACCTGCTTTTTGCCTTGCTCTGCGTGACCCCGTGGGTGGGGCGGTGGCGTGGGGCGGCGCTGTTTGGGGCGGAGCATTTATTGCTGGCGCTGTTCAACCTGCTGCCGGTGTTCCCGCTGGACGGTGCGGTGCTCTGCGCTGGTCTGCTGAAACCCAATGTGGGGGAGCGGCGGGCAGAACAGGTGGTGCTGGCGCTGTCCGGCGGATTGGGACTGGCGGCGGTGGGTGCTGCTCTGTGGTGGGGTGGAGACGCAGGGATGCGGCTGTTGCTGCTGGCAGGCTGGGTAGGGGCAACTTCTTGCAAAAGGTGCCTTGTCATTCCCGCCGCTTTCCGGTAAAATAGTACCATCTGAAAGAAAGCGGTGCCGTGAGAGGAGTACACGGTGCGATAGGATGAACCATCATGATTGACGCAAAGCTAGAGCGCATTTTGTTGCGCGTACAAAAGCCCGCCCGCTACACCGGCGGGGAATACAACGAGATCATCAAGGATAAGGCAGCGGTAGATGTGCGCTTTGCCATGTGCTTTCCGGACACTTACGAAATTGGAATGTCCAACCTGGGACTGCGCATCCTCTATGGCTCCATGAACCAGGCGGAGGGCGTCTGGTGTGAGCGTGCCTTTGCTCCCTGGGGGGACATGGAGGAGGAGATGCGCAAAGAACATATCCCCCTCTACGCCCTGGAGAGCGGCGACAGCCTAAAAAACTTCGATTTTGTGGGCTTTTCCCTGGGCTACGAGATGGCCTATACCAACGTGCTGAATATGCTGGATCTGGCTCACATCCCCCTTCACAGCGACCAGCGGGGGGAGGATGATCCCATCATCGTGGCCGGCGGCACCTGCGTGTACAACGGGGAGCCGTTGGCGGACTTCATCGACATCTTCTCCTTGGGTGAAGGGGAGGACGTGACCCTGGAGATGATCGACCTGTACCGGAAGGGGAAGCAGGCTGGTTGGAGCCGGGCGGAGTTTTTGCAAAATGCCGCCCAGGTGCCTGGCCTGTATGTACCCAGCCTGTATGAAATTTCCTACCACCAGGACGGCACCGTTCAGGCCATCACCCCCACCCACGGTGCGCCGGAGCACATCCGCAAGCGCATCGTGGCAGACCTGGACAAGTCCTATTTCCCCGTCAAGACCATCATCCCCTCCACCGACATCGTCCACGACCGGGTGATGCTGGAGGTGTTCCGAGGTTGTATCCGAGGTTGTCGATTCTGCCAAGCTGGGTATTGCTACCGTCCGGTGCGGCCCAAGAGCGTAGACCTGCTGGTGCAGCAGGGCATCGCATCCTGCAAGGACTCCGGCTACCAGGAGATGACCCTCTCCAGCCTGTCCACCAGCGACTACCGCCCCCTGACCGAGCTGTGCGATGGCCTGTTGGAGTACTGCGACCCCCGCAACATCAACATCAATCTGCCCTCCCTTCGGGCGGACGGGTTTTCCATGGGCATCATGCAGCGGCTGCAGCGGGTGCGCAAGACCAGCATCACCTTTGCCCCCGAGGCGGGCACTCAGCGGATGCGGGACACCATCAACAAGAACGTCAAGGAAGAAGATTTATTACAGTCCTGCCGCACCGCCTTCGAGGGCGGCTGCAATGCGGTGAAGCTGTATTTCATGCTGGGTTTGCCCACCGAGACGGATGAGGACGTCATCGGCATCGCCCGACTGGCGGAGAAGGTGTACTGGACGTGGAAAAATTACGCCGTCAACAAGAGCCGCGGCCTGCGCATTACCGTCTCCACCTCCTTCTTTGTGCCCAAGCCCTTTACGCCATTCCAGTGGGAGGCGCAAATTACGAGAGATGAGTACCACCGGCGGGTGGACTTGCTGCGAGGCTCCATCAAAAACAAGTCCATCCAGTACAACTGGCACGAGATGGAGACCAGCTACATCGAAGCGGTGCTGGCTCGTGGCGACCGGCGGCTGGGGAAGCTGCTGGAAACGGTCTGGCGCAAGGGTGGGCGGCTGGACTCTTGGAGCGAGTATTTCTCCTTCGAGCGCTGGATGGAAGCCTTTGCCGAGACTGGCATCGACCCAGATTTCTACGCCCTGCGGGAGCGCCCCAAGGACGAGATCCTACCCTGGAGCATGATCGACATTGGCGTTCACCCGGAATACCTGTGGCGGGAACGGGAGCAGGCATATCGCTCGGTCATCACGCCGGACTGCCGAGTGCAGTGCATGGGCTGCGGCGCCAACTGCCTGCTGCCGGACGGCGTGTTCTGTGACGAAGATCGGAGGTAAGTAAAACATGGCAAAACCCAAACATCGTCTCCGCTTCACCAAGAGCGGACGTGCCTGCTATATCTCCCACTTGGACTTGATGGCTACCTTCCAGCGGGTGTTCACCCGTGCCGAAGTGCCCATCTGGCAGACCCAGGGGTTCAACAAGCACGCCTATGTCTCCATCGCCCTGCCCCTGTCGGTAGGCTATTCCAGCGACTGTGAGCTGTTGGAGTTCACATTAAATGAGGGCATGGCGCCTGAGGATGTGCCCTCCCACATGAATGAGACTATGCCGGAGGGCATCCATGTGGTGGAATGCTATCCCATCGAGACGCCCCTGAAGCGGCTGGCGGAGATTGACTGGACGCTGATCATGGAGTATGACAACGGCGTGCCGGAGCACGCAGTAGCGGAGATTCAGGCGCTGCTGGGGCAGGAGAGCCTGGTCATCCAGAAGAAGTCCAAAAAGTCCAAGAAGGGCTATACGGAAATCGACCTGATCCCCATGATCCACCTGTGGGAGATGACGCCGGAAGCGGGTTGCATCACCGTCCATGCCCGACTCATGGCGCAGAATCCGGGGCTGAACCCGTCCATTGTCATCGACACCATCCGGAACCTGCGGCCGGACGCCGCGCCGGATTTCGTCCGCTATCATCGGAACGAGATATACGACGGGGAAGGGAAAGTTTTTCGGTGAAAATGGTTGCAATTGGGTCGGGAATGTGGTATGCTAGACCAGTTGAATAAAGGGTGGTCCTCTGGGATTGCCGTCCGCAACACCATAAGGACGGGCTCAACTTTGCCTAATGACCATCTATAAAAAACAGGAGGAACATCCATGAAAACCGATCTGATCAAAGTTCTGAATGACCAGAACGTCAAGGCAGAAGCACCCGTCATCCGCATCGGCGACACCGTCCGCGTCCACATCAAGATCAAGGAAGGCGCAAAAGAGCGTATCCAGATCTTCGAAGGCACTGTCATCGCCAAGAAGCATGGCGGCGTCAACGAAACCTTCACCGTCCGCCGTATCTCCTATGGCGTGGGCGTGGAAAAGGTATTCCCCGTGCATTCCCCCAACGTGGTTCAGGTGGAAACCGTCCGCAAGGGCAAGGTGCGTCGTGCAAAGCTGTACTACCTGCGTGGCCGTGTTGGCAAGGCTGCAAAGGTCAAGACCAAGCTGTAATTTCTGCTGAAATTTCTCTTGTGCAATCGAAAGGAGCGGGCAACCCGCTCCTTTAGCCTGTTGAAAAAACAAACTCTTGCTAAGAAGAAAATACTTCGCAAATACACTTGCTCTCAGCAGAGTTTTGCCGTCGTGAGACGGTGAAAAAAGTGCAATTCCAAAATTCCAAGGACATGTGCCTTGGAATTTTGACTGCTCAGCCTAGCAAGTGTGCGAGCGCAGCGAGTGCATGCAGCAGGCTGCATCTCGAAAAAATGCTTACATTTTTTCGACAAAAGGAGCGGGCAACCCGCTCCTTTTTTGCTATCAACCGATAATCAGGAACGTGTTTTTCATAAGAACGTGCAACGGGAGGTGCCTATGAACGTACAATGGTATCCCGGTCATATGACCAAGACCCGGCGGATGATCGCCGCCAACCTGAAGCTGGTAGACCTGGTGGTGGAGATCATCGACGCCCGTATCCCCATCTCCAGCCGGAATCCGGATTTAGATGAATTGCTGGGCGGCAAGCCCCGCCTCATCATCCTCAATCGCGCCGACCAGGCCGACCCGGCCATGAACAAGACGTGGTCGAATTATCTCCGCAGCGACGGCGCATCCGTCCTCCAGACCGACTGCAAGACCGGCGCAGGGGTGAAGCAGTTCTCGCCGGTGGTCAAGAGCATTTTGAAGGAGCAGATCGCCAAGTGGGCGGAGAAAGGCCAGGTGGGACGTCCTGTCCGTGCCATGGTAGTTGGGGTGCCCAACGTGGGCAAGTCCACCTTTATCAATAAGGTAGCCGGCCGCAAATCCGCCAAAGCCCAAAACCGTCCTGGCGTCACCCGAGGCAAGCAGTGGATCACGGTGGACAACGGCTTGGAGCTGCTGGACACGCCGGGCATCCTGTGGCCGAAGTTTGAAGACCAGTCGGTAGGGCTGAACCTGGCGTTCACCGGCGCGGTCAAGGATGACATCATGGACTTGGAAACGCTAGCATCCCACCTGATGAAGGTGTTGGCGGAGCGCTATCCGGACGCCATCCAGGGGCGGTACAAGATTGAGATCCCCGACCAGTTCACTGAGTGGGAACTGCTGGAAGCCGCTGGGCGGAAGCGTGGGTTTTTGATCTCCGGCGGGGAAGTGGACACCGAGCGGATGTCTCGCATCCTCCTGGAGGAATATCGCTCCGGCAAGCTGGGGCGGTTCACCCTGGAAGCCCCTGATGACCAGAAGGGCGGTGACGGCCAGTGAAGGCGTCTGAAACGCCCATGCACGACCCGTGGGAACTGGAGAACCGGCTCTACGACCAGGGCTATCAGGCCGTCTGCGGAGTAGACGAGGCCGGAGCAGGCCCTTTGGCAGGGCCGGTGTACGCCGCTGCGGTGATTTTGCCACGGGGGCTGACGCTGCCCTATCTGAACGACTCCAAGAAGGTCACGCCCCGCCGGCGGGAGATCCTCTTTGACCAGATTCGGGAGCAGGCCATCGCCTACGCCATCGCCTGGGCGGATGAAAAAGAAATTGATGCAATCAATATCCTCAACGCCCGAATGTTGGCCATGGACAGAGCGATTAAGATGCTCAACCCGGCAGCGGATTTCGCTCTCATCGACGGCAACCGGAACCAGGGCATCGAGCTGCAAAACGAGATGGTGGTACACGGGGACGCCCGCTCGGCGTCCATCGCCGCCGCGTCCATTTTGGCCAAGGTCAGCCGAGACCGGTTTATGGTGGAGCTGGCGGAGCAGTACCCCCAATACGCCTTTGAGAAGCACAAGGGCTACCCCACTAAGCTCCACTACCAGCTGCTGCGCCAGTATGGCCCCAGTCCCGTCCACCGCAAGACCTTCTTGAAAAAGCTGTGAGCGGGGAAGCAAAGCGGGTAGGAAACTGGGGAGAGGCACTGACGGCGGAGTATCTTCGGGGGAAGGGCTATCATATCCTGGACAGTGGGTTCCGCTGCCCGGAAGGGGAGATTGACCTCATCGCCCAAAAGGGGGACACCTTGGCCTTCGTGGAGGTCAAGACCCGGCAGAGCGCCCACTACGGCGCAGGCCGGGAGGCGGTAGACCGGCGCAAACAGCGCAAAATCACCGCCACAGCCTTCCACTACCTGGCACAGCACCCGGATTTGCCCCACAAAATCCGCTTCGACGTGGCGGATATTTTAGCACCCCAAGGCGTCCAGACCCAGCATCCGGCACTGCGCTACCTGGAGAACGCCTTCGCCTACGACCCATCCAACCTGACGGAACCAGGAGGAAGCTGATATGAACATCCCTCTTTTTGACAGCCACTGCGACACCCTCCACAAGCTCATGCGCACGCCCAGCCAGCACCTGACCGACAGCGACGGCCAGTGGAGCTTAGACCGCTGCCAGCGGTTCGCGCCCCAAGCCCAGGTGTTTGCCGTCTTCGCCGACTCCGCCCAGCCGGACGTGCGAGAACAGGCGGCGTGGCAGATCCAGCGGATGCACCAGGAGTGCGCCCTGGCACCCGACCGCATTGCCTTGTGTACCACCGGCACCCAGGCGAAGGAAGCAGTGGCGGCGGGGAAGCTGGCGGCGTTTTTGTCGGTGGAGGGGGCGGAGCTGCTGGACTGCTCGCTGGAAACACTCCGCTGGGCACAGGGGCAGGGCGTGCGCATCGTCCACCCTACCTGGAACCACGCCAACGCCCTGGCCGGCAGCCATTGCGACCAGCCGGAACGAGGGCTGAGCCAGCAGGGAAGAAGGTTCGTGTCCGAGATGGTTTCCCTGGGGATGCTGGTGGATGTGTCCCACTTATCGGAAGCGGGATTCTGGGATGTGGTGGAATTGGTGCAAGGGCCGTTCCTCGCCAGCCACTCCAATAGTCAAAGTGCCTTTTTTCACACGAGAAACTTGACCGACAGACAATTTACTGCCATAATGAAGTATCGTGGCGTAGTAGGACTCAACGCCTATGCCCGATTCCTAGGAGATGATCCGGTGACCACGGCAGATCTGCGTCGGCATCTGGAACACTTCCTCGCCCTGGGCGGCACGGAGAACGTGGCGCTGGGAGGCGATTGGGACGGATGTGACCAGTTGCCGGAGGGTTTCACAGGCATCTGGAATTGGGCGGATTTTTATGAAGAACTGCTGCGATGCAATTATCCGGAGTCGCTGTTGCGCGACCTGTTTTGGAACAATCTCATGAGGACGGTGAAGACAGTATGTATTATGTAAGCACAAGAGATCACTCCCTTCAGTATACCCCTGCCCAGGCCATTGCCCAGGGTCTATCCCGTGACGGCGGTCTGTTCCTGCCCGTGTCCATCCCCAAGCTGCCGGAGGGTGCGCTGAAGAAGATGACCGGCATGACCTACCAGCAGCGGGCTCAGTACATCATGAGCCTATACCTGGAGGATTTCACCGCCGAAGAGCTGGGTCAGTTCGCCGAAAAGGCTTATGGCCCTGATAAATTCGACACCCCCGCCGTGGCGCCCCTGAAGAAGGTGGACGACGGCACCTACTGCCTGGAGCTGTGGCACGGCCCCACCTGTGCCTTCAAGGACATGGCGTTGCAGATGCTGCCCTACCTGCTCACTGCATCCCTGAAGAAGAATCAGGAGGAAAAGACGGTGTGTATCCTGGTAGCCACCTCCGGCGACACCGGCAAGGCTGCCCTGGAAGGGTTCAAGGACGTGGATCACACCAAGATTATGGTGTTCTACCCCAAGGACGGCGTCAGCGACATCCAGCAGTTGCAGATGGCCACCCAGGAGGGCGCCAACGTGGGCGTCTCCGCCGTGGTCGGCAACTTTGACGATGCTCAGACCGGCGTCAAAACGTTGTTCTCTGACGAGAGCCTGCGGGAAGAATTGGCACAGCGGGGCTACTTCCTTTCCAGCGCCAACTCCATCAACTGGGGTCGCGTGCTCCCCCAGATCGTCTACTACATCTCCGCCTACTGTGACCTGCTGGCTCAGGGGGCGGTGACGGAAGGGGAGCCGGTGAATTTCTGCGTGCCCACCGGCAACTTCGGCAACATCCTGTCTGCCTTCTACGCAAAGGAGATGGGTCTGCCCATCGGCCGCCTGCTCTGCGCGTCCAACAGCAACAACGTCCTCACCGATTTCATCGCCACCGGCAAGTACGACCGGAACCGTCCCTTCTACAACACGGTTTCCCCGTCTATGGACATCTTGATCTCCAGCAACCTGGAACGGCTGCTCTATCTGCTCTCCGGCGGTGATGATAAGCTGGTGGCTGGCTACATGAAGGAGCTGAGCGACACCGGCTGCTACCAGGTCAGCGAGGAAATGCGCAAGAAGATCCAGTCCGTCTTTGTGGGCGGCTTCTCCAGCGAAGCGGAGACGGAAGCCACCATCGGCAAGATGATGGACGAGCACAAGTATCTCATCGACACCCACACCGCTGTGGCCTTCCATGTATTGGAGCAGTACCGGAAGGAAACCGGCGACCAGACCAAGACGGTGGTGGCATCCACCGCCAGCCCCTTCAAGTTCTGCGATGCCGTGCTGGATGCACTGAACGTGACCGACAAGGCCACCGGCACCGCCCTGCTGGATCAGCTGGCAGAAGTGAGCGGGATGCCTGCGCCTCAGCCCCTGGCGACCCTGAAAGACAAGCAGGTTCGGTTCACCTCCTGGACGGAGAAGGAGCAGATGCGCGCAGTCGTCACCGATTTTCTGAAATAAGATAGGAGCGTCACAATGGCACTGTTTGTACTGGGTGACACCCATTTATCTTTGGGCGGCAGCAAACCCATGGATGTGTTCGGCGGCGCCTGGGTGGACTATGTGGACAAGCTGAGAGCTGGGTTCCAGGTGGTTGAAGAAACAGATACCGTTGTGTTGTGCGGAGACATTTCCTGGGGGATGTCCCTTCCGGAGGCCAAGCCGGACTTCCAGTTTTTGCAGGAGCTGCTGCCAGGGCGGAAGATCCTCTTGAAGGGGAACCACGACTACTGGTGGGAGACGGTGGCTAAGATGACCCGATTCTTTGAGGCGGAGGGGCTGGAAAACTTCGAGTTCCTCCACAACAACTGCCTGTGTTACAGGGACATTGCTCTGTGCGGTACCCGCGGGTGGTTCTTGGACGTGGAGAAGGGTCCCCACAACGAAAAGATGCTCCGGCGGGAGGTCATGCGCCTGGAGGCGTCCCTCAAGGCCGCCGGTGACCGGGAAAAAATCTGCTTCCTGCACTATCCGCCTCTTTATCAGGGCTACCACTGTCAGGAGATCACCGAGCTGCTGACCCGATACCAGGTGCAGCGCTGCTACTACGGCCACCTCCACGGCCGGAGCACCCGAGCGGCCTTTGAGGGGGATTATCAGGGGACGGCGTTCTCCCTGGTTTCCGCAGATCACCTGAACTTCGTGCCCAAGCAGATCCTGGCGTGAGAGGCAGACACAAAACGGAAATAAATGCTAAAATACGGGATTTCACAGGGGTTTTTCCGGAAGCGTAGCCTATCTTGCCCATGAAAATGCCCAAATGACACAAAAAATTTTCAAATACCTATAGAAAAAGGGTTCTATATCTGTTAGAATAAAAAATCGCAGGACTATTGAAATGCACCAAATTTGTATTACCATCGGCTGTCCATACAGATTGATATAACGGAAGATATCGGCACAGCGGACAAGTTTAGGAGGAAGACACCCATGAATGTGAAAAACGTAGAAAAACTGGAACACAGCATGGTCCGAGTGACCATCGAGATCGAAGCAAATGAATTTGACGCTGCTGTTGAATCTGTTTACCGCAGAATGAAGAACCAGCTGAATGTCCCCGGCTTCCGGAAGGGCAAGGCACCTAGAAAGCTGGTCGAAAAGATGTATGGCGCAAACCTGTTCTATGAAGATGCCGTCAATGACATCTGCCCCAAGGCAGTGGAGGACGCTGTGGATCAGGAAAATCTGGAGATCGTCGGCTATCCTGAAATGCATGTGGAATCTGTCGGCCCCGAAGGCGTTATCGTCAACGCTGATATTGCGGTCAGACCCGAAGTCACTGTTGAAAATTACAAGGGCATCGTTGCGCCCTACAAGGACGCAGAAGTGACCGAACACGATGTGGACGTTGCTCTGACTCCCTATATCAACCGCGCAAAGACCACCGTTGAGGTCGATCGTGAAGCCGCCGAAGGCGACACTGTGGTGATCGACTTTGTCGGTTACAAGAATGGCAAGGAATTTAAGGGCGGCAAGGCTGAAGGCTATGAGCTGAAGCTGGGCTCCCACTCCTTCATCCCCGGCTTTGAAGAACAGCTCATCGGCGCCAAGGCTGGCGATGAGAAAGAACTGAACCTGACCTTCCCGGCAGACTATGCCCAGAAGGAACTGGCTGGCGCACCTGTGGTATTCAAGGTCAAGGTCAACACCGTCAAGACCATCCAGGAACCGGTGCTGGACGATGAATTCGCCAAGGATGTTAGCGAGTTTGACACCCTGGAAGCTCTGCGTGATCACCTGCGTGAAGAATGCAAGGCGGACAAGGAAAAGCAGGCACAGAAGGAATTCGAGTACCATGTACTGGAGAAGCTGGTGGAACAGACTGAATTTGACATTCCCCCTGCAATGGTGGACTATGAGCGGGACAGAATGCTCCAGGAATACAACAGCAACTTCGCAGGCGGCGGCATGAGCCTGGAACAGTATATCAACATGACTGGCGCTACCGTCCAGCAGTTCCTGGACTCCCTGCGTGAGGACGCCCTGCTGAACATCAAGAAGGGTCTGGTTCTGGACGCCATCGCAAAGCAGGAAAATGTGGAAGTGACCGATGAGGATGTGGACGCTTACGCTACCAAGCTGGGCGAGGGCTATGGCATGAGCCTGACTGAGATCAAGTCTGCTGTGCCCACCGACAACCTGGAAGGCGGCGCACGGGTGGATAAGGCCGCGCGCATCCTCTATGACGCAGCCATCCACGGTCCTGCAGAGGAAGAAAAGAAGGAAGAAACTGCCGAAAAGACCGAGGACGCCGCAGAATAAGCATCCTTGCAGTATAAAACCTTTGTGCGTTGGATACGATGAGGGAGCGCAATTTTATCTCAAGCAAGACAAAGGAGTTTCATGATGAGTTTAGTACCGTATGTAGTGGAACAGACCAATCGTGGCGAACGTTCGTATGACATCTTCTCCCGACTGCTGAATGACCGTATCATCATTCTCTCCGAGGAGGTCAACGATGCCAACGCCGCCCTGATCGTGGCACAGCTCCTCTATCTGGAAGCTCAGGATCCGGATAAGGACATTCAATTTTACATTAACAGCCCCGGCGGCGCTGTGACCGCAGGTATGGCGATCTACGATACCATGCAGTATATCAAGGCGGACGTGTCCACCATCTGCATCGGCATGGCAGCCAGTATGGCAGCGTTCCTGCTGTCTGCCGGCGCCAAGGGCAAGCGCATGGCACTGCCCAACGCGGAGATCATGATCCATCAGCCGGCAGCCGGCACCCAGGGTAAGGTCACCGATATGGCCATCGACGTGGAACGGTTCCTTCGCATCAAAAAGCATATGAACCAGATCCTGGCAGACAATACCGGCAGAACGGTGGAGGAAATCCAGCGGGATACCGAACGGGATCATTGGTTTACGGCTGATGAAGCGAAAGAGTACGGCCTGGTAGACCAGGTGATCCATCAGCGATAAGGAAACAGAGAGAGCGGGGACTGGAACTGGAATCCGGTTTCTGCTCTTTCTCGTAAAGGATAAGGGATGAACTATGGCAAAGAATGAAGAACGACGAGCAGTACGCTGCTCCTTTTGCGGAAAAATGCAAGAACAGGTAAAACGCATCATCGCAGGACCCGGATGCTATATTTGTGACGAGTGCGTGGCTCTGTGCAACCGTATCATTGCCGAGGCCCAGGAGACTGACGATCGCTACGCCATGCCGGAAATGCAGGGGGATATCCCCACGCCCAAGGACATCCGTGCCGTCCTGGATGAGTATGTCATCGGTCAGGACGAGGCCAAGGTGGCGCTCTCTGTGGCCGTCTACAACCACTATAAGCGTATCTTCTTCGGCGGCGGAGAGGATGTGGAGCTGCAAAAGAGCAACATCCTCTTGCTTGGCCCCACTGGCAGCGGCAAGACCCTCATCGCCCAGACCCTGGCGCGTATTTTGAAGGTGCCCTTCGCCATCGCCGATGCCACCACGCTGACCGAGGCAGGTTATGTGGGCGATGACGTGGAG
Organism: uncultured Eubacteriales bacterium; assembly: GCA_900545815.1. Lineage (GTDB taxonomy): Bacteria > Bacillota > Clostridia > Oscillospirales > Oscillospiraceae > Onthomonas. Next base: position 164,030 of record URAM01000001.1, on the reverse strand, counting down.
AATATCCTCCTGCGCCTGGTGCAGGCTGCCGATTATGACATTGAGCTGGCTCAGCGGGGCATCATCTATGTGGACGAGATCGACAAGATCGCCCGTAAGAGCGAGAACACCTCCATCACCCGTGATGTCTCCGGCGAAGGCGTCCAGCAGGCGCTGCTGAAAATTTTGGAAGGCACGGTGGCCAATGTGCCCCCTCAGGGCGGAAGAAAGCACCCCCATCAGGAGTTTTTGCAGGTGGATACCACCAACATCCTGTTCATCTGCGGCGGCGCCTTCGATGGCATCGAGAAGATCATCGAGTCCCGCACCGACCGCAAGAGCATCGGCTTCGGCGGCGATGTGGCCACCAAGCAGGATCGGGATAGTGGCATCCTGCTCAATGAGCTGCAGCCCCATGACCTGCTGAAATTTGGCCTGATCCCTGAACTGATTGGCCGCCTGCCGGTCATCACCACCCTGCGGGCGCTGGATCGGGATCAGCTGGTGGAAATTTTGACCAAGCCCAAGAACGCTCTGGTCAAGCAGTACCAGAAGCTGTTGGAGTACGATCATGTTGACCTGGAGTTCCAGCAGGAGGCTCTGGAGGCGGCCGCCGACAAGGCGCTGGAGCGTGGCATTGGCGCCCGGGGACTGCGGGCGGTGCTGGAGGCGACGATGACTGAGCTGATGTATGAGGTTCCGTCTGACCCCACCATCTCCAAGGTCATCATCACCGCTGACAGCGTGCTGCAAAAGGGAAACCCCATTGTAGAGCATGACAATGCGCGGCTGGATGCGCCCAACCAGGAAGCTGGCGGGGCAGCAGATCAGGAGCCCAAAGAGGTTGGCTCCGGTCACGCATCTTAACGATGTAATAAGAGCAGACAGGCCGCAGGATCGCTGAGATCGTGCGGCCTTTTTCCCCATCAACTCCATCCAACTTAGAAAGGAGTCGTGTATTATGAGCGAATTGGAACACAAGGAGACGATGCAGGCATTGACGCTGCCCACCATGGCGCTGCGAGGCATCACTGTGTTTCCCAGTATGTTGCTGCACTTTGATGTGGGACGGCAAACTTCTATCAAAGCCCTGGATCAGGCAGTGGAGCTAGGCTCCTATCTCTTTCTGATCCCACAGAAAGATCTGTCCGTAGACGATCCAGAGCTTTCCGACCTGTACAGCATCGGCACCATCGCTGCCGTCCGGCAGGTGCTGCGCCTGCCCGGGGATAATATTCGGGTCATGGTGGAGGGCATCGCCCGTGCCCGCGCCATCGAATGCTGGCAGGATAAACCCTTTTTCGTCATGCAGGTGGAGCAGATCCCTCCGGCGGAAAAGACCACAAATTCCGTCCGTGCCGAGGCGGTCATCCGCATCACCTATGATCTGATCCAGCGCTACTGTGAGCTGTCCCCTAAAACCTCGTCTGATGTGCTGCTCACCGTGGTGGACAGCAAAAATCCAGGGTATATGGCGGACTATATGGCGCAGAATCTTTCCATCCGAGGAGAGGACAAGCAGACCATTCTGGAAGAATTGCGTCCGGTGCGCCGGCTGGAAAAGATGAACCGGATTTTACGGCGGGAAATCCAGGTGCTGGAGATCGAAAGAGATCTGGAAACCAAGGTCAAGGAGCAGGTGAGCCAGAACCAGAAGGATTACTACTTGCGGGAGCAGTTGAAGGCCATTCAGTCTGAGCTAGGGGATTCTGGCGATGGGATGGACGAGATCGCCGAGTACGAGCAGAAGATCAACGCTGCCAAGCTGCCGAAGGAAGTGGATGCCAAGCTGCGCAAGGAGCTGACCCGGCTGAGCAAGCAGCCCTACAGCTCCGCCGAAGCCTCCGTCCTGCGCAACTACCTGGACGTGTGCCTGGAGCTGCCCTGGACGGTGCGCACCAAAGAGCGGCTCAACGTGGAGGCGGCCAGAAAGGTACTGGACGCTGACCACTACGGGCTGGACAAGGTGAAGGAACGCATTTTGGAGTTCCTGGCTGTCAAACAGCTGGCGCCTGACCTGCGTGGGCAGATCATCTGCTTGGTAGGGCCTCCCGGCGTGGGCAAGACCTCCATCGCATCCTCTTTGGCAAAAGCTATGAACCGGAAGATGGCACGGGTCTCCCTGGGCGGCATCCACGATGAGGCGGAAATTCGAGGCCACCGAAAGACCTATATCGGCGCCATGCCCGGCCGCATCATCGCCGCCATCCAGAAGGCGGGCAGCTGCAATCCACTGATTTTGTTAGACGAGATCGACAAGCTGGGCGCTGACAGCCGCAGCGACCCTTCGGCAGCACTGCTAGAAGTGCTGGACGCAGCCCAGAATTCCACCTTCCGAGATCACTTCTTAGAGCTGCCCTTCGACCTGTCCGATGTGGTGTTCATCACCACCGCCAACGACCTGAGCACCGTCTCCCGTCCGCTGCTGGATCGTATGGAGGTCATCGAGCTGAGCAGCTACACCGATGAGGAGAAATTGCAGATTGCCCGGCGGCATCTGCTGCCCAGTGAGATGAAGCGCCACGGCCTCAACGGCCGCAGTTTGCGGGTCACCGATGGGGCGATCCGTGAGATCATCACCGGCTATACCAGAGAGTCCGGCGTTCGCCTGCTCCAGCGGGAGCTGGCGTCTGTGTGCCGGAAGGCGGCCATGGAGCTGGTGACTACCGAGACAAAGCGAGTCACCGTCAACGGGGACAACCTGGAGCACTTCTTGGGCATCCGCCGCTACCATCCGGAGAAGCTGGATCACACCCCTCAGGTGGGCTTGGTCAACGGCCTGGCCTGGACCAGTGTGGGCGGCACCCTGCTGGAGGTGGAGGTGAACGTGGTGCCTGGCTCCGGCAAGGTGGAGCCGACCGGCAACCTGGGGGACGTGATGAAGGAGTCCTGCCACTCGGCCATCTCCTATATCCGCTCCCGCACCAGTCAGCTGAACATCGACCCGGAGTTTTATCAGAACAAGGATATTCACATCCATTTCCCAGAAGGCGCCGTGCCCAAGGACGGCCCCTCCGCCGGCGTGACCATCACCACCGCCATCGTCTCCGCTCTAACCAACACGCCGGTGAAGGCTGACGTGGCCATGACCGGAGAAGTGACCCTGCGGGGGAGAGTGCTGGCCATCGGCGGGCTGAAGGAGAAGACCATGGCCGCCTATCGCAACGGCATCCAGACGGTCATCATCCCGGCGGAGAACCAGAAGGACTTGGAGGAGTTCGACCAGACCGTGCGGCAGGCACTGCACTTTGTGCCGGTGGAGCAGGTGGACGAAGTGCTGGCGGAAGCGCTGGCCTACCCGATCACCGCCAACGACAGCGGTCATGTGCCTGCCCTCCCGTTAGAAGACAGCCCCGCCCAGCCTGCCGCTGTGGGGCTTCAGCAGTGAGGTAAGAGATGAATCTACACAATGCGGAATTTATCCGCTCCTCTGCCAGCAAGAAGGATTTTATCCGAGACGGCCGTTCCCAGATCACCATGGCCGGCCGCTCCAACGTGGGCAAATCCTCGGTCATCAATCGTTTGCTGGATCGGAAGAATTTTGCCCGGGTGGGCAACGCCCCCGGCAAGACCAGTCAGGTGAACTACTTTCTGATCGACAAGAAGGTGTACTTCGTAGACCTGCCCGGCTACGGCTACGCACGGGTCTCCCACGCCGAAAAAGCCCGCTGGGCACGGCTCATGGAGGACTATTTCGCCGACGGGCAGATCACCGTGGGGCTCCTCATCGTGGACGCCCGCCACAAGCCCACCGCCGATGATCAGACCATGGCGCAATGGTTCCACGAGACCGGGTGCCCCTTCATTGTGGTGGCAAATAAGCTGGATAAGTTGAAGAAATCCGAAATTGAGGGCAATCTTCAGCGCATCCGCGAGACATTGGAGCTGGCGGAGGACGAAAAACTCATCCCGTTCTCGGCGGAGAAGGGGACAGGGAAGCAGGAGTTGCTGACGGCGCTGTTTGACAACCTGTAAAGGACAAAGCCCTTTCACGAAAATGCAAGCATTTTCGTGAAGCATATTGCACTTTATTCCGGTATCAAAGATACCGGAATAAAGTGAGACAGAAATGGACACCGGATAGGACTTCCTATCCGGTGTTTTTCTCTTGGACACAAAATTGAAAAAAAGCTCTTTACAATAGCACTTTATCGTGGTAATATATTAGTGCATTTTGAATTTCCTCCTTGTGGGGAGCAATCCAGTCACTTAAAAACCAACTGTTACTTAGGAGAGAAGAATTATGAAGAACATGAAGAAATTTGCCAGCCTGGGTCTGTCCCTGGTGATGATGCTGTCCCTGGCCGCTTGCGGCGGCTCCAAGGCCCCTGCGGCCTCTGGCTCTGCTGCACCCGCTGGTTCCGCCGACGGCTCCGCTGCCGCCGCTGAGAGCGATCTGGAATACGTCAAGGGCAAGGGCAAGCTGGTCGTCGGCATCACCGATTTCGCTCCCATGGACTACAAGGACAAGGACGGCAAGTGGATCGGCTTCGATGCTGATAATGCCACTGCTTTTGCCAAGTCCCTGGGCGTTGACGTGGAATTCATCGAAGTGGACTGGGACAACAAGATCATGGAGCTGGACTCCAAGAGCATCGACTGTGTCTGGAACGGCATGACCCTGACCGATGAGGTCAAGAACTCCATGGAGACTTCTAAGCCCTACTGTGAAAACGCACAGGTCGTGGTTGTCAAGGCCGCTGATGCGGACAAGTACAAGGACACCGAAAGCCTGAAGGATCTGAAGTTCGCCGCTGAAGCTGGTTCCGCTGGTGCAGCCGAGGTCAAGAAGCTGGGGCTGAAGTGCACCGAGCTGACCACCCAGGCTGATGCCCTGATGGAAGTCCAGGCCGGCACCTCTGACGCCTGCGTCATCGACCTGCTGATGGCCGGCGCTATGATCGGCGAAGGCACCAGCTACACCGATCTGACCTATACCGTCAAGCTCAACAGCGAAGAATACGGCGTTGGCTTCCGCAAGGGCTCCGACCTGGCCGCCGCTCTGAACGACTTCTTCGCCGCTTCCTACAAGGATGGCTCCCTGAAGAAGACCGCTGAAACCTATGGCGTTCAGGAATCTCTGATCGCGCAGTGATCGGCCAGACAACGCACAATCATTGATACGCATCGCAAAGGCAGAGAGGTTCCTCTCTGCCTTTGTGGAGGTTTTTGGAAGCGAGGTTTTCATTGATGTTCCTAACCGTCACCCTATCTCTGTTCGAGGGCTTAGCCGTCACCATCAAGCTCTTTGCGCTGACGCTCGTATTTGCCCTGCCTCTGGGGCTGATCATCAGCTTCGGCTCCATGAGCAAGCTGAAGGTGCTGCGCTATCCGGTCAAGACCTTGGTCTGGATCGTCCGAGGCTCTCCCTTGATGATCCAGCTGCTCATCGTCTACTACGGGCTGCCCATCGTCTTCGGTATCCCGCCGCTGCCCCGTTTTCCGGCAGCGCTCATTGCGTTCGTCTTTAACTACGCCTGCTATTTCTCCGAGATCTACCGTGGCGGCATCGAAGCCATCCCCAAGGGACAGTACGAAGCCGGTCAGGTGCTGGGCATGACCAAGAACCAGATCTTCTTCAAGGTGGTGCTGCTCCAGGTGGTCAAGCGCATCGTGCCCCCCATGTCCAACGAGATCATCACCCTGGTCAAGGACACGTCCCTTGCCCGTATCATCGCTGTGTACGAGCTGATTTGGAGCGGCCAGACCTTCATCAAGAGCGCCGGTATCATCTGGCCTTTGTTCTACACCACCGTGTTCTACCTGGTGTTCAACGGCGGCCTGACCCTGCTGTTCGGCTACATCGAGAGAAAACTTGATTTCTTCAAGTGCTGAGGAGGATAGAACCATGGCGATGTTAGATGTGAAGAACATTAGTAAGAGCTTCGGCGCCACCCGCGTCCTGGAGGACATCAGCTTCTCTCTGGAGCAGGGGGAGACGGTGGCGGTCATCGGTGCGTCCGGCAGCGGCAAGACCACCCTGCTGCGCTGCCTGACCTACCTGGAAAAGGCGGACAAGGGCACCGTGGCCATCAACGGGCAGACGGTCTTTGACGCCGCCAGCCAGCACAAGCTCACGGACAGCGAACTGCGGGATCGGCGGCTTCACTTTGGGATGGTGTTCCAGTCCTTCAACCTGTTTCCCCAGTATACCGCTCTGGAGAACGTGATGCTGGCCGGCCAGCTGCTGGCCAAGGAGCGGCCGGACTACAAAAGCCGCAAGAAGGAGATCAACCAGGAGGTAGAGTACAAGGCCAAGGAGCTGCTGGCGCAGGTGGGTCTCAGCGACCGGATGGGGAACTATCCCCACCAGCTCTCCGGCGGACAGCAGCAGCGGGTGGCCATCGCCCGTGCCCTGGCGCTGGCACCGGACATCCTCTGCTTCGATGAACCCACCTCCGCCTTGGATCCGGAGCTGACCGGAGAGGTGCTCAAGGTCATCCGCTCCCTGGCGGAGCGCAAGATGACCATGGTCATCGTCACCCATGAGATGGCCTTCGCCCGAGACGTAGCAGATCGGGTCATCTTCATGGATCAGGGCTATATCGTGGAGCAGGGGAAGGCGGAAGAAGTCATCAACAACCCCAAGGAGGAGCGCACCAAGCAGTTCCTCTCCCGATACGCATCGGAACAGTCTTTCTCCTGAACCATTTGCAGTCGATTGGGCATTCAACGGCGGAACACAAGGGTGTTCCGCCGTTTTTGATTGTTTGTGAACGCACAAACACACCCAGATTTTCGCTGTACTGCTAGTTTGCACATGAAATGGGAAGGAACTGGCAGCTTTGTGGCTGGAATGGGGTCGGTTTTGAGAGAGAACAGCAAAAAGGGAAAAAAGCTGAATGGTTTTTTGGGCAAAATGACGAAAAAGTTCAATCCGTCCCTGAAAGACAGATGCAAGGCCAAAGCCAGCGATTCCCTACGAATGTCCGCCATTGGCGGACAAAATGTGACGGATTCCTTTCCAAACTGTGAATTTTCTGCGACAGCGCCACTTCTTTCTGGCGATAATCCCACTTGCCAAATCGGATGAAAGTGCGTAAAATAACAGTACATTTTATAATGGTTCACCAGGGCGTTTTGACCTCTCTTGCCAGAGCGCCCAAATCAAAACAGGAGGAAACAACACAATGAAAAAGTTAACAGCACTCGTGCTGGCACTGTGCATGGCACTGGGCCTGGCCGCTTGCGGCGGCTCCAAGGACACCGGCTCCGCAGCAGGCAGCACCGCAGCAGCCAGCGGCGATACCGTCAAGATCGGCGTCTATGAACCTCAGTCCGGTGATAACGGCGCAGGCGGCAAGCAGGAGATCCTGGGCGTCCAGTACGCAAACTCCGTCGCTCCCACTGTCGAGATCGGCGGCAAGACCTACAACGTCAAGCTGGAGATCGTCGATAACGAAAGCTCCAACGACAAGGCCGTCAGCGCAGCCAGCCAGCTGGTCTCTCAGGGCGTCTCCGTTGTCCTGGGCTCCTATGGCTCCGGCGTCTCCATCGCCGCTTCTGACACCTTCAAGAACGCAGGCGTTCCCGCCATCGGCATCACCTGCACCAACCCTGCTGTCACCGCAGGCAACACCCATTACTTCCGTGCTTGCTTCATCGACTCCTTCCAGGGGCCCGTCCTGGCAAACTATGCCTATGATAACCTGAAGGTCAAGAAGGCTTACTGCCTGAGCAAGCTGGGCGATGACTACTCCGGCGGTCTGGTCAGCTACTTCACCAAGCAGTTTGAAAAGAAGGGCGGCCAGGTAGTCAAGGCTGAGTTCCCCGAAGGCAACAGCGACTTCACCTCCTACATTGCTAACGCAAAGAAGGAAGGCTGCGGCGTCTTCTATGCTCCCATCTCCATTGAAGCAGCACAGCTGGTCATCAACCAGGCAGCAAGCCAGAACCTGGGTATGCCCATCCTGGCAGGCGACACTTGGGACTCCAACGTGATCCTGGAAGCTGCAAAGGGCACTGACGTGAAGATCGACGTCACCACCTTCTATGCTGACGGCACCAACAAGGAATTTGAAAAGGGCATCAAGGAATGGATCAACGCCGACTCCACCAACCTGAAGAACAACGGCGGCAACGACACCCTGTCCGCAGTTTCCGTTATGGGCTATGATGCTTATATGCTGGCTCTGGAAGGCCTGAAAGCAGCTGGCAGCACCGATCCTGCTGACGTTATGAAGGCTCTGCCCAACGTCTCCTATGACGGCATCACTGGCACCATCACCTTCGACGAGACCGGCGACGCAAAGGTCAAGACCGCTTACGTCAAGAGCGTTGACAATGAGACCGGCACTTGGGTTGGCGGCGGCTCCGTCACCATGGACGAATAAGATCCAGGTCTGAACGCGATTTTAGTCGGCACATTCACAAGTATGAAATGCGGCGGGGGCCTGACGGTCCCCGCCGTCTATGCGTTTGCCTCTGATCGGGGCGGCGCAGCCGCGCACGCAAACCATTCTTCCGAGGAGGAACAACATGAGCTTTATTCAGGAAAACCTGCCTTTCCTATTGGCGGGTATCTCCGTAGGCGGCCAGTACGCTCTGATCGCCATCGGTTACACGATGGTATACGGCATTCTGCGTCTGATCAACTTCGCACACGGTGACGTGTTCATGGTGGCGGGCTTGGTCATGGTCTACGCATCCACCGCTTTACCACTGTACATCTCCATCCCGTTGGTCATCATCCTGACCGTCATCCTGGGTGTGGCCATTGAAAAGGTGGCCTATAAACCCCTGCGTACCGCACCCAGAATGTCCCTGATGATCTCCGCTATCGGCGTCAGCTATCTGCTCCAGAACTTGGCGCTGTACGTCACCGGCGGTCTGGCCAAGGTCTATCCCCAGATCCCTGGCCTGTCTGCCAACGTCTCCATCGGCGGCGCTTCCACCAAGTGGGTCACCATCATCACCCCCTTCCTGACCATCTTCCTGGTGGTCATCCTCACGCAGCTCATCAACCACACCAAGATCGGCATGGCCATGCGCGCTGTCTCCCGTGACTTCGAGACTAGCCAGCTCATGGGCATCAAGATCAACAACGTTATCAGCATGACCTTTATCATTGGCACATTCCTAGCTGCTGTTGGCTCCCTGCTGTACTTTACCAATTATCAGTCTGTCGTGCCCACCTCCGGCGCCATGCCCGGCCTGAAAGCCTTTGTGGCTGCGGTCTTTGGCGGCATTGGCTCCATCCCCGGTGCGGTCATCGGCGCGTTCATCATCGGTATCTGCGAAAATATCATCAAGGGCTTGGGCTGGACGACCTTCTCCGATGCGTTCACCTTCGCCCTGCTGATCGTCGTCCTCTGTGTCAAGCCCACCGGCCTGTTCGGTGAAAAGGTCACAGATAAGGTGTAAGGGAGGAATTGGAAATGACAAATAAAAAAGCCAAGACCCTGCGCACCATGCTGGCCATCGTCCTGTTTTATATCCTGCTGTTTGTGTTGGAGAAAGTGGTGCCATCTTCCTCCATCCTGTTTCCGGTTTTGAAGAAAACTGCCGTCTATGCTCTGGTGGCCGTCTCCATGAACCTGCTCAACGGCTTCACCGGCCTGTTCTCTCTGGGGCAGGCAGGCTTCATGCTGCTGGGCGCTTATACCTACGCCATCATTATGGTTCCCGAAGCCTCCCGTGAGAGCGTCTATCGGATGTTCAGCGGGGAACACTGGGTGAAATTTTCTCTGGCGGACATCTTCGGCACTACCGGTGCCGGTTCCGTTGTGGGAATGCTCATCGCCCTGATCCTGGGCGGCCTGGTGGCAGCTCTGTTCGCCTGGCTCATCGGCCTGCCCGTCCTGCGCTTGAAAAGCGACTACCTGGCCATCGCCACGCTGGGCTTTGCGGAGATCATCCGTGCTATCTTCCAGTGGGATAAGCTGGGTCCCCTCACCAACGGCGCCAACGTCTTGGGCGGGTTCCCGTACTTCAACTCCACCGTGGCCTACTATCTGGTGGCCGGCGTATGCATCGCCCTGATCGTACTTTTGATCAACTCCACCTACGGCCGTGCCTTCAAGGCCATCCGAGATGACGAAGTGGCAGCAGAAGCCATGGGCGTCAACCTATCCCGACACAAGATGATGTCCTTCGTGGTCAGCTCCTTCTTCGCCGGCATCGGCGGCGGCCTGCTGGCCATGTACCAGTGCATGGCACAGGCCAACAACTTTAAGACCAACATGACCTACGAAATTTTGCTCATCGTCGTCATCGGCGGCATCGGTTCCATCTCCGGCTCCGTCATCGCCAGCTTCCTGTTCACCGCTTGCAACGAGTGGTGGCTGCGTTTCCTGGATGACGACTCCCTGGGTATCTTCCTCTTCCGAGGCGGCTTCCGGAAGGTGGTCTTTGCCGTAGTCATCATGGTCATCGTCCTGTTCTTCCGTCAGGGTATCATGGGCGATAAGGAATTGCCGGAGAAGTTCCGAGACTGGAAAGCGAAGCTCCAGCGCCGGAAAGAGAAAAAGGAGGCAGTGAAATGAGTGAAAACGTCCTCCGTGTGGAAAATGTAACCATGCAGTTTGGCGGCGTGGTAGCCGTTGACAATATGAACCTGGAGGTCAATCGGGACGAGATCGTTTCCCTGATTGGCCCCAACGGCGCAGGCAAAACCACTGCCTTCAACGTCATCACCGGCGTCTACGCCCCTACCAACGGCTCCGTCTACTTCCAGGGGAACAAGATCATCGAAAATCACCCCCAGGGCAAGATGAAGAAGCTGTACAAGGGCGAACACGCAGGCGATTACAAGCACGTCCTCCAGCCCACTCCCGATAAGGTCACCAAGCTGGGCATCGCCCGCACCTTCCAGAACATCCGTCTTTGGAAGTCCCAGACCGTCTTTGAAAACGTCCTCATCGCCAAGCACTGCCGTGTCCACGCCGGAATGCTTTCGGCTACCTTCCGCATGAATAAGGCGGAGGAGAAGCGGCAGCAGGAGGAGTGCGCCGAGCTGCTCCATGTGTTGGGGCTGGATGACGTCCGGAATGAGCTGGCCACCTCGCTGCCCTATGGCGAGCAGCGTCGGGTGGAGATCGCCCGTGCCTTGGCGTCCGAGCCCTCTCTGCTGCTGCTGGACGAACCGGCTGCCGGCATGAATCCCCAGGAGACCAATGAGCTGACCGAGTTCATTGGCCGCATTCGGGATGACTTCAAGCTGACTGTTTTCATGATTGAGCACCACATGGACTTGGTCATGGATATTTCCGACCGCATCTACGTGCTGGACTTCGGCAAGCTCATCGCAAACGGTACGCCGGATGAGATCCAGAACAACCAGCGTGTCATTGACGCATATTTGGGGGTGGCTGACGATGCTTAAAATTGAAAACCTTCATGTGGCCTATGGCGGCATCCAAGCGCTGCGGGGCATTTCCTTGGAAGTGCCTGACGGCAAGATCGTCACCCTGATCGGCGCCAACGGCGCCGGTAAATCCACCATGCTCCGCACCATCACCGGTCTGGTCAAGGCGCAGAGCGGTTCCATCCAGTGGAACGGCAAGGAACTGCTCGGGATGTCCATCGACCAGATCATCGGGGAAGGCATCGCCATGTCTCCGGAGGGACGGCGGGTGTTCGCTGACCTGACGGTGCTGGAAAACCTCAAGATCGGCGCTTACCTGCGCAAGGACAAGGAGGGCATCCAGAAGGACATTGAATGGGTCTACTCCTTGTTCCCCCGCCTCCAGGAGCGGAGCTGGCAGGCTGCCGGCACCCTGTCCGGCGGTGAACAGCAGATGCTGGCCGTTGGGCGTGCCCTCATGAGCCGCCCCAAGCTGATGATGCTGGACGAACCGTCCCTGGGTCTGGCACCTCTGGTGGTGCAGGACATCTTCTCCATCATCAAAGAGATCAACAACCAGGGTGTGACGGTTCTGCTCATCGAGCAGAACGCCAACATGGCGCTGAAAACCGCAGATCTTGCCTATGTGCTGGAGACCGGCAACATCACCATGAGCGGCACCGGAGCAGAGCTGTTGGCCAACGAAAAGGTCAAGGAGGCTTACCTGGGCAAGCACAAGGCGAAATAAGTCAAGAAAATGCCAAAACAAAAGCACGGCTCGTTGTGAGCCGTGCTTTTTCTCTATAGAAATGACCTTACTTCCGGTCGAAGGCTGGGTTGGTCAGGTAGACATTTTTTTGATTCATCTTGGCCTTGGCCAATTCGAGGGCTTCGCCGAACCGCTGGAAGTGGACGATCTCCCGCTCCCGCAGGAACCGAATGGCATCGCTCACGTCTGGGTCATCGCTGAGCCGGAGGATGTTGTCATAGGTCAGCCGCGCCTTCTGTTCGGCGGCCAGGTCTTCGGTCAGGTCGGCGATCACATCGCCGGTGGACTGCATACTCCCCGCTGACCAGGGGAAGCCAGAGGCGGCAGTGGGGTAGATGCCTACGGTGTGGTCTACGAAGTAGGGGGCGAAGCCGCTGTTCAAGATCTGCTCCTCGGTCAGATTTCGGGTGAGCTGGTGGACGATGGTGGCGACCATCTCCAAGTGGCCGAGTTCTTCCGCTCCGGAGAATTGTCTGCCTATCAGATGGCTGGAATAGGTGGCGAATTTGACTTGGGCGGTGTCCTAAAAATCTCCAAACAAGCGCTGATGGATGCATCCCGTACAAGCAGATGCACATAAACTCCACCGGAGGTGATGGGATGAGAAAGCAGAAGGAATATATCGTTCCCCATGTGGTCAAGACCATGGTAACATCCAACGGTGTGACGGTACATATCGCCGACAACTACTGTCGCAATCTCACTCCGGAAGAACGGGAGAGACGGGTGCGGGAAGTCCAGAAGGTGGCCTGGCGCATCATCCACAACTGCGCTGATGCGGGCATCTACCTGTGATCTAACCGGATGCGTATCGGGGTGTATCCGACTGAAATGACAGTTCTCCTGGCAGCGCCCGCTGCGCCTAAAACAAAGCGCCTGAACCCTGTTTGTGGTTCAGGCGTTTGTTTTGCTTACGATGTGAGACGTTCGCTCGCTCAATCTGCGATCACGGAGGCCATCTCCTCTGCGGAAATGCAGTATACCGCCCCGTCGATCCCGTTGCTGCGCAGGGCGTCCAGCACGGCGCTGCGGTCATAGGGACAGCCGATGAGAGCCTTGCAAATGGCGGAGGCGTCCAGGGTGGAGAAGAAGTCGCCATACACAGCGGCGTCTTGAATGATCCCTTTCTGGACATCCAGCTTGAACTGGATCTTCCCGCCCGCGAAGCGGCCGGCTCGGTCGATGGTAAACTTTGGATTTCGTCCAAAGATCCGCTCCCAGCTTTGGAACTGCTCTCGGGCGATCTCCCGAATCCTAGCATCGTCCTCCGCCGTCACGGTATAGACGTTGGGGCTGCCGTTCATGATATGGCGCACCATGATCTCCTTGAATGTCTCCGCATCCATGGGGGTGGGGAGGTGCTCGGAGATGTTCGTCACTCTGTCGCGAACAGATTTGATGCTTTTGGATAGGATTTTGTAGCTGTCCACGGTAGTGGACGCCACCATCTGCGCAATATCCGTATCAAAGAGCAGGGAACCGTGGTGTACAATGCAGTCGCCCAGACGGTACTGGGCGTTGCCGGAGAACTTCTTGCCGTCTATGGTCAGATCGTTGCGGCCATTGAAGGCGGCATCAACCCCCATCTCCCGCAGTGCGCCGATCACCGGCGCGATGTACTGGCTGAACTCGATCTGGCCGGTCTCTTGATGCTGGATAAAGGTGAACTGCCAACCGCCCAGGTCGGTGTAGATGGTGCCGCCGCCGCTCATGCGGCGCACCAGGTGGATCCCATGGGCGTCCGCGTAGGGCTTGTTGATCTCCTCCAACACGTTCTGATACTTGCCCACCATCAGGGTCGGCGTGGTGCGCCAGAAAAGGAACACCGTCTCCGGCAAGCGCTTTTCCACGGTGAAATAGTACTCCAGGCCGAAATTATAATAGACGTCTGTAGAGCCAGTCTCAATATAGATCATGAACATCCTCCAGTGCTTCCCATGCCTTGTAGGAGCTGCGGGCCAGGGGGGCGGATGCCACATGGCGGAAGCCCTTGGCGATGGCCAGCTCCTTCCAACGGGCGAAATCTTCCGGCGTGGCATAGCGAGCCAGGGGATAATGCTGGGGGGAGGGCTGGAGATACTGTCCAATGGTCAGAATGTCACAGCCGGTCTCCAGGATATCGTCCATCAGACGGCTGATCTGATCCTCGGTCTCGCCCAGCCCCACCATAAATCCGGTCTTGGTCAACAGCGTGGGATCCTGCTCCTTGCAGTACCGCAGAACCTCCAGGGAGCGCTCATACCGAGCCTGGGGCCGCACGGCACGCTGCAGCTCCTTCACCGTCTCCACATTGTGGTTGAGCACCTCCGGATGGGCGGCGATCACCGTGTCCAGGGATGCGTGGTCGCCCTTCATGTCCGAGATCAGTGTCTCCACCGTGGTGCCAGGACAGACCTCTCGGATGGCGCGGACGCATTTGGCAAACTGCTCTGCGCCGCCATCGGGCAGGTCATCTCGGGTGGAACAGGTCAAGACCACATGGCGCAGGTGCAGTTTTTTTGCGGCCTTTGCCACGTTCATAGGTTCCTCTGGGTCAGGGGGCAGGGGGCGTCCGGTGACCACGTTGCAGAACCGGCAGTTCCGCGTGCAGACGCTCCCGAGGATCATAAAAGTAGAGGTATGCTTCTGATAGCACTCGCCCAGATTGGGGCAGTTGGCCTCCTTGCACACCGTATTCAGCTTCAAATCCCGCATCAGCGCCGCCACCTCGTTGACGGCGTCCTGATTATAGCGGACTTTCAGCCATTCCGGTTTCTTTTCCATGCCTTACACCACTTCCAGCACTGCCACAGCGGTGTTTACCGCAACCAGATCGCCCTCCTCGGCCAACTGCTGCTTGAGCACGCCGGACTCTGTGGCTTCGATCTGGTTGACCACTTTGTTGGTCTCGATCTCAAACAAAGGCTCGCCCACGGTGACGGGTTCGCCCTCCTCTTTCAGCCAGGCGCACAGGATGCCGGTTTCCATATCGGGACCGAGCTTGGGCATATTGATCTTTTTTTCCATTGTTTTTTTCCTTTCTTGCTGTATCGCGTGATACCTACAATCTATCCAACCCATTGGGGGAGAAAACAGGTTACATGAGCCAGTCCATCAGTTCATCTGCCTGATCGCCTGCCAGCTGCCGACAGCTGGCGGCAAATCCCTCCGGATCCAGGCGGGCGCCGTTGAGGAGCTGGGCGGCCAGAGCGCCGTCTACTGCGGCGCAGTCGATCTCGGCATCGGACACGATGCCCCGCTTGGCTCGGTAGGCGGCACGAATGGGCACACCGGCAAAAACGCCGGTTTTCTCATAGGTGAACGCAGGAGTCTTGCCCCAAGTCCACGCCCAACTATGGTATTTCTCATCCCGCAGACGGCAAACCTGGGCTTCCTGCTCCGGCGTCAGGGTCAGGCGGCCTCCGTCAGGCACCATCTGTGCCAGCAGTCGGGTCTGAAACTCCTCGATGGTCATGGGTTCCGCCAGGTGTGCTTGGATGTTGGTCACGGTGCAGATGGCAGACTGCGTCCCTCGGCTCTGGAAGCAGTCGTTCTTCCGGTGGGTGGTGATCTGATCCAGCACGCTCAGGTCGGAAGAAAACAGCAGGGTGCCGTGGTGGAGCAGCCGTCCCTTGGTCATCCGCTGTGCGCTGCCGGAGATCTTCTGATCGCCGATGGCGATGTCGCAGAGCCGATTCTTCCGGGCGGGAACGCCAATGGCATTCAGGGCGGTGATGACCGGATACAGAACCTGGTCATAGTTCATCGTCCCGTTGGTTCGCAGGATGTAGGTGTAGTTGACATTCCCCAGATCGTGGTACACCGTCCCACCGCCGGTCATCCGGCGCACCACGGGGATCCCACGGCGACGCAGGGCTTCCACATGGACTTCCCGACAGATGTTCTGGTAGCTGCCCACCACCACGGCAGGGGCATTCTGCCAGAGAAAAAAGAAATCCTCGTCCGGAAATGTCTGGTAGACATACTCCTCAAAGGCTTGATTGTAGAACGGGTCGTGAGAACGATTCTGCACAGTGAGCATAGACAGACCCTCGCCTTTCTTTGTGATAAAAATCACAGGTTTTGTCTCGCATATTATATGCAATGCCACACAGATTGTCAACCTTTGTCAATCAAAACCTACATACAGTATAAAAAACACACTCATCCGGTAGGATTTTTACGTGAAACGACGAAGAATACTACTGTGGTGGCTAGCGTTCTGCTCCGGAGGATTGTCGGTAAGGGTACAAATTAAAGCAAGTGCATGAAGAGTGTGATCTGCATATCGGATGGCTGGTAGCGTCCGCCGGTGGTTTTGGCGTATTCGATGCGCCGGAGGATGGTCTTGAGCAGGGCGTGTTGCTCTTGCACGGACTGGCAGTCGTGGTAGGTGTCCAGCACGTGCTGGATCTTGGGCACCAGCTCTCGTCGGGAGCGCTCCGCCCGGTCGATGGTGTCCAGCTGCTGGGTGAGCTGGTCGATCTGCGCTTGGACGTCCACTCGGCGGGCTTCCAGGGTGGCGCTTCGGGACAAAAAGACCTGTTCGGTGTAGATGCCACGCTCCAGGAAGTCGTAGAGCTTCCTCTGCTGGGCCTGCACCTGTTCCAACTCCTTCTCCTGGGCGGCCAGCCCCATGGCCAACGTCTCCCGATCGCCGGTGGGCAGGGCAGCGCCGACGGGATCCGCGCCTAGGCGCAGCTCGTTCAGGGTGTTTTCCAATGCTTCCAGCACAGCGTCTTCCACCATGCTCAGGTAGGAACCTTTAGTGGGACAGGTGGGGTAGGCACAGATGAGTTGGGGCGGAATGGACTTGTATGGTCTGCGCACCATGGCACGGCCGCACACGGAGCAATAGCACAGTCCGGCCAACGGATTCTTCTGCGCCATCTGCTTTGGGCCGGGACGGCTGGGGTGGGTGGCGAACTTGGCTTGGGCGGCATCCCAACATTCGCGGGTCACCAGCGGTTCATGGAGCCCCTGATAGACGGGATATTCCCCGAAGGCGGCGCGGCTGCGGGTGGCTTGCCAGGTGCCGGTGGCTTTGTGGTAGGTTTTTTGCTGCTTCCGCCAGCCCCAGCGGATGAGGCCGCAGTAGACCGGGTTTTGCAGCAAGTCCCGCAGGGTAGAGGCTGACCAAGTCTGACGGGACGGGGACGGGATGCCGGATTGGTTCAGCTTGGTGCAGATGGCCTGCAAGCCCATGGGGTGGATGACTGTGCCGTCGGAGCGTCCTTCCACATACCAGTGGAAGATGTTCCGCACCACCGGAGCGGTCTCCGGGTCCGGCTCCAGCCAGAACCCCTTGTCTTGAGCCAGCTTCACCCGGCGATAGCCGTAGGGCGGCGTGTTGCCCACCCATTTGCCTTCCTTCACCGACGCCAGGCGGCCACGCTGCAAGCGGCGGTTGATGACCTTGTACTCCCGCCGTGCCATAAAGAGGCCGAACTCGAAGTATTCCTCATCGAACTCGTTGTTGGGGTCGTAGGATTTCAGGGGGGTGATGATCTTGGTGTCGGTGACCTTGAAGGCCTGGGCGACGATGCCCTGGTCGATGGTGTCGCCACGGGCGAGACGCTCCACCTCCATCACCAGCACGCCCTCCCACAGCCCCTCATCCACGTCCGCCAGCAGTTGCTGCATCTGGGGACGGGCGGCGATGGTGTCGCCGGAGACCACCTCCTCGTAGATGTGGGTCACGTTCAGCTGCTGCGCCGCCGCCAGCGCCAGCAGGGTCTTTCGGTGCCTGGCCAGGGTGTCGCCTTCGCCGTGGGCTTCCGCTTCTAGGTCGACGCGGCTCTTTCTGAGATAGATTGCGTAGGGCATGGCAGTTCCTCCTTGTTGTAGTTTTATTGGCCAATCGTGCTTATATGATAACAGCTTGGCTGATCTTTCTCCGGAACAGATTCTTCTGTGCCAATATCGGTTAAAACAGCCTTTACCTCATCATAAGGCATGGCGTACCGCTGACTCAGGTAGCGCAGGGAGGCGCCCAGCTCCCCATCGGGGCCGCCGTACTGGGAGATGATGACGGACGCCAGCTTGGGATTGGGGCGGCGGATGTTGATGGGGTATTGGAGCTTCTTCTGATAGATAAACATTTAGCACTCCACCTCCTGTCCAGCTTGCCCCTCCCAGGGCCACGGGCCATCCACCCAGGTGAACCGGTCATCCGCCGCTGCGTCCATCTGGCGCAGAGGGCCGCAGCGCTCCACATAAGCGGCACGGGCGCTCTCGGCCAGGGCGCTGTACTTCTGGAACAGGGCAAAGGCCTCCTGGTCATCCTGGTGAGTGTCCAGGTACAGACCCAGCTCGTGAACCACAAAGCACAGCGCTTGCAGCTCGGTCAGGGGGGTTTTGGGCACCGCCGCCCCCACCTGCTTCAGGTGGAAGGGCAGGTTCAGGCCGGGAAACAAGGTGCCCTGGCTCAGAGCCTCTTGGGAACTGTACTTGGATGCAGTGGTCTGCTGGAAGGGGACATAGGGAACCGCCAGCGGCGCGCAGTCAGGCATGGTGCCAAAGTCGCGGGGGCACGCCGCCGGTGAGGTGGGTTGTTTGCAACAGCTCAAAGCAATCGCTCCTTTCTCTGGAATAGAAACGGCACGGAGATTCGACCGTTTTCCCTCCATTCTATGTCCGCCGCCGCCATCCGTGCGTGAAAGCGCTTCTCACCCCTGGCTTTTTGTGCTACAATGAACAGGAAACGCATAGGCTTGTTTCGGTGATGTAACATGAACAAAGTGATGCGATTCTTCCTCTGTCTGCTTTTCTTTTTGACCCTATCCTTTTGGATTTTCCAGTTGGCGCAGGCCAGCACTGCCGCTTCCGCCGCCGCCTGGGTTCGGTACCCCCAACAGACCCTCATCTTAGACGCCGGACACGGCGGGGAGGACGGGGGAGCGGTGTCCTTGTCCGGCGTGCCGGAGAGCGGCATCAACTTGTCCATCGTGCTAAAGGTAGACCAGCTGGCCGGACTGTACGGCGTGCGCACCAAGCTGACCCGAGACACGGACACCTCCATTGCGGACAGCTCCGCCAAGACCCTGCGGGAGAAGAAGCGCAGCGACCTATACAACCGAGCGGCGCTGGTGAACGAGACGCCGGGGGCGGTGCTGCTCAGCGTCCACCAGAACAACCACTCGGCCAAATCCGCCAGCGGCGCACAGGTGTTCTTCCGCAATGACAGCGAGAGCGTCTTATGGGCACAGCACACCCAGCAGCTGCTGCGGGAGACTCTGGGTACCGACCCCAAACGGGAGGCCACCAGGATAGCCAAAAAAGTCTATTTAATGAACCACATCAACTGCCGTGCCATCCTGGTGGAGTGCGGGTTTTTGTCCAACCCTAGGGAGGATCAGCTGCTGCAGCAGGAGGACTATCAGACCAAGCTGGCCATGGTGCTTATGAGCGCCTACCTGACCGGCTGACCAACGGAAGCGAGTGACACCGATGAAAGCAAAGACCATCTTTTTCTGCACCGAATGTGGCAACGAGTTCCCCAAATGGCAGGGGCGCTGTCCCATCTGCGGCAACTGGAACACCATCGTGGAGCAGCCCTCCGAACGGGTGCGGGGCAGTGCCAGACCCGCCGTAGGCGGTCTGCACAGCCGCCCCCAGGCTAAGCGGCTCAGTGAGATTGAGGACTCGGAGGAGCTGCGCTTCCAGACCGGCATGGGGGAGCTGGATCATGTGCTGGGCGGCGGCGCCGTTCAGGGTTCTCTGGTGCTCATCGGCGGTGCGCCTGGCATCGGGAAATCCACGCTGATGTTGCAGATTTGCGACCATTTGAGCCAGTTTACCACCGTTTTATATGTTTCCGGTGAGGAATCCGCCCGACAGATCAAACTCCGTGCCGACCGGCTGGACATCCGCTGTAAGGATCTTTATATTCTGGCGGAAAACAACCTGGAAACCATTCTGGACGCAGTGGAGGAGGTCAAGCCGCAGATCTTGATCGTGGACTCCATGCAGACCATTCTGACCAATAAATCCGACTCCATGCCCGGCAGCATCGCCCAGGTGAAGCAGTGCACCATGGCGCTGATGGAGCTGGCCAAGGGGGCGGGCATCACTGTGTTCGTCATCGGTCACATCAACAAGGAAGGCTCCATCGCCGGCCCCAAGGTGCTGGAACACATGGTGGACTGCGTGCTGACCTTCGAGGGGGAGGCACACCAGTCCTATCGGATTTTGCGAGCGGTGAAGAACCGGTTCGGCGCCACCAACGAAATCGGCGTCTTTGAGATGCTGGACAAGGGTCTGGCAGAAGTGCCAAACCCATCGGAAATGCTCCTGAGCGGACGCCCCACCGGCACGCCGGGCACCTGCGTGACCTGCGTGATGGAAGGGGTGCGGCCGGTGCTGGCAGAGGTGCAGGCGTTGGTAGCACCCTCTGGGTTCGCATCGCCCCGACGCACCAGCAACGGGGTGGACTACAACCGAGCCATGCTGCTGCTGGCAGTGCTGGAAAAAAGAGGCGGGTTCAACGTGGGCGGTCATGACGCCTACATCAATGTCATCGGCGGCCTGAGCCTGGGAGAACCGGCGGCGGATTTGGCCACCATTTTGGCGGTTGCGTCCAGCATGAGCGGCCGACCGGTGCCGGACGAGCTGGCGGCCATCGGGGAAGTGGGGCTGACCGGTGAGCTGCGAACGGTGAACGGCCTAGATCAGCGACTGGCTGAAGTACATCGCTTGGGATTCACCCAGTGTATGCTGCCAGCACGGAACAGCCGGAAACTGCCGGAGCTGCCGGGACTGCGGCTGATCCCGGTGAAGAACATCCGAGAGGCGCTGGATTTGCTGCGCAACGGGATCTGATGGCTCAGTGTTGACCGAGCGGGCGTGTTATATTATAATGAAGGGAAGCGTGGACGGTGAGCAGCCGTCCGTTTCCCGCTGAGAGAAAAAGTCAACAAAATCTGACATTTGGGATGATTGCTCCTGGAAAGGGGAGGAATCCTATGGCCAACAACGGCGCATTTATTGACAAAGGGGCGCTTTTGGCGCAGCTAGAGTGGATGCGGGACGCTGGCACCCAGTACGACCGATTCTGCACTTCGGCGGAGATTGACGCCTATAACGCCGCCCTCCGAGATGTGACCCAGCGCATCAAGCGTATGCCCACCCGTTGCGTCACCAACAGTTGGACGGGCATCCAGCGGCGTGCGTCCGAGTGAGTCCGCCAAAACATTCGCCATACAGTATTCCAACTGAAAACCCATTGATAAACACGGTTCTCAAACCAGGCTGTCTGGCAGGACAATGCCTGGGGGAACGTGGAGACGCAGCAAAAAGGCGGAAATATAAAAGTCAACAAAATAAAAATTTTGTTGACTTCGGGGCATCTGTCTATCATCATATAAAGGAACCTGAGCCTATGAGCACCATATCCAACGCACCCACCATCCTAAAAGACTTCTTGTCCTACCACGAGACGGTCAAGGCTCATTCGGCCAAAACCGTCGATGAATACTTCTTAGACCTGCGCACCTTCTTCCGATACTTGAAGCGCAGCCGTGGGCTCGTTCCACCGGACACCCCGTGGGACAGCATCTCCATCGCTGATGTGGACTTGGAGCTGGTGGGCTCCGTGTCCCTGAGTGAGATCTACGACTATCTCATCTTCCTCAGCCGAGAGCGCCAGCTGAACACCGCATCCCTCGCCCGTAAGATCGCTGCCATCCGTTCCTTCTACCGTTATCTGACCAGCAAAGCCCACCTGCTGGAGGAAAATCCGGTGCAGGAGCTGGATTCGCCGCGGATGAAGAAAACGCTGCCGCGCTATCTGACCTTGGAGGAATCCCTGGCGCTGCTGGACGCCGTCCAGGGCAAAAACAAGGAGCGGGATTACTGCATCCTGATGCTTTTCTTGAACTGCGGCCTGCGGATCTCCGAGCTGGTGAACTTGAATGTGTCCGACATCCAGGGTGACACCATTCGGGTGCTGGGCAAAGGCAACAAAGAGCGCATCCTGTATCTAAACGACGGCTGCAAGGCTGCGTTGGAGTCCTATCTGACCGTGCGTGCCATGCTGTCCCTTCAACATGAACCGGCGCTGTTCGTCTCCAATCGGCGGACACGCATCACCCGAGCCGGTGTCCATAAAATGGTAAAAAAATACCTGCTCACCGCCGGTCTGGACGCCAGCAAGTACTCCGCCCACAAGCTCCGCCACACGGCGGCCACGCTGATGCTGCAAAACGGCGTGGATGTGCGCACCTTACAGGAGGTGCTGGGACACGACCACCTGAACACCACCCAGATCTACACCCACATCTCCAGCGATGACCTGAAAATTGCCGCCAGGGCCAATCCGCTCTCGGACGCACGGCAGAAAAAAGGCAGCTAAAAAGCTGCCTTTTTTGCGCAGTTAACAGGGCTTCGCCTGCTGGGCCTGCCGAATGACCCGTTCCAACTGCTCCTTGGTCTGAATGGTTTCGTCCGTTATCAGATACTGGGCGCCGATGAGGTGCTCCAGGCACAGGAGCGCAGCGTCAAAATACGCCTGCCCACCGGCGCAGCTGCAATAGGCAGTGAGCACAAAGGGCCGCACCCCCGCCTCGAAAAAGTCCGTGGCTGTCTCCAGCACGCAGCATCCCAAGTCCAGCCCTGCCAAAAAAATCTCCTCTGGATACTTGTCCCCGTTGTCCTGAAGCAGAAACTTCCGCATGGTCTCAGTGTAGCCGGAGTAGCCGCTCTTCTCATCTACATAGTCCACATGCTCCAAAATCTCCGGTGGGATGGTCTGTTCCGCCTCGGTCAGCAGCTTATCCCAGCCCATCAGGCGGATGATGTTGCTTCCGGCGGTGTTCACATAACGGGTGGCGATGACTCGATCGAACAGTTGTTCCTTCAATAGCTGATGGATCTTCTGTACCATCACCTGATTGTCTGCGTTGTGCAGGAATCCGTTTTGCACGTCCACCAAGATCAATGTCCGTCTCATAAGCACTCCCCTCTCCCCTTTTGGAATTCCATCTGTTTCCATCAGTTTGCCGCAGAGCGCTGGTTTTATGCGCAAAAAATCCACCAGAATCTCTGGTGGATTTTTTAGTCATCAATGTCCACATCCAAGATCTTGCCGGATTTGGCGTCGATCTCGTATTCATATTCATACTCTCCATGCTCAAATTCCACCTGATAAATCATCACGCCGTTTTCTTCCTCCAACTTGCAGGACAGGTCATAAATGTCTGCCTGCGCAACGCCTGCGTGGTCAAGGGCGATCTGGATGGCATCACCTCTGGGGAGATACCCGGTCATCACCGGCGCGGTGCTCTCTGGTTTTGCGCTCGATGCTGGCTGATCGTCAGACTGCTGAGGGGCGGCATCGGAGACGGCGCCTGTGTTGTCCGAATTGGACTGGGTCGGCTCCGCCGTATTATGCTGTCCCATGGTGGGCGGGCGGGAAGCGTCCGCATTGGCAGGCTGACTGGTGTGTTGTCCGCCAGTCACGCATCCGGTCAGACACAGACATAGGATGAGCGTCAGCAGAGTACCTCTTGGTTTCTTCATATCGTTTCCTCCTGTCGGGCGGGAAAGGTGACGAGAAATCGACTGCCTTCTCCCAAGGTGCTTTCCACCGAAATGTGCCCGCCGTGCTGGCGAATGATCTGATCGCACATGGCCAGTCCCAGCCCCAGCCCACCGGATTTTCGGGTACGATCGCCCTCTACCTGATAAAAGCGCTGGAAAATTCGCTTCTGATGCTCCGGAGCAATGCCTGCACCGTCATCGGCTACGGTCAGGGTCACGGTGTCGTTCTGACAGGTCAGGGTGACCATGATCTTCGACTTGGCGTAGCGGACAGCGTTGTTGAGCAGGTTGATGACCAGGCGGATCATCATATCCTGATGCACCTCCGCCGTCACCGGTTCCAGCTCCCATCGGAGGGTCAGATGCTCTGGTAGCAGCTCCTGCTGATCCTCGCAGATGACCTCCACCAGCTCGGTCAGGTCGGTCTCCTCCCGTGCCAGTTGGGTCTGGCCCCGCTCCATCCGGCTCAAGGTCAGCATCTCCTCGGTCATCCGAGACATCCGCTTCCCCTGCCGCTGGATGACCTCCAGAGCGGCGGTCTGTTCTGCCATTTGTCCAGATTCCAAGGCGTACTGGCACTCGGCCAGGATGACCGCCGTGGGCGTCCGCAGCTCATGGGAGACATCGGAGATGAACTGCTGCTCCGCCTGGAAGGAGTCCTCCAACCGGTCGAACATCCGGTTCAGCGTTCCGGCCAGGCGATGCAGCTCATCCCGCTCCCCGTTCACTGGGATGCGGCGAGACAGGTCTTGTCCACCTGAAATGCTGTTCGCCTGCTGGCGCAGCTCGTCCACCACTCGAAAGGCGTTGCGGGTGATGAGCCATCCGCCTAGGGCGGCCAGAGCAGCCAGAGCCGGTAAGGCGATGAGGATGACCCGTACCACATTGTCCAAGATGAACTGAGCGCCGGTGGCTTCGTAGATGCCGCGGATCCACACACCGCCTGATGCAAACTCCAACAGGTGATCGTAGACATAGTAGGTGGTGTTTCCCCGCCGGATGGCCTGAAACGCTCGGTTGGCAGCGTCCACACCGTTTGGGAACTTTTGCGGCCAGGAACCATCTAAAAACCGATAATTCTCATCATAAAAGAGCAGATATATCCCATTTTCGTAGGTTTCCACCGGCTCCAAAAAGGTCACATCCTCCCCATCGTACACCAACAGGTCGGCGGCGTGGTTGACGGCGGTCTCCAGCAGCTTTTTGGCCTGCACCTCCTCCATAGAGTCGCTCATGACCAGCACCGCCGCCACCACCAACCCCACCAGCACGGCCAGCAAGGTGGTATACCACAGGGTGACGCGCGTTTTAATGCTCAGCCGCTTCCGCTTCATGGCAATTTCAAGACGTATCCGCTGCCGCGGATGGTGTGGATGAGCTTTACTGGGTGGTCTTTGTCGATTTTCCGCCGGAGGTAGCGGATGTAGACGTCCACGATATTGGAGCTGCCCTCGTAGTCAAAGCCCCAAATGTTCTCCTCAATCTGGATGCGGGAGAGCACCACGCCCTTATTGCGGATGAGGTATTCCAGCAGGGCGTACTCCTTGGCGGACAGTTTCAGCTCTACCCCGCCCCGCTCCACCCGTTTGCTGCGGATATCCAGGGTCAGATCGTCGATGGTGAACAGGTTGCTCCGCTCCCCGCCCCGTTTCCGAGTCATCACCCGAAGCCGTGCTAACAGCTCGTCAAAGGCGAAGGGTTTTACCAGGTAGTCGTCCGCTCCGGCGTCCAGACCGGTCACTCGGTCATCAATGCTGTCTCGGGCGGTGAGGAACAGCACCGGTGTTTGGTTGCCCTGGCGGCGGAGCTGTTCCACCACTTCCAGTCCGCTGCGCTTGGGCATCATGATGTCCAAAATGACCGCATCGTAGTCTACGCTGGCCAGGTAGTCCAGCGCCTCCTCCCCGTCAAAGCAGCCGTCTACGCAGTAGTCCTCGGAACGGAGCTTTTTGCATAGGATTTCGTTCAGATCCCGTTCGTCCTCTGCCACTAAAATGCGCATTTTTGTGCCCTCCTTCCCTGTTTGTTTGTATCAGTATACCATAGAAAGGATGAGAAGAACATGAGAACCAGGCTGGGTGAGCGGCAAAAATTTTTTCATTTTTCTCATGTGTTTCTCATTTTCCGCCGGTATGATAACGCCATCGAAACAAAACAACCGACACAAAACCAAACCGAAGGAGGAACCCGACATGAAGAAGAAGTTGTTTTCCAAGCTGGCCGCCGCCGCCCTGGCCGCCTCGATGGTCATCGGCACCGCCACCACCGCCCTCTCCACCTACGCCGCTAACCTGAACCAGGTCACCGGCCTGTCCGTAGTGGAACGGGATGAGGATGAGCTGACCCTCAGGTGGAAAAAGGTCTCCGGTGCCGATGGCTATCTTCTCTACCGCTACAACACTAACACCAAGAAGTGGCAGAAGATTAAGACCACCTCCAAGACCCGCTACGAGGTAGAGCATCTGAAGGCAGGCACCACGTACCACTTCGCCGTCCGTGCCTATGATAAGACCAAATCCGGCACCACCTACTACGGCCCCTACTCTGCTACCCTCACTACCTACACCGCCCCCGATGAAGTAGACAACCTGAGAGTGACTAAGACCACCAAGACCAGCGTGAGCCTGAAGTGGAGCAAGGCCAAGGGCGCCAGCAAGTACCAGGTCTACCTGTATGACTCCGCCGCCAAGAAGTACGTCCGCAAGGCCACCGTCAGCGGCACCAGCGCCACCATCAGCGGCCTGAAATCCGGCGTCACCTACAAGTTCAAGGTGCGTGCTTACAAAGCGGTTGGAAATACCAAGTATTATGGTGACTTCTCCGACAGCCGCAAAGCCAAGACCACCGGCAAGTCCACCAGCACCTCCACCTCTAAGGGCTACATTGGCACAGCCAAGGCCAAGCGCATCGCCCTGAAGCACGCCGCTCTGTCTGAGAGCAAAGTCCGCGGTCTGAAAGCAAAGCTGGACAAGGAACATGGCATCATGGTCTACGAGGTGGAATTCCACTACGGCAACTATGAGTACGACTACGAGATCAACGCTAAGACCGGTGCCATCATCGACTACGAAAAAGAGTGGGATGACTGAGAACGAACCATATCCTATCCCATTTCGTCAAGCATAAAACGAAAAGGAGTGCCTAAGGCACTCCTTTTCCATTTGGGGGGATTCTTTGCTTAATGACACTTTTTCAGCACGATCTGGATGAAATTCAGGTACTTTCCCCCACCGGCGTCCATACTTTTCCGGTCGCCAATGGCGTACTCATTCTCCTGCTTCAGCCAATCCTGCCACACCTCCTCGTTGCTCTCCATCTCTGCCACGGACAGAATTTCAATGCCATCAGTCAGGGAGATCATATGCTGCCAATAGGCCACGTCGTGCATATACTCCAGCTGCTCCGGCGTCCAGGACAGGAGCAGCTCCGGTGGCAAGTGGTCATGGCAGTCCCGCTTCATACCGGGGATGGCGAAGTAGAGGTAGCCATCGGGCTTCACATAGGGCAGCAGCTTTTGTCCCAAAAAGTTCGGGTCTCGGCCGAAGTAGTTATAGGAATCCACGCTGACCACCGCATCGAAAAAGGCCGGCTCGAAAGGCAGATTGAGAGCGTCCGCCTTGACGGGGATGAGCTGTTCGCGAGGCAATCCCAACTGGTCAAAAAGCGCCTGGTTTTCCGCTGGATCGCTCCACAGGTCGCAAGCGTAAACCTGGAAGCCGTACTCCTGTGCCAGGAAGGCCGAGGTGATGCCCTGGCCGCTGCCCAGGTCGCAGACCACAGCGCCTTTTGGCGTCCGGTTTTCCAGCATCAGTTCTTCGGTGAGCTTGATGGGGTTGGGCCCCATCATCTTCTCGGTGAACTGGGGGGTGTCATAGCATCGGCTTCGGATGTAGTGCATAATTTTCACTCCTTTTGGTAAACGTTCGTTCACTTCGTATGCTATTATAGTAAACGTTCGTTTACTTGTCAACCCCCCTTCCCGTCCTTAACGCAAAAAAGACCAGCCGACATCGGAAACGATGCCGGCTGGCGAAAATGAAAGGAATAGAGAAACGTTCCAAAGATCACTGATGATAGGTGCTCAGGAAGTCGCCGATGTCTTCGATGGCCTTCTTCAGCTCCTGTGCCTCAGGCAGCAGAACCAGACGGAAGTGGTCGGGTTCGGGCCAGTCGAAGCCGCTGCCGGCCACCAGCAGGATGTGCTTCTCGTGGAGCAGATCCAGGGCGAACTTCCGGTCGTCGGTGATTCCGAACTGTTCGATGTCCAGCTTGGGGAAAACATAAAACGCAGCCTGGTTGCGGACGAAGGTCAGGCCGGGGATTTTTTCCAGGGCGTCACAGGCAGCCTTGCTCTGTTCGTACAGACGGCCGCCGGGACTCATCATCTGCTTGGTGTAGGCGGAGTCCTCCAGGGCGGCGGGGATGACCAACTGGGTCAGGGCGTTGCCGCACAGACGCATGGCAGCCAGAGCGGTCAAGGCTGCCTTATAGTCCTTGGTCAGCTCATCGGGGCCGCTGACGCACATCCAGCCGCAGCGGAAGCCGCAGACCACATGGCTCTTGGACAGGCCGTTGAAGGTGATGACGGGCAGGTCGGGGCACAGGGAGGCGGTGGACACATGAACGGCATCGCCCAGCAGCAGACGATCATAAATTTCATCGCTGAAGATGAGCAGCTTGTTCTCCCGAGCCACTTCCACCAGTTCCTTCAGCAGTTCGGGGCCATAGATGACACCGGTAGGGTTGTTGGGGTTGATGATGAGGATGGCACGGGTGCGCTCGGTGATCAGGCTCTTGATCTCCTCGGGGTCGGGCTGCCAGTTGTTCTCCTGGTGGCAGCGGTAGAACACCGGCGTGGCTTCCGCCAGATAAGCGGCGTTGGTCCACAGGGAGTAGCTGGGGGACGGGATCAAAATCTCATCGCCGGGGTTGAGCAGAGCGGTCAGGCACATGGGAGCCAGTTCGCTGACGCCGTTGCCGATGTAGATATCGTCAGGAGTAAAGCTGGTGATGCCCTTGCTCTGTTCATAAGCCCAGATGGCCTCACGGGCGGCGGGCATACCTTTCAGGTCGCAGTAAGCAACGGCTTTATCCGCATTCTCTACCAGAGCGTTGCGGACGGAGTCGGGCATCTTGAAACCAAAGGTTGCAGGATTGCCGGTGTTCAGCTTCAAAATGGGGATACCGGCGGCGCTCATGCGGTTTGCTTCCTGGAAGATAGGACCACGGATATCAGAATGGACTTTCTTCATTCTGCCTGCACACATAATAGGATTCACAGAAGATTCCTCCTTATAAAAATTTGCAAGTTCTTCTTTCAACTCCATTATTCTAACGGATATTTCCCGTAAAATCTACCCTATTTCACAAAAAATCTGCATATTTTTTTCTTTTCAGCGTCATGAACAGTTCTGTTCCATCCGACCTTTTCAAGATTTAGCACAATTTACCGCAAGAATTCCGCTCGAACCATCCAAACCGCTCCCTTGTGTGTCCCGCCATACAGCGTGCAGGACACTTGGAACGGAACCTCTTTTTGTAACGGTGCCGTGCTACCTTCCAAAAAACAGGTGGACTTTTCCCCTCCCTGTGTTATAATAAAACAATATGTATCCCACCCCTATTTCGACAAAGGAAAGCGTGTTTTTATGAATGCTGCATTGATTTTTGCCGGCGGTACGGGCACTCGCATGAACATCAAGACCATGCCCAAGCAGTTCCTGCCCCTCCATGGCAAGCCTATCATTCTCTATACATTGGAGCAGTTTGAATACCACCCGGACATTGATGTCATCGTTGTTGTCTGCATCGCCAGCTGGATCGACCACCTGAAGCTGCTGCTGAAGAAGAACAACTTCACCAAGGTTCACTGGGTCGTCCCCGGCGGTTCCTCCGGTCAGGAGTCTATCTGCAACGGCCTCAAGGCGCTCCATGAGCATTGTCCAGAGGACACCATCGTACTGGTGCATGACGGAGTGCGCCCTTTGGTCAACGCTCAGGTCATCACCGACAATATCGCCTGCGTCCAGGCCCATGGCAACGCCATCACCACCAGCAGCGCCATTGAAACCATCATGATGATGGACGAGAGCGATGGAGACAACACCATCCAGCAGATCATCCCCCGTCAGCGCTGTGCTATGGCGCGCGCCCCTCAGAGCTTCCGGCTGGGCGACCTGTATGGCGCTCACTGCCGCGCCATTTCCGAAGGACGGGGCGATTTCATCGACTCGGCCAGCATGATGATGGAGTACGGTCACACCCTCTACACGGTCACTGGGCCGGCGGAGAACATTAAGATCACCACCCCCTCCGACTATTATATGTTCAAGTCCTTTGTAGAGGCACAGGAAAACAAACAGATCTTTGGCTATTGATCGCCCAGCAGGAGTTGCAAAAAATCATGATGACTACTTGTATCGAACACCCCAAGGATCCAGTCTGTCAGCAGGAATTGGAGCACATCGCCGCCTGCGGCCTGGACTGGAACGCCTTTTCCCATAAGACCATCTTGGTCACCGGCGCCACCGGATTGGTCGGCTCCTATGCCGTCCGTGCCCTGGCCGCCATCAACCGTATTCACAACTGCCAAATGACCATTCTGGCCATGGTGCGCAGCGCTGACAAGGCAAAAAAAATCTACGGCTCCCTGCTGGAACGTGGGGACGTGGCTCTGGTCATCGGTGATGTGCGGGAACCCATCGTCTATGACGGTGCGGTGGACTATATCATCCACGGCGCCAGCGTTACCGCCTCCAAGGAGATGGTGACCCGTCCGGTGGAGACCATCGCCACCGCCATCGGCGGCACGGAACAGATTTTGAAATTCGCCGTGGCCAAGCAGGTCACCTCCATGGTCTACATCTCCTCCATGGAGATGTACGGCACCCCTGACCCCGCCCTGCCCTGCGTCACCGAGTCCGACTACGGACGGGTGGATGTGCTCCAGGTGCGCAGCTGCTACCCGGAGGGGAAGCGGATGTGTGAGTGCCTGTGTGCGGCTTACGCCCATGAGTATCAGCTGCCGGTGAAAATTGCCCGCCTGGCGCAGACCTTCGGCGCTGGGGTGAGCACCAGCGAGGGGCGTGTGTTCGCCCAGTTCGCTCGGAGTCTGATGAAGGGTGAGGACATCGTGCTGCATACTGAGGGCAAGTCCTATGGCAACTACTGCGCTACCTGCGACTGCGTGCGGGGTCTGCTGACCATTTTGCTTCGTGGCGTCAACGGTGAGGCGTACAACGTGGCCAACGAAAAGACCAACATTCGTATTCGAGATATGGCGCAGATGATCGCCGACCAGAGCGGCGGCAAGATCCAGGTGCGCTTCGACATCCCGAAGGACGCCCTGCAATACGGCTACGCCCCCGATGTGAAGATGCGGCTCAGCGGAGACAAGCTCCGTGGACTGGGCTGGGAGCCGGAATTGGATCTGCCCCAGATGTACCAGCGGCTCATCGCCAGCTGGCAGGCACAGGAAGCAGCGGCAAATAAGGGAGAGAACGCATGAAACAGTGGACATTCACAACCATTTTATATGTAGATCACGACGCCGCCTTTGAGGCGGCGCTGACCAAGCTGAAAGCCAACGATGGCTTCGACAAGGAAGTACAGCTCCTGGTCATGGATCCCCACGCTTCCGAGGAAGTGGCACAGCTGTGCCAGGGACAGGCCAACGTCCGGTACTGCCCCATGGAGGATGCGGAGATCGGTGCAGCCTACAACGAGGGTCTGCGGCAAGCGGAGGGTACCTATGTGAACTTCTGCCTGGCCACGGCAGAGTACAGCGGGAACATCTACAAAAAGGTGTCCGGCCTTTTCCGCCGTCAGCCCGCCCATATGCTTTCCTGTCAGCCCGCCCTGCGCAACGAGCTGGGTGAACTGGTGCCCTACGGCGGCAGCTCACAGCCCAAGGAAGCGGATCCGGTGGAGCGTCTGGACTTGACCCCCAACCGGTTGCAGCTCAACCTCAACGCCTATTTCTTCCAGCGTGCCATCCTGGAAGGACGGACCTTCAATGAGGCACTCCATGAGGACGCCCTGCCGGACTTTCTGCTGCGGCTCCAGCTGGAACACCCCCAGTATTGCCTGGCACACTCCCTCCATTACTACTATACTGTCTCCCTGGAGGACAACACCTCCACCAACCCCCTGCAATACCAGCGTTGGTGGTATGACGACTCCATCACCAACTTCATGCTCCCCTTGCTGGAGCATGCGCAGGCGACCTATGAGAACGTGCCTCGGTTTTTGCAGTACGCCTGCTATTATCTCATCTACTCTAAGTATAACTGCAACCTGAATGACCGCACCAAGGGCATCCTGAAGGAAAAGGACGAGGTGCTCCACTTCGTGAACGTCACTGGTCAGGCGCTGCGCTATGTGGACAACGGGGTTATCATGAACCGTACCATCACCTCCTACGCCAGCGCCAACCGCGCCCTGCGCCTGCTCCTGCTGCGGGCAAAGACGGACGCTATGGGGATGACCTGGAACATCATCGACGATGGCAACAACTATCTGGCCATCATGCACCCCAAGAGCGGCACAGGTTCAGTGGCGGACACCGACCAGGTGGCCGTCCTGGCCTCCAGCAGCCGAGAGCTGCTGCGCATCCGACTCATCAACTACTACGATGGGATGCTCCACATCGACGCCAACGCCGGCATGGCAGACTGGCTGGAACGGGATCAGTTCAAAGCCTACGCCGTCTGCACCGCTGGCAAGGACGTGACCACCTATCCGGCAGAAGAACTGGAGGTGTACCCGTTAGTGAAATGCCTGGGCTTCACCTTCCAGCACAAGTGCCCCTTCCAGTTCCACATCCCCGTGGAGCGGAGCAAGCCCAACCAGAGCTTGCAGTTCTTCTACGAGTTCCAGGGTCGGCGTTATCAGTTCAACCTGACCTTCGACACGCCCAACTCTCGGATGATGGCGGACAACCCCTACGCCTATTGGATGTTCCGGGACGGCTGGATGCTGAGCAAACTGGGGCGTTCCAAGCTGGCCATCCGGAAGGTGGATCGGAAGTTCCATAGGAAGCGGGAGCTGCTGTTCTGGAACGCCGCCCGGAAGAAGGATCCGGCAGGGCTGAAGCACGCACTGGCTGGGTTCTGGCTGCGGCTGCGCTATTGGAAGAAGAAGCCGGCGTACAGCAAGCGGCACATTTGGGTGACCTTCGACAAGCTGTATAAGGCCGGCGACAACGGCGAGTATATGTACCAGTACTGCCGGAAGCATCAGAAGGACGTGGAGATCTACTACATCGTCCGGAAGGAGAGTCCCGACTATGAACGGCTGGTGCGGGAGGACAAGAAGCATATCTTAGTCTACGGCACCATGCGCTGCCAGCTCATCTGCCTGCTGGCGGAAGCTCTCCTGGCCACCCACGCCAACATCACCGCTCAGTTTGACCCCATGGCCAGCTTCCGTCCCTATAACAAGGATTTGATGCGGGGCGACGTCATCTGCATCCAGCACGGCCTGACCATCCAGAAGATCGCCCAGTACCAGAATCGGCAGTTCGACAACACCCACCTATACTGCTGTGCCTCCCCCTTCGAGTTGGAGAACCTGAGCCATCCCATTTATGGCTATGACCCTTCGGTGCTGAAGATGACCGGCCTGGCTCGGTATGACGGGCTGAGGAGCAACGAGCAGAAGCTCATCCTCATCACCCCCACCTGGCGGCGCAACGTGGTCAATTCCAGCATCGCCAACATCAAAAAGACCCACAACGAGAATTTCAAGAACAGCACCTATTATCAAATCTACAACACCCTCATCAACGACCAGCGGCTCATCGACTGCGCCAAGCGCACCGGCTACCGTATCACCTACCTGCTGCACCCGGCCATGAGCGCTCAGCTGGAGGACTTTGACCGGAACGACTATGTGGAGCTGATTCCGGCCACGGGTGACATGAGCTATGAGAAGATCTTGACTGAATCCAGCCTGATGGTCACCGACTACTCCGGCGTCCAGTTCGACTTCGCCTACCAGCGCAAGCCCCTGGTGTACTACCATCCGGACGCCCTGCCCCCCCACTACGAGGAGGGCGGCCTTATCTATGACACCATGGGCTTTGGCCCCATCTGCAAGAACAATGATGAGATCGTCAATACCCTGTGCGAGTATATGGAGAACGGCTGCAAGATGCTGCCTGAGTACGTCAAGCGGGCGGACAACTTCTTCGCTTTCGATGACTTCAACAACTGCCAGCGCATCTACCACGCCATTCAGGAAATGCTCCAGGGCAAGTCCAAGAAGTAACCTTAAAAATACCGAAAACGCCCCAGTCTATTCAGACTGGGGCGTTTTTTGCCGGTTTGGTTCTCACAGGATGATACAGATGAGCCCGCCGGTGCCCTCGTTGATGATGCGCTCCAAGGTCTCTCGGAGTTTTACCCGCACATCCTCCGGCATCCGCATGAGCTTGCCCTGCAGATCCTCGTTGACCAGCTCGTGGAAGGATTTTCCGAACATATTGGACTGCCAGATCTTTTTGATGTCCCCTTCGAACTCCTGAAGCAGGTAGTGGATCATCTCCTCCGACTGCTTCTCGCTGCCCACGATGGGAGAGAGCATGGTCTGGATGTCCGCCCGAATCATGTGGATAGAGGGGGCGCTGGCCTTGAGCTTGACGCCGTAGCGGCCGCCCTGCTTGACAATTTCCGGCTCCTCCAGTTGCAGCTCGTCAATGGAGGGCACCACGATGCCGTACCCGTTCTCCCGCACATCGTGAAGTGCCTGGGACACCTTGTCGTACTCGGTCTTGATTCCGGAGAGCATGGTGAGCAGCTGCAGCAGGTCGCCATCATCTTTCACCTCCAGACCGGACTGCTCGCTCAGCGTCTGATAGAACAGGTTGCGGGGGACGCTCAATTCCACCATGGCCACGCCGGTACCCAACTGGATGGTACGGATGTTCGTCCGGTCGATGCAGTCGCACTGACCCATCTGGTCGATGACCGTCCGCACCTGGCGCAGCCGGTGGAGCTGGGCGCTGCTCTCCCGAATGGCGGCGTAGAGGGCGTCCTTGATGGGGTGCCCGTGGGGCAGAGCGTCCACCCAGGACGGAAGGAACAGCTCCAACTCCTTGATGGGGAACTCGTACAGGACGGCCTGGATGATGGACGTAATGTCCTCTTGAGAGAGACTCTGACAGTCTATGGGCATACAGGCGACCCCGTAGCGACTGGCGATGTCGGACGCCATGGCCTGGGTGTGGGCATCATCGGGGTGCTTGGAGTTGAGCAGCACCAAAAACGGTTTGCCCAGCTCTTGCAGCTCCTGGATGACCCGTGCTTCCGCCTCTAAATAGTCCTCTCTGGGAATCTCCGAGATGGAGCCATCGGTGGTGACCACGATGCCGATGGTGGAGTGCTCGGAGATAACCTTTCGAGTGCCCACCTCTGCCGCTTCGCTCATGGGAATTTCATAGTCGAACCAAGGGGTGGTGACCATCCGAGGGAGATCCTCCTCCATCTGTCCCACCGCCCCCGGCACCAGGTAGCCCACGCTGTCGATGAGCCGGACGGAGAAGGCGGCGCCGTCCTCCATTTGCAGTTCCACCGCTTCCTCCGGCACGAACTTGGGCTCCGCCGTCATGATGGTGCGGCCGGAGCCGCTCTGGGGCAGCTCGTCCCTGGCGCGCTCCCGCCGGTACACGTTGTCGATGTTGGGGATGACCATGGTCTCCATGAACCGCTTGATAAAGGTGGATTTTCCGGTGCGCACCGGACCGACCACGCCGATGTAAATATCGCCGCCGGTGCGACAGGCGATGTCCTCATAGATCTGATTCCGTTCCATTTACTTCCTCCCCCTTTACCGCGTCCGGGGGATCAGGAGCAGTACCCCCGGTTCCGCCGGCTGGTCTTCCATATCATTGGCCTGCTGGATCTCATTGACCGTGGTCTGATACGCCTTGGCGATGTCCCACAGGGTCTCCCCTGCCGCCATCTGCCGCAGGACGATGGAAGGACGTTCTCCTGTCTCCTGAGGGGCGGTTTCTTCCGCGCTCAAGGAGGCGATCCCCAGCTGTTCCATCTGCCGCAGGAGCAGGATTTGGAATGTCACCCCCAGCCGCAGCTCCAGCCCATTGGCGGCAGGCAGGGCACTCCGGTCGGTGACCTGGCTGCGCACCAAGGCTTCCACATCCCCAGTCACCGGCACTTCCGTCTCCACCGTCACCTGTCGGGTCAATGTCTCCACGTCCCCAGCGTCATCCACCCACAGCACGGTCATCTCCACCACGCTGGCTGCCTTCAGGCTGCCAGCAGCTTTCGTCACCGTAGTCTGAACGGTCTTGGTGGACAGGTCTAACACCGTCCCGTCCGGCGTCTCTGTCTCCAGCAGCTCCCGCTTGGACTCCCGCCGGATACAGCGTTCCGCCAGCTGGGGAAAGGTATAGGGAGCGTAGTGGGCAGTCATCTCCTGGCGGACACTATAGGCATCGGCCAGCAGGGAGACTGTCTCCACCTGGCGCACTTCTGCGCAGGCGTACAGCTCCAGGTCAATGGGGATGCTCCGGCCGTCGTAGTCCAGTTCCCCCAACGTCCAGCCCAGCAGCGCCACTTCCATTTGGAAGTCGGCGTGTTCGGCTGCCTCGGCGGCGTCCATGATCTGGGAGTAGGGCAGCACAAAGTCCGCCGTCAGCACGTCCTCCTCCACGCTCCGGTAGAGCATCCGCACCGACACCTCCCCTTTGAACACCAGCTTACCGCCGATGAGCTTGGCTTCGGTGCAGGTCACATCGGGCTGCATCCGCAGCACTTCACCAATGGCCGGCTGCCCGCCGGACAGGGTGAGATCATCCTGAAACTGGAACTGCTTCTCCGGCACCGCCACGGCAAAATAGCCCTCGGCGGACTCCAACCGCTGCTCCACCCCATCCCCCTGCTCCACCCCACAGGGGATGGTCAGCAGGTCGGGCTGGTACACCCGCAGGCTCACCTCATACTGCACCCGCACCAGCACCTTGCGGGAGTTGACTGCTTTCGTCTCCGCCGTCCGCACCCGGGTCAGGGCGATGACCTGGCAGCTGGGCAGGATGCCCTCCTGGCTGATGCCGCACTGGAAGTCCAGGGCAGCAGGCAGGCTGCACAGGGCGTCTGTCCCGTCCGCCAGGTACAGGATGCGGCCATAGATGCGGCCAGCCAGGGAGATGGTGTCCTCCAGCGCCTCTTTGGTATCCAGGCAGCAGATGGCGGAGGTGTCCAGCAGGCGGGCGATGTCGGGACAGCTGTCCGGCACGATCATCTCCACGCTTTCTTCCCGACTGACCGTGGTATGGAACATCAAGCGATGATAGGGCAGCGAAGTTTTGTTCAATTCAAAATCCAAATGCTTCCTCTCCTTTTCCCCGGTCACCGGCAGGGCTCCGGGTTTGATTCTATCAGGAGCGTATGCGGAAGCAAGCGGCAGTAGAACCCTATCTCACCGGCTCAGATGCCGAACATCCTCCGCAGGAATCCGGCCAACAGTTTCGGTGCTCGAACGATGACGATCTTCATGCTGCATTCCTCCTATTCGTTATTTTCGCATCCAAGTCAGTCCCAACAAGATCATGGTCAGGGCGGAGAGGAACATGATGACCCCAATGGGCAGCACCATGGCAACCAGCAGACCCACGCCCAAGGAGATGACGCACAGGCCGCGCTCTCGGCAGTTATGCCCACGTCCACGACGACGCAAAAAACCGCCTCCTTCCCATATTGCGGACTGCATTTCTGCTATCCACACTATACGTCAGGAGACGGTCAAATGTGCTATGTGGTTGTCCTTACTTGATGGGTCGGCTGGGCTTCTTCTCCCATGCCTTGAACTCCTTGGCCACGGCGTAGAGACGAACGTAGCTGTCATGCCGCCCTTTTTGAATCTTCCCTTCCTTCACGGCGGCACGGATGGCGCAGCCCTTCTCCTTCACATGGGCACAGCCCACGAAGCGGCACTGTCCCAGGTAGGGCACGAACTCTCGGAAGCCGTAGGCCAGACGTTCCTTGTCCAGCAGCTCAGGGATCTCCGTGTCAAAGGCGGCAAAACCGGGGGTGTCGGCGATAATGGCATCTCCTTCCAGCCGGAACAACTCCACATGACGGGTGGTGTGCCGGCCGCGCCCCAGCTTTTTGCTGATCTCGCCAGTCTCGATCTGAAACCGCTCATCTAGGGCGTTGAGCAAGCTGGACTTGCCTACGCCGGAGTTGCCGGTGAAGACGGAAACTTTGCCATGGAGGCACGCCGCCAGCTCCTCCAGCCCCTCGCCAGTCTCCGCACTGACCTGCATGGTGCGGATGCCGGTGGCCTGGTAGCGCTGGAACAATTCTTCCGCTGGGTTTAGATCGCACTTGTTGAGAACCACAACCGGCTCACAGTCCTTCAGCTCGGCGATGGCCGCCACCCGATCAATCAGGAACGGGTCGGTGACTGGAATGGCCTGGGAGGCGATGACGATCATCTGATCCATATTGGCCACAGCGGGGCGCTGGAACTGGTTTTTCCGAGGATGGATGGTGTCCAGACGTCCCTTGCCCGGTTCAGTGGGGGTGATGTCTACTCGGTCGCCCACCAGGGGTGACACCTTCTCATACCGGAACTTCCCACGGGGCTTGCACTGGATGATCTCCCCATCGCAGTCCACATAATAGAACCCGCTGAGGGCCTTTACGATGCGTCCGGTCATGAGATAGTGTAGTGGTCATAGGG
Organism: uncultured Eubacteriales bacterium; assembly: GCA_900545815.1. Taxonomy (GTDB): domain Bacteria; phylum Bacillota; class Clostridia; order Oscillospirales; family Oscillospiraceae; genus Onthomonas. The sequence goes on along the minus strand of URAM01000001.1, from coordinate 125,778 downwards.
CTCGCCGTCCACCGTGATCTCAGAGCTTTCAATCTTGCCCACATAGCTGACAGACACAATGCTCTTATCCGGCGCCACGGATTTGCTGTAGAGGATGCTGCCGTTGATCTTGATGACCACGGCGGACGCCTCCTCCCGGTCTTCCGGCAGAGTGACTTTGATCTGATGGGAGGTGTTGTCGTCGTCCGGATCATCCGGGTGGTCGGGGTTGTCCGGGTTATCCGGTTCGTCTGGCTCCTCCTTAGGGCCTTTGCTGACTTGGAGGTTGACCTTGGTGCCCGGCTTCACGGATGCGCCGTTCTTCACGCTCTGGAAGATGACGGTGCCCTTGTCCTCATCGCTGTCCACTTCTACCACGTTACCCACGGTCAGACCCAGCCCCTGGATGGTCTTTTCCGCCTCTGCCTGGGACATCCCGGTGACAGTGACCATGGTCACCAGCTTTTCTTCCTTCCCCTTGCTGATGTATAGGGTGATCTTTTGCCCTTCTGTCAGCTCCTCGCCGGATTGGGGATCGGTGCGGATGATGAGGTTCTTTTCGTAATCATCACTGTACTCAAATTTGTAGCTGACGACCACGTTGTAATCATTATAAAGGGTCTGTGACCAATCTCGGTAATTCTTGCCCACGATGTCCGGCATATATTTCACTTCTACCTTATCATCGTCCTCGGCGCACAGGGTAACCGTGATGTCTGTCGTCTCACTCTTGGTGCTGGTTCCCCCTTCCGGATCCTGCTTGATGATCTGACCCGGCTCGTAGTCAGCGCTGTAGGCGGTCTCCTCACTGACGGTGATGGTGAAGTGCCCATTCAAGTCCTCGTCTCCGGCGATGGCAGCGATGGCTTCCTGATAGGTCTTGCCCAACAGATTGGGCACCTCATAAGTGCTGCCGTCACTGAAGATGCCGGAGAAGATCATTTTCCAGAGCATGACGAAAATGAGACAGACCAGGACGATGATAGCCACGACGGCGCCGATCATCACCGCCGTGCGCTTGCCGCCCTTCCCGTCCTCTGTAATCCCATAGTCCTCCTCCGGATACTCCGCTTCCGGCTGCTCCGGCTGCTTGGGCGGCGGCGTCACCGGCGCGGCCTGTGCGCCTCCGACCCCTGCCGCAGCTGCTGCACCGGCGGCAGCGCTCTCTGCCTTCTGCTTGGCCGCCTGTTCCTCCCGCTTGCGTTGGATGGTCTCCGGGTCGATCTGGACAGCGGGGTGGATCTGAGTTGGCTCATCCTCATCGATCTGCCGCTCCAGCACCCACGGGTCGGAGTAGCCGAAGTCGATATCGGGATTCTTCCGAAAGGCGTCCAGATCCGCCAGCATGGCGTCTGCGCTGGGATAGCGCCGGTCTGGGTTGGGCGCCATAGCCTTTTTGGTGATCTGCTCCATGCCCAGCGGGATGTCTGGGTTGATGGCACGGGGCGGCGTTGGGATGGACTGGACGTGCTGTAAGACCACTGCCACAGGGGAGTCCCCGTTATAGGGCAGGGTGCCGGTGAGCATTTCGTACAAGACCACGCCGGCGGAGTACAGGTCGCTGCGGGCGTCGATGTCGCTGCCACGAGCCTGCTCCGGCGAAATATAGTGGACGCTGCCCAGCGCCTCCTGAGTCATGGTGCGCTGGGAGTCGGTGATGCGGGCAATGCCGAAATCGGCCACCTTCACGCTGCCGTCCCGCAGCACCATAATGTTCTGGGGTTTGATGTCCCGATGGATGATGCCACGGCTGTGCGCATGGCGCAGCGCCTGGAGGATCTGCGTCATAAAGTGCAGCGCCTCCCGCCAATTCAGGCTGCTCCCCCGCTTGCGCATATACTGCTTCAGGGTGATGCCCTCGATCAGCTCCATGACGATATACTCCACCCCATCAGACTGGTTCACGTCAAAGACGTTGACGATATTCGGATGGTTGAGCTTAGCCACTGCCTGGGACTCATCGTGGAACCGGTTGCGGATCTCCTCGTCCTGTGCCAGCTCCGGCTTTAAAATTTTGATGGCCACCATCCGGTTCAGCCGGTGACATTTCGCTTTGTAAACGACCGCCATCCCGCCCGTCCCTAAGACGTCCAGGATCTCGTATCGGTCGTCGAGAAATTTACCTATGTATTGATCCATAGTGTTACTCCTCAGATTCCTTTGCCTCCGGCGCGTCCCACGCCAAAAGCACTGCGGTTACGTTGTCCGTTGCGCCCCGTTCCAGCGCAAGCCCAATGAGCCGTTGACAGCCTTCCTCCGGCGTACCGCCGTGGAGTGCCACCTCCAACAGTTCCTCATCCTCCAGCACGTTGCTCAGGCCATCACTGCACAGCAGCAGCATACTGCCCGGCTCCAGCTCCTGGGTGAACAGATCCCCTTCCAGCTTGTTGTCCACTCCCAACGCACGGGTAATGACGTTTTTGTTGGGATGGTTTCTGGCTTCTTCTGGGGTGATGTGCCCCCGTTGGAGCAGATCCTGTACCAGGGAGTGGTCGATGGTGATCTGCCGGATGCCGTCCTGGGACAGGTAGTAGGCACGGCTGTCGCCCACGTTGATGATGTGAGCCAGGTTGCCCTCTACCAGTGCAGCCACCAGCGTTGTCCCCATCCCTCGGCAGTCCGGATCACGATGGGCACGCTGGTACACCTGCTCGTTGGCCTGTGCCAGGGCTGCGGTCAGCCGCTGATCTGGCTGGGCATCGCTGTGCTGGATGGCTTCCGTGAACGCCTGTGCCGCCAGGGCGCTGGCTACATTGCCTGCCCGTGCGCCGCCCATTCCGTCGCAGACCATGAGGGCGGCTGTGTTGTCCTCCTTCCAGAGGTGGAAGGTGTCTTGATTTTGCTCCCTGACCGTTCCCCGGTCGGTGAGACCCCATATCTTCATGCTGTTCGCCTTATTTCTCCACGCAAAACTTTCCGCCATCTCCGGCGTGGGTCAGGAGACAGCGTGTTTCTTACTTACCCTGCTCGTTCAGGGTCTTGCGGCGCAGCTGGCCGCAGGAGGCGTCGATGTCGCTCCCCAGCTTCCGCCGCACCGTGCAGGTGATGCCCTGCCGCTCCAATCGCTGCTGGAACTGGGCCACCCGGCGGCTGGGTTTCAGAGGGCTTTCCGCCACATCGTTCAGAGGGATGAGATTCACATGGCTGGGCATTCCCTTCAGCCGTTTGACCAGCAGATCTGCCTGCCAGTCCTGGTCGTTGACTCCGTCCACCATGGCGTACTCGAATGAGATCCGCCGGCCGGTGACGGCAAAGTAACGACGGCAGCTCTCCATCAGCCGTTCCACACCCACCGACCGGTTGACGGGCATGAGTCGGGAACGAGTCTCATCGTCAGGAGCGTGGAGGGAGACTGATAGGGTTAATTGTAACTGCAAATCCGCCAGCTTGTCAATCCCATCCACCAAACCGCAGGTGGATAAGGAGATGTGACGCATACCGATGTTCAGCCCTTCTGGGTCGTTCACCAGCTCCAAAAAGCGCATCACGTTGTCGTAGTTGTCCAGAGGCTCGCCGATGCCCATAAGGACGATGTTGGAGATGGTCAGTCCGGAGTCCTTCTGGGCGAACATCACCTGATCCAAGATCTCCGACGGCTCCAACCGCCGCACCAGGCCGCCCAGGGTGGACGCACAAAAGGCGCAGCCCATCCGGCAGCCCACCTCGGAGGAGACGCAGATGGTGTTGCCGTGCTTGTAGCGCATGACCACCGACTCCACGCAGTTGCCGTCCGCCAGACGCCACAGGTACTTGATGGTGCCGTCCAGCTTGGACACCTGCTTCCGCTCCACTTGGGGCACGGTCAGGATGCAGCTCTGGCGCAGCTTTTCCCGCAGGGCTTTGGAAAGGTTTGTCATCTCATCAAAGGATTTCACCCCATGCCACAGCCACTGAAAGACCTGCTTGGCACGGAACTTTGGTTCCCCCAACTCCTGAAAAAACTGCTCTAATTCTACCCGATTTAACGATTTTAAGTCCGTCATGTTCCTTGTTTCCTCATTTTCGACAGAAAAAATCCGTCCGTTCCGTGGATGTGGGGCCACAGGGTCAGCATCCCCTCCTCCACCGTCCCAATGGCATCGGGCAGGGTGAAGGGTTCCAGCGTAAACTCCGGATGCTTGGCCAAAAAGCCCCGCACCACGTCCTGATTTTCCCGCTCCAACACCGTGCAGGTGGAGTAGACCAGCACACCGCCGGACTTGACGTACCGGCTGACGTTTTCCAAAATGTCACCCTGGATGCGCGGCAGGTCTTTGAGCGGTTCCGGATCCTTGTTCCGGATGTCCGGCTTCTTGCGGATGATGCCCAGGCCGGAGCAAGGTGCGTCCGCCAACACCAGGTCGAACTGCTCGTCCAGCGATGGGTCATACTCCTTGGCATTGCGGATTTGGCTCTGGATGCTGGCAAGACCCAGGCGCTTGGCGCCCTTTTGAATCTGCTTGACCTTGCTCGGATGGATGTCACAGGACAAGATGGAACCGTCGTCCCCTATGGCGATGGCGGTGGAAAAACTTTTTCCGCCGGGGGCGCCGCAGGCGTCCAAAATATGCTGTCCAGCCTCCGGCTGGGCGGCCAGCACCACCAGACGGGAGGCGGTATCCTGCACCAAAAACAGCCCGTCTCGGAAGGCTTTTAGCTGTTCCAGATCCCCCGTCCCACGGAGGGTAAAGCATCCGTCCAGCCAGGGGTGTGTCTCTACGGTGACCCCTTGAGCGGCCAGCGTTTCGGCCAGGGCGTCCGGAGTAATTTTCGTGGTGTTGGTCTGGATGGTGGTGGGCGGTTCGGCGTTGTTGCTGGCCAGCAGAGATTCCAATTCCGCCGCTGGAATCTCCTGGGACAGCAAGTCCACCAGCCACTGGGGGTGGCTGTATCGAGTGGCCAGGTCGTCCGGCTGGGGCAGGTTTTCCTGGGCACGGCAGAAGGAACGCAGGATGCCGTTGACCAATGTGGGCGAGCGGGGGTTCTTGCTGTTGCGCCGGGCCAGGTTCACCGACTCGTTCACCGCCGCACGGGGCGGTATCTTGTCCAGCATGGTAATTTGGTACATAGCCAGGAGCAGCGCAATCCGCACCGCCGGTTCCAATTTCTCCGGCTTCACCTTGGAAAATTTCGACAGCCAAAACTCCAGCAGCAGCCGGTTCTGACAGACGCCGTAGCACAGCTTGCTGCACAGAGCGGCGTCCCGTGGTTCCAGGGCGGATTCCTTCAGCACGTTCTTCAGCGCCCCGTCCAGCCACGCCCCGTTCCGCTCACAGCGGAGCAGGACGGTCAGAGCGGCGCTGCGGGCGTCCTTGGCCTGGTTGTTCTCTCGTTTTTGCACCGGTCAGCCCTCAAAAGATGGGGTGGCCACGGAGGTAATCGACGGCCTTCATCCGCTTCTTCCCCGGTGCCTGCACCTCGGTGACGCACAAGATCTGCCCGTCGCCGCAGACCATCCGGATGCCCTTCTTGTCCGCACCCAAAGCGGTACCGGCAGGCTGGTCGGAGGTCTCGCCGGTCAAAAAGGCGGCAAAGACCTTGAATTTGGTACCCGCCAGCTCCATGGTGGTGGCAGGCCAGGGCACCAGGCCACGAATCTGGTTGTGAATGTCCAGCGCTGGACGGCTCCAGTCAATGGGACTCATGTCTCGGCTGAGCATGGGGGCGTAGGTGTACTGGCGCTCGTCCTGGGGGATGCGGGGAGCGGTGCCATCGGCGATGGCGCTGACCGCCTTGCCCAGCAGCTCCGCCCCCATGACCGCCAGCCGATCGTGGAGCTGCTCCACGTTCTCGTTCAAGTCGATGGGGGTCGCCGCTTGCAGGATGATGTCACCGGCGTCCAGTGCCTCCGCCATGTGCATGATGGTCACGCCGGTCTCCGGCTCGCCGTTGAGCATGGCCCAGTTGATGGGAGCCGCACCCCGATACTTAGGCAGCAAGGAGGAGTGGACGTTGATGCAGCCCTTTTCGGGCAGCTCCAGCACTGCCTTGGGCAGCAGCTTGCCGTAGGCGGCCACCACGATCAGCTCCGGCGCCAGCGCCGCCAGCTCCTGCTGAACGGCCTCGTCCTTCAGGGTCTTGGGCTGAAAGACGGGCAAATGGTTCGCCTGCGCCACCACCTTCACCGGCGGCGGGGTGAGCTTCATGCCACGGTTCTTGGGCTTGTCCGGCTGGGTGTAGACGCCTACAATGTTGTGGCCATCCTGGATGAGCTGGTTCAGGGAGGGCACAGCAAACTCCGGAGTGCCCATGAATACGATGCGCATTACTCCGCCTCCTTCGCTTCCAGCTCCTTCCGGCCTTCTTCGGCGGCGTCCTGGAACATCTTTTCCACTTCTTCCATGGTATACAGCTTGTCACACAGTTCGTCAAACATATGGCCGTCCAGGTGGTCGATCTCGTGGCAGAAGCACCGAGCTACCATGCCTTCATCCTCTACCTCAAACTGGTTGCCGCTGCGATCCTGTGCCTTGACCTTCACCTTCATGGGACGGGTCACTTCCCCCCAGTAACCGGGCAGGGACAGGCAGCCTTCCAGGCCGGTCTGCTCGCCGGAGCTGCTGACGATCTCCGGATTCACCAGTTCAATCACGTTCTCGTCCCCGTCCAACAGCACCACTACACGGCGGCAAATGCCGATCTGGGGGGCTGCCAGACCCACACCGCCGGACTGTTCCAGGGTCTGGGTCATGTCGTCCAGCAGACGTGCCAGCTTGTCGTCAAACTTGGTCACGGCGTGGCACTTTTTCTCCAGTACGGGATCGCCTTTTTTTACAATCGTCTTTAACATAATGATAAATCTCCGTTTCTATGTTTGTTAAAAAGAGTCCATGGGGTTCCGATCCACCGTGATGGAACTGACTCGGTTTTGCTTGTCCTCTTTGGCGCGGAGGATGACATATCGGATCATCTCCCGCAATTTTTTGCTGTCCCTGCCCCCCAAAGTCAGAGCGTATCGGTACCGGTTCATGACCTTCACCACGTTGGCTGCTGCCGGCCCCACCACATCAAAGGGGGCGTCTGCCATCCAATCTGACCTGCGCCAGGAGAGAAAGCTCTCCCGCAGGCGCATACAGCATTGCAGGACGCCGGCCTCGTTCTCGCCAATGACCTGGATACGGTACAAATCCCGAAAGGGCGGAAAGCGCCGCAGCTGACGCTGGACGATCTCGCTCTCGTAGAACTGGTCATAGTCCTGGCGGGCAGCGCAGGTGATGACGTCGCTCTCCGGCGTGAAGGTCTGGATAACGGCGCTGCCCGGGTGGCTGCCACGGCCTGCCCGACCCACCACTTGGGTCAGCAAGGAAAAGGTGCGCTCCGAAGCTCGGAAGTCGTCCACATACAAAGACAAATCAGCATCTATGACTCCCACCAGGGTCACGTTGGGAAAATCCAGCCCCTTGGCCACCATCTGGGTGCCGATCAAAATGGGAATGTTCTCCCGTTCAAACTGAGCCAAAATGGCCTCGTGGGGGTGGGATGCGGACACGGTGTCCGCATCCATCCGCAGCAGCTTGACGTCTGGGAACAGCGCTTGCAGCTCCGTCTCCACCTGCTGCACTCCGGCGCCCACGAAGAAGATCGCCCCGCCGCATTGGGGACAGTTGTCCGGCAGGGGCTGGGTGTAGCCGCAGTAGTGGCACATAAGCCGGTGGTTGGCCTGGTGGTAGGTGAGCTTGACGCTGCAACGGGGGCATTCCGCCACCTGGCCGCATTCGGCGCAGATGGCGGTGCGGCTGGTGCCCCGACGGTTGAGGAACAGGATGGCCTGCTCCCGTCGGGCGATGGTCTCCGCCAGTTTGTCCCGCAGCAGGGCGCTGATGGTGGTATTATTTCCCGCCCGCAGCTCCTCCTTCATATCGGTGAGGAACACTTCGGGCAAGGCCCGTTGGTTGAACCGCTGCTTGAGCTGGAACAGCTGGTAGTTGCCTGCCTTAGCGTGGTACATAGTCTCCACCGATGGGGTGGCAGAGCCCAGCACTAGGACGGCGTTCTGCCGTCCACAGCGGTATTTGGCGATGTCTCTGGCATGGTAACGGGGGACTGTTTCCGATTTGTAGCTCCCCTCCTGCTCCTCGTCCAAAATTAGGATCCCCAAATTGGACAGAGGGGCAAACACCGCCGAGCGGGTGCCGATGACCACCTGGGCATCGCCGTTCCGTGCCCGCTTCCACTCATCGTAGCGGGCGCCGGCGGACAACGAGCTGTGCAGCACCGCTACCTTTTCTCCGAACTGCGCACGGAACTGGCGCAATAATTGAGGGGTCAGCCCGATCTCCGGCACCAGCACCATGGCCTGTCTGCCTTGTGCCAATACATGGTGGATGAGCTGGATATAGACAGCGGTCTTGCCGCTGCCGGTAACGCCGTAGAGCAAGGCGCAGCCGGGGCTGCCCAGCATCTGACAGATACCATCGTAGGCGGCCTGCTGCTCCTCGTTCAGCTCCGGCGGCAACGCCGGTTCCACCGGTGCGCCGTCCACCAGGCGATAGCGCTCCTGGCGGGTGAGGGTCACCAGCCCTTTGCGCTCCATAGCACGCAAGGTGCCCAGCTTGACTCCGGTGAAATAGCCGATGTCCTTCACCGACGCCAACGGATACTCGTCCAAAAAGGCGGCAGCTGCCTGCTGCTGCTTGGCGCGGGGGCTGATGCGCTCCTGCGCCTGCACATAGGGTACCGCCAACTGCGCCACCAGCTCGGTCTTATCCCCCACGCCCCTCGAAACGCTGGTCTCCAGGGTCAGCACCTCCCCTTTCACCAGCTCCCGCAGGGCAGCGGCCGGCGAGGCGGTGCCCATGGCTTGGTACAGCTCTGACCGCTCCATAGCTCTGCCATGGGCGAACAGCGCATCCAGCACCTGCCGCTTCCGCTGGGACTGACCGGCAGCGGCGTAGGCCGCCGCCGGCGTGACGCCATCTGGAATCACATACCGGTCTTTCAGGGAAAAGTACAGCCCCGCCGGAAGCATGGCTCGCATGGCCTCGTAGACGCTGCAAAAGTAACGCTCCCGCATCCACAGCGCCAGCTGGATGCCCTCCTGGTTCAGCACTGGCCGGTCGTCCAGCGCTGTCAGGATGCGCTTGCACCGAGGCGGCAGAGCCTCCTGCTGCTCCAGCGCCAGCACCAGCCCCTCCGTATGCCGGTTGCCCCGGCCGAAGGGGACGAGCACCCGCATCCCAACCGTGACCTGTTGGGCGAATGTCTCCGGTATCTGGTAGGTATAGGGCTTGTCAATGGAGAAGTTGGCGGCGGAGACGGCAACCTTGGCCAACAATACATCCTTCATAGCTCCGCCTCCTCTGGATACGGACAAAGGCAAGAGACCTGTTTTGTTCGGCCGCTTGCCCTCTCCGTTGGTTTAGTTTCTTGCTTCCTGCTGGCCTTCCACTTCCTGCACCAGATGGCCATCATAGGCCTCGTCCAGGGCGATGGTCACGGGCTTCTCCGGCAGGGAGATGTTCTCATGGTCTGCTTCGCTGGCCAACTGGCGGGCACGATGTGCCACCAGGTTCACCAGTTCATAACGGCTCTTTACGCCGTGGAGCAATTCATTGATAGGATACAGCTTCATGGTTCAATCAACCTCCAATTTCAGGTTCTGCTTGGTCACGCGGCAATCCTCCGCGTTCAAAATGGAAATGATGTCGCTGGCCGCACGGATCACCGAGTCATTTACCACTAAGTAGTCATAGTTAGGGATCTCTTTCAGTTCCACCTGCGCCCGTTCCAGCCGAGCACGCACCACCGCTTCGTTCTCTGTTCGGCGGCCGCGGAGACGGCGGGACAGCTCCTCAAAGGAAGGGGGTGCGACAAAGATGAGCACGGCGTTGTCCGCCTTGCGCTTTACGTTGGACGCACCTTCCACCTCGATGTCCAGCAGCACATCCAGTCCCTGGCTGGCAAAGGCTTGGATGTCCGCCAGGGAGGTGCCATAGTAGTTCTCGGCGTACTGAGTGTACTCCAACAGCTCACCGTCTCGAATCATGCGCTCGAACTCCGCCTTGTCCACAAAGTGGTAGTTCACGCCGTCCTCCTCCCCTGCCCGAGGGGGGCGGGTGGTGTAGGACACGGAGAACACCAGGTTGTCCCGCTGGTGCATGACCTCTGCGATGACGGTGCTCTTCCCTACGCCGGACGGGCCGGAGATGACCACCAGGTGGCCGCCTTTTTTTGTCCTGATCATGATTGCTCCTCCTCTTCCACAGCTTCCTTCCCATTTAGTCTGGCCGCCACGGTATCGGGCTGAATGGCAGAGAGAACGATGTGGTCGGAGTCCATAATGACCACCGAACGGGTCTTTCTGCCATAGGTGGCGTCAATGAGCACGCCTCGATCCCGCCCCTCCTGGATCATCCGCTTGATGGGAGCGGAATCCGGGCTGACGATAGCTATCAGCCGGTCGGTGGAGACCATATTGCCAAAACCAATATTCAATAATTTCACAACATCACGCTCCTGTCACTCGATGTTCTGAACCTGTTCTCGAATTTTTTCGATCTCCGCCTTCATATTCACCACAATGGTGGAGATCTCAAGGTTATTGCACTTGGAACCAATGGTGTTGGTCTCTCGGTTCATCTCCTGGATCAAGAAGTCCAGCTTCCGGCCGATGGGACTGCCCCCAGCCAGCATCTCTCGGAACTGGGCGATATGACTGTGCAGGCGCACCGTCTCCTCGTCCACCGCTACCTTGTCGGCAAAGATGGCCGCTTCCGTCAGCACCCGACTCTCGTCTAACTGCCGGTCAGCTAGGACTTCCTGGAGCTTGGCGGTCAGCCGTGCCCGATAGTCCGCTACCGTCTGGGGGGAGCGCTGCTCCACCTGGTGGGTGAAGTTCTCCAGGGTGACCAGGCGACCGAGCAGGTCGGCCTCCAGCTTCTCGCCCTCTCGGCTGCGCATGGCGTCAAAGTCCCGCAGAGCTTCTTCGGTGACGGCGTGGATGTCTGCCGTCAGCTCCTCCAGATCTTCTGGAACTTTGTCCACCTTGAACACGTCTGGGAACTTGGCCAGCAGATCAATGGATACGTTGGACTCCAGTCCAAAGGTATCTGCCATGGTGCGCAGGGCTTCCATGTACCCTGCCGCCACCGGCTGGTTCAGGGTGACGGACACCGCCTCCTCTGTATTGTTCTCAATGTTCACATACACGTCCACCTTGCCCCGGCTGATGGCCGCCTTTACCCGGCGCTGAACGCCGTCCTCGGCGCAGATGTACACTCTGGGGAGACGAACATTGCAATCCAGGTAGCGGTTGTTGACGCTTTTCAGTTCGATCACTAAGGTGCGGCCATGGAGTACGGATTCATGTCTGCCATAGCCGGTCATACTCTTTACCAAGAAAAACCCTCCAAGCTATTTTCTTCTCATGTCTGACGATGGTCAACTGACAAACACGGACACTTCATACGTCCCCACCGCTCCCAACTCGGAGAATCCGGGGATGGTCACCTCCGCCGGCACCTGGCAGGTGCCGAGGGCGTCCGCTTTCAGCTGACTGAGGTCAACGGTTACCTCTATATCATTCCCCTCCAACAGTTCCAGTGCCTTTTTTGTGCCTCGACAGCGAACCTCCAGGGTTTTGGTTTCCAGGGAGACCGTCTTGTTGGCGGGATAATGGGTCATTTTGATGTTGTCTGTCTTCTGCTTGACGGTGGACAGCTTGGGCAGGGTTACGGAGACCTTGGCCGTCTTCTCGCCGCTCTGGCAGGTCAGGTTCTGAGGCAGGGAGATGTCCATGACGAAATTTGCGGAGGTGATGACCTGGGACAGATCCACCGTGCCGATGTTCCACTCGGTCAGCTCCGCCAACTCCTCGTCCGGTCCTGAGACCACGATGTGTTTGGGTGTGATCTCCCAGGTAGCGTCCGCTTCGGTGGCGCCGCCGCCATCCTTGATGGTGACGGTCAAGGGGATCTCCTTAATCTTGCGCACCACCAACGTCACGTCCATCTCGCTGCTGGACAGGCTGAGCTGTTCGCTGTCGATGGTTTCGCCGTTCTGATCCAACAGGGTCACCGGCAGGGTCCCCTCCCAGGTCTTAGACAGGCCGCTCTTTTCCAGGGTCACCACCGCGTGGTCGATGCGTTTGATGAGGCTCTTGTCGCCGCTGACGGTGATGTTATCGTACTCCAGCTGGAACCCGTCCTCCATGCACCCCTCTGCCACAGAACCGGTGAAGGAGCCGTAGACGGCGACGGTTTTGCTGCTGATACGGATGACATTCACATCAATGGTCTCCACGCTCTTGGAGCGGATCTTTACAGCGCCGTTGGAGATGGTGTTGGGAAAGGTAACGGTGTAGTCCAGGTTCTGCTCACCGGGCACTGTAATTTGAGAGGACGCTTCCACGGTGACGTTGACATTGTTCTTGTTCAGCTGGGAGAGGACGCTGCGCTGACCGCTGAGCTTGAGGGAGATGGTGAACTCCTTACTGTTGGAGATCATCAGGCCACGGCTGCGCAGGGCGTCCAGCCCTTCGAAGGACACAGGGATGTTCCGGACGGTGATCTGGATGTCCGGCTCCACGGTGATGTCCACATAGAACCAACAGGCGATGGCGAAGATGATGGAGATAGCGATATAAAACCCTTTGCTGTCTTTGATCTTATTCCACATGGTCAGAATCCTCTTTTTTCCCGCGGAAGAAGCCCACGAGATTCTTCAGCTGTTCGCTGGGGGATTTGGGGCTGCGCTTCTTGTCTGCCTCGTCGGTGACCAGCAGCTCGTTCTTCAGCACTCGTGACAGGGTCTCCGGCGCCAGGTGACGGCGGATGGTGCCGTTGACCGCCACGGAGATCGAGCCGGTTTCCTCAGAGCAGATGACGGACACAGCATCGGTGTGCTCGGTGACGCCGATACCAGCTCGGTGACGCATTCCCAGCTCTCGGCTGATGCTGGTGTTGCCGGACAGGGGGAGCATACAGCCCGCCCCGGCTACTCGGCCGCGGCGCACCACCACGGCGCCGTCATGCATGGGCGCTTTGGGCCAGAAGATGTTCTTGAGCAGCTCGCTGGACACCTCGGCATCCAGCACGGTGCCCGTCTTCAGCGTGGCGTCCAGGATGCTGTTGCGCTCAAAGACCACCAGCGCCCCCACCTTGTCCTTGGACATGGCAGCGTAGGCTTCCACGGTCTGGTCGATGGCAGTCTCCAGGTCAGAGCTGGGCTGCCCTATGTTGTGGTTGGTCAGGCGGAGGCTTCCGCTGCCCATTTTTTCCAGAAAGTGCCGGATCTCCGGCTGGAATACCACCACCACGGCCAGGAAGCCCAGCTCCACCGCTTTGGACAGGATATAGGCCAGGATGTGCAGGTTGAACACGTTGGCGATCCACAGCAGAAAGATCACCAGGCCAATGCCACGCAGCACCTGACCGGCGCGGGTTTCTTTGGCGAACAGAATGATTCGATAAAAGAGATAGGAAATAATGGCGATGTCGATCAGGTCGGTTATCTTGATGGTGTGCAGATAATCCAACACCTGCTGCATGGTCGCCAGGAATGCGTCCATGTTATATCACTTCCCCTACAATCACAATGGGTAAACAATATTATTATACTCTATCCAGGAAGAAATGGCAACAATCTGCGGGTATCTTTTACAGGAAAGACCGGAGTACCCGCGCCGTCTGCTCCACCTCCCGCTGGGTGTTGAAGGCAGACGTGCTCACCCGCACTGTCCCTGTCTCCAATGTCCCAGCGCTGCGGTGGGCGAAGGGGGCACAGTGAAGCCCAGTGCGGACGGCGATGCCCGCCTGGCTCAGCCGCTGTCCCACCTCCTCGCAGTCCATCCCGTCCACTCGGAAGGAGAGCACGCCCGTTTGCAAGGCAGCGTCCTCTGCTAAAAACACCTCCACCCGCTCCATCTGCCGGAGCATCTGCCCCAGCCAGCGGGTGAGCTGTCGCTCGTGGCGCAGGATGCGCCCTGTCCCCGTTTGACCCACGAAGCGTATCCCTTCCAACAATCCCGCCACCCCCGGTACATTTTCCGTCCCCGCCTCCAGCCGGTCAGGCAGGAAGTCTGGCATGGCCTGGTCACGGGATTGGCTGCCGGTGCCGCCGTAGAGCAGCGGGGTGGGATTGGCATCGGCGGCGCAGAGCAGGATGCCGGTGCCTTGGGGGCCGTACAGGCTCTTGTGCCCGGGCATGGCCACATAGGCCGCCCCCCACGCCGCCATATCCACCGGCAGGCATCCCGCCGCCTGGGAGGCGTCCACGATGAGGGGCACCCGGTTCCGATGGCACAGGGCGGCGATGTCTGCCACCGGCAGACAGTAGCCGAAGACGTTAGAGACGGCGTTGCAGATGGCCACGTCTGCTCGATTCACCCACCGCTGGTAGGAGCGCACCAGCTGTTCCGGCTGGAACAGCTGCCCCTCCGCCACCAGCATCGTCACCTCTGGAATGGCGCTGACGCATCGGGTCACAGCATTGTGCTCGTAGCCGGAGACCACTACCGTCATTCCTGGCTTGACCAGAGAACGGATGGCCATGTTCAGCGCCATGGTGGCGCTGCTGGTGAACACCACCTGTTCGGGGCCTGGGGCGTGGAATAATTCCGCCGCCTGCTCCCGACAGCGATAGAGCACCTCCGCCGCCTCCATGGCGGCGGGGTAGCCGCCCCGACCGGGGCTGGCATATCGAGCGGCCGCTCTCTGCATCGCTTGGAGAACGCTTTTGGGCTTTTGCAGGGTAGTGGCTGCACTGTCCAAATAGATCATAACGAAACCTCACGGTAACTGCCGTTACCTAAGGCAATCAATACACGATTCGGGGTCAGATCGACCCCATTTAACGCTGAAAGCGCATCCGTCAGCCGTTGGTGGGGAAGTTTCACTGCGTAGCCGCATCCTTTGTCCGACAGATGTGCCGGAGTGCGCAGAACGTGATTTGAAATCCCCTCTCGTTCTAAGACAACGGATGTCCGCTGTGCATAGGTCAAGGAACGGCAGACGATGAGATCAAAATTCATCTCAGTCACTCCTTTCTTCCCACTCTATGCACGGTCGAAAAAACAGGTGAACAGTCGCAGACCATTCACCTATCTTGTCACATATTTTTTTCCAGCAGCGCCACCGCGTGGGCCGCCATCCCCTGGCCGGTACCGGTGAACCCCAGCCCTTCCTCGGTGGTGGCCTTCACGTTCACCTGCTCGGCGGGCAGACCCAGCACGTTCGCCAGCTTTGCCCGCATTTCTGGAATGTACGACCCCGCCTTGGGCTTCTGGGCAACCAACGTGGCGTCCACGTTCACCGGCTCGTATCCGGCCTGACGGAGCAGTACCACCGTCCGTTCCAGCAGGATGAGGCTGGAGATGCCCTCCAAGGCCGGGTCGGTGTCTGGGAACGCCTTGCCGATGTCCCCCAGGCCGGCGGCGCCCAACAGGGCGTCCATGATGGCGTGGGTGAGCACGTCGGCGTCCGAATGCCCCAACAGTCCCTTTTCCCAGGGAATGTGCACGCCGCCTAGGATGAGCTTCCGCCCGTCCACCAGCCGATGGACGTCATAACCGTGGCCGATCCTCAAATTCGTGTTTGCCATCGCAGCAATGCCTCCCCGATCGCCAGATCTGTTGGCGTAGTCAACTTGATGTTGGCGTCCTCTCCCTCCACCAGGGTCACCTGCTTGCCCAGGTGCTCCGCTGCGGAGCAGTCATCGGTGATGGCAACGCCCTTTTGGATGCAGTCGTAGAGGGCGGCAGAGATAAAGTCCGCCTGGAATACTTGCGGGGTCTGGACGGCGAACAGGGTACTCCGATCCACCGTCTCCTGGATGATGCCATCCTTGGCCCGTTTGATGGTGTCCTTGATGGGCACCGCTGGTGCCGCCGCACCGGTTTTGGCTCCGGCGATGAGCACCCGCTCCAGCAGTTCTTGAGATACAAAGGGACGTGCGCCGTCATGGATTGCGGCCAACTCCGCCCGTCCGGAGACTGCGCAGAGACCGCATCGGACGGATTCGGCACGGGTGGCGCCGCCGGAAACTACAGCGGTAACTTTTTGGATGCCGAACTCTCGGCAGAGGATGTTTACCGGAGCGCACAGGTCAGTGCGTGTGACCACCACGATCTCATCAATGCGGCCGCACTGCTCCAGCGCCTGGAGGGTACGAGCCAGGACGGGGATGCCGCCCAGGGTGGTCATGATCTTGTCGATGCCTTTCATCCGGCTGGCGGAGCCAGCGGCGACCACCACGGCGGTGCAATAGGGGTGGTGGCCAATGGAGCGCTTTTGCAAGCGGGAAAACAGACCTGCCATGGGGCAAGACCTCCTCTGTTTGGATTATCGGATAAAGTGTGTCCACAGATGCTCCTCTGTCTCCGGAAGGCCGAACTGTGCCTTGCCTAGGGCGATGCTTTTCATGAGGAAGGTCATATTCCGAGCCAGCACCCGCATGATCTGCTTGCCCTCCTCATCTTGGTTGGCATCGCCCTTTGCGCGACCGTGGATGGAGTTCCAATATTGGCTGGAGGCGATGGGCATTCCGGAGATAGTAAAGTATTTGTTCAACTCGTCAAAGGTGGCTGAGCAGCCGCCCCGCCGAGCACAGACCACGCTGGCGCCCACCTTCATGGTCTTGTCAAAGGGGGTGCTGTAGAACAGCCGATCCAGCACAGCCACCAGGGTGGCGTTGGCGGAGGCATAGTAGACGGGGCTGGCCACCACCAGGCCATCGGCAGCCTCAAATTTTGGCGCCAGCTCATTCACTATGTCATCAAACACGCACTTCCCCAGCTCCACGCAGCGGCTGCAAGCGATGCAGCCCCGCACGGCCTGCGGCCCCACCTGGACGATCTCCGTCTCCACGCCTTCCGCCTGGAACACCTTACGCATTTCTTCCAGCGCCACTAACGTGTTCCCATTCACTCTGGGACTTCCGTTGAGCATCAGTACCTTCATAATTCCTACCCCTTTCTAAGATTGTTTCACAATGGATTGATAATAGTTCCCAAAATCGGCTAAAGCGTCGATGATGGGCAGCATCTCCTGCCCCAGCTCGGTCAGGCCGTACTCCACCCGAGGCGGCGCCTCCTGATAGTCGTGCCGGTAGGCCAGCCCGTCCTCCATCATCTGGCGCAGGCTATCGGTGAGCACCTTTTGGGAGATGCCGTCCAAGTCCCGTTGCAACTCGTTGAACCGCCATGGGCGTGCTTTCAGGTTGCGGAGGATGAGCAGCTTCCACTTCCCACCGATCAACGCCACTGCAGTGGCCACGGGGCATGCGGGCAGCTCTGCTTTTGTTTTCATGGCCTGTTCGCCTCCCTCAATTTTGTCATAGTTATAAAAAAGTGCGTACTTGTTTTTGTGTGTTTCCCGTCCTAAACTGTAGGCAAGCAAAGGAAATTTGCAGAACTTTTTGGAGGTATTTTGTGATGAAAAACTATGGTAAGACCACCATCGGCAACGAAGGCCGAGTAGAACTCCACGAGACCCTAGGTCTCACCGGCGCAGAGGTCAGCATCAACCAGCTCCCTGCCGGTGCCGGCGTCCCCTTCGTCCACTCCCACAAGCAGAACGAGGAAATTTATGGAATCCTCTCCGGCAAAGGCAGCGTAGTCCTGGACGGCGAGACCGTGCAGCTGACTGCCGGCGACTGGCTGAAGGTGGCGCCTGCCGCCAAGCGGCAGTTCTCCGCTGCTGGCGACTCTGGGATGACCTTCGTCTGTATCCAGGTCAAAGAGCACTCCCTGGCGGGCTTCACCGCAGACGATGCTGTGGTGTACTGATTTGATTGTAGCAGAAACCGGCGCAAAAATCCACGACGCGGCTTGAAAAAGAACCCCATCGGAACGATGGGGTTCTTTCTTAAGTTACGGTTTGGGACAGGGACGAAAGATTATTCTTCGTCGTAATCTTCCTCATCGTCAGCAGCTGCTTCGCGCAGAGCAGCACGACGGGACAGGGAGACCTTCTGGGTTTCCTGGTTGATGTCGGTGATCTTCACATCAACGATCTGGCCTTCTTCCAATTCGTCTTCGGGCTTCTCCACGCGGTGATCTGCGATCTGGGAGATGTGGATCAGGCCATCAACGCCGGGAACGACTTCAGCAAATGCGCCGAAGCTCATCAGCTTGACGATCTTCACGCTGGCAATGTCGCCCACGGAATACTGTTCGATGAAGTTTTCCCAGGGAGAAACGCTGCGATCCTTCATGCCCAAGGAGATCTTCTTCTTCTCGGGGTCATACTTGATAACATAGACATCCACTTCATCGCCGACGGAAACGACTTCGGAGGGATGCTTGATGCGGCTCCAGGACAGTTCGGAGATGTGAACCATGCCGTCCACGCCGCCGATGTCGACGAATGCACCGTAGGAAGTCAGAGACTTGACAACACCCTTGTAGTGCTTGTCCACTTCGATGTTATCCCAGATCTCCTGGCTCTTTGCTACCCGTTCTTCATTCAGGACGGAGCGGATGGAACCGACCACGCGGCGGCGTGCTCTGTTCACTTCGGTGATGTGCAGGCGAACGGTGGTGCCCACCAGCTCGGTCATGGGCTCATTGCGGCGCAGGCCGGTCTGAGAAGCGGGGACAAAGACACGGATGCCCTTGATCATGACGACAACGCCGCCCTTGTTTTCTTCTTTGACAACGCCTTCCAGCACGGTCTTGTTTTCCCGTGCTTCTTCGATGGTCTCCCAGTTCTTCACACTGTCCAGACGCTTCTTGGACAGGGTCACGATGCCGTCCTGATCGTTGACACGCATGACATAGGTTTCGATCTCATCGCCCACATGGACTACATCTTCCAGCTTGATGGAAGGATCGTCAGAATATTCTTCCTGCTTGATGTAGCCAGCGTGCTTGGTACCCAGATCAACCTGGATCTCAGTAGGTGTGACATTGACAACGACACCGACAACCTTGTCCCCTGTATTTAAAGTTTTAATCGATTTCTCCAGCATTTCAGCAAAAGATTCCTCGATTTCAAATCTTTCTTCGCTCATTTTGTTTTTTACCTCCTTTATTATCCACCCAGGTGTGGATGCACCCGCGGTGATTCCGACAGAAGCTACGTCAGCTAAGCCTTGTATGCTGAGTTCCTCCGCACTTTCCACCCAAATCACGCGGTCACAGCACATCCGGCACAACTCAGCCAGATGTCTGGTGTTGGAGCTTTGCGGGTCCCCGATCACAATCATTACTTCACACTGCTTGGAGAGAGCCTTTGCCTCTCTCTGCCTATTATACGTAGCATTACATATTGTATCAAAAATTTCTACGTTTGTACACTCTTTTTTTGATTTTTTTAGGGCTGAATCCCAAATTTCTTTTGTGGAAGTTGTCTGGGAGACCAAGGTGAGGGGCAAATCCTTCCGTTCCGGCGCATTTTGCAGCCATTGTTCCAATTCCGCTCCGGACTCCACCACCAGTGCCTGCCGGCACCAGCCGGCGGTGGCCACCACCTCCGGATGG
Source organism: uncultured Eubacteriales bacterium (assembly GCA_900545815.1). Taxonomy (GTDB): domain Bacteria; phylum Bacillota; class Clostridia; order Oscillospirales; family Oscillospiraceae; genus Onthomonas. The sequence continues at coordinate 106,403 of URAM01000001.1, read as the reverse complement.
GTGCGCTTGCCCACGATCACCGGCAGCCGTCCCTGCTCCTCCGCCTGCTGCACCAGATCATGGATGCGTCTGACATTGGGACAGGTGGCGTCTAAAATCTCCGCCCCACGGGCGTTTAACTGCTCGTACACCGCTTGGCTCTCCCCGTGGGAGCGGATGATGACACGGCTGCCTGCCGGCACCTCCTCCGGGCTGCTCACGCAGCCTATCCCCTGCTCCGCCAGGGCATCCACCACATGGGCGTTGTGGATGATCGGCCCCAGCATCACGCAGGGCTTGCCGTCCCGTGCGGCCTGCTGTGCCAGTTCCACCGCACGCTTGACGCCGTAGCAGAATCCGGCGGTCTTGGCCACGGTGACGGTCATGTTATCTCCTCCCGTAGGGCGTAAATGCGGTGCATCAAGTCCTCGGCATATTGGTGATACTCACTGGAAGGCACCTTCTGCCCCTCCGGCCCCTCGATCATATAAGGTGTGCCAAAGACGATGGAGGTGCGCTGGAAAGGGAACTTCCGCTTCTGACAGTAGCAGGGCAGGATGGGCGTACCCGTTCGGGCGGCCAGCATGATAGCGCCGGTCTTGCCGGCGTTCTCGTCCACGTTCTTCACCCGAGTGCCCTCCGGGAACAGGAGGAGCTTGCGGCCGGATTTCAGGTGCTTCATGGCGGTCTTGATGGCGCCTACGTCACTGTTGCCTCGGTTGACCCCAAAGATGCCTGCCCGCCGCAGGAGCCAACCCAAAATGGGCACCTTCATCAGCTCCTGCTTGGCCATGACCCGAATAGGGCTGCGTTTGGGCACAGAGAAGCAGACCATCAGGGGATCCAGGTCGGAGAAGTGGTTGGGGCAGATGAGAACCTTGCCTTCTGGAATGTTCTCTGCATGAATCTTGCGGAAGGGGAACAGCAGCATGAACAGCGGTTTCACGAAGCTGTAGAGGCGGCGGTAGCTCTTGTCCATGCCCTCGTTGGTGTACTGCTTTTTCTTCTTGTCTGCCATGATGTCAAATCCTCTCCCGAATGGTCTTCAGGAGCAGCTGATAGCTCTCCTCCAGGTCACACTCGGTGGTGTCCACCAGCACTGCGTCCTCTGCCTGGCGCAGGGGCGCTACGTCCCGATGGGTGTCGTTGTAGTCCCGCTGCTGGACGTCCTCCAGCACCTGCTCCAGAGGGATGGGGTCGCCCTTCTCGTGGAGCTCCAGCCAACGCCGCTGGGCGCGGGCTTCGGCGGAGGCAGTCAGGTAGATTTTCACCGTGGCATTGGGCAGGACGACCGTGCCGATGTCCCGTCCGTCCATGATGACGTTGTGGGTGGCGGCCAGGTTCCGCTGCAAGTCCAGCAGGAAGGCGCGGACGGCAGGGATGGCAGCCACAGCAGAGGTATACAGGGACACTTCGTTCTGCCGGATGGCATCGGTCACGTCCTCCCCGTTGAGGATCATGTGCTGGATGCCGTCGGCCTGGTACTGCATATCAATGTGGATCTCCGGCAGCAGGGACACGATCTTCTCGGAATCGGTCTTGTCCACCCCAGCTCGGTAAGCATACAGGCTCACGCTGCGGTAGATGGCGCCGGTGTCTACATATAAATAGTTCAGCTCCGCCGCCACTTTGCGGGCCATTGTGCTCTTCCCCGCGCCACTGGGGCCGTCAATGGCAATACTAATCATCTTCATCACTTACGCCTCATTTCTGCATTTCTGTTTCCTTCTTCGCCCCGTACCGTCCAGCGGCATAGCCGGTGGCCCAGGCGATCTGTAGGTTGAACCCGCCGGTGTAGCCGTCCACATCCAGCAGCTCCCCGACCAGGTATAGGCCGGACACTTTTTTGGATTCCATGGTGGTTGGATTGACCTCGCTGGTCTTGATGCCGCCGGAGGTGACGATGGCCTCCTCCACCGGACGCAGCCCCGTGATGTCCACTCGGAATCCTTTGAGCTGCTCCAACAGCTGCCGCCGCTGGCTGCGGGTCAGGTCATGTACTTTGGTCTCCGGCGGGATACCGGTGCGCTCTATAATAACAGGAATCATCAGCCGGGGCAAGAGGCTGCCCAGGGCATTTTGAAAATCCTTATTGGCCTGCGCCTGGAATTCCCGCACCAAACGTTCGTCCAGCTTTTTCTCCTCCAACGCCGGTTTCAGGTCGATGATGACGGTGTACTGGTTCTTGTCCAGCTTGGTCAGATGGGCGCTGGCGCTCAAAATGAGGGGGCCGGAGAGGCCAAAGTGGGTGAACAGCAGCTCGCCGAACCCCTCGTAGGCCACTTTCTTCTTCTGGTTGACCACCTTGATGCGCACATTCTTCAGCGCCAGCCCTTGCATTCTGGGACAGTCCTCCCCTTTTGCCTCCAAAGGCACCAGGGAGCCTTGCAAATCTGTCACCGTGTGCCCCAGCTCAGACGCCAGCCGGTATCCATCGCCGGTGGAGCCGGTGGCCGGATAAGATGTGCCGCCGGTGGCCAGGATGACCGTCTGAGCGGCGAACTGTCTGCCGTCCTCCAGGATCACACCGGTTACATGGCCGTTCTCGGTCTGGATATGAGACGCCCGTCCGTGTACCGTTGACACCTTCTGGTGCTTCATCTCCCGCACCAAGGCGTCAATCACGTCCGCCGACCGGTCAGCGGTGGGAAAGACCCGATCGCCCCGTTCTGTTTTCAGCGGCACGCCCAATTCAGTGAAAAAGGCCATGGCGGCCTCCGGCGGAAACCGATCCATGGCGCTGAACAGGAAACGGCTTCCATGCGGGATGTGCTCCAAAACCCCGCGGGCATCGGTATGGTTGGTCACATTACACCGGCCTTTCCCAGTGATATACAGCTTCCGTCCCATCTTCTCGTTCCGCTCCACCAGGGTCACTCTGGCGCCGTTCCGTGCGGCAGTGATGGCGGCCATCATTCCGGCGGCGCCGCCGCCCACTACGATCACTTGTTTTGTCATACGTTTTCCTCAAAAAAACGGAGCAGCCAAACACCGGTCTGCTCCGCTTGTTTTCTGTCAATCTTGTCCTTGCTTCTCGTACACATCGTATTCTTCCCAGATGCTCTCCAACCGGTTCAGGGAGGACTCCAAGTGTACCGCCTTCTCTCGGCTGATGGCCACAATGAGGGCGTTGACCAGACTCAGGGGCGCCACGAGGGAATCCACGAAGGAGGCCATGTCGCTCTTGGCCAACAGGGAGACATCCGCGATCTTGGTCAGCGGGGATACCTTGCTGTCCGTGATGGCCACCACCTTGGCACCTTGATCTTTGGCGTACTGCATGGCTTTGATGGTGCGCTTGGAGTACCGCGGGAAGGAGAGGCCGATGAACACATCGTCTGCGGAGATGTGGACGATCTGTTCAAAGACCTCACTGATGGAGCTGGTGTCCACGCTGACCAGGTTGTCAAACATGAAGCGGAAATAAAAGCTGATAAAGTTGGCCAGTACGCTGGCGGAGCGGACGCCCAGAACGTAGATGCGCTTGGCGTTGGCGATAGCGGCTACGGCCTGGTTGAAGCTGACCTGGTCAGTCTCATCCAAGGTCATGCGGATCTTTTCAATATCCGACTGCATGACCATGGTCATCACATCCTGGTTGCCAATGCGTTCCTTGGACACCTCCACCCGCTGGATGGCGGTGAGCTTGTTGCGGATCATTTCCTGCAAGGTTTTTTGCATACTGGGATAGCCGTCAAAGCCCAGCTCCGCAGCAAAGCGCACTACGGTGGATTCGCTGACGTTGACTGTCTTACCCAGCTTGCTGGCGGTCATGAACGCAGCCTTATCATAGGACTGTAAGATGTAATTGGCGATCAATTTCTGTCCCTTGGAGAAGGAGGTCATATTCTCCTGAATATACGTTAAGATGTCTGTCATTTGCAATGCTCCTAATTTTTTGGCTTCATCACTTGCAATCATTGCCGAAGATACTTTGATAATAGCATTAAAACAGAGCAAATGCAAGACAAAAATGCAACTTCGCCGGAAAGCCTTGCAAAATTTTGCAAGCTACTTTCCCCGCAGCGCAGAGATCTCCTTCCCAGTCAGATAACGCCACTGCCCCACCGGCAGCTTTCCCAGCCGGACAGCCCCTTCCCGTACCCGTTTCAGCCGCAGGACGGTCAGGCCGGCATAGGCGCACATCCGGCGTATCTGCCGGTTCTTCCCCTCGCAGATGACCATGGACAGCACCCCGCCCCGATCAGTCTCCTGCAAGACCTGCACCCGAGCGCCGTGGAAGAACGTCCCATCTACTGTCATGTCCTGACGCAGGCACGGCACCGCCGCCTTCACATCACCATTGACCCGCACATGGTATTCCTTTTCCATCTGGTGGCTGGGGTGGGTCAAGGATTGGGTCAGCGCCCCATCGTTGGTCAGGAGCAGCAGCCCCTCTGAATTCAAATCCAGCCGTCCCACTGGGTACACCCGCACGCCGCAGTCCGCCACCAGCTCCGCCACGTTGGCTCTCCCCTTTTCGTCTGAAAGGGTCGTCACATAACCTCGAGGTTTATGGAGCATCACATAGCAGTGCTCCGGCGCTTTGGCACGGAGGGGGACGCCGCGGACGGTGATGCGATCCCGCTCCGGATCCGCCCTGTCTCCCAGGGCGGCAGGGGTGCCGTTGACCAGCACTTCCCCAGCGGCCATCAGCCGCTCCGCCTCCCGTCGGGAGCAGACGCCGTAGGCGGACAAGATCTTCTGCACTCGTTCTTCCACGGTCATCCCTCCCTTCTTTTCCGTTCCCTCACGATTCCGGATAGTGGTAGAGCAGCTTCGTCTGGCCGATCTTCTTGCCGTCCAGGTAGAATCGCATCACCCCTGCCACGTCCCCTTCTTCCATGGGCACGCCCTGGTTGCTCTGAACGGAGAAGGTGCTGGTGATACGAGAGGCCTCGCCGTCCTTGGACGGCCAAGTGACCTTCTGTTTGGCCACCAGCTCCGCCGTCTTGCCGTCATCGGTCACGGTGGCCACTTTGCTGTTTTTCTTCACCAGAGTGGTCTGCTGGAAGTTGTCAAAAACCCAGTTGCACAGCCGCTCATGGTCATTGTAGTGGTCGTAGTTGTTGAGGGTGACGATAACGATGCGCTGGCCGTTGTCCGGGTTTTTGAAGCAGGTGACCAGGGTGCGGCCAGCCAGGGTGGTGAAGCCGGTCTTGACACCGATGCAGCGCTTGTCCCGTGAGAGCATCCGGTTGTGGTTCTCAATCTGGTACCCATCCTTGGTCTCGATATAGCCGGTCTTGACGATCTTGGCAAAGAGCTTATTTTTCATGGCGTAGCTGGACAGGATGGCCATGTCCTTGGCGCTGGAGTAATTGTCCTCGTCAATGAGTCCGTTGGGCCAGCTGAAGTGGGAGTGGGTCATGCCCAGCTCCTTGGCCTTGGCATTCATCATCTTGACAAATTTCTTCACGCTTCCGGCGGTGTGTTCCGCGATGGCTACCGCAGCGTCGTTGCCGCTGCGGAGCATGGTGCCGTACAGGCCGGTCATCAGGGTCAACTTGTCCCCCTCCAGCAGGTACAGGGACGTGCCGTCCTCGGCGGCAGCAGTTTTGGAGGCGGTGATGACCTGATTGAAGTCGGTGTTGTTCTCGATGACCAGGATGGCGGTCATGATCTTGGTGATGCTGGCGATGCAGCGCTCAGCGTTCTCGTTCTTGCTGTAGAGGATGCGTCCGCTGTCCACGTCCATGACGCAGGCCGAGGTGGCGGAGTTCACCGGCGGCTGGTCGATGGCCCAGGCGGTGGAGGTCAGCCCCACCACGCACACCACCGCCAGCACCATGGCCAGCAGGCGTTTCATCGGTTTCTTTCTCATGCTTCTCCTTCCGTTGTCTCTGTATCGGCTTTCGCCGCCTTTTTCTCCGCTTTTGTCGCCTTCCGCTGATCCAACAGGCGGGAAACTTTGGTCAAAAGCTCCGGCAGCAGGTCGATGGCCTTATCCAGAGCGCCCGCCTCGGTGGGCGCTACCGGCAGCAGGCGCACGTTATCGCCGTTGATGACCAAGAATGCCTGGGGCTGGATATTCACGCCGGCGCTGCTGGCGCCGCCGTAGGCATTGCTGCCGGCGGGCTGGTTCTTGGTGGTAAAGTCGCTGCCGCCGGAAACCAGGCCGATGCTCACCTTGGAGACGGGGATGACCGTCACCCCTTCCGGGGTGTGGATGGGATCGCCCACCACCGTGTTCACGTCTACCATCTCCCGCAGCTTCTCCATGGTCAGCTGCACCACTTCTCCTACCGGATGTGTCTTGTTATCCATATGTCTTTTCCTCCTGGGCAGGGGGTTTGCCCTGCCGTTTTTTCCATTGCAGATAGCTTCGCAGCAGCCGCAGGGTCACCAGCAGCGCCGCCCCTACTCGGATGGAGCAGGAGCCGGCGGCGTAGACAGTGGACTGTTCCGAACAGAAATCCACCTCCGCTGTGACCTCTCGCCGCAGAATGTTCAAATGTTGTTCCAGCAGGTGGCAAATGATGCCTCCGCTGATGTTGGCCTTGCCGCAGCGCAATGCCGCCTTGGCCGGGTCGGGCTGACCGGCGAAGGTGTAGTGCAGTCGGAGATATTCTACCCGCAGATGGCGGATCATATCCCCCGCCGCCGACCAAGCCAGCTCCAGCAGCTCCTTGAGCTGGGAGATGGAGCCGCCTTTTAGGATAGTCTGCAAGCTGTTAGGGTGGCTTTCCGCCGGTTTGGGCGGTTTTTTCTCGGTTTTTGGCTTCTTTTTCGCCGCTTTTGTCCGCTTTTCCTTAGGTTTCCGCTTGGGCATGGGCACGATGGTCAGCTTGAACCATCCCAGCCGTGCCCGCACGGTCAGCCCATCGGCAGAATAGGCAGCGATGACCCCCACCCGACAAAACAGCAAGAGGGTCAGCAGCGCCGCAAGCGCCAGCAATAGGATTCCTAGTATGCGCACATCACCCCTCCTCCTGCTCTCGCCGTTTTAAGGCGTCCTCCAGTTCCTGAGCCAAGGCACGTTCCCCTTCCCGTTCCGGCAGGGGCGGCAGGTCGTCCAAGGTCTTTAACCCAAAGCAGCGCAAAAAATGGTCGGTCGTCCGGAACAGCACCGGTCGTCCCGGCGCATTGAGCCGTCCTGCTTCTTGGATAAGTCCTCGTTCCACCAGCAGATTCACGGTGTAGGAGGAATCCACCCCTCGAATCTGCTCCACCACCCCTTTGGTGGCAGGCTGGAAGTAGGCAATGATGGCCAGAGATTCCAACGCCGCCAGACTGAGCTGAGGCGGCTTACGCAGGTCTAACGCCTGCCGGATGAGGTCGGCATACTCCGGCGCAGAGCACATCTGATACCGGTCGCCCAGCTGGAGGATACGCATCCCCCGTCGCTGGAAAGCGTACTCGTCCGCCAGGGCGTGGAGAATGCCCTCCACCGTGTTCTTGTCCTGCTCCAGCACCTGACACAGCCGTGCCAACGGCACTGGTTCGCCGGATGCGAATAGAATGCCCTCGATGGTTGATTTTATGTCCTGAAATTCCATAGTCATCCAGCTCCCTCCTCCTCCTCGTCCGCCCAGGTCACCATGCAGTCCGCTCCCTGGCCGGTGACCACGATCTTCCGCCCTCGGCACAGCTCCAGCACCGCCAGAAAGGTGGCCACCACCTCGGAACGGCTCTGGCTGTCCCGAAACAGATCGGAAAAAACAGTGGTGCCGGAGCGGGTCAGGCTGCGCAAGATCTCCGACGCCTTCTCCTCCACCGGATACGGTTCCCGTGCCACGATGCCCTCCAGCTGGGCGGACAGAGGCGGCAGCGTCTCGGCGCTCCGCTTCAGGAGCAGCTTGTTCAGCGCCTGGGGCAAGTCCGTGGGCAAGTGCTGATAGGTGTACTCGGCGGCTGGCAGGAGAGGTTCCGGCGGCTTGGGCAAATAGTCCTTGCCCACTGCATACCGATGCTGCAAGGTAGGCAGCACCGCCTGTATCTTGCTGTAGGATGCGCTCCGCTGGCGGGCTTCCAGAGAGGCGATGAGCGCCTCCACCTCACTGGTCACTTCCTCATCTTGGAGGGATAGGAGCATTCTAGTTTTAATGTATACCAGATGGGCGGCCATGGCCACGAATTCGCTGGCTACCTCCAAATCCAGCGTCTGCCGCTGGTTCATCCAGGCCAGGTATTGGTCTAGGATGAGGGCGATCTGGATGTCGGCGATCTCCATCTTGTTCTTGCTCAGCAATAGTAAAATCAAATCCAGCGGCCCGTCAAAGCTCTCCCGTTCCGACCGGTTCTGCACCACCCCGTCCAGGTGGTAAACAGGTACATCCAACGCCATTTACAGTCCGAAGAAGTCCGCTGGGAATCGGGTCAGCTGGCACAGGCTCCGCAGCCCCCAGTCCCGCAGCACCGCCAGGGGCGTATCCAGCAGGCCAAAAAAGACCAGCACAAAGAGGGCAGCCATCAGGTAGCGCTCGTAGCGGAGGATGAAATAGTAAATGCGGTCGGGCAGCAGGGAGAACAAAATCTTGGAGCCGTCCAGGGGCGGGAACGGGATGAGGTTGAACATCCCCAAGCCCACGCTGAGTACTGCAATCTGGATGAGCAGCGCAAAGAGGTGGGCATAGAGCTGGACGGTGACGATCTGTTTCAGGGCGAAGTGATAGAGCAGGCTGGCGCCCCCCAGTGCCGCCCAGCCCATGAGGAAGTTGCTCAAAGGGCCGGCCAGGGCGGTGATCGCCATACCGGATTTGGGATGGCGGAAGTGGCGCATATCCACCGGCACCGGCTTTGCCCAGCCGAATCCGGCGGTGATCAGCAAAATCAAACCCAGCGGGTCAATGTGGTGCAGGGGATTCATGGACACCCGCCCCTGCCGCTTGGCCGTCTCGTCCCCCAGGCACCAGGCGGCAAAGCCGTGCCCCATCTCGTGGAAGCTGATGCACAGGAGTGCGGCGATGGCCTGGATGAGCAGGGAGATGAGCTGCGTCAGGTCGAAATGTTCTAAAAAGGTGGAAATTGTATTCATTTTCTGACTCCAATCAGAAGGTATTTCATTTTATTATACCAGAGCCAGACCAGAAAAGACAACTGCAAACAGACAAAAAAGCCCACGCTATCACGAAAATAGCGTGGGTTTGGGGTTGGTGTTTGATTATGCCTTTACGAAACGACGGTAAACCTTCTTGCCCTTCTTGACAATGAGGCCATCGCCCTCGAAGGCGTCAGCGCCATAGCTGTCGGTGAATTCCTCCACCTTTTCGCCATTGACCTGGACGCCGCCCTGCTTGATAAGGGTCTTGGCCTCCTTGTTGGAGGTGGCAAGACCAGCGCAGGTCAGCAGCTTGACGATGGTGATCTGTCCATCTGCGAACTGGTCTGCGGTCAGCTCGGTGGTGGGCATATTGGTCAGGTCGCTGCCGGTGGAGAACAGGCTTTGAGAGGTCTGCTGTGCCTTTTCCGCTTCCGCTTCCCCGTGAACCAGCTTGGTCAGCTCGTAAGCCAGGATGGCCTTGGCCTCGTTGAGCTTAGCGTCCTTCCAAGTCTCCATTTCCGCGATCTGATCCAGGGGCACATCGGTGAGCATCTTGATGCACTTGATCACGTCTGCATCCTCTACGTTCCGCCAGTACTGGTAGAACTCGTAGGGGCTGGTCTTTTCCGGATCCAGCCACACGGCGCCGGATACGGTCTTGCCCATCTTCTTGCCCTCGCTGTTGAGCAGCAGGGTGATGGTCATGGCTTCTGCATCGTCCTTGCCCAGCTTCCGGCGGATAAGCTCCCGACCGCCCAGCATATTAGACCACTGGTCGTCGCCGCCGAACTGGAAGTTGCAGCCGTACTCCTGGTACAGGTGGTAGAAGTCATAGCTCTGCATGATCATGTAGTTGAATTCCAGGAAGGTCAGCCCCTTCTCCATCCGCTGCTTATAACATTCCGCCCGCAGCATATTGTTCACGGAGAAGCAAGCACCCACTTCCCGCAGCAGCTCCACATAGTTCAATCCCAGCAGCCAGTCGGCGTTGTTGACCATCAGGGCTTTGCCGTCGGAGAAGTCGATGAAGCGGGACATCTGCTTCTTGAAGCACTCGGCGTTGTGGTTGATGTCCTCCGCCGTCAGCATCTTGCGCATATCAGTCTTGCCGGAAGGGTCACCGATGAGGGCGGTGCCGCCGCCCAGCAAGGCGATGGGCTTGTTGCCGTTGGACTGGAGGCGGCGCATCAGGCAGAGTGCCATGAAGTGACCCACATGGAGGGAATCAGCGGTGGGGTCGAAGCCAATATAGAAGGTAGCCTTGCCGCTGTTGATCAGTTCCTTTACCTTTTCCTCATCGGTGACCTGGGCGATCAGGCCGCGGGCGATCAATTCATCATACAGTGTCATCGTTTTTTCTCTCCTTTGATTACTTGTTCGGCCGGAGGACGACACCAAAAAACGCCCTCCGTCCACATGGGGACAGAGGGCGCAAAAATCGAACCATTTTGCACGGTACCACCTCTGATGCGTCGGCTCCTCGCAGAGCGAACCTCAGGGAGTCAGAAACTCCGGCGAAATAACGGTCGCAACCCGACTGTGCCTACTGGGCGGACACATCTCGTTCCTCCGCCGTTGGGACAGCAGCTCCGAGGGGTATTCACGAGGCGCTCACACTTCCTTGCACCGACCGGAAGCTCTCTGCGGCTCACACACATCGCTACTCTTCCTCTTCAACGCTTACTTGCGGCTTATTCTAACCCAGTTTTCCCAGTTTGTCAACTGGATTCTTGCTGTTTTTTTCGATTTTGTTTGTAGCTTTCCGCTTCCGTCAGCAATTCGCCGGCGCTTTTCAGGATGGCGTCCGAGATGACCGCCCCGCCAGTGAGACGTGCCAGCTCCTCCTTCCGCCGCTGCTGGGACAGGCGCTCCACCTGGGTGTAGGTGCGGCCGTCCCGCTCCCCTTTTTCCACCGAGAAGTGGACGTCCGCCATGGCGGCGATCTGGGGCAGATGGGTGACGCAGAGCACCTGCTTGTGCTGCCCCACGTCCGCCATTTTTCGGGCAACCTTCTGCGCCGCCCGACCGGATACGCCAGTGTCCACCTCGTCAAAGACCAAAGTGGTCACTGTCTCGTTCTCCGCCAGCACATTTTTCAGTGCCAGCATGATGCGAGCCAGCTCACCGCCGGAGGCGATCTTCTGGATGGGCTTCAAGTCCTCCCCTACATTGGCAGACATGAGGAACTGCACTTCGTCCGCACCAGTTTCATCCATACCAAAGGTACAGGCTTTTTCCGCAAATGCCACCTCAAAGCGCACTTTTGGCATATCCAAATCCGCCAATTCCTTCTGGATGCGCTGTTGGAGCCGCCCCGCCTGTTTCTTGCGCAGGGCGGTCAGTTTGGCCGCCGCCTGAGCCGCTTCCGACTGGGCAGCTTGCAGCTTCTGTTCCAATTTTTCCAAGGTATCGGCGGCGCTCTGGATGGTCTCCAACTCCGCCCGACACCGCTCCAAATATTGGAGCATCTCCTCTACTGTGCTGCCGTACTTCTTTTGCAGCCGGTAGATGATGTCCAGCCGGCTCTCCAGCTGGTCTAATTCGGAGGGAGAAAACTCCATCTCCTCCCTCTTATCCCGCACGCACTCGGCAGCATCGTCCAGGTCATAGCGCAGGCTCTCCAGCTTCTCCGCCAGCTCGCCAAAGGCATCGCTGTAGCGTCCCGCCTGACGCATGGCATCGGCGGCTTCCTCCACCAGATCCAGCGCCCCCTGGGTCTCGTCGCTGCCGAACAGGGCGTAGCAGGCACTGTCCACCGCGCCCATGATCTTTCCGGCAGAGCGCAAGAGTTTCTTCCGCTCCGCCAGCGCCTCGTCCTCGCCGGGACGCAGGTCGGCGCGCTCCAATTCAGCGATCTGGTAGGTCAGATTGTCCACCCGCCGTGCCTTTTCCGCCTCGTCCATTTTCAGGCTGTCCATCTGTTTTTTCAAGCTGGTGAGCTTGTGGTAGGCGGTCTGATAGTCCGCCAGCAGCGGACTGCACTGGCCGAAGCTGTCCAGGTATTCCAAGTGACAGGTCGGATCCAACAGCCGCTGCCCGTCATGCTGGCCGTGGATGTCCAGCAGCTGCCGTCCCAGCTCCCGCAGCTGTGCCAGGGACACAGGACGGCCGTTCAAACGGCAGGTGTTCTTCCCGTCCGCCCGCAGCTCCCGCTGGAGCAGCAGGACGCCCTCGGCGTCCGGCGCGATGCCCTGTTCCTGGAACCAATCCAGCTGAGGCAGGTCGATGAACTGGGCGCTGACCAGGGCGGATTTGGCGCCGGTGCGGATCAGGTCACGAGAGGTGCGCCCCCCTAGGACAGCGTTCAGGGCGTCCACCACGATGGATTTGCCTGCGCCAGTCTCGCCGGTGAGGACGTTGAAGCCGCCATCGAACTGGATGTCCGCAGACTGGATGACCGCGATATTTTCAATGTGAAGCAGTAACAGCATTTTGAATCACGCTCTTTCTTCCGTGGCTGGTCATTTCAGCATCATCCGCAGCTCACTGCAAAACTGCTCTGCCGCCTGATTGGTGCGCATGACCAGCAGCGCCGTGTCGTCCCCAGCGAGGGAACCGACCATTTCTTCGATGTCCATGCCGTCCAGTGCCGCCGCTGCGGCGTTGGCAAGGCCAGGCATGGTCTTGAGGACGATGATGTTCTGAGCCAGATCCACGGACGTGACTCCCTCCCGAAAGACGTTGCGCAGGCGGTCGTTGAAGTCTCGGCGGTTCTGGTGGATGGAAACGGCGTACCGATAGCTCCCTGTAGGGGTCAGCTCCTTGATGAGCTGAAGCTCCTTCATGTCACGAGAGATGGTGGCCTGGGTGCAGCGAAAGCCTCGTTCTTTCAGCTCTGCCAACAGCTGTTCCTGCGTCTCGATCATGTGATTGGCAATGATGTCCAGAATTGCCCGTTGTCGCTTTTCTTTCACCATTTCCTCCTTTTAAGTACCCAGCTTCTGGTGCAGAATCTCATAAAAGCTCCGGTTGGTCACCCGCACTAGGTTGATGTGGCTGTCAGAGCTGCGCAGCTCCACCTTGTCATGGTCAGACAGCCGGAAGGAGCCGCCGTCTGGGGAGAGAAAGACCCCTTTCTTGCCGATATGCCCCAACTCCACCGTCACCACCCGATCTTTGCTCAGCACGCAGGGACGCACCCGCAGGTCGTGAGCGCAGATGGGAGTGACCAAGATATTTTCCGCTGTCGGCTCCACAATGGGCCCGCCGGCGGAGACGTTATAGGCCGTAGAGCCGGTGGGCGTGCCCACAATGACGCCATCGCCGCTGCACGCGAACAGCTCCACCCCATCGGCGTAGATGACGAAGTGGATCTCCTTGCCCACAGCACTGGTGCGAATGGTCGTCTCATTCAAAGCAGTGTCCTGATGGATGACGCGGCCATTTCGAATCACACGAAAGTCCAGCATCATGTGGGGTTCCAGCCGGTATTTCCCCTCCACCACCTTCCGCAAAAGGTGCATTTCTCCCGGCTCCAGCTCAGCCATATAGCCCAAGCTGCCGGTGTTCACCCCCAGGATGGGGATGTTGTGGGTGCGGGCGAAGCGAGCCAGATGGAGGATGGTGCCGTCACCGCCGAAGCAAATGAGCATATCCGTGCCCTCCGCCTCCTCGTCCAGGTCTTTCCAGTCAAATTTTTTGGCGAACCGGAAGTGGTCGTCCATGGGGAAGGGCAGGCACACCACGGTCTCCACGCCGCACTCCTTCAGCACCTTTTCCGCCTCGCTCACTACGGTCATGCGCTTATCCCGGTACGGATTCGGACTTAGTATGATCTTCATGTTACCCTCTCCAGTTCTTTATGTGATGTTTCTACCAGGGTATGCAGATCGGGAACGTGGTTCTCTCCCGCCGCAGCGGTGAGCCAGCCCAGGTACTCGATGTTGCCCTCCGGCCCCTTGATGGGGGAATACGTCATACCCTGCACGGTCAGATCGTTTTCCGCCGCATGGCGCAAAAACTGCTCCAGCACCGCCAGGTGTACGTTAGCGTCTCGCACGACCCCCTTCTTGCCTACCTTGTCCTTGCCCGCTTCAAACTGAGGCTTGATGAGACAAACTAGGTTGGCGTTGTCCGCCAGCAGCGGACGCAGGGCTGGGAAGATAAGCCCCAATGAGATGAAGGACACGTCCACCGAGACGAAATCCAGCGGCTCAGGGATCTGTTCCTTCGTCAAGTATCTGGCGTTGGTGCGCTCCATGCACACCACCCGTTCGTCCTGCCGCAGCTTCCAGTCCAGCTGTCCATAGCCCACATCCACGGCGTACACCTTTTTCGCCCCATTTTGGAGCATACAGTCGGTGAACCCGCCGGTGGACGCACCGCAGTCCATGGCAACAGCATCCTGCAAGGTCAGGGGGAAGCACTGCATGGCTTTCTCCAATTTCAGGCCGCCTCGGCTCACATAGCGCAGGGTCTTGCCCCGCACCTCGATAACCGCCGTGTCGGCGATCTGGGCGCCGCATTTGTCCACCCGCTTGCCGTCCACAAAGACCAGCCCGCTCATAATGATGGCCTGGGCTTTCTGACGGCTCTCGGCCAGTCCTTGCGCGGCCATGGCCACATCCAGCCGTGTTTTACTCATCTTTCCGCCTCCCGCATGACCGACGCAATGTGGTCACTGTTGATCCCCAGCAGTTTGCGCAGCTGGGGGATGGTTCCATGCGGCACGAACCGCTCGCCGGTGTTCAGCAGCTTCAGCGCCTTCAGCGCCAGCCCTTCCTGTGCCACCGCGCCTGCCAGCGCCACGCCTATGGAACCTGTTTGGATGACCTCCTCCGCTACCAGCAGCCTGCCAGTCTTTCGTACCGAAGTCAGCACCGTCTCCGGCTCCAGCGGCGCCAGCTGGTTGAGCTTCACCACTTCCACCGAGATGCCTTCTGCGTCCAACGCTTCCGCTGCCGACAGCACCTCTCCGGTCATGGTGCCATAACACACCGCCGTCCAGTCCGTTCCCTCTCGCAGCACCGCCGCAGCACCTTGGCTGTGATCGGCACGGTAGCCATTTTCGCCCCCACGGGGATAGCGCAGCGCCACGGGGCCGGTGAGCTGGTAGAGGGCACGGTGGAGCATGGAGCGCATCTCGGCGAAGCTGGCCGGAGCCAGCAGGGTCAGTCCGGGCACGGTAGACAGGTAGGCCACATCGAACAGACCCTGATGGGTCTCTCCATCGTCCCCTACCAGACCGGCACGGTCTACCCCCAGCACCATATGTAACCGCTGGAGCGCCATATCATGAATGAGCATATCGTAGCCCCGCTGTAAGAAGGAGGAGTAGACCGCAAACACCGGCAGCATCCCCTGCTTTGCCATGCCGGAGCACATGGCCACGGCGTGGCCTTCCGCAATGCCTACATCAAAGAACCGTTCGGGACAGCGGATGGCAAAGGGGTCTAATCCGGTGCCCGACCGCATAGCGGCGGTGACAGCGCAAATCTTAGGATCCTCCGCCGCCAAGCGGCTCAGCTCCTCTCCGAACACGGAGGAGAAATTCCGCCCGCTGGGGTTCAGCGGCTTGCCGGTGGCCAGGTCGAAGGGGGACACACCGTGATAGGCGTCCGGGGTCTCCTCGGCGTGAGCCCAGCCTTTCCCCTTGACCGTCCGCACATGGAGGAGCACCGGCCCCTCCAGGGATTTCGCCCAACGGAGCAGGCGGGTCAATTCCCCTACTTGGTGACCGTCTACGGGGCCGATGTAGGTGAAGCCCATGTCCTCGAAGAAGCTGCTGGGCAGGATGGTACCCTTGATGCTTTTCTTGATCTTGTGGTTAAAGTGATACAAAGCCCGTCCGCCGGGGATTTTTTCGAATACCTTCCGGTAGGCACGCTTGAAGGACAGGTAGGTAGGACGCAGATGGTTCCGTGCCAGCAGGGTGGCGATACCGCCCACGTTTTTCTGGATGGACATTCCGTTGTCGTTGAGGATGACCACCAGATTCTCTCCGCTCTGTCCGGCGTCGGACAGCCCTTCATAGGCCAGTCCGCCGGTGAGAGCGCCGTCACCGATGAGAGCGATGACCTGGTAATCCTGCTTCTGCAACGTCCGCGCCCGCGCCATGCCCACGGCCACGGAGACCGAGTTGGAGGCGTGGCCGGCGATGAAGGCATCGTGGTCGCTCTCCTCCGGCTTGGGGAAGCCGGATAGGCCGCCCATCTTCCGCAGGGTGGTCATCCGCTCCGCCCGACCGGTCAATATTTTATGGCAATAGCACTGGTGCCCCACGTCGAAAACCAGGCGGTCTTTGGCTGTGTCGTACACCCGATGGATGGCCACAGTCAGCTCGACTGCCCCTAGATTGGATGCCAAATGTCCCCCCGTCTGACTGACGGAGGTAAGGAGCGATCTGCGCAGTTCCTGACACAGGACTTCCGCCTCCTGGTCAGAAATTTGGTGCAGATCCTGGGAAAAAAGATCTGGCACAGCTGCGCCTCCTTTCTCGCCGGGTATCATCCCGTTTTATTTCTCTCGTCCGGCCAGATAATCTGCCAGATCACACAAAAAGTCCGTGTCCGGAAGACAGCCTCGGATGGCATCCTTGGCCGCCGCCGTCTGCTGGGCGATGACGCTGGCGCACTTGTCCAGCCCCAGCAGGGACACATAGGTAGACTTGTGACTCTCAACGTCGTTGCCCACCGGCTTGCCCATCTCCTCCTCGGTGGAGGTGACGTTGAGCATATCATCCCGCACCTGGAAGGCAAGGCCAATGGCCTTGGCGTAGCGCTCTGCTGCGGCCGCCATGGGGTCATCCATCGCCACACCTGCTGCCAGAACTCCCATGACACAGGCCGCATTCAGCAGGCAGCCGGTCTTGAGCTGGTTCATCCGAGCCACTTCCTTCAAGGTGAAGATCCGAGTCTCCCCCTCCATGTCCAGCTGCTGTCCGCCGCACATCCCCAGGGCGCCCGCCCCACGGGCCAGGGTCAGGCCAGCGGCAACATTCACCTCTGCCGGAAGGGGAGCAGTCAGGATGGTCTCAAAGGCTGCCGCCTGGAGGGCATCGCCAGCCAAAGTGGCGGTACACTCTCCGAACCGCTTGTGGTTGGTGGGCTTGCCCCGGCGCAGGTCATCGTTGTCCATGCTGGGCAGGTCATCATGGATGAGGGAATAGGTGTGGAGCATCTCCACTGCGCAGGCATAGGGCAGCGCCTGTTCCAAGCTCCCCCCGGCCGCTTCACAGAATTTCAGCGCCAGGATGGGCCGGATGCGTTTGCCGCCAGCCAGAAGGCTGTAGCGCATGGCGTCCAGCAGGGTTTTCTGGGGGACGTTCTGGGTAAAGTATGCTGCCAGATTGACCTCTACCAGACCCTGACAGCGCTGTAATTCAAATTGAAATTGATTCATGATTTATCCTTTCAAAGGCGTTTCTACCGGCTCGCCGTCCGGGCCTTTGGTCAACTTTAAGATTTTCTGTTCTGCCTGATCCAGTTGTTTGGAACAGGCTGCCGCCAGCTTGGTGCCCTCCTCAAAGAGCGCTAGGGATTCGTCCAGGGTGGATTCCCCTCGCTCCAGAATGGAGACGATCTCCTCCAGCCGAGTCATGGACTCCTCAAAGGGTTTCTTCTTTGCTGCCATTTCTGTTCTGCTCCTTTTCCCTTGTCTCAAATGGGAATTGTTTCATGACGGTACATCCCAACTGCCCATCAGACACCCGCAGGGTGATGCGCTCCCCCAGCTCCACGCTGTGGACGGAGGTGATGATCTGTCCCTCCTCGTCCTGCGCCATGGCGTAGCCGCGTCCCAGGACTTTCAAGGGGCTGAGTGCGTCCAGGGTGGACGTCAAGCCCGCCAGGCGGGTGCGCTCCAAGTGCTGGCGGCGCCGCAGGGATTCGGTCAGCTTCTGCTGGGCAGTGTCCAACCGCATCCGCCCGTTTTGGACGGGCACCATGGGGTCGGTGAGGACGTTGGCGGTGCGCAGACGCTCCAGCTTCTGGCTGACGCGTTGGAGCTGTCCCAGCATGGCCTGCCGGCAGCGCTGCCCCAGCTGATCTACATACTGTTTCAGCTCCAGCTGGTCGGGTACCGCCAGCTCTGCCCCGTTGGAGGGGGTGGCGGCACGAAGGTCGGCCACATAATCAATGATGGTCACGTCCGGTTCATGCCCCACAGCGGAGATCACCGGAATATCCGATTCATACACCGCACGGGCAAGACTTTCATCGTTAAACGCCCACAGATCCTCCATAGAACCGCCGCCTCGGCCGATGATGATCAGATCCGCCACCTGCTTCCGGTTGGCGTAGCGCAGGGCGCCGGTCAGCTCTGCCGCCGCACCAGCGCCCTGCACCCGCACAGGCAGGAGCTTTACCGTGGCCATGGGCCAGCGGGCGTTCAAGATGCGGGTCATGTCGTGGACGGCGGCACCGGCTTGGGAGGTGATGAGGGCGATGCTCTCTGGGTAGCGTGGGATGGGCTTTTTATGCTCGGCGGCAAAGAAACCCTCCTGGTACAGCTTGTTCTTCAGCTGCTCGAAGGCCACATACAATTCTCCCACCCCGTCCGGAGTCAGGGCGTCCACATAGAGCTGGTACTGCCCATCCCGCGGGAAGGCGGTGATACGACCGTAGGCGATGACCTTCATGCCGCTCTCCGGCTGGAACCGCAAACGGGTGGCCGAGGAGCGGAACAGGACGCAGCGGAGGGCGCTGCCGGTGTCCTTGAGGGTGAAATAGTGGTGACCGGAAGGGTACTTTTTGTAGTTAGAAAGCTCTCCCCGAATGTAGACGCCGGAGAGGTTCCGGTCACCATCCAGGATGCTCTTGATATAGGTGTTCACCTGGGTGACCGTGTAGATGGGTTTGGAAGCCATTTAATGCCCCCAATCCATCTGCCGTGCCGTCAGCACCGCAGTGCCCATGGCGTTGTCGGTGGAATAGGCCGGGGGCGCAAATACGGCATCGTAGAGGTACTTGCGCAGGATGCTGTTGGACGCAACCCCACCGGAACAGACCACAGGCAGGCCGGGGTACTGCTCCATGGCACGGTCAGTGACCCGACGCACCAGGGAAGCGATGGTCTCCAGGGTGAAGCGGGCGATGTCCGCCGGTTCCTTGTGCTGCGCCACCTGTTTCTGCACCTTGTTCTCAATGCCGGAGAAGGAAAACTGCAAGCTGTCCATACGCACCCGAAAGCGCTCCTTTTTGTCGCTCTGGGCGGCCAGCTTGTCCAGCGCTTTTCCGGCGGGAAAGTCCAGGTGGAGATACTGCCCCGTTCGGTCGATGAGCTGACCGGCGGAGATGTCGGTGGTGCCGCCGATGCGGGCGGCGCGGACGTTGCCGTTTTCGGGCACCACCAGCAGCAGCTCGGTGGTGCCGCCGGACAGGTGCCAGGCCAGCATGGGCTGGTCTAACAGCTCCAGCTTCTTCGCTGCCCAGCAGACGGCGGCAATATGCCCCTGCTGATGGGAAAAGGCGTAGAAGGGCACGCCCAAAGTCTCCGCCAGGATGCGTCCCTGAGACGCCCCAGCCAGGAAACAGGGCATATAGGACCCTTCCACCGCCCTGGGCTGGGTGCTGGCGCCGACAGCGGCGATGTCCTGCAAAAAGCCAGCCTCCCGCAGCTCCGCAAAGCGTTGGGGCAGATTCTTTATGTGCTGGAACAACGCCTCATTCTGCCGCAGCCCCAGTTCACCGGACTTGACGGTGAGCAGCTGGGAGCTGTTGTACCCGCTGCCGTCGGCACGGCAACAGGCGGCGGAGGTGGTGTAGTTGCTGGTGTCGATCCCCAGGAAACTGGTCATGCCTGGTCGCCTCCGCCTGACAGCTCTTTGCGCACAAAAGAACCCAAAATGCCGTTGACAAAGGAGGCCACCTTGGGTTCGTCATACTTTTTCGCCAGCTCTACCGCTTCATTGATGGCGGCGGAGGCGGGGATCTCCGGCATATAGAGCACCTCGAACATGGCTACCCGCATGATGGCGGCAGCGATGCGGGGGATGCGCTGGAACTTCCAGCCGATAGCGTATTTGCTGATGTATTCATCCAGTTCGTATCCGTGTTCCCCAACGCCCTCCACCAGCTTGCGGATGTAGGCGCACTGTTTCTCGTCCGGAAATTCGGCGTACAGCGGGTCGATCTCAGCGATCTCCCCAAAGCGTTCCTGGGTCAATTCCTGCTCCAGCAGTTCCTGGGCAGACAGATTGGAAAAGCCCAGCTCAAAGGCGTAATGTACCGCGATCTCACGGGCAACGGTCCTGGTTATCATGATTGGTGTACCCCCATCGTTATGGTCTAGATTGGTTTGGGCAGGTCAGAACCGGTCAACGCCGATAGCCCCCCACTATGAATGTTATCTCTGTATTATACACTACAATATACAAAAAGGGAACCACAGTTTTGCCGGAATGAACGGTATTTCGGCAATGTCTTCCAAAAAACACGCTCCGGCGAAAAAGAATGTGCCAACGGGCAGAGCGCCTGTCAGCACATTCCAAATTTGATTCAGCTTTTCAGCAGCACCCACAGCTCGTCATACAGCTCCAAGGTTTCCTTAGGCAGGTTGACAAACATCTGGCAGCGGCTGAGTTCCTCCTTGCTGGGGTTGAGCACTGCCGCAGTCTCCGGATCCAAATCCGCCACATAGTCCTTCATCACCTGTGGATTGGGACTTGCGTACCAGATGTAGTCCAGGTTGGCCATGGAGGCGTCGTAGGAGCACATGAAGTTGATCCACGCCTCTGCCTCCGTCTTGTTTCGAGCGCCCTTGGGCACGCACATGGCGTCCACAAAGAAGTTAGCGCCCTCCTTGGGGATGGCGAAGGCCAAGTCCGGGTTGTTCTCCTTCATGCTCAGGAAGTCACCGGCGTAGTACACGCCCATGGCGGCTTCCCCGCCCTCCAGCTTGTCGAAGATCTGGTCCATGACGTAGGCCTGCAGGATGTCCTTCTGCTCCACCAGCAAGTCGTAGGCTTCCATCAGCTCCTTTTTGTCGGTGGTGTTGATGGAGTAGCCCAGGTAGGACAGGGCCACGGCGAAGGCGTCTCTGGGGTTGTCGATCATCAAGATCTCGCCCTTATACTTCTCGTCGAACAGGATGGACCAGCTGTCCACCTTCTCCTTCACCATCTTGGTGTTGTAGATGATGCCGGTGGTGCCCCAGGTGTAGGGCACGGAGTAGAGGTTCTCCGGGTCGTAGGGCAGGTTCTTGTAGTCGTCGCCCACCAGCTTGAAGTTGGGGATATTGGAAAAGTCCAGCTTTTCCAGCATCCCCTCCTCGATGAGCCGGGAGAGCATATAGTCGGAAGGCACCACCACGTCATAGGTGGAACCGCCAGTCTTGAGCAGGGAGTACAGGGTCTCGTTGCTCTCGGTGGTGGTGTAGTTGACGTGGATGCCGGTCTCCTCCTCGAACTGGTCGATGAGGTCGGTGTCGATGTACTCACCCCAGGAGCACACGTTCACCTCTCGCCCCGACCGGACGGCGCTGCCGGATGCGCTGGACGCACCACCGGAGCCGCAGCCCGTGAGCAGGGCGGCACTGGCCAGGAAGCCGGCCAGGACAGATAGCATACGTTTCTTCATACCGCTCCCCTCCTCACTGCTGCGCCCGTTTCAGCGCTTTTTTCCGGGCGTTCTCCTGCTGCATCTCGCGGATGTTCACGATGGCCAAGAGCAGGAGGACGGTGACGAAGAGCAAGGTCGAGACGGCGTTGATCTCCGGGCTGATGCGCTTACGGGTCATGGCGTAGATGGTCATGGACAGGGTCTGCACCTTGCTGCCTGCCGTGAAGTAACTGATGACGAAGTCGTCGATACTCATGGTGAAGGCGATGAGCAGGCCGTTGATGATGCCGGGCATGATCTCCGGGATGACCACCTTATAAAAGGCCTGCATCCAAGTGCAGCCCAGGTCTTGGGCGGCGTCAATGAGGTTCTTGTCCATCTGGTAGAGCTTGGGCATGATGGACATGATGACATAGGGGATGTTGAAGGTGATGTGAGCGATGAGCAGCGTCACATAGCCCAGGTCGAAGTGCAGGATGCCGCCTGCCGCCACAAAGAGCAGACAGAGACTGACGCCAGTGGCAATGTCCGCATTGATGACCGGAATGTTATTGATGGTCAGCAAAGGACGGCTCCAGCGCTTGCGCATATTGTAAAAGCCGATGGCGGCGAAGGTGCCGGCCACAGTGGCGATGAGGGCGGCCAGGACAGAGACGGAGAGGGTGGTGCTCAGGGCACTCAAAATCTCGCTGTCCTGGAACAGCTCTCGGTACCAGTCCAGGGAAAATCCCGTCCAGACGGCGCGGCTTTTGCTGCTGTTGAAGGAAAATACGATCAGTACGAAAATGGGGGCGTACAGAAAGAGGAAGACCAGCGCCATGAACAGGCGGCTTCCGATGCGGCGTTCGTTTCTCATAGCATGACCGCCGTTTCTTCCCCTTCACCAAACCGGTTCATGACCGCCATGCAGATCACAACAATGAGCATCATGACCAGGCTGATGGCGGAGCCCAGGTGGGGATTGTAGGCAGAGCCTAGGAATTGAATCTCGATGAGGTCGCCCAGCAATAAATCCTTGCTGCCCCCCAGCAGCTTGGAGATGGCAAAGGTGCTCACGGCAGGCACGAACACCATGGTGATGCCGGACAGGACGCCAGGCAGGCTCAGCGGGAAGATGACTTTGGTAAAGACGTGGTAGTTGTTGGAACCCAGATCCTGCGCGGCCTCAATGAGGTTCCGGTCAATTTTTTGAATGACCGAGTGGATGGGCAGGATCATGAAGGGCAGGAAATTATACACCATGCCCAACACCACAGCGCCTGGGGTGTTGATCATGTTGAAGTGGGTCATGTTGGTGCCCAGGATGCCGTTGACCAGGTCGATGAGTCCAATGGCGCTAAAAAAGCGGTTGAGCAGACCGGTATTCTCCAAAATGGACATCCAAGCGTAGGTACGCAGCAGGAAGTTCATCCACATGGGCAGCATGATCAGCGCCATGCTGATGCGCTGGAACCGCTTGCTCTCCTTGGAGATGAGATAGGCGATGGGGTAGCCAATGACCAGGCAGATGGCAGTGGCGATGAGTGCCAGCCAGAAGCTGCGGACAAAGACCCCAAAGTAATTGCCCATTCGGGTGAAGTTGGCAAAGGTGAAGCCGCCATCGGCGGCAGTGAAGGCGTAGAGCACCACCAGGACGATGGGCGCTACTACAAACAGAGCCATCCAGATGATATAGGGGATGGAGAACAGCTTATTCCTCTTCATCGGCACTGCCCTCATCGGTATCCGGATCGTAGTTCACATTGGCCAGCTCATCGTATGCTTCGCTGTAGGAGCTGTAGTCGCCGTACATACCGGAATAGCGGCTCTTTTTCATGATGTGGAACCCGTCCGGATCCACTCGGATGCCAATTTTGGCATCCACAGGACAGAAGCGGGTGGTCTGGATGAGCCACTTGAAGCCATAAAAGTCCACGATGATGTCATAGTGAACTCCCTTGAAGGTCACGTTGGTGACGGTGCCCACCAGCTGACCCTGGTCAGCTGAGACGATCTGCACATCCTCCGGCCGGATGACCACATCCACTGGCTCCATGGGGGCAAAACCCTTGTCCAGGCAGCGGAATTTGCGCCGGAAGATCTCCACCACGCCGTCTGCGTGCATGATGCCGTCTACAATATTGCTCTCGCCGATAAAATCCGCCACAAAGGCGTTCTTCGGCTCATTATATATATCCTCTGGTGTGCCGATCTGCTGGATGACCCCTTCGTTCATGACCACCACCGTGTCACTCATGGACAGCGCTTCCTCCTGGTCATGGGTCACATAGATAAAAGTAATCCCCAGTGCCTGCTGGATATTTTTCAGCTCGTTCTGCATATCCTTACGCAGACGCAGATCCAGCGCGCCCAGCGGCTCGTCCAACAGGAGCACCTTGGGGCGGTTGACCAGGGCACGGGCAATGGCCACTCGCTGCTGCTGTCCGCCGGAGAGAGAGGTGACGCTGCGGTGCTCGAAGCCCTTCAGGCTCACCAGCTCCAGCATCTCCATCACCTGCTTTTGGATCTCGTTCTGGGACAGCTTGACCTTTTTCCCGTTCTCGTCCGTCTTGGGAATGCGCAGGCCAAAGGCCACGTTGTCAAAGACGTTCAGGTTGGGAAAGAGGGCGTACTTCTGAAAGACCGTGTTGACGGCACGCTTGTGAGGCGGCACATCATTGATCCT
The DNA here is from genome assembly GCA_900545815.1 of uncultured Eubacteriales bacterium. Taxonomy (GTDB): domain Bacteria; phylum Bacillota; class Clostridia; order Oscillospirales; family Oscillospiraceae; genus Onthomonas. Next base: position 82,279 of record URAM01000001.1, on the reverse strand, counting down.
CTTTCCATCGAACAGAACATCGCCGCTGGTGGGGGTCAGAAACCCACCAATGAGGCGCAATGTCGTAGTCTTGCCGCATCCGGACGGCCCCAATAATGTGAGGAACTCCTTATCCTTAATATACAAGTTAATGTTGTTCAAAATTACATCGTCGTCAAACACCATGGAGCAATCACTCAGGCGAATCAACTCTTTGGACATTTATCCTCCCCCGTTTCTCTTTTTATTTAACGATATAAACCATCTTTGCTCAATATACAGGCTGTATGGAAGAATGTCAATGAGCGCGACACAAAAATTCATCCCAACCGTCATTTTCCTCCTATTTCGACAAATCCACGCCCCTGCTCACCCCCATTTTTCACGTCTCCAACGACCTAGAGCGCTGTGCAAACTACCCCCAATGTTGAAACGCCCCACTTGTGTGATACAAGTGGGGCGTTTGTCTTAGGTAAGGAAACCGAACCCTTGCGCAAGGTACTGTTCTCAGCCGCGCAGGTTGCCGGCGGCCTTGATCTTCACCCGATTGGTGTTGCCGGGATAGTAGGCCAGAGGTACATCCTCCACCTCGATGATCTCCACCGTCTCTCGGATGGCGCCGGCCTGAACAGCCATGTCAATGGCTTCCGCCTTGGCCTGCTCCAATGCCTGGTCACGGGGAATTTCATGGTAGTCGATGAGCTTTTCATAGGTGCCGCTGACTTTAGAGATGGCGGAACCGATGGCGTTGGCACAGCCGAAGTGTTCCGGCTTCAGCACGGTGGCCGCACCCTCCAGATGGTCGGGCAGGATGATGGAGCCGCCGCCCACCAAGATTACGTCACTGTCCGTGTTGGACACCTTCATAGCGTCGATGGCGTCCTCCACCAGGGCGCCGATGGCGGTCAGCGCCTTCTGGGCAAGCTCCAGGGGAACCGATTCCACCAGGGTCTTGTCTCCCACGTCCGCCATGCCCAGACGCACGGCAATGTCCGTGGCGGTGAGTACATCGCCGCCAAAGACCAGGGCGTGCTCAGTGATCTCATAGCCCACGCTATCGGGGCCAACGGTGACGGTGCCGTCCGGTTTTTCCCGCACGATGGAGCCGCCGCCCAAGCCAATGGACACCACGTCAGGCATCCGGAAGTTGGTGCGCACGCCGCCGATGGTGGCCGCCACGCTGGACTCTCTGGGGAACCCGTTCTGGATCACCCCCAGGTCGGTGGTGGTGCCGCCTACATCGATGACCACAGCGTTCTTGATCCTGCTCAGATAGGATGCGCCGCGGATGGAGTTGGTGGGACCGCAGGCGATGGTCAGGATGGGGTAGCGGCGGGCGTGCTCCATGGTCATGAGGGTGCCGTCATTCTGGGACAGGTACACGTCTGCATTGGTGATGCCCTCCCCTTCCAGGCTCTTGGCGAACCCTTCGGTGAATCGCTCCGCCACCTGCCACAGGGCGGCATTCAAAATGGTGGCATTTTCTCGTTCAATCAGCCCCATGGAACCAATTTCACTGGAGATGGACACATGGACGTCCTCCCCCATCACTTCCTTGCACAGCTCTGCTGCACGCAGTTCGTGGTCGTTCCGGACAGTGGAGAACACGCAGGAGATGGCGATGGATTTGACGCCTTTGGCCTTCATGTCCAAAAAGAACATCTTGGCTGCTGCCTCATCCAGGGGAGCCAGTTCTTTCCCGTCATACTCAAAGCCGCCGCCGATGACCGTACTGCCCACGGCGATGCGCTGGATGTCCTCCGCCCAATCCACCATGGGCGGGATGCCGGTGGTGGCAGGGGCGCCGATGCGCAGGATGCCGATGGGCGCCAAGTGCTTACGCTCTACGATGGCGTTGGTACACTGGGTAGTCCCCAGCATGGCCTGGCGGATCTGCGTGCGGTCAACGCCGGACTGCTCCAGCACAGCGCGAACAGCGCCCAAGATTCCGTCATAGACATCGCCGGAGGTGGGGTGCTTGATGTCCGCCACAATGTTCAGGTTTTCGTCGATGAGGACGGCGTCGGTGTTGGTGCCGCCTACGTCAATGCCCAGCTTATACATGACAGATCCCTCCCTTGCACCGTTCTTCCAACGGGATATAATCGGTGTCGCAGCCAAAATACCGAGGGCCGACCAGGTCGATGCCCGCCGGAGTGCGCCACATCTCGAAGCACTTCAGGCCGATGACCAGTACACGCTTGCCATATTTCAGGGCATCGGTAGTCACTGGGGTGAAGGTCTCGGTATCCACCAGACAGATCAGGTCGGGCGTGGTGGCCAAGATCTCCCCATCCACGGTGGCGGTCAGATTCTCGTTCTGGAACTCCACATAGGCTTGGTGTCCCTTGCACTCGCCGATGCCTTCCAGCATCACCTTGCCGAAGTTGAACGCCCCGCGGGTCTCTCGGAGCACATCGGCAATTTTGCCCTTGAAGAGCTTGTAGCCTTCGGAGAACTGCAAGAAGTGTTCCTCCGGCGTCACATCATCGGCACAATTCTTCACCGTGCGGATGGCCTCGCCCAGCTTCTGGCTGCGGGTGACGATATTCTTGACGGAATAAGCCTTCATCTGCGCTCCGGTCATGGGGTACAGGGAGACAGACACGGAACCGCCGCAGCTCATGGTGACGGCGCGAGCCAGTTCTTCCGTCCACTTGTTGGTGATGGTCTCAAAGATGACGCTGTTCCCCTTCTCATCGGTCAGCGCCATTGGGGTGGCACTCATGCCGCCGATGGTAAAGGTGACCATCTGCAATTCTGGGAACGCACGTCCCATGCCATCGCAGTCCACCAGGGGCAGCCCCAGCCGCGCACAGGCGGCGATGGGGAGCATGGAGTTGACACCGCCTGCCTCGATGGGCATGAAGGCGTAGATCTTCTTGCCGAAGAACTGGGAGACCATGTTATAGAGGGTCTGGTACTCGCCGCCGCCAATGCCCTTCTCGCCCAGGACAGTGGGTGCGCCCATCATGGCAATGGGGACGAGCAGGGCGTCATCCGGCACTTCCTCCGGATCCAGCAGGGTCACAGGGCCGCATTCTTTCACCGCACCCATGGCCACCAGCTTGCCCACATAGGGGTCGCCGCCGCCACCTGCGCCCAACAGGGCTGCGCCCAGGGCGATGTCTTCGATCTCTTGGATTCCAATGGTTCTCAATTTGGTTCCATCTCCTTATGCTTGAACTTGTTCGGTTTCGGTTTTATTCTTGCCCGTGACCGACACCAGGATAACGTACAGCACCATAGACAGCACCAGCCCATTGATGGGGCCGATGAAGAAGGGCACGTTCAGGAAGGCTAGGGCTTCAAAGTAGGTAAAGGTGCCGCCGGTGAGACAGGCCACGAAGGCGCCCACCAGGAAGGCGATCATGCCGGGGGCGAAGATGCCGTCTCGGATGACGAAGTTCTCCTTCTTGCCCTTGCCGACGATCCAGTAGTCTGCAATAATGACGCCTACGAAGGCGGGGATGAGTGCGCAGAGCAGGGTCAGGAAGGCGGTGAACTTGCTCATGATGCCCACAGCGGCCAGGATGGTACCCACCAGACCGGCGATGGCGGTGCAGCCGCGGCTGCGGCTCTCGTCCAGACCCACCAGGTTGGACAGGGACAGGCCGCCGGAATAGGCGTTGGTGACGTTGGTCGTCCAGGTGGCGGCAATGAGGGCGACCAGGCCGATGGCGGGGACGCCAGCGGCGGTGAGGACAACGCTGATGTCATACTCGCCGGTGACGATAGACAGCACCGCGCCGATGAGCAAAATCAGCAGGCCGGAGGGCAGGACGCCCACCACGGAGGACTTGATGACGTCAGAGCGGTTCTTGGCAAACCGGCAGTAGTCGCCAGCCAGAGAGCCGCCGATGGCGAAGGAGCCAACGGTGATGTTGATGCCGCTGAGGAGGGTCAGGGGCTGTGCCGGTTCATAGGCGGCGATGGCGGCTGCTCCATCGTGGGTCACCATGGTCACCACCAGGCCGTAGATGAGCACGATGATGAGCAAGGGGACGGCGATGTAGTTGAGCCACTTCAGACCCTTGAAGCCAAAGGAGGCAGAGGCGACCATGATGATGCCCCAGATGATGGAGCTGAGCCAGGCGGGGATGGCCAGACCGGTCATGGACTCCATCATAGCGGAGAAGGACGCACCGCAGACCGCCGCCTGGATGCCGAACCAGCCGATGCAGGCCAACGCCAGGATGGCGCTGATGACGTACTTGCCGCCCTTTTCTCCCAGGGAGCCGCCCGCCATGACAGCGGTGGGCAGGCCGGTGTCACAGCCCTGCATCCCCATGAAGCACATATAGATACACACGATGCCGTAGCCCACCACAATGGTCAGGGCGCAGGTGCCCAACTTCATGCCGTTGCCCAGCATCCCGCCCACCATCAGGCTGGAGACGCAGATCATGGCGCCGATCCAGACCAGGGCGATGGAATACCACTTCTGCCGCTACTCAGCTGGAATGGCAAAATTACTCTTGTTCTGTTCCATACTCTCACATCCTTGATTCAAAAGTTTCAACACACACGGTCAAACCCACTGGTTCGATCGTTGGTAGCAGTATAGCACGAGAGCGTATTGAAGAATATTGTCGAGAAGGCAAAAAAAGAGCGGGAATCCTTTGTCCCATAGGACAAAGGATTCCCGTGTGTCCGCACCCTGCCTACACCAGCAGCCGCAGCACTCCGGCTGCTTGGTACAGCTTCATCCGCTCCGGCATTCGGTCGGGATGGTAGCCCAACAGGTCAGAAATGATCTTGATGCGGTATTTTACCGTGTTTTTGTGCAGGTGCAGCGCCTCCGCCGTCTGGGTCACGCTGCTGTCCCAGTCCAGCAGGTAGGTACTCAAGGTGTCTATCGGTACCCAGTCCAGTTTGTCTGTTCGCACAGGGGTCAGACAGGCCACACACTGGGTCACTGCCTCCTCCCCCTCGCTGACCAGCCGGTGACAATCCTGGGCAAAGACCAATTCCCCCAGCCGGAACCACTGACGCAGCGGATAGATTTTGCGGACGTTAGACAGGTGATCCTGGTGGCACAGGTAAGCGCTGCGCACCTGGGTGGTGTTGTCCAGGCCGTTGCAGCGGGTCAAGGTTGCGCCGCCGTCCCAGGCACCGACCTGCTCCAGCAGAGCCGTCATCTGCCGCTCCGCCTCTCGGGTGGAGGTGGGGGTGCTGAGGAAAAACAGGATTTTATTCTCATACAGGTCGGCAAACACGATGTCGGCACAGCTCTCCGGATAGGCGCGCAAGGCGTCCAGTTCCTTGGCCATCCGCTGGACGGACTCGCCGTCCGTGCCCGTCAAGATCCACATCTCCCCGATGGCAGTGATGTGGATGTGGAACAGGTCGGCCAGGCGGCGCATTTTGATGGGCTCGTCCTGCAAGATCGCCCGAATCAGCTCTCGGATCGCGATGACGCCGTGCTGCTGTCCCCAGATGTTCAAGCTGAGCCGGATGACGTCCACGCATTGCTCTTGGAGGGTTTGGGACAGGGGCTGCCCCTCCTTGATGAGAAAGAGCTCCATGAGCGATCCCCCGTCCGGCAGGATGGAGGCGTGAAAGATGTGGCCGTTGGGCAGGAAGGGGCAGGTCGTGCTCCCCTCCTGTTTGGTGTACCGGCGCAGGTCGAACAGATGCTCTTTCAGCGTGCGTTCCAGGTTTCGGGGCCAGGCGGCCAGGTTGAGTACCTGCAAGAACCCATCGGTGAGGATGGCGGAAGCGGACAGCAGGTCGCTGAGCATTTTTAAAACCGTGCTGATGGTGCGCTGAGGCTGGGGCAGGCTGGAAACTCGCGTCAGGATGTCATAGACGATGGACTCCCCTCGGTTCCGGTCGTGGTAGATACACTCGATCACATCGGAGATAACCTCCCCGTACCGCAGCTCCTTCTGTCCCCAGGGCATCTGCACCAGGACGAAATCCAGCTGGTCTGCCAGGTCGATGAGCCGCTGATCCACATAGGGCAGGTAGACCCCCACATAGAACAAAATGAGGCCCACTTCTCCCCCTTCCGCCAGACGCTGGATGTTGGCGCACTGGCAGTCGATGTCATCCAGGCAGTTCAGGAAGCCGGTGATGACAATCTCACTGCCATAAAACTCCCCAGCCGGGAACACATTTTCCACCAGCACATCCGGGTCAGTGGACTCCAGGACGGAGATGGAGGAAACGATACGGGACAGCCCTCGGTGTCCGCCGATGACGGTGGCTTGACGAAGGGAAGGCAATTTCAATAAATCCGATACGGTCACGCTCATCCTTTTCCCACCTTTCCTTGTTTTTCCTCTATCCTACCATGAAACCTGCCGGGAGGCAAACAAAAAGACGTGCGCGAACGCACACGTCTTTTGCTGTTTTTTATAACATAGTCTGGTCGTAGATTGCTCTCACGCCGCCGATGAACTTCGGCCGCACACGAGCGGCGGTCAGCGGTGCCTGACCGATCTGCTTGACCTGCAAGCGGACGGGAACGGCCACCTTTTTCAGGTGCATCCCAATGAGGGTGGCGCCGATGTCCAGACCGGCGTCTGCCTTAATCTCCTCCACGGCCACTGGATGTTCCAACCCGTGATAGGCCGCCGTAGCGAAGGAACCGCCCGCCTTGGGCTGGGGGACAACGTTGACGATGTCGGCGTTGGGCACCGCTTCCGCTTCCACGATGATGGCACGGTTCAGGTGCTCACAGCACTGGGCGGCTAGATACACGCCCTTCTCCTTCAAGAAGCCGTAGAGACTGTTAAAAATCTCAACAGCGGTCTCCGGAGCGGAGTTGGTGCCGATCTTGCTACCCAGCACCTCGCTGGTAGAGCAGCCCACCACCAGAATATCTCCCGCCTTCAGGTGCGCCACTTCATATAACTCTGCTACAGCGTCACGACACTGCTGTGCGATCTGCTCTTTCATCAGCCCTCATGTCCCTTCAATAGTTTTGGCATCTTGATCACCTGACTCAGCGCCAGATAGACCACGGTGGAGACGATGATGCCAAATCCACCCTGTACCAAGTTGCCCGGAATACTCAGCGCAGCGGACAGACCGTTGCCCAGGATGAGACCGGCGTAACCGAAATAGCCAACGACCATGATGATCTCCGCCAGCAGACCGGAGACAACTTTGGCAAAGCGCTTGCCCTTGGTCTTGTCCTGGAGTGCCAAAAAGACCTGTGCAGCGACAAATGCCATCAGACACTTGATGATCAAGGTGCCCGGCGCATAGTAAGCATAGCCGGAGAGCAGATCTGCCAGCATGGAACCAATGCCGGCGGCAGCGGTGCCGTAGACCGGCCCCAGAATCCATGCGGAGAGCAAGACCATTGCATCCCCGAGGTTGACATATCCACTCATGGGGGAGGGAACTTGGATGACCAGCGTTGCCACGGTGGTCAGTGCGGTGAACAGTGCCGTGTATACCAGGCGGCTCCATCTCGATGCTCTCATAATTGACCTTCTTTCTTTGCGGCGGATTTTTTTCTCGCTTCTCTTTCGTTCCGCCTAATGATTGGATGGATGAGGTTCATGCGATAACCGGGAGACCAGGAGGGGGATGGCTTCCTCGAAGTTCACCCCGTACCACCGGTGTTCCGGATCGGCAACGGTTTTGCGGATGCTCTCCAGAGTGAAATCCACCGCCAAGCGCAGGGCGTCCGCCAAGGAACACCCACGCATCATAGCGCCTACCATCACGGAGGCAAACACATCGCCAGTGCCGTGAAAGTTGGAGGGCATTTTCTCGTTATCGTATTCAAAAAACGTCTTGTTTTTGGTATCATAGGCCATCACACCCAGCCGTCCCGGCTCCAGGCTGACTCCGGTGAGGACGACCTGCGCACAGCCCAGCTTGCCCAGCTCGGTGAGGATGTGCTGAATGTCCGCTCGGGTGTAGTCCTCTCCTGGATAGGGGATATTGAGGAGGTAGCAGGCTTCGGTCAGGTTGGGAACGATGATGTCCGCTTTGCCGCAGAGTTTGGCCATCTCCTGGACAAATTCCGGCGTGAAACCGGCGTACAGCGCACCGTTGTCTGCCATGGCTGGGTCGATCAAAATCAAATTTTCCGGTGTCTTGAACTGGTCAAAGAACTGGGAGACGATCTCCAACTGCCGGAAGGAGCCCAGGTAGCCGGTGTAGATGGCGTCCACCGCCATGCCCTGTGCCTTCCAGTGGGCGGCGATGGGGAGGATCTCATCGGTCAAATCGCGGAAGGTGAAGCCATCAAATGCTGTGTGGGTGGACAACACCGCCGTGGGGATAACTGCTGTCTCTACGCCGCAGGCGGAGATGATAGGCAAAGCCACCGTCAGGGAGCATTTGCCGATGCAGGAGATGTCTTGGATGGTCACGATCCGTTTCAATGCCGGTTCCCTCCTTCTCAGCCCGCTTGAACCGAGCTAAGATGTTTTGTCTCTATCATAGCGAATTCCCCTCTGGATGTCCAGAGGGGAATTGGAATTTCAGCGCATTTAACAATGGCAATTTGCACAGTCATTGCTGCAAAAATCGGCCGGATTATAGGCAATTCCATTCTTGTCGTAATAATCCTTTACCGCTGCCTTCACTGCTTCTTCCGCCAGCACGGAACAGTGAATCTTCTGGGGAGGCAGTCCATCCAAAGCCTCAACAACGGCCTTGTTGGACAGCTCCAATGCTTCTGAAACCGGTTTCCCTTTGATCATCTCAGTGGCCATAGAGGAGGAGGCAATGGCACTGCCGCAGCCAAAGGTGTTGAACTTGACATCCGTGATGATGCCGTCATCTACCTTAATATACATACGCATGATGTCGCCACATCGTGCGTTGCCCACTTCGCCCACACCGCTGGCGTCTTCCATCTTGCCCACATTCCGCGGATTCTGGAAATGATCCATGACTTTTTCACTATACAGCATCTGTGAACACTCCTTTTTAACAAATTTCTATCAAATCAAGTGGGGACGTTCCCCTTTGACCAGCTCGTCCCACACTGGGGACATATCCCGCAGCCGTTCTACCACCTTGGGAACGGTCTCCAGGATGTGGTCGATCTCTGCCTCGTTGTTATATTCGCCAATGGACAGGCGCAGGCTGCCATGCGCCACTTCGTGGGGCAGCCCCAGTGCCAGCAGCACATGGCTGGGATCCAGAGAGCCGGAGGTGCAGGCGCTGCCGGAGGAAGCGGCGATGCCGTTGGCATCCAGCAGGAGGAGCATACTCTCCCCTTCAATGCCCTCAAAGCAGAAGTTCACGGTGCCGGGGACACGGAGGTTCCGGTCGCCGTTGAGCTTGCTGTGGGGGATCTTTTCCAGACCTGTGATGAGCTTCTCCCGCAGGGCAGTGATCTTTTTCATGTTCTCCGCCATGTGGTCAGTGGACTCCTTCAAGGCAGCTGCCATGCCCACGATACCAGGCATATTCTCGGTGCCGCCCCGCTTTCCCTTTTCCTGCTGGCCACCCTCGATGAGGTTTTTCAGCGGGATGCCCCGACGGACATACAGGGCGCCAACGCCCTTGGGACTGTGGAACTTATGGCCGGAAAGAGAAAGCATATCAATGTTCATCTCCTTCACGTTGATGGGGACGTGTCCCACTGCCTGGACGGCATCGGTGTGGAAGGGGATCTTCTTCTCTCGGCACAGGGCGCCGATCTCCTTGATGGGCTGCATGGTGCCGATCTCGTTGTTGGCGAACATGATGGTCACCAGGCAGGTATCCTCTCGGATGGCGTTGGCCACGTCTTCGACGGTGATGACCCCGTTGGGGTGGACATCCAGGAGAGTCACATCAAAGCCTTCCCGCTCCAGCTGTTCCAAGGTGTGGAGGACAGCATGGTGCTCAAACTTGGTGGAGATGATATGGCGCTTGCCCTTTTTGGCGCCAACGAAGGCGGCGGAACGGATGGCCTGGTTGTCAGATTCGCTGCCGCCGCCGGTGAAATAAATCTCACCAGGCTCCGCACCCAGACATTCCGCTACCGTTTCTCTGGCTTTCACGAGGGCTTCTGCCGCCCGCTGACCCAACGAATAAAAAGAGGAAGGATTGCCATATTCCTCGGTCAAAAAAGGCATCATTGCCGCAACCGCAGTGGGGCTGACCTTGGTGGTCGCCGCATTATCCGCATATACATACATTTCCTTCACCTATTTCCTAGTTATTTTGTAGGTATATAATACTCCATTCAACCCTACACGTCAATAGGTTTTTAGAAAAAACAAAAGATACTGCTGCCAAAAAGCAAACAGTATCTTTGTCGTTTTTGTTCAATCCGGCCAAGCCGTCTTGGTCTCTCGGTGCCGCACCATGATCTGCCGAAATAGCTCGGTGGTAGATGGCGGTGTCCAAGTGATGGCGTTGGCACCGGCGTGGATGGTCTCCAAGATGGATTCATCGGTGGGGCCGCCGGTGGCGATGATGGGGATTTTAGGGAACTGGGCGCGAATCTCCCGCACGACCTCCGGCGTCTGAGCGGCGGCGGAGACATTGAGGATAGATGCACCGCTGTCGATGCGGCTTTTGACATCCTCTCCGCCGGACACCACGGTGACCACAACAGGCACCTCCAGCAGCTCGCTCATCGTTGCGATGTTCTCGTTCTTCCCCTTGGTATTCACCACCACACCAACTGCTCCCTGAGTCTCCGCCGAGACGGCCATCTGGATCATCCGGACGCCCAAGGTGGAGCCGCCGCCAACGCCAACGAACACAGGGATATCCGCTGCCGCCACGATGGCGTTTGAGATGGTGGGTTGCGGGGTAAAGGGGTGGACGGCAAAGACGGCATCGGCATCCACATTTCGGATGATGGCCATATCTGTGGTGAATACCAGGGATTTGATGCGCTTGCCAAACACGAAGATGCCGGTACACTGGCGAATGACCGCCGGTACGCGCAGGGCAGCCGCACGGAGTCTGCCCTCATAAGGGATCGGGTGATGCTTGACCTTGACAGGCTCCGCAGGCGGGAGGTTGTATTCCTGTACAGGGATCTGGTTCATTGGGTTGCCTCCATTTCAACTGAAATTTGGCTCCCTCTTCTCTCTTTTCACAGCGTTCCAATAGAAAACGGGTAGAATATCCGCCGACAACTGTCCGGCTGGATTCGGTTCAGCGTTCCTGCGCCATGTGCTGGGTGATAGACAGGATGCGCTCCGTAATCCGCAGATATTCTTCCGCATCCGCCTCCCCTAATTCTGCCAACAACCGCTGCATTCGCTGGCGCAGCTGCTGCCGGATGCTCCGGACATACTCTGCCCCAACGGAGGTCAAGGACACCAACACCCGCCGCCGGTCGGCAGGGTCGATGGCTCGTGTGATGTATCCCTTCTTCTCCAAGGTGTTGAGCACCACAGCGATGCGGGCGGTACTGGATTGCGTCATAGCGCTCAAATCACTGGGCAATAACGGTTTGGGGGAGCGAGCCAGGCAGCGCAGGACAAAGCATTCGCCCTGTGCGTGCTTGCCAATCTGTTTCTGCGGGCCATTCCGGAAGAGCAATTCTGTCTGGTCTACCAAACGCTCCGCAAGTAGTTCACTGTCTATATCCATGATAGATATTCCTCTTTCCCTTTTCACTAACTTAGGAAACAGCTCATTGTGTTAGTTATTGTAGCATATCCGAGTCATTTTTGTCAAGCGGCACGGCTGCCGCCTCTCCTGTGGCCAGATAGCGCATCCTGTCTCCCAGTTGTCTGTGCAGTCGTTGATAGGGGATCTGCCCCGTGCAGTGGCAGGTGTAAAAGACGGTGTGCCAGGGGCGCAAAGCCTGTGCCAGGGCGTCCACCTGGGCGGCGTGCTCCGGTCGGAAGTCCCCTTTTCCTGCTGTATGGAATCCGCCAATGACCACGTCCGGCTCTCTTTGGAACAGCGTCTGATACCGCTCCAAAATATTCAAGATGCCATTGTGGGAGCAGCCAGAGAGCAGCAACCGATGAGTGCCTTCCGTCACAGCCAGATACAGTTCGTGGCGGAAATCATCCTGCACCAGTTCCCTGCCGTTGTCATATTTCAGTTGGAAATTGGTCTCCGGAAAGCACTTGCGGCCAGTGACCCCAGTGAACAGGGTCAGCTCATCGTCAATGGTCAAGTCGCCTTGCAGCAGCGTCAGCCGAGGATGGTCTGGGGAAAGATCCCGGATGCCAATAGAGCGGCGTTCGGTATCCGACACATGATAGTACGGCGCAAAGGCATAGGCGGACAAATAGACCTGAGCACGGTCATTCTCCTCCAGAAAACGCAGAATCCCTCCCGTGTGGTCATAATGACCGTGGGAGAGGATCAGAGTATCCACCTCCGCCAAGGAAATCCCCAGCTTTCCGGCATTGTCCGCAAAGCGTCCGCTGGCGCCCGTGTCAAAGAGCACCTTGTGCTGCCGCGTCTCCAAATAGAGACTGAGACCATGCTCCGCATACAGGTTCCTGTCATGAGTGGTATTCTCAATGAGACTGATCACATTCACGGGTCATCCCTCCTTAACATAGTATAGCAACTTTGCAAAATAATGCAAGAGGATAAGTAACTTTCCAGCGAAATGAGTTCCAACGGAAGCACTCATTTCCCTTGCCCTTGACACCTCCCAATGTTCCTGCCATAATAAACCTCAAAGGAAGTGGATTCTCTATGATGGAAGAAATTCTAATTCCCTTTGGGGACAAGCTCTATTCCCTGGAACCCAACTGGGCCAATCAGGACTGGCGCTACGGCATCCTGGAGACCGAGGAAGGTCCCTACTCCGGCACCTGGTGGCAGATGGACGCCGTGGACGCCAACGGCGATACCTACCTGATGTGCTGGTACGAAGAGAGCGTGGACGTGGACGACGAGGACGGCAGCGTGAGCCTGAATTACTATAAGCCCGACGTCATCCTGCTCCTGGAGGATTGAGCGATGAAAAAAGCGTTCCTGTGCCAACGCAGTACAGGAATGCTTTTTGACATTTATAATGCTTTTTGACATTTATAATGAAGGGCGAACCCTTTTTTCGACAGTTCGGCGTCTCAAGCGCTTTGCGCAGCAAAGCCTTGGCGCAGGGGCGATTCATTCGCCCCAAGCAAGTGCAATCGCCGAAGGGTGAGCGCCCAAAGGGCAGGAACCCAGCAAAAGAGCCACGACCCATGGGTCGTGGCTCTTTTGCTGGTGGACGATAACGGATTTGAACCGCTGACCCTCCGCACGTCAAGCGGATGCTCTAGCCAGCTGAGCTAATCGTCCGAACGCAAGGTTTATTATATCTCCCCCACCAGCAAAAGTCAAGCGCTATCTTCTCGTTTTTTCGTCTTTTTCTCCCTGTTATGCCAGAATGCAAAGAAGTTTTTTACAGAGACCTTGCAAGGATACAGGGTGTGTGCTATAATTTTGACAGAATAATGTGGTGCTGCCCTTCGCAGTGCCGCACCGATAACAATAAGAAGGGATGAGTACCAATGTCCGGACATTCCAAGTGGCATAATATTCAGAAAACAAAGGGTGCAGCCGATGCCAAGCGTTCCGCTGCCTTTACCAAGATCGCTCGTGAGATCATCGTCGCCGTCAAGACCGGCGGCAGCGGTGACCCTAAAAATAACTCCAAGCTGGCCACCGTCATCACCAAGGCCAAGGCCGTCAATATGCCAAAAGACAACATCAAGCGCACCATTGACAAGGCGCTGGCCTCCGGCAACAGCGACAGCTACGAAAACCTCCAGTACGAAGGCTACGGCCCCTCCGGTGTCGCTGTCATCGTAGAGGTGCTGACCGATAACCGCAACCGCACCGCCCCCAATATCCGCCATCTGTTTGACAAGTACAACGGCAACCTGGGTGCGACCGGCTGTGTGTCCTGGTCCTTCGACCGCAAGGGTCAGATCGTCATCGACAACGAGGAGGAAGATCTGGACGAAGATACCGTCATGATGGACGCTCTGGAAGCTGGGGCAGATGATATGGTCAACGAAGGCGATGTCTTTGTCATCTACACCGATCCTGACGCTCTGTCCGAAGTGGTGGACGCCCTGGAAGCCAAGGGCTACACCTTCACCTCCGCCGAAGTGGCTATGGTGCCCCAGAACACCATCAAGCTCACCGATGAAGGCGATATCAAGAACATGGAAAAGATGATTGATATGCTGGAAGCGGACGACGATGTGCAAAACGTCTGGCACAACTGGGAGCAGGAATAATAGATTAAGTTTTTTCACTTTTTCTTCTGTGATTGCAATATACACAATCACTAATAACTCATAATCCAAATCATCATTGTATTGGTAATTTTGCGTAAAAAGTTTGGCATAAACAGCAAAGTTCTGCTGATGTGAGGCTTATCAAAGGCTCTTGATGTATCATGTTTTTTACCGTTCTTTTTATCTATTGAATTACGATAAACCTTCACTATACGATGATAAACAATGAAGCTGGATTATGATATGCAAGGAGAAGTGAATCATCATGAAGATTACAGTGGCAATCAAGGATTGAAACTCTTGCTCAGGAAGATGCTGTTAAGATGGCTAAGAGCAACAGCGTATTGATGAATATGTAATCTAATTGCTCAATTAAAATAATTCACTGTAATGCAAACAAAAATAGCCTATATGCCTTTATTTTAGGGCGTATAGGCTATTTTTTGTCATTTTCTTTCTTTCGGACTGAAAAGGAGCGCCATCAGCCACCCGAAAAAGGTGGCGGCCGTGATGCCCCCAGCGGCGGCGGTGAGGCCACCGGTCATGGCGCCCAAAAAGCCTTTGGCCGCCACAGCCTCCTTGACTCCTTTGGCCAGATTGTACCCAAATCCGGTCAGGGGCACGGCAGCGCCGGAGCCGCCCCACTGGGCGATGGGCTCATACACCCCGATCGCCCCCAGAACAACACCTGCGATGACGTACATGGTCAAAATCTTAGCGGGGGTCAGGCTGGTCTTGTCGATCAAGATCTGTCCGATCAGGCAGAGCACCCCGCCGCACAGAAAGGTGCGGATGAATTGTGCGAGCAGTTCCATAGAAGCCTCCTATTTTCCCGTAGAGATGGCCACGGCGTGGCAGATGCCAGGGATGGACTCCCCCTGCCCCAAGGACGTGGGCGAGTGCAGGGCGCCGGTGGCGCAGAAAAGCAGATTGCGCCACTTCCCCGCCCGCATCCCATTGAGCAGGTATCCGGTGAGCACCGAGGCGGCACAGCCACAGCCGGACGCCCCGCAGTGAACGTCCTGTCCCTCCAGGTCAAAGAGCATCACGCCGCAGTCACTGTAGTTCCCCCGCAGCTCAATGCCGTCGGCGGCGAACAGGTCGATGACGATCTCCATGCCCAGTTTTCCCAGGTCGCCGGTAACGATCAGGTCATAGAAGGAGGAGGAACGGTTGGTATCTTGAAAGTGCTGGGAGATGGTGTCATAGGCCGCCCATGCCATGGCGGCGCCCATGTTGTTGGCGTCCTTGATCCCCTTGTCCTGGATGCGCCCTGGGGTCACATGAGTGATATAAGGGCCGTCCCCGTTCTTGGCCAGCACCACCGCCCCCGCCGCTGTGGCCGTCCACTGGGAAGTGGGGGTGCGCTGACCGCCGTACTCTAATGGCGTGCGGTATTGACGCTCCGCCGAACAGAAGTGGGAAGACGTCACCGCCGCTCCCCACTCGCCGAATCCCCCATCCAGCAGCATTGCCGCCAGTCCCAAGGACTCCGCCATGGTGGAACAGGCACCGTACAGCCCAAAGAAGGGTACGCCAGCACTGCGGGCGGCGTAGCCGGCGCTGATGCACTGGTTGAGCAGATCCCCGGCAAAGAGGAAATCCAGCACCGATGTGGTCTGCTTGGCCTTCTCCAAGGCCGCCGCCAGCGCCCGTTTCTGCATCTCCACCTCCGCTTTCTCCCAGCTCCGCTCCCCAAAGGAGGCATCGGGGGAGATCACGTCAAAGCTGTCCTTCAACGGCCCGTCCCCCTCCTTAGGGCCTACCACATTGGCGTGGCCGGCGATGGAGGGCGGGTTGCACAGGGCGAAGGTCTGTTTTCCGATTTTCTTACTTGCCATACGATCCCCTTCCTCTTCTCAGTTGTCTCTAGTCTGCCGTGGTGAGGGGAATTTTATACGGTGACTTTTTGTGGATACTGGCCTGGCAGGGGCTGGTTTTTTGTCACCGCTTTGTCAGAGTGTGCCATTGCTTTGCAGTAGGTGGGATGATATAATAGATAAAATAATTTCTTGATTTAAGAGGAGCGATCAAATTATGGCGGATATTACCTCTCGTACCATCGGCTATATTTGCCCGCACTGCCGCAACAGCGTCATCGCTGCCCGCTCCACCTTCCAGCTGACTGCGTCTGCTTCCTGTGAGATCCCCTGCCCTTGTGGAAAGTCCAGTCTGAATATCGAGTATTTGCTGGACCGTTTTCGCATCACGGCCCCCTGCGTGGCCTGCGGAGACCGGCATACTGTCACGTGCCCTGCGGAAGCCTTCCTGTCACGCAAGGCACTTGCTTTTTCCTGTCAGAGCACCGGCATGGACTGCTGCTATGTAGGCGAGGAAGGAGCGGTGTTCGCTGCCATGGAGCGACTGGAGAAGGCCACGGATCACCTGGCGCAGGAGAAGGACAAGCAGTCAAAGGACAAGCAGTCAGAGGAACCGGATACCTTCCTCAACAACCTGGTCATGGAAGAAGTGCTGGCGGAGCTGAAGGACATCGCCCAGCGGGACGGCATCTCCTGTGAATGCGGCAGCCATCAGTGGCGGCTGGAAGTCCACTATGCGTCAGTGGAGCTCATCTGCGCCCAGTGCGGCAGCGCCATGCGTATCAATGCTGGCACCATGGATGACCTGAACGAGCTGTGCTGTCACCCCAAGCTGACCATCCGGAGCAGTCCGGCGTAACATTATACTATTAGAAAACCAAGTTCAGCCTGAACCTATACAAAATCTTGAAACGAAAGAAAGGAATGTCGAAATGGTTAATTTGGATGCTTCCGCAAAGTTCCTAAAAGAGGGGCTCACTTTTGATGACGTTCTGCTGATTCCGGCAGAAAGCAAGATCCATCCGGTGGATATTGATCTGCACACTCAGCTGACCAAGAAAATCCAGCTGAATATTCCGGTGATGTCCGCCGCAATGGACACCGTTACCGAGTATCGCATGGCCATCGCCATTGCCAGAGAAGGCGGCATCGGCATCATTCATAAGAATATGTCCATCGCCGCCCAGGCAGAGCAGGTGGACATGGTCAAGCGCTCTGAAAACGGCGTCATCACCAACCCCTTCTGGCTGGCTCCCGGCCACACCCTGGGCGAGGCCAACGCCCTCATGGCTAAATATCACATCTCCGGCGTGCCCATCTGCGACAAGGGCAAGCTCATCGGCATCATCACCAACCGTGACCTGAAGTTCGAGACCGATATGGATCGGCTCATTGACGATGTGATGACCAAGGAAAACCTGGTCACCGCCAAAGAAGGCACCACCCTGGAAGAAGCCAAGGAGATCCTGCGCCACCGCAAGGTGGAAAAGCTGCCCATCGTGGATGACGAGATGCACCTGAAGGGACTCATCACCATCAAGGACATCGAAAAGGCCGTGGCTTACCCCAACGCTGCCCGTGACGAAGGCGGTCGTCTGCTCTGCGGCGCTGCCATTGGCGTCACCGCCGACCTGCTCGATCGCGTAGCCGCTCTGGTGGAAGTGGGCGCAGACGTCCTCTGTCTGGACTCCGCTCACGGTCATGCCCAGGGCATCATCCAGGCCGTCAGCCGCATCAAGGCGCTCTATCCTGATGTGCAGCTCATCGCCGGCAACGTGGCCACTGCGGAAGCAACCGAAGCCCTTATCCAGGCAGGCGCCGACTGCGTGAAGGTAGGCATCGGCCCCGGCTCCATCTGCACCACCCGTGTGGTTGCCGGTATCGGCGTGCCCCAGATCACCGCTGTATATGACGCCGCCTGCATGGCTGCCAAGTACGGCATCCCCGTCATCGCTGACGGCGGCATCCAGTACTCTGGCGACATCGCTAAGGCCATCTCCGCCGGCGGCAACGTAGTCATGCTGGGCTCTCTGCTGGCTGGCTGTGAGGAAAGCCCTGGCGATATGGAAATCTACCAGGGTCGTCAGTTCAAGGTCTACCGTGGCATGGGCAGTCTGGCTGCCATGAACAGCGGCTCCAAGGATCGTTACTTCCAGACCGGCAAGAAGAAGCTGGTGCCCGAAGGGGTCGAAGGCCGTGTGCCTTACAAGGGAACCCTGTCCGAGACGGTGTTCCAGCTCATGGGCGGTCTCCGCGCCGGTATGGGCTACTGCGGCTGCGCCACCATTCCCGATCTACAGGAACGCTCCCAGTTCGTCCGCATCACCTCCGCTGGTCTCCGCGAGAGCCATCCTCACGATATTTATATCACCAAGGAAGCTCCCAACTACACCATCGCAGGCAACAAGTAAAGAATTTCGGCAAAATGCAAGCACCCCTGCTCAACTCAGCTGGGGTGCTTTTCTGCGTATTCGGATGGTTCGATTTCCTGGGAAACGCCCCTTATGCCCTGTAAAGTAATTTTACATGACAGACGGTTTATTCGAATCATATCTAGTTATGTTTCTATTTTTCCCCCTCCCTCAGCGACTTCGGCGTGCCCTCGATGAGCACCGTCTCCTGGCCGAACCGGTGTACCTGATTCCACGGGAACACCAGGTTTTCCCGTGGCCCGAACAGCCCCAAGAACCGCCGCCGTCCCGGCACCACAAGCTCCCGCACTTTTCCATCTGCAATATCGAAGGTCACATCGCCTATGTAGCCGTAGCGGCTGCCATCGGTGATGGAGATCACTTCCTTTTCCCGCAGGTCTTCCAGTGAAACCAGCATACACATCCCCCCTTTGCGCCAGTCTATGCCCCACAACCCCCGGACTATGCGTCAGATTTTCCCGCAACCCGTTGCGTATGGGGGTGGGATTGGATTATAATGTAGGATACATATGACATTCAGGAGGCGTAACCTATGGGCTGGCGCATTTATTATACCATCACTCCCACCACACCGGACGCTCCCCCCCAGGCGACCATTACCCGCTGCGTAGGCACAGAGGAACAACTCACCCTGCCCGCCGCCATTGGCGGCGCACCGGTCACTTCGCTAGGCGCTCAGTGCTTCTGTCAGCCCTCGGAGCTGCTGGAGCCAGTGGATGGGATCCAGTTTTTTCAGGCGGAGCCGCCGATGGAAACGCTGCAAAACGACACGCTGCAACGCCTGATCCTGCCGTCAAGCATTATCGCTTTACAGAAGAAATCTCTGGCAGATTGTACGGCTTTGAAGCGTTTGGCGCTGCCGGAAACAGTGCAGGAATTGGGCGAACGGGTCTTTCAGCGCTGCCGGAACTTGGAGCGGTTAGACCTGTCCCCCAACTTGACCGAACTGCCCGCCTACGCCTTCGCCGACTGCCGGAGCTTGACCGAACTGACCATCCCAGACGGCGTGACAAGCGTGGGCAGCCAGTGCTTTTACAACTGCACCCAGCTGAAATCATTGGCATTGCCTCGGACGGTGACCGAGATTGGCAGCGGCGTGCTCATGAACTGCGCCCGATTGGAACGGCTGTCCTTTCCGGCAGGGCTGAACGCCAGCCTGCTGGTCAGCGACCTGTATCAGAAGCTCATTGTCACCGTCTACCAGGACGATCATGCCACCCGACTGCTCTTTCCCGAATACGCCTATGAGTTCGAGGACATCGTTATGCCCCGCCAGTTCCGCACCATCACCTACGGTTCCGGCGGACGCTACCGAGAGTGTATCGGCGGCAACGGCATCGACCTGGACTTGTACGACCAGCTCTTTCGTGTGGCGAAATTGGAGGAATCTCCGGAGACGGTGACCCAGCTGGCGTTGTTCCGGCTCATGGACGACACCGACCTGCGTGCGCCGGTGCGGGAGGGGTACTGGGCGTACATTCGGGAGCATCTGGACGCCCTAGCGCCAACGCTGATCCAGGGGGACAACGAGGCGGAGCTGGAATTTCTGTTGGAGCAGGGCGACCTGTCCGCCGACCAGCTGGACACCCTGCTCACTTGCGCCCAGCGGCTGGATCACCCTCGGTTCACCAGCCGCATCTTGGCCATGACCCAGCCCAAAGCGTCCATCAGCTGGGCAGACAAATCCTTTGACCTATAAAGGGAGGGAACACAACTGTGCATGAGAACAAAGAACGGCTGACCCGCATTGGCAACGCCATTTTAGCCGCCTCCCGAAACGAACTGTACCTATCCATGCGCTTCTTTGACCTGGCGCTGAGCGGACTGGGGTATCAGATGAATCTAAACACCGCCACCATCGCCACCGATGGGGTGAACATCCTCTACAACCCCACCTACTTGCAGCGGCAGTATGTGGATGACATGATCCAACTCAACCGCACCTACCTGCACATGGTGCTCCATTGCCTTTTCCGTCACCCCTTCCATCGGGGCGATCGGGATCCGGCGCTGTGGGACGTGGCTTGTGACATTGCGGTGGAGTCCATTTTGGACTCCATGGAGGTCAAAACGGTGGCCATGGTCATCCCCCTGTTCCGAGAGGACGTGTACGACCGGCTGCGGCAGGAGTGCCCGGTGTTCAGTGCCGAGCGCATCTATCAGGCGCTGGAGCGGCAGATCATCCCCTGGGAGGAGCAGCTGGACTTTTACAAATACTTCCGCCGAGACGACCACAAGTTCTGGGGCGCCCAGCAGCAGGAGGGGGAACAGCAGAGCAGCGGCCAGGGGGACGGGGACAACGACCAAGATCAGTCCGACCAACGGCAGAAGGAGCTGGAGGACAAGTGGCAGGACGTGTCCGAAAAGACCAAGACCAACATGGAGACCTTCTTCGCCCAGCACGGCAAGGAAGCCGGAACGCTTTTGCAGGCGTTACAGATTGAGAACCGAGAGCGCTGCGACTACCGGCGATTTTTGCAGCGTTTTCTGACCCTCCGGGAGGAGGTGCAGGTGGATCCGGACTCCTTCGACTACGGGTTCTACGCCTACGGGTTGGAGCTGTACGGCAACATCCCGCTGATGGAGCCGCTGGAATACCAAGAGACTCGGAAGATACACGACCTGGTCATCGTCATCGACACCTCGGACTCCTGTCGGGAGGGGATCATTGCCGCCTTCTTGTCTGAAACTCGTGCCATCCTGAACCAATCCGACCTGTTCTTTCAGAACGCCAACCTGCACATCATCCAGAATGATGCGGCGGTACAGGTGGACACGGTACTCCACAGCCGAGAGGAGTTTGATCAATTTACCAAGACGTTTACGGTGAAGGGCTACGGCGGCACCGATTTCCGGCCGGCATTCCAGTATGTGAACCGGCTGTTGGAAGAAGGACAGCTCACCGACCTGAAGGGGCTGCTCTACTTCACGGACGGCTGGGGGACCTACCCCAAGCATCGTCCTCCCTACGATGTGGCATTTCTCTTTTTCCGTGACCAATATCAAGATACCAACGTTCCACCCTGGGCCATGAAGGTGATCCTGGGGCCGGAGGAACTGACGGAGGTGCATCCGCAATGAATATGAAAGAAGCCAAAGTCCAGCTAAAACAGACCATCCAGGCGTACCTTGCTCGGGACGCCTTCGGGAACCTGGCCATCCCTCAGGTGGCCCAGCGTCCCCTGCTGCTCATGGGCCCTCCGGGCATCGGCAAGACCGCCATCGCCCACCAGGCCGCCCAAGAGTGCGGCATCGGCATCGTGGCCTACACCATGACCCATCACACCCGCCAGAGCGCCATCGGTCTGCCCAGCATCCAGACTGGCGTGTTTGACGGAAAGGAGTACAAGCTGACCGAGTACACCATGAGCGAGATCATCGCCAGCGTCTACCAGTCCATGGAGCGCACCGGACTGAAATCGGGGATTTTGTTCCTGGACGAGATCAACTGCGTGTCCGAAACCCTGGCGCCGGCCATGCTGCAATTTTTGCAGTGCAAGACCTTCGGCTGTCATCAGCTGCCGGAGGGCTGGATCGTGGTGGCGGCAGGCAACCCGCCGGAGTACAACCGCTCGGTGCGGGACTTTGACATTGTGACGCTGGACCGGGTGCGCCGGATGGATTTGGAGGCAGACTTCTCCGTTTGGAAGGAGTACGCCTACAGCCGACAGGTACACAACGCCATCTTGACCTATCTTGATTTGAAAAAGGATCACTTCTATCAGATCGAAACTACGGTAGACGGCAAGCGCTTTGTCACGGCCCGTGGCTGGGAGGATCTGTCCCAGTTCTTGCAAGTGTGCGAGACGCTGGATTTGCCGGTGGATGAATCAGTCATCGCCCAGTACCTCCAGCATCCGGCCATTGCCAAGGACTTTACCAACTACCTGTACCTCTACCGCAAGTACCAGACCGACTACGATGTACCCGCCATCCTGAACGGCAAGTACACCCCCGCCACCGTCACCAAGCTCCGGGCGGCACCCTTCGATGAACGGTTCAGCGCCGTGTCCCTGCTGCTGGACGGGCTGTTCCGCAGCTGCGGGGCGGCCAACCAGGAGGACGCCTTCGTGACCGAGCTGCACCAGGTGCTCCAGGCGATGCTGCCCCAGATGGATCGGGAAGATATGTGGGCACTGACCAAGGAGGTCAGCCGATACGGCGACCTGCTCCGCCAGCTGAAAGAGTCCGGCCAGCCGGACAAGGACAAGCTGCGCCACACCCAGCGGATCTTGACCACGTTGGAGGGGTATCAGACCCAGCTGACCCAGGAGAACCTCCCCGCTGGTTCCTCTGTATCCGACACCCTCCGCAGCTGGTTCCGAGAAGCGGTAAAAAAACGCAAGACGGCCATCGAAACCGCTTCCGCCCAGCTGGAGCACGCCTTCCACTTCCTGGAGGACGTGTTCGGCGAAGGGCAGGAGCTGGTCATCTTCGTCACCGATTTGACCATGAACCCACACGCATCTGCCTTCATCCGCGCCAACGGCTGCGAGCTGTATCACCACTATAACCGCCTGCTGCTGTTGGACGGACGGCAGCAGCAGCTGCTGCGTGAGATCGCACAGTGACCACGGGAAAGGAGTCATCATGCACATCAACCAAGTATGGGCCGCCTATTTCAGCGGCACGGACACCACCAAGACCATTGTGACCGCCATTGCCCAGGAGATCGCCCAGGCGCTGGGCGTTCCCTGCGCCGAACTGAACTTCACCCCGCCCCAGGCGCGGGAACAGCACTACACCTTCGCCCCCACTGACCTGATCATCTGCGGCACACCGGTCATCGCCGGACGGGTGCCCAATGTCCTCCTTCCTTTCCTGACCCATGGCTTCACCGGCAGCCACGCCCTGGCGGTACCGGTGGTGCTCTTTGGCAACCGGAACTATGACGATGCGCTGATGGAACTGCGGGAGATCCTGGAGGCAGACGGCCTGCGGACGGTGGCTGGGGGCGCCTTTGTGGGGGAACACTCCTTCTCCACCATTTTGGGCGCTGGCCGTCCGGACGGGTCGGATTTGGACAAAGCGAGCGCCTTTGCCCAGGCCATCGCAGAGAAAGTCACCCAGCTGGACAGCCTGCCCACGGAGCCGGTAGCCGTCAACGGCTGTCTCCCTCTGCGCCCCTACTACACCCCCAGAGACCGACACGGGAAGCCCATCAACATCCTGAAGGTCAAGCCCAAGACCCGAGACACCTGCACCCACTGCGGTCTGTGTGCCCAGGTCTGTCCCATGGGCTCCATTGATCCCAATGACGTGACCCACTACACAGGCATCTGCATCAAATGCTGCGCCTGCGTGAAGAAGTGTCCGGTAGGGGCAAAATATTACGACGATGAAGGGTACTTATACCACCAGCACGAGCTGGAGGAACTGTACCAGCGGCGTGCAGAACCGGAGGTGTTCCTGTAATGGGCTTTTATCAGAACACCTGCAAGCCGGAGGGCTTAGGCGGGAAGTTGATGACCCAACTCATGAACGGCAGTCACCACGCCAAGCTGGCAGAGTGGGGATTCTCCTTCCTGACCGTCCCCGCCAACGCCAACATTTTGGACGCCGGCTGCGGCGGCGGCGCCAACCTAGCTCGCTGGCTGGCACAGTGTCCGAACGGACAGGTGACTGGGCTGGACTACTCGCCGGTCAGCGTGGCGACTGCCAAGAAATACAACCGGCAGGCCATTGCGGACGGCCGCTGCCAGGTGGTGCAGGGCAACGTGGCGGTGCTGCCCTTTGAGGACAACACCTTTGATGTGGTGTCCGCCTTTGAAACCGTCTACTTCTGGCCAGGGCTGGAAGCCTGCTTCGCAGAAGTGCTTCGGGTGCTGAAACCTGGCGGCCTGTTCTTCCTCTGCAACGAGACAGACGGCAAGAACCCAGAGATCGAGGCCAAGTGGATGAAAAAGATCCAAGGGATGCAGGTCTACGACAAGGAGCAGCTGCGCAGCGCCCTGTCTGCCGCGGGCTTCCCTCGTGCGGAGGGGCACAGCAACCCAGAGCTGCATTGGCTCTGTCTCATCGCCAAGAAGAAGTAAAAACAAACAACCCCCGTCAGCGTGTTCTGACGGGGGTTTGCTGTTTGGATGGTGCAATGTACTGTGTTGGCTCAACGCACGACCTTGAAGGATTTCATCTCGCTCCAATCGGAGTAGTAGGTCTTGCCGCTGACCCGTTTGTAGGTGCGGATACGGACGTAATAGGTGGCGTTCTTCTTCAGTCCGGTGCGGACAGAACCGGTGCATTGGTTGCTCTTGAGGGTCACGGTCTTGCAGCCGGTGAAGTTCTTGCTGGTGCCATACTGGAGCTGGTAGCCATCGACTTGGCTGTTCCGGTTCCAATAAGCCTTCAGCTTCCTTCCCTTCCCATTGTACACCGCTCGGAAGGTGGTGCCCTTGGGGTTGACGGTGATGGTCACCTTTTGGGTGGTCTTGGCACCGCCAGAGGTGGCGGTGACGGTGATGGTGGCCTTGCCCACGAAGTTCTTTGCGATGGTCACCTTGCCGTTTTTGTCCACCTTCACCGACTTGTTATCTGACTTGTAGGTCAGCTTGGCGTCCTTGTCCGCCTTCACGTCCAGCTTGGTGGTCTGGCTCTTGTTGGAGACGGTGATCGTGCTGTCCTTGACGGTGATGGTAGGTGCGGACTTCTTCGGGATGGTCACCGGAGCGGTCTGGTAGCCGCAGATGGTGCATTCCTGATGCTTCCGGCCTGTCGTGGTGGCGGTCGCTTCCCAGTCGATGACCCACTGGAACTGGTGGGCGCTCAGGTCGCTCTTTTCGCCACATTCGCACTCGTGCCAGTGGTTCGTGGCGTCGCTGGTCCACTGGTTGCTGTACTGGTGGGCATGGGTGGGAGCGACCACAGTGATGGTAACATTGATGGTGCCCTCGTAAAGACCGGTGAACGCTGTGACCTCTGCGGTATAGGTGCCCGGTTCCAAGCACTTATTAACGGAAATGCCATCCTTGCAGAGGTTTCTGGTGAGAAAACTCAGAGGAATATCCTGGGTAGTGCCATCGGCCAGGGTAGCACGGACATTGTTTCTGTCCACGAACTCGATCTCCTTCCCAGTATAAGCGAACTGGGTCTGGATCAGCTCCACCTTGCCAAATTGAACCTTGCTGTTGTCTTGACCCCGACCGCAGACAGAGCACTTGCCGTTCACAAAGGTGTGGCTATTAAAGCCTGCCTGCTTTTCCAAGCTGGTGAAGTTGCAGGTTTCCCTGTTCTGGCATCGGCGATAGTGGTAGAACACGTTGGCATCCCAGCTCTTAGACCAGACGTGGGTATGGGCGGGCGTATCGGTGAGCGCGACCTCGACGGTACAGCTGACGGTCTTGTCCCCCGCAGAAGCAGTGATGGTGGCTGTGCCATTGGCGATAGCGGTAACAGTGCCGTCTCTGGCGACGGTGGCAACAAAGGGGTCGCTGGAGAGCCAAGTGACCTTTTCCTCTGGGTCGCTGACGGTAGCGGTCAGTTTCTGCTGTTCTTCCGTCTGGGTCAGGGTCAGCTCAGACTTATCCAAGGAGAGGGTCAGTTCCGGAATCTCCACGGTGACCTGGCAGGTGGCCGTATAATTGCCGTCCTCGGTGGTGGCGGTGATGTTTGCCGTGCCGTTGCCTACAGCCGTGACCAGGCCGCTTTCGTCCACAGTGGCAACCGTTTTGTCGCTGGATTTCCAGGTGACGGTTTTGTTGGTGGCGCTGTCAGGATAAATGGTTGCAGTCAGTTGCAGCGTTTCGCCAGCCTTGGTAAAGGTCTTAGCATCATGGTTCAGGGAAATGCCCTGCACCGGATAGTTAATGTTAACAGTGACTTCGCAACTGGCCGTTACACCGCTGCCGTCGGTTGCTGTGGCGGTGATGGTGGTGGTACCATTTTTGTACGCATACAACACATATCTGCCACTGCTATATTGAACCTTAGCGACAGCCGCATCCGTAGATTCCCATTCTAGGTCTTGTATGCTTGCATTTGCCGGTTCGATCGTGTATTCCAGCTCATGCAGACCAGAAGTAGTGACCGTCATTTCACTGTCCAGCTTGATTTTTTCCACCGGCACCAGAGGCTCAACGGTTATCTTATGGGTACCCATTTTCCCGCTGTCTGTAGTAGCTTTAATCTCCACTGTGCCCGCTTGTTTCGCAGTGACTTTAACATGAGCAGAAAGATTTTGGCTGGTGGGCATATCAGCATCAGTGACTTCGTCCAACTGAACGATAGAATCAGGTGTAGCCGTCCAGTCAACATGTTCCATCACTAATCCGTTTTCATCTCCAACACTCACGTAAGTGGATTGGCCTACGAATAGCGAGTCAGGAGCTTCAAACAGCAATCCTAAACTCTCCCCCTCCGCCAGCGCCACCGTCGGCAGCAGGCTGAGCACCAAGCTCAAGCTGAGCAGGGTGCTGATGATACGTTTCATCCTTCTCATTCCTCCTTTTCGTTGGCTGTGCCGCTCTCGGCCAGCAGTGTTTTGATTTCTTCCAAATCCAGGTGAGCGCCATTGTACCAAGACACCTCCCGCCCATCCGTCCGCGGCAGGGACAGGGTGGGGATCTCGGCAAACTCCGGCTGACCCAGCTTGGCCTTCAAGTCCAACAGCACGCTGTTGCCGCTGGACAGCTCCACGCTGATGACCAACGGGTCGCCGTCCACGATGCTGACAGCTTTGATCTTTCCTTCCATATAAACCCTCCTACAGCAGCGAGAACACCCGTTTCAGCGGCAGATATGTGCCGTCCGGCCAGACGATGCCAGAGCCTTGGGGCTTGGGACGGTAGATCGCACCGCTGTCCCAAAGGGCTTGGAACGCCGGATCCTCTGCCAGGGAGGCCATGGTGAACAGGATCACGTTGCCATTGGCCAGGTGGATGTCCAGCATCAAATCCGCCAGGCACTCCCCGCCGTCTAAAAACACACTGCGCACGGTTGTCATCCTCCTTCCCTCCTTCCTCTTGCTTCTTAGGATACCAGAAAACCATGTCTTTGTGGCTGGAATGACAAAATTGTCATTTTCACCATGGGCGCAGGGGTTTGTGGTATACTATTTGAAAAAGATAACGGTGGAAAGGAGGGCGTAACATGAGCCAGGCGCATATCTTACTGGTGGAGGGTGACAGTCCGGACAGCGGCGGGTATCAGCCCCAGCTGGAAGCGGACGGATTTACGGTGCATCGGGTGAGCACCCTACAAGCGGCGTGGTTCGCGGTGGACGAACTCTTGCCTGACTTGATTTTGCTGGACGTGACCCTGCCGGACGGCTCCGGACTGGATTTCTGCCAGACGCTGCGTGCCAGTCATCGTATGCCGGTGCTCTTTTTCACTTGCCAAGCGGAACAGGAAGTGGACGCTCTCCTACTGGGCGGGGACGACTACATTTTAAAGCCCTGCCCTTACCCAGTCCTCCACGCCCGCATCGTGGCCGCCCTCCGCCGGCGCCTGCCGGAGCTGTCCCAGGTCATCGCCTGTCCGCCCCTGCGCATCGACCTGCTCACCGGCACGGTGGAGCTGTCCAGCAAGCGCATCACCCTGCCCCAGAAGCAGTTCCAGCTCCTCTGCCTGCTGGCCTCGGCGCCAGGGCAGCGCATCTCCAGCCAGGAACTGAAACGGAAGGTCTGGGGCGAGTCGGACACCAGCGACAACACCCTGTCCCAGAACATCAGCCGCCTGCGCACGGCGCTGGAGCTGGAGGATGGCAGTCCCTTTGAGCTGTCCTGCACGCCGGATCGGAGCTATGTGTTCCGGCGGATGTAACAAAAGGAGTCAGTACCGTTTTGGTACTGGCTCTTTTCTTATCGGGTTATGGTTTTGATTTCCCCCGATCCGCCTTTGCTGGAGTTTATCAAATGTGGGTCACACTCCTTTTGGGTTTCCTTGTTGCTTGTCTGCTTGACGAATGAGTTCAAGTATACTACACTATCCCTGAACTGTAAGGTTATCATACAAGTAAAACCCTGCTTGCGGTACACCCGCATGGTAGTTGGGCCGGCCATGCACGCCTTTTATGCCAAGGCGAAGAAGATGCCTTTTTTCTACGCCATCTTCAAAGCGCTTTTCGGCATGGTCACCCGAAAGAGTGATGCCTGGGTGCGCGACTTTGCCGCCCAGAAGGGGCAGTTCACCCTGGACATCCACCAGTGCCTGTGGTACGACACCCGCTGTGCCTGCGGTGCGCCGGAAGCCTGCCGGTTCTTCTGTGCGTGCGACAACTACACCTACGGCGATCTGAAGAAGGTGGGCTTTGCTCGGACGCAGACTCTGGGGACAGGCGGGAGCAAATACGATTTTCGGTTTTACAAAAAGTGAGGGATTTCCATGATGTTGAAACAACGGTATGAACCAGCGGAAACCTTTTCTATGGCGGAAGACGGCTTCTTCGGGGAGCTGTATCTGCCCGCCCACAACGCCTTCCCCGGCAAGTGTCTCATCCTGTTCGGCGGCTCCGCCGGCAAGTTCTTGCTGACCCAGCTAGTGGCAGAACAGTTTGTGGATGCGGGAATGACTGTGCTGGCGCTGGCCTATCACGGTGCATTGGGGCTGCCTAAGTTTCTGGTGGAGCAGCCGGTGGACGTGATCGAGCAGGCGGCCAAGCATCTCAAGCGCATCGGGTACCGCAAGGTCGGATTGTGGGGCATCTCCATGGGTGGGTGCCTTGCCCTGCTGGCTGGGAGCCTGCTGCCGGAGCTGATCTCCTGCGTGGTGTCGGTGGCGCCCATGGAGCTGGTGCCTCAAGGAGAGGTGCGGAAAAAGCCGGTGCTGGAAAGCGCATTCTCCTTCCACGGTCAGCCGCTGCCCTATGCGCCCTATGTGCCATCGGACGGCGATGCCTGGTACAAAGCGTACCGGCAGGCGACCCTGCTCCACAAGGAGCCGTATAGCCGAGAGCTGCTGCTGGAATGCTACCGGCAGAACCCCACCCCAGAAGCAGTCATCCCAATCTGGAACATCAACGGCCCCATCCTGTTCTTAGGAGGCGCACAGGATGGGATGTGTCCCATCCCAGAGACCTTCACCTCTCTGCTGTCCCAGCTGGAAGCCCATCCGTTCCACCATCCGGTGGAACACCACCTCTACCCCCACCTAGGGCACTATGTGCTTCCCGTGAAGCCCACCAGCGCCAAGTTCCTCCGTGCCGAGCGGGCGTTCCCTCAGGAATGTGAAGCGGAACGGGCGGAGAGCTGGCAGGATACGCTGCGTTTTTTGCGGGAGGTCTGGCAGTAGACCGCAGGAACGGAAACATCCCCCAAGGCCGAACTTGAAATTCCGGCCTCGGGGGATGTTTTTCTGTGACGGTGAAACGTGAGCTGGAACGACAAAAAACGGCTGAAAACAAATGTTTTCAGCCGTTTCGATGGCGGAGAAGAAGGGATTCGAACCCTTGTTACGCTATCAACGTAAACACGATTTCCAATCGTGCGCCTTCGTCCACTCAGCCACTTCTCCACGCAAGAGACACATTGTGTCGAACCGTTTGTTCGAAGGCGTTAACCTGTGCAACGTTGATTATTATACCATATATTCCGGATTCGTCAAGGGGAAAATACAAATTTTTTTGAAAAAGTTTCACGCCCCTGTCGAAGGCGCTGTCAGACCTGATACTGGATGACCTCCTTATGGAGCTTGGACTTCTGCACAGTCACTTCTGGGAACGCTTTGGCCAGCTGATAACCAAGCACCAGCATGGACGGATCCTCGGTGGGATAATGACCGGCATCAATGAGGTTGATGCCCAGCATCTTGGCGTCCAGGAACTGATCATATTTCACATCGCCGGTGACAAAGGTATCACAGCCGGCCTTAGCCACCTGCTCCAGCATCCCGCCGCAGGCGCCGCCGCCCACAGCCACCTGGTAGACCTGCCGGCCGCCGTCCACATAGCGCAGGCCGTTAGGCTCCAGGCTGCCCTGGAGCAGCTTCAAATAATCCTTCAGCGCCACCGGCAGAGGCAGAGTGCCCATGCGGCCGATGCCGTAGGGCACGCCCTGCTCATCGGTGCCGGAGACCTCCAATATCTGCTGCTTCTCCAAGCCGCACAGCTTTGCCAAGACGTAATTGACGCCCCCCTGGGCACTGTCCCAGTTGGTGTGGCAGCAGATGGCGGCGATGCCCCGTTCCGCCAGAGCCAGCACCCGTTGTCCGACCAGATCCATGCCGCCATCGGTGACCTGCTTAGCCGGATGGAAAAGGATGGGGTGATGGGCAACGATGAGGTCAGCGCCCACCTTCTCTGCCTCGTACACCACTTCTGGCGTGATGTCCAGGGTCACCAAAATCTTCTGCACCGGACGCTTCCAATGCCCCACCAGCATCCCAGCGTTGTCCCAGGATTCCTGGATGACAAAGGGCGCCACTTGGTCGATGAAGCGATAAATGTCTTGTACCGTGGTCATAGGGGCCACACTCCTTCCATCAGTTGTTCTCTCAGACGGGTTAACTCCTTCTCCGCCTGTTGGATGTAGGTCAGTCGGGTCGGGTCTGCCGCCTTTTCGGAGCGCTCCAGTCCCGTGCGCTGCTTATGGAGCCGCACCAATAAGTGTTCCAGATAGCCCTGCCAGTCATCTCCCTTCCGCCAGCGGGACGGGATGCCGGCCTCCTCCCTGCCCGGCGTCAGGGTCACATCGTCCCTGCCGCCGTGCGCCAGCAGCAAGGTATACCAATGCCCCTCCTCCCACAGCGTCCGTTCCTCCTGGATGGTGTAGCCGTGGCTGATGAGCCATTGGCGCAGCTCACCAGGCGCCTTCATCGGCTGTAGGATGAGGGTGACGCCGTTGATTGTCCAGGGGGCAGCCTCCAGGATGGAGATCATCATCTTGCCCCCCATGCCGCAGATGGTCACCGTATCCACCTCCCCCGACTGGACTGCGGCCAGACCATCACACAGGCGGAGCTGGACTGCATTTGCGTAGCCGTAACGCTCCACATTGCGTCTGGCTCGGTCTAGGGGGCCAGGACGGATGTCGGTGGCGATGGCGCCGGTCACGCGCCCCTGCTCTAGGAGCCAGATGGGGAGGGCGGCGTGGTCGGTGCCCACATCGCACAGCCGCGCGCCTTCCGGCACCCACTGGGCGGCCATCTCCAAACGGCGGGATAATTGTACTCTACTCATATTGCCTCTCTCATGAAAGAAGAACGGTCAAGGTGACCGTTCTTCTGCTTTCTCATTGATGATATGCGTGTATTAGTCTTGCAGTGCTTTCTCAGCCAGCAGCTCGTCCAGGATGGTGTCACAGTCCATGCCGTGTACCATGCAGGCTTCCTCCAAGCTCTCATTGATGGCAGAGGGGCAATAGACACAGTGCATCCCGCTGCGCATGAGCACTTCGGCTGCCTGGGGCATAACCTTCAACAGATCGCCGATGACGATGTCTTTATTGATCTCGATTTCTTTTTTCTTTTTGCCAAACATAATCAAATCTCCTAACGAAAAGAGTTCCTTCAAATTACAGGGTTATTATACCCACTTTACCCCTCTTTTTCAATAGGATTTTGCGGAAATCAGCAGAAAAAGCGTGCCCTCCCTTTTGTCTATTTTCACAGCAGATAAAAAGGAACCGATTGTTCACCCCTTTTTGCAGACCGCACCGCACGTCCTCTCTTGATCCCAGCGGGCAGAGTGCTGCAAGGCTTTTCCGTTGCGCCCTCTTGCAGCAGCGAAAAAGGGAATGCCATGACAGCACTCCCTCTCCAGGATCTTGGACGCACGTTCCCGCTCTTACTCGCCGCGCATCTGAGCAAAACAGTTGCTGCAATAAACGGGACGGTCGCTCTTCGGCTCAAAGGGGACACGCGCTTCCCCGCCGCAGTTGGCACAGGTGGCAGTAAAGAACTGTCTGGGGCCGCGGGCTGCGTTCTTGCGGGCGTCACGGCAGGACTTGCAGCGCTGCGGCTCATTCTGGAAGCCGTGCTCTGCGTAGAATTCCTGCTCACCGGCAGTGAATACGAACTCGTTGCCACATTCCTTGCATACAAGCGTCTTGTCTTCAAACATACTTAGAACCCTCTCTTTTTGCGTAGTACTTGTGTCCCTAGGGACTATATTGCGTTCAGGCTTGCCTGACAGCGCCAAAAAATAGGTGACGGCGAATATGGGCGCCGCACGGCTCACTTTGCGAGCTTGCGGCGGATACGCTGAACGGCGTTGTCTACCGACTTGGCCGGCCGATCCACTTGATCTGCGATTTCCGAATAAGAAAGGCCATTGAGAAACAGGTCAAGCACCTTCGCCTCGAAACCAGACAGCTTACTGTAGAATTGATCCAGCTGCGCCTGAGTCGCCTCCCGGTCGATATACAACGTCTCCGGGTCACTGACGGACAACTGCTCACTTCTGTCAAAAAGAAGGGTCTCGATGGGAACGGAATCGTTCAATGGGATATGGTGTTTCCCCGCCGCAGTTTTCACGGCGGTGAGCATACTGTTCTTCACGCAGGTCTGGGCAAAGGTCTTAAAGGAAGCGCCCCGATCCGGCACATAATCCCGAACGGCCTTCCACAGACCCAACATCCCCTCCTGGATCAGATCCTCACTGTCCCCGCCCATAAGGAACAGGGGGCGGGAGAGTCTGCGCACCATACGGGTATAACGGCTGATGAGGGCTTCCTCCGCCGCACCGTCCCCTTGGGCGGCCAGGGCGCACAGCGCCTCATCGCTCTGTTGTTGATATGGGGTTTGAAAAACAGTCATACCAATCTCCTACTGATTCCAGTATAACAGGTTTGAAATAATTGGTCAAGCAAAACAAATCAACTTGTGAAAATTCGACCGGAACTGTGCATTCAGTACAACTTTTGCTGGGCATCCTCCCCATGGGGCACAGGAATTCCCAAGTGCTCGTAGGCTTTCTGGGTCACACACCGTCCCCGGGGCGTCCGGGTCAGGAAGCCCTGCTGCATGAGATAGGGCTCGTACATATCCTCCAACGTCACCGTGTCCTCGTTGATGGTGGCCGCTAAGGTGTCTAATCCGACGGGGCCGCCGCCGTAGAACTCCATAATGGCACGGAGCATCCGGCGGTCGATGGAGTCCAGTCCCAGCTCGTCCACCTCCAGCTCGGTCAGTGCCGCATCCGCCACAGACTGGGTGATGACCCCTGCCGCCCGCACCTGGGCAAAATCTCGGACACGCCGGAGCATCCGGTTGGCAATGCGGGGCGTGCCCCGACTGCGGCGAGCGATCTCCATGGCGCCCTCTCGGTCAATGGGCACATCCAGAATGTCTGCGCTGCGGGTGACGATCATGGCCAGCTCCTGGGGGGTGTACAGCTCCAAGCGCAGGGAGACGCCGAAGCGATCCCGCAAGGGAGCGGACAGGCTGCCCGCTCGGGTGGTGGCACCCACCAGGGTAAATCGGGGCAGGTCCAACCGGATGGAATTGGCGCTGGGGCCTTTGCCGATGATGATATCAATGGCGTAGTCCTCCATGGCCGGATAGAGTATCTCCTCCACCGTCCGATTCATCCGGTGGATCTCATCGATGAACAGGATGTCGTTCTCCTGTAGGTTGGTCAGCAGCGCCGCCAGATCCCCCGGCTTCTCAATGGCGGGGCCGGAGGTGGTGCGGATGTTCACGTTCATCTCGTTGGCAATGATCCGCGAGAGCGTGGTCTTGCCCAGGCCGGGAGGGCCGTAGAGCAGGACGTGATCCAGAGGCTCCTGACGGAGCTTGGCAGCCTGGATAAAAATTTCTAGGTTGCCCTTGGCCTTTGCCTGGCCGATGTACTCGGACAGCCGAGTGGGACGGAGGGAATACTCCTGCCCGTCCTCCCAGCTGCGCTCCGGACGCACCAGGGACTCGGTTTCGGTGATGGGTTCGGTGTAATCAATGGACATTCTGTTTCCTCCCCACAGCGGCTCACTGCATCATGTTACGCAGGCCAGCTTTGATGATCTCCTCCACCGTCAGCGCTGCAACGTCCACGCCCTTCAGGGCGGTTTGAATCTCCGCCGGACTGTATCCCAGCACGGCCAGGGCGGCGCCTGCCTCGGATGCCTTGTCCCCCTGCACCGGCTCACCGCCGGCAGCAGGGATGTTCACCGGCGTCCAATTCATCTCCGGCTGCTCCTTGGCCAGCTTATCCCGCAGCTCCAGGACAATGCGCTGGGCGATCTTCTTGCCGATGCCGGGAGCCAAGGTCAGGGTCTTGACGTCCTCGGTCAAAATGGCCAGCGCCAGCTGGGAAGGTGTGGTGGTAGACAAAATGGACAGGGCGGCCTTTGGGCCGACTCCGGAGACGGAGGTCAGCTGCAAAAACAGCCGCTTCTCCTCCTTGGTGCCGAAGCCATACAGTTCAATGCCGTCCTCTCGGACGGACAGGTGTGTGTAGAGGGTGGCGGGCTTCCCCAGTTGCAGACCGCTGAGGGTGAAGCTGGTGGTCTTGCAGGCATAGCCCACTCCGGCACATTCCATGACCGCCAGGCCAGGCTCCAACGCTGCCGTGATCCCTTTCAAAAAATAGAGCATAACGGTTCCTCGTCAATTCATATTATCTGGTGTCGTATTTTTTCGCGTCAAAGACCCGATCGGTGTCGATCAGGCTGGTGGCCGTCCGGCTGTGGCAGAAGGCGATGGCCAAGGCGTCCGCAGCGTCATCGGGACGAGGGAGTTTGGCCAGATGCAAGAGCCGCTGGGTCATCTGCATGACCTGCTTTTTGTCCGCTTTGCCGTAGCCGGTCACCGCCAATTTCACTTGCATGGGGGTGTACTCGAAGATGGGCACCCCAAGCTGTTCTGCCGCCAGCAGGATGACCCCGCGGCCATGCGCCACGGAGATGCCGGTGGTCAGATTGGTATTAAAAAACAGCTCCTCCACCGCCATCTCGTCCGGATGAAAGGTGTGGATCAGCTCCTGCATATCCTCATAGATCATAGTCAGCCGATGGGACAAAGGCAACCCCGCCGGGGTGGAGAGGACACCATATTGGATGACACGACACTGGCTCCGGTGGGCTTCCACGATGCCAAACCCAATGGTGGCAATCCCTGGGTCGATGCCCAAGATGATCATGTGCGCCCCTCCTTCTCATTCAAGTGACATCATTTCATTATAACATACGGACATTTTCTTGCAAAGAGCCAGTTTGTTTTGTCCGTTCGGTGTGATACAATAACGGCAGAACGTTTTCTCACCTTATATATAGAATCACCTAGAAAGGAGCATCCCCATGGCTGCTATCATCACCTCTCCCAACGCCCCCGCCGCTCTCGGCCCCTACTCTCACGCTGTCCTGGCTGGCGACACCCTGTACACCTCCGGTCAGATCGGTTTGATTCCGGAAACCGGCGTCCTGGCCGGCGACACCATCGAAGCCCAGGCCACCCAGGTCTTTTCCAACCTGAAAGCCGTCCTGGCCGCTGCGGACATGACCTTCCAGAACGTGGTCAAGACCACTGTCTTTTTGACCGACCTGAACGACTTCGCTCCCATGAACGCCCTCTACGCAGAGCTGTTCCCCAGCAACCCGCCCGCTCGCTCCTGCGTCCAGGTGGCCAAGCTGCCGGCTGGCGCGAAGATCGAAATGGAAGTCGTGGCAATCAAGTGAACGGGCTTGCTGCATTCCGGCAAACGATGCGTTTGGAAAAGCTGGCGGAACATCCGTCAGTTTTTTCTTTCCTAAAAACGGCTTAAGAAATGCTTTCATTTCTTTAAAAACCAGTTACACTCCTGGCTGTTTTTTTTACAATTTGTAAATAATATGAGCTTGAAAGCATTTTTTGCCTATGCTAGAATGGAACACGTTGAGCCTTGTGGTTTTACACGAAAATTTGTCAGATGAGAAGGGAATGAGTTGCATTGGTTTTCTCAAGCCTACTATTCTTGTACCTGTTTTTTCCGCTGAATCTGCTGTGCTATCATTTTATGCCGGATTTAAAGTGGAAAAACCGCATTATGCTAATTTTTTCACTGATCTTCTACGCCTGGGCAGGCCCAGCCTATCTGCTCCTGCTCATCGGGATGACCTTCGCCGACTGGGTGGTGGCGCTCCAGATGAGCAAGAACTGGGAACGTCCGGCACGGAAGCGGTGGTTGGTCATCGGCTGTGTCATCAACATCGGCCTGCTGTGTATCTTTAAATACCTGACCTTCTTCCTCCAGAACTTCCACAACTGGTTTGGTGTTCCGGAGAACGTCCTGGTCATCGCCCTGCCCATCGGCATCAGTTTCTACACCTTCCAGCTGCTGAGCTATATGGTGGACGTGTACCGGCAAGAAGTGAAGCCCCAAGAGAACTTCTTCCGCCTCCTCCTCTATGTCAGCCTCTTTCATCAGTGCATTGCCGGCCCCATCGTCCGCTATGAACACGTAGAACACGAGCTGACCGAGCGCAAGGCAACCCTCACTGATTTTTCCTACGGCATCCGCCGTTTCACCATCGGCCTGGCCAAAAAGGCTCTGTTGGCCAACACCTGCGGCAGCCTGGCCGACACCTTCTTAGCTCCCACCTCGGGAGACAACATCCTCACCACCCTCTCCTCCCAGCCGGTGCTGGCGGTGTGGCTGGGGATGCTGGCGTACACCATGCAGATCTATCTGGACTTCTCCGCCTATTCGGATATGGCCATTGGTATGGGTCGGATGATCGGCTTTCACTATCATGAGAACTTCAACTATCCGTATATCTCCGCCTCAGTCACCGACTTTTGGCGCAGATGGCACATCTCCCTGAGCAGCTTTTTCCGGGACTATGTATACATTCCCCTGGGCGGCAACCGAGTCAGCCACGTCCGCCACATTATCAATCTGCTCATCGTCTGGGCGCTGACCGGCTTTTGGCATGGCGCCAGTTGGAACTTCCTGCTGTGGGGTCTGTACTACTTTGTCTTTTTGGTGCTGGAGAAGTACGTCTTCTCTGACCGCTTTCAGCGCACCCCCAAGACGGTGTCCCACCTGCTGACCCTCTTTGTCATCTCCTTTGGCTGGATGATCTTCCGGTGCGACAAGCTGTCCTATGTGGGCAAGATCTTCTTGGGGCTGTTTGGTCTGACCGGCAATGGATTCACCAACTACGAGACCACCACCGCCCTGAAGGCCAACTTTATCTTCCT
Source organism: uncultured Eubacteriales bacterium (assembly GCA_900545815.1). GTDB lineage: Bacteria > Bacillota > Clostridia > Oscillospirales > Oscillospiraceae > Onthomonas. Next base: position 44,878 of record URAM01000001.1, on the reverse strand, counting down.
GATCGTGGCCATCCTAGCCTGCACGCCGCTGGTAAAGACCCTGGGCGAAGTGCTCCAGGAACGAGCTGCGTCCGAGTCCAAGGCACTGACGCTGATGAACGTCATCAATGTGGCAGGGCCTATCCTGTTGCTCCTGCTCTCCACCGCCGCACTGGTAGGAGACAGCTACAACCCCTTCCTCTACTTTAGATTCTAATGTTGTCCAGATACGAATATAAATGATAGAAAGGATGTGAGCCGATTGCAGAGCAGATGGCATCGTTCTCGCCTGAGACGGACGCTGCTGCGTCGTGTTCGCAGACTTCAATTAAAGGGATATGTTATGATGCACAAGAATCGAAACAAACCGGTTTATTTGTTCAGCAGCTCCCCCAGCAACCGCGGGGAGGAACTGAAACGCCGTACCAAACGCGCAAACCAGCGCACTGTGACCTTTTTCCTGGTCTTTCTCTACCTGTTCACTCTGATCTCCTTTATCATTCCCCTGCGCCCCACCTATTCGGATCTGGAACAGCGGAACCTGACCAAGTTCCCCACCCCCACCCTGGCCACCATCAGCAACGGGGAGTTCTTCGAGGGGGTCAACACCTGGTTTGCCGACACCTTCCCCTTCCGGGAGCAGTTTTTGAAGCTGGAAACAGGCGTCACCGGCCTGTACGGCGTCAAAACCTCCCAGGTGGTGGGCGATGTGAAGCAGGGGGATGACATTCCCGATGCCCCCATGACGCCAGATGACAGCGACAGCTCCGCTGACGCCTCTGGCGATGCGTCCTCCTCCGGTGGTGCTTCTTCCTCTGGCGATGCCAGCGCTTCCACGCCTGCTGACAGCAATCAGACCAAGCCCAAGGATGACGACAGTGACGCCACGATCCCAGAGTTAGATAAGAACGCCAAATCCGAAACCCTGGGCGCCGTATTGGTCATTGATGACGCAGCCTATGAATACTTTAATTTCGATCAGAAGGCCGCCAACAGCTATATCAAGATGATGAACAAGGCTGCCAAAAAACTCAAAGGCAAAGCCAACTTGTATGACCTGATCGTACCCACCAGCATGGATGTGTGCGTGCCGGACTCCGTCCGGAAAGGCTTGAACACCTCCAGCCAAGAGAAAGCCATCGAGTATATCTTTGGCAGCATGGGCGATGGCGTTCATTCCATCAAGGTGCTGGACACCCTCATCAAGCACAATGCCGATGGCGAGTATGTCTACTTCCGCACCGACCATCATTGGACGGCTCTGGGCGCTTATCATGCTTATGAACGCTTCTGCGAAGCCTCCGGCCAGACAGCGGCTTCTCTGGACAGTTTTAAGAAGGTGACCTACAAGAACTTCCACGGCTCCTTCTATCGGGACACTAAGTCCACCGCCCTAAAGAATCATCCAGATAAGATCGTCGCCTATATTCCCCCCTCCACCAACGACATCTCCATCACCAATATGGACGGCTCCAAGATGGATTGGAATATCATCACCGACGTAAGCACCTGGAACTCCACCGCCAAGTATTCTACCTTCATCGGCGGTGATAACCCCTTCAGTGTGGTCAAGAACCCCAAGGTGAAGAATGGCAAATCCGTTATGCTCATCAAGGAGTCCTTCGGCAACGCCTTTGCCCCCTTCCTGGTGGAGAACTACGAGAATGTCTACATTGTGGACTATCGCTACATCAAGAATGTAGATAAGCGTTCTCTGACCCAGATGGTGGACAAATATAAGATTGATGACGTCCTCTTTGTCAACAACGTCAGCGCTGTCCGCAACGAAAACGCTGTGAAGCTGATGTCTGATTTTGTGGGCTGACACCCATCCTTGCCTCCTTCATAGAATGTCATAAAGCGGTGCGCACCGCTTGAGACCTATGAAGGAGGTATTTTTATGCCCGATAACCACTCGGCTTCTGCCCCTGCGGCTCCAAATGAGATCCGTGAATCCACCTGTATCCATACCAAGAAGATCTACGATTCCTGCCAGGCAAAGGACTGCGTGGAGGATCTGCGTCTCTATCCCCTCCTGTCCTGCCAATCCACCATCGACAGCGCCATGTCCCTCCGTGCAGGGCGGGCGGAACTGCTCCATGTGTATATGGACGTCCAGCCAGTGGGGCTGGGACGAGGGTATTATGCGGTAGACCTGCGGTTCTTCTACAAAGTCACCGCCGAAGCTACCGCAGGCTGTGCCCGCAGCGCCCTGGTCACCGGCCTTGCCATTTTCGACAAGCGTTCTATGCTCTTTGGCAGCGAAGGGCGCGCCAAGCGCTTCACCAGCGACTGCGCCTGTCAGCAGCTGGAGCATACGCTGCCAGAGCCGGAGTCTCTGCCCACTGCCGTATGCGAGGCCGTCGATCCCCTCATCCTCTCTCTGCGCCTGGTGGACTGCTGCGCCCAGCCTAATTGCTGTGACCTACCTGTGTCCGACATCCCAGCCGGTATTTTGAACGCCTTTGACGGGGAGATCAACTTCTCGGATAACTCCGCCAAACGCATCTACTGCTCCCTGGGGCAGTTCTCCATCCTGTACATGGAGCGGGACGCCCAGCTGCTCATCCCCATGTACGACTACTGTATGCCAGGCAAGGAGTGCAGCTATGAGCCCTGCGACAAGGCGCCCTGCGATGTGTTCCAGCAGGTGGACTTCCCCATTGGCGACTTCTTTCCGCCCAATAGCGCGGATGGCCTGTCGAGCTTGGAACGCTTTCCGCAAACGTGAGCGGGGGGCTGAGCAGAAAAAACAAGCGCCACCTCCCCTGGACGGCGGCACTGCCTGTGATGCGCATCCACCCAAGGCTCTCTTGTGTAAAGGGAGCTGTCAGCCACAAGGCTGACTGAGGGATTGCCAAACTCGTACGGCAAACAAAAAGAACCACGCAACGTCGGAGTGAGCTGTTGCGTGGTTCTTCTCTTGTGATACGCTACGTATCAGGGGAAACCCCCGGCGAGGGTTTCCCCTCTTTTCAGCATAGCTGAAAATTCACCCTTTCCTGCGCTTTGTACGCATGGAGAATTTCGCTGACTGCGGTCAGCGACCAGGGGTTTCACCCCTGGACCCTAGTCGCTTTTGAAAAAGCTCCGCAAAACTAAATGCGCCCTGCGGGGCTTGTTCTCCGGCAACAACTGCGCAATCAAATCCGCATCGCCAGATCATCCGCCGCCCGAATGGCGCCGGTCAGCTTCCCCACGCGCTCCGCGTCTCCGATCTGGTACACGGGCACACCCCCCTTTTTCAGCGCCTGGTACAGGTTATCGTTGGGCGCAGAGCCTACCGCGGTGACGATGGTGTCACAAGGGATGTGGTGGATGGTGTCGGTGTCCGTCTTTTTGTCGTGGACAGACACCACCACTGCCCCGTCCTTGACCTCCAGCACCTTAGCCTTGGCGTACTGGGTGACGCCCAAACGGCGCAAATTTTTCAGCAGGGGCCAGGCACAGCCGAAGTCAAAGTCAGCGGCGATCTTGTTCCGTGCCACCAGGGTCACGTTCCGGCGGGAGGTGTTCAGAAGGTGGTCAATCTTCTCCTGGGACTCTGCCCGCTGGGTCATCATAAAGAACAGCTTTTCCGGCGACAGGGAGCCTTCCTCGGCCAGGTAGGCCGCAGTCTCACAGCCTACGGTGCCACCGCCGATGACGACTACGTTGCGGCCTGCGATGACCTTCTTGGCCAAAATGTCCGCCGCCTGGTACACGGGGATGTCACTGGCCACGTCCCACTGCTTGGGGGTGGAGCCGGTGGCCACGATAACGGCATCGAAGCTGGCGGACTGGATGTCTGCCACGGTGGCTTCATGGTTCAGCTCCACCTGGACGCCGTATTTGTTCAGCATGGTCTGGTAGAACAGGGGCAGGTTGCCGAACTCTTTCTTGCCGGGAGGCGCTGCCACCAACTCCAGCTGGCCGCCAAGGTGGTCGGTTTTCTCCCACAGGGTGACAGCGTGGCCACGCATGGCGGCACGGTAGGCAAACTGGCACCCAGCGGCGCCGCCGCCCAGCACCAGCAGGCGTTTGGGCTGGGGAGCCGGCGTGGTGTCCTCCTGCCCTTCCCGTCCGGCGAAGCTGTTCAGCAGGCACTCCAAAGGTTCATTGTTGAACACATGAGCCAGGCATCCCTGGTTGCAGGCCACACAACGGCGGATTTCATCCAATGCACCGGCGGCAGCCTTATTGGGCCAATCCGGATCGGCTACCAGGGTGCGGCAGACCCCTACCATGTCGCACTGCTCCAGCGCCAAAACCGTCTCCGCTTCCACTGGGTCGTTGTGGCGGTTGGCGGACAGGACGGGGATAGACACGGCGTCCTTCACCGCCTGGGCTAGGTATACAAAGCCGCCACGAGGGACTTCGCCGGGGAGCTGGGGGATGACGGTTTCGTGCCACCCACCGGTGACGTCCAGCAGGTCTACCCCCACCTGTTCCAGCTTCTTACAGAAGACCACGCAGTCCTCGTTGGTGCAGCCGCCCTTGACAAAGTCGTTGCCAGCCACCCGCACCATCACCGGATAATCCGACCCTACGGCATCCCGCACCGCCTGCACCAGCTCCACGCCGAAGCGACAGCGGTTTTCAAAGCTGCCGCCGTACTCGTCCGTCCGCAGGTTGGTCACCGGAGAGAGGAATTGGCAGATGAGGTAGCCGGAACCGGCGGTGATCTCCACACCGTCCATTCCGGCCTGTTTGCAGCGGAGAGCGGCAGCAGCGTAGCGCTGCTGCACCAGCTTGATGTCCTCCAGGGTCATGGGACGAGGGGTGGTACCGGTCATCCGAGCGTAGACATCGGAGGCGGAGAGGAGGTTGTCGTCCCCCTCTACAAATTCCTTCCGGCCGTAGCGGCCGGGGGTGAGGAACTGGACGCAGAGCTTGCAGTCATAGGCGTGGACGGCGTCCGCCAGCTCCCGCCAGCCGGGGATGAATCGGTCGTCGTCCATCCGGAGCATATGGGAGTAGCCAATGTAGGGGTCGGCGGCTGTACCGCCGGCGATGATCATGCCCACGCCGCCTTTGGCACGGGCTAGGTAGAAGTCCTTCGTCCGCTGGTTCACGCTGCCGTCCTCGGTGTAGAGCAGGTGCATAGCGGTCATGGCCAGGCGGTTTTTTACGGTCATCTGGTTGATCTGGAAGGGTTGGAACAAACGCTGTAATCTCATATCAAATCCCTCTCTCCTGCACTGGAATGGTCTGTTTTTTCTCTCATTGTGCCGGAATTTGGGCAGTTTGTCAACCTCCCTCACCGGTATCTGGGCGGCTTCACCTGGAACAGGCCGTGCTGGTTGCAATAGGCGTAGATGCGCCCCACCCCGCCCCGAGTGAATCGGCCGGCCGCCTCCTGCTCCGGATACAGCTTGCGCAGCTGCACCCAATCGGAGGTGATGTAGGCCAGGAAGGAGAGGTAGTGGCTCTTGGTCATAGGGTGATCCAGGGTCACATAATAGTCTTGGTCGATGCACTCCACCTTCATCTCATGTCCCGTCTCCGGCTCCTCCACCTCCAAGGGCGGCAGGGTGATGCCGCAGCAGCTGAACACACCTGTGCCGGTGGCGTGGATGACGTTGCCGCATAGGGGGCAGACATAGAACTTGGTGCGCAGCATATTCCCCGCCCGATTGTGGTTGGTGACGCACTGGCCGGAGAGCAGCTCCGCCACGGACACGCCCAGGTGCTGCGCCAGCGGCTCCAGCAGGGCGATGTCCGGAAAACCTCGGCCGTTCTCCCACTTGGACACGGTCTTATCGCTGACACAGAGCCGGTCAGCCAGCTGCTTTTGGGTGTAGTGCTTCTTCTCCCGCAGCGTCCGGATGGCGGCGCCGGTGACATATTGGGTCATAGGAATCCCTCCTTTTGGTTTCTGCCCTCAGGATACCAGACCTGGACGGCGGCCGCAACCTACGCTGCGTAGAGCGCAAAAAGACGCTGCCTGGCGCAGCGTCTTTTGTGTCTGCTATTCCACTCGGTCACAGAATACCGTCACACGGGTGCGGCCACCTAAGGTGCAGGTGTAGAGCACCAGGTCGTAGCCACTATTCTGCACCGCATCCACCTCGGTGGGCTGCAAGGTCACGCATTTGGACACAGCATAGGTATTCACGATCCCCTCCATGTCAGTGAAACGGACGGTGTCCCCTTCTTTCAGCTCCTTCAAGCGCCCGAAATGGGTCTGGTAGTTGTGGGCAGCGATGACCAGGTCATCGGTGCGGGAGGAACCAAACTGGCGGCAGGGAGCGATCTTGAGGCGGTCGTAGTCCCAATCCGCCAGGACGGGCAGCTCCACCTCTAGGGCGGGGATCTCCACATAGCCCACATACTCATAGCCGTCCAGCTCCACCACTGGCAGTTCTGGATCCAAGTCACCCCGATGGGCATCCAGCGCTGCCTGCACCTTGGCCAGCAGCGCCGCCGCCTCCCGACCGGCTTGGGCGTCCTGGTACCGGTTGTAGAGGAGCAGAAGCAGTGCTGATGTAATCAGCACTGCTCCTACGGTTACGATGGCAATGCCTAGCTTTTTAGGCATCGTTTTGCTTCTTTCTCTTGGTCAGGATGACCACGCCCAGCACCACCAGGATGACACCAGCGCCGCCCAGAACCCAGATGGGCCAGTTGAGCTGACCGGTCTGGATGAGGGTTCTGGTATTGGTGATGGTCACCACGTCGCCCTTGACCTGGTAGGAGGGCACATACCCCTTGGGGATGTTGCTCTCCACCACCTGCCAGTTGCCCTTCCCGTCTAGCTCCTCCCAGGAATGGCTCCAACCATTCTTGGCGCTCAGGCGCACCGTCTCATAGGCGGTCTTGCCGTTGTAGAGGGTCACGGTGACGCAATCGGGACGCTCTTTGGAGCTGTCGCCGCTCCACTGCTTGCAGACAGTCAGGTCTACCGGTTCCTCCGGCTCCGGTTTGGGTTCGGGAGCCGGTTCTTCCTTTTTCGTGTTGGTGATGGTGGTCGTGGTGCCTACGGTGTCATAGCTGACCTTGTAGTCCTCAGGCACGTCCGCCTCCTGCACCGTCCAGGTGTAGCCTTCCACCAGTCGGTCGAAGGTATACGCCCAGCCGTTCTCGGCGTTCAGCTCCTGGGATGCTTCCACTTCCCCATCTTTGAGCAGGTTGACGGTAATGCTCTCCCCTTCGTGGTTGGCGTTGCCGTCCGACCAGACCTTGCGGACGGAGAGCTGGCTCTCGTTGTAGGCTTCCACATGGAAGATCCAATCCACCTCGCCCACCCGATTGGCGAACCGGTTATCCAGCGCAGCGGGAACGGTCAGCTCCACTTTCAGGGTGGTGGTGTCGCCGGTGCGGAAGGTGCCCAGGAGGGTGTTATTCTGGAGGCCGTCCAACTGGTCGGGGGAAGCATCGTAGATCAGCTCGGTGCCGTTCCAGACCTTCATGGACAGCTTGGAGAGGAACTCGGTCATGGTAGCCACGGTTTCCCGCTCTGCCACCTTCCCGCTGAGGGGATTGCCTGTCTCGTCATGGGTCTCCGCTCTCATATAGAAGTTGACGAAGTCGCAGTCGGCGGCATCGTTGGTGAAGGTGATGGTATCGGTAACGGTGTCACCGGGCATGACGTTCTTGAAGCCATCAAAGAGGTCGCTCTCCGTGTACTCGCTGCCAGGCTGGAAGTCGAAACCAGCGGAGAAGCCCTTGAAGGTGATGGAGGAGGTGGCAAAGGCCGAGGTGGCCAGACTCACGGTCAGGAGCAGGGTCAGAACCAGTGAGAAGATTGTTTTACAAGTTCGTTTCATCTCTCCACCTCCTTAGTTGCCAGCAACGGTCACGCTGCCCGGGGCAATTTTCACGCCCCAGGCATCAGCGACTGCCTTCTCCGGTGCGCTCTGGATGGCTTCCGCCATGACGTCAAGCGCCTGCTTGCCGCCGTCGGCGTCCTCATCCTTGTAGGACTTCTCCAGGGTCATGCTGTCTGCCAGGTTGGTGTGAGGCTGTGCGTTCGGTTCCACGGGCAGAGTGTAATAGTAGTACTCGCCGTATTCCACCCAATTTTTACCCAGGTTGAACTTGGGCAGCTCTGCCTTGCCGCCGATGTGCTGACCGGTGTCATTGGTGCGGTAGGTCACCAGCTTGACGCGGATGTAAACGGCAATGTTGCCGGTGTTGGTCACGTTGACGTTGGTCTTTACGCCGGTATCCTCATTGAAATCTTCCTCTACCTTACAAGTCACCTCAGCCGGTGTGAAGGTGTTGGTGACTGGTGTTGTCTTGGTGCTCAGCCAGGCGATGGTGCCGCCGATGGCCACGCCCAGGAGGAGCACTACAGAGAGAACCATCATCGCCAGCCGTCCCCTCCCCTTATGGGGTTTGCTGACGAGCCGTGCGGGTTTCACTTTTTCTTTACGCATTGTCACTCCTCCTTTCTCAGTTCGTTGCTACTTTTTTGAAGATGTTATTCTTCACATCGCTGAACCCATTTATCCACTTGTCCTCGTCTTTCGTGTTGGTGCAGGTGATCTCCCCTTTGTCCCGTGCCGCACTCAGGGTCACCTTTGCGCCGTACTTGGGGGTGAACCGCCAGCTCCAGCCGGTGTCTTCTTGGATGGTGTAGGTGCCCACGGGCAGCTCATAGAGGGTCTCGGTGCCGTTGCCAACGATGGTCACTTCGGAGTACTCCTTGCCGTCCTTGAGGATGTTGAACACATAGGGTTCATCCGTTGCGCCGCCCTCCTTGCTGATGGTCAGCTTGCAGGTCTTGATGTGGATGAGGAACTTCTTGCCCTCTGGGAGTGTACAGGTTTGACCTGTGCAATTCGTATGCTGGAAAGTTGTCTTATCGGTTACACTTGTGTTGTTGAGTGTCACGGTCACATCAACCCCGACATCCTGCTTTGTGTTGATTTTGTTGTCTTTGACCTTGTCAGCATCCGGCGTACAGGTGATCGTCAACTCAGGCTTTTCACCGGTCATAGCTGCCGCCGTATCCACTGTATCATTATGCTTCCATTCGGTCTTGGTGAGATTGCCCTTGAGGTCAGGCACCTCAGCACCGTAGTAGGCTTCGGAATCCTTAAAGGTCAGTTCCGGCTTAAATACGTTGATTGTTCCTGTTGCCGTGCCAGATTTTTCGGTAGCCGCCTCGCCCTTTTCCGGTGTGGTCGTGCCCGCACTCGTGGGTGACACCTTTGCGCTGACGGTATAAGTGGTGTCTTCGGTCAGGTTGGTGTAATCGCCGGTCAGAGCGTTGCCCTTTGCGTCCTTCACTTCGGTGTTCAGTTTCACATAGTCGTACTGCCAGGCTTGCAGGCCATAATTGTCCTCGCCCAGCATCAATTCCACATCGCCGCACTTGACGGCGGCGCCTGTTTTCAGCTGGTCGGTGGTCACACCTCCCAGCAGGTAGACGTTTTTATCCTCAGCGGTGACCTTGACCTCTTTGATGGGGACGTTGACGGTGGGAACATCAAAAGGCTTGACCTCCTTGCCGTCCTTGTCGTAGATGCCGGAGGTGTCCATGTTGGTGGGGACATCGTTGCCGCCCAGGAAGCCGTCCTTTGCGGTAACGTTGAACTGGATGATGAGCTTCTTGCCGTTGTGGAAGGTTGTCTGGCCGTTTTCCGTGTGGTTGCCGCACCAGTAGTCCCTGTAGGAGAAGCCGGAGACGGAGACGGTGTTGCCTTGGATAGACACGTTGCCTTGAAAGTCCATTTGATTCTTCCAACTGTCCGTGCTGCCGTCCGAATCGGCGGTGTAGACCTTCACTTTCGTGGCATCGGCGGGCATATCAAAGTAGGGCGTCACGATGTCTTTGATGGTTGCGCTCGCATCCAAGTTGCTGGTGCTGCCGCCCACTTCCTGGCTGATCTGCTGGAAGATGCTGCTCAGCTCGTCCGCACTGCCTGCGGAGAGGAAGTAGCTCTTGCCGCCTTCAGGATAGGTGGCTTTGCCGGGTCTGTACAAGCCCTCGGCGTTCTTGTAGTTGGAGGACACCAGGTGCATGTACTTGTTGGTCTTGGTCAGACTGTTCAGGTCGTTCACGGGAGCGCCGTTGGCGCCGCTGAACACACCGATGGTGTAGACGGTGGCATCTGCGTCCTTCATGGCCTTGCTAGCGCTGATGGTTTTGATGGCAACGCTGTCGACAAAGCCGCTGCCATGGTTGGGCTCGCCATCGGTGAACATGATGACGACCTTTTTCTTGTCGTCTTTGGCAGCGTTGTTGATGATGGTCTGGGCGTGCTGCATACCATAATCCGCGGAGGTTGCACCGCCAGCCTCTAGTTTACTCACCGCACTTTTCAGTTCTTCACTGCTACTGGCCAGGGTCAGTTTTTTGACGATCTGTGTATAATTATAGGTATGCCCGTCCTCCGAATAAAAGTCATCGCCCACCTGATTTGGGTTTTTCGGTTTATCGCCAGCAAACTTGACAAGGGCGATCTGGCTGGTGGGAGATTGCTTTGCAACGTTGTTGATAAAGCCATTGACGGCAGTTTTCAGTGCGGCAATCTTCTTTTCACCGCTATAGAACTGTTGCTCGCGGGGATTGACTGCTTTCCACTCGTAGTAGTAGTAGTAGACCCAAGATTTCCGACTCACGCTCCACGTTACCTCTTGCCAATTGCCATTCAACCAAATATAATAGGTGTTGTCCTTGTTGAGTTTAGAACTGTCTACGTTCTTGCAATTCATCGGGTCATCCATCGACCCCGACACGTCCAGCACCAGGACAATATCCGCAGGATTTGCGGAAGTGGTCACGGTAGTGGCGCCGGTGGCGTATGCTTCCAGGGTGATCTGGTAGTTGTCATTGCCCAGGGACTTGGCGCTCTTGTTGAGCACGATGCCGGTGTCGTCCTGGTCAGCGGCAGCACGCATCATCCGTGCTCTCCGTGCCGGTGCGGCCAGCAGGGGGCCGACCTTGGTGAAGCTGACGATGGGCATGGTCACCGGCTCCCCTTCCGGAGTGATGGCACTGAGGTGCTGCTCCAGGGCGGTCAGCTTGTTGTTTTCTTCCAGCCAGGTGCGGAAGGCGGTCACTTCCTCCTTGGACAGGCCGTTGTAGAGGGCGTTGGCCTCCTCCATGGTCTTGGCGGCCAGGAATTTCTGGTACAGTGCCGCATTCTCATCCGCCTTGTCCGCTTCCGGCTTCTCATACAGGGGGCAGTCCGCTGCGTGGGCTTCGCCCTCAGCGGCGCCGCAGGTACACTGGTTCTCGCCCGATTCCTTGCCGTCCTGTTCTTGGCTGTCCGACTCTTGGTCGTCCTGTTCCGGTTCTGCATCCGGTTTCGGGTCGGCCTCTTTCTGTTCTACCTGTTCTTCCGCCGGAGGGGTTCCTTCTTCGCTGGAAACAGCAGCAGCGCTCGCCCCCTGGTCATCCGAGACAGCCAGCGCAACAGGCAGCGCCATGCTGGCGACCAGCAGCAAGCTGACCAGCAGCGCCCACACTTTTTTCATCTTCATCGCTCCGCCTCCTTATGCGTTGGGCCAACCCTGGGCGTCTGTGACAGTGCTGCCATTGTTGGCGGTCTGTACGGCCTGGGCCGCCACGTCAACCGTGGCCGTTGCGTTCTGGTATTCATTGCCCATGGCGGCGTTGAAGGTCACTTTGGTGAACACCGGTTCCGTGACCTGGCCGGGCTTGAGAGGTCTGCTGTAATAGCAGTAGCCGTCGTCGCCCATGATCCAATCGGTGGTGTTGCAATCCAACCCCACCAAGCTGGTGTCCGGCGTGCCGTCCCCCTTGAGCTGGATGCTCTTGGTGAGCTTCACCCGTACCCAGGCATCGGAGGAACCAGTGTTCTGGATCTCCGCAATTTTCGTGACGGTCATGCCGGGCATGATGCTGGTCACGTCCTCAAAGGGCTGCGTCTTGTCCTCGTCCGCCCACTCCTGCACGGCGATGCCTACGCCGCCGGTGGTGATGACGTTATGCGCCCTACCTTCTGCGGTAAAGTACGCAAGGGTTCCGGCGGCGCATAGGGCGACCAACATGGCCAAGGCCGACAGAATCAAAACTTTTCGCTTCATGGATCCTTGCTCCTCTCAAATGATCTGTTCCATTCTCCGTTTCTGCGGGATTGATAGCGTTCCATGACCTTCCAGGCCATATGAGAACATCTGACGTGCCGTCAGGTGCTTTCATATGGCCTGTACCCCGAAGGGTACAGGACCACATGGAAAAATGCGAATGCTTTACCATCCACTATGTGGGCGCATCCGTGTACAGCCAGATGCGTCCATATCATCTGGACTGCTGTCAATCCCTTGGTTTGGGCCCAAGGGAGGGTGATTGACAGCGTAGTTCAAGGATGAACTTTGTTAGGGCTTCCACTGGCGGCAGCGCCAGTGAAGCCGAGGGGGCGGATGGCCGTGGTCATACGCAAAAGGCGCCTCGACCATCCAAAATCACCTTACTGCCAGTTGGTAGCAATACCGCCCCAGGGGTTGTAGTTGTCACCGAACGCTGCGGTCATAGCTTCGGACGCATTGTCAAAGCCTTCTGCCTGGCAAGCCACGGCGAACACGGGGCACTTCACAGCGTTCCAGTTCCAGCCATTATCCAGCGTGATTTCCTTGCCGAATGCATAGCACTTGCCGTCTTTTCTATCAAAGCTCTTGTCCAGGTAAACGCCCTGAACGAACTGTTCGGTGGTAGCACCGGCATCAACTGCCTGATAGTAATCAGCATAGTACACATTGTACCGGATGCCATCATCCACCATCGTAGTTTCAAAGTAATTCCACTTGTTGCCGTGTGTCCAGATCCACTCCTTGCCTTCGGTGGAGGTGATGGTACCATTTTCAACCTTATTGCCAAAGTTGAAGTGCAGGACGTTCTGACCAGCATTGAAGGTTTCATAGCCATCATCCAGAGCGGAGGGAATGGCGAAATAAGCACGGATGTAAGCCTTTTCGGAACCATTGTTCTGGACGGTAACCACCTTGTCCACATAGTTCTTAGCGATCGGCATACCATACTTATCCTTTTCGCCCTGAGCAGAGCCTACGATGGGATAGAGCTTTTTGTTCTGCTGGAAGGGCACAAGACCCTTCTCGCCACGCTGCTGCTCGATCAGGTCGATGTCAACGTTGCCAACGGTAAAGGTGTTGGTTTCATCATCCGTATCCGTAAAGTAAGCCAAGGATGCGCCTACGATTGCGATTGCCAGCAGTGCTGCGCACAGGCTGATCGCAGTGATTTTCTTCTTCATGTTCTGTTTCTCCTTCATCTGGTTTGTTTATGGTTTCTGCACCCGCGTATGTGCAGAGGGGATACTTAATTAAGGATTAGTGGTAGTAGGAATCTTTGCCCAAGCATCGGCGGCATTAGTACTGCCGTCCTTCTGAACGGCATAGGCCGTGAAGGTCAGCGTGGGTTTGGTGGTGATACCCTTAATATCCTCCTTGGTCAGAGTGTCGCTGACAGTGACCTTGTTATCCTTGAGGACATCAAAGGAAGTATCGGCAGTTACCGCATCAACCGCGCGATAGTAGACGCCAGTGTGACCTGTAAGAGCAGTCCAACCATTCGCAATCTCATAGGTAACTTTATCAGCGACAAAAGTGCCCTGTTCTTCCACCTTCACGAACAGCCAGCAAGCCTCGGAGTTGGCCTTGACCTCAACAGTCGGGTCTTTCGGCAGGTCAACACCAGGGATGATTTTGTAGTTATCAACCTTCGTGGTCTTCTCTGTTCCGAGATTGTTTTCTCCTGCATTGTACTCATGTTCGTACAGGTCAATGTTAATATCGCCATAAGTAAAGGTGTTGACCACCGGCTTAGTCTCAGAAATCAGCCAGGCAAGGGTGCCGCCCACGGCGCAGCCGATGGCCAGAACCAGCGCCAACAGGATGGCAACGGTCTTATTGCTCACGTTGCGTCTGTTTTTCATTGTATTCGTTCTCCTTTCGTCACTTATCCTTGAGAAATCTCCGTCCAGCAGAAGAATATCTCCGCAAAACGGTTCCCTTTTTCGTTAAAATAGTGTATGATTAGGGAGTAGTACCCTTAGGGAAAGCATCCCATGCTTTTGCAGCAGTCTCAAAGCCGTCAGCCTGGATGGCGTAAGCGTTGACTGTGATCATCATGCCTTGAATAGTGGCCAGCTGTTTGCCGGTAATATTATTTGGAACCGTGATAGAATCAAACAGTGCGTCCAGTTTTACATCGGTAGTAGGAGCGTCAACCGCTTCTTTGTACCAGAACTCATAGGTACGGGTATTGGCATCTGTGTTCTCCGTGTTGCCCTTGGCAATCCAGTAATCAGAATCATAGTCTTTGAAAATACTGGTAAGATTTGCACCGTTCGGAGCAAAGATGGCATCCAGTTCCTTTGCCTTGGTAAAGGTAACGGTCATCTTGATGTAGCTGGATTCGCTGCCTTTGAGAACAGTGACCGTGGGATCCTTGGTGTAGGTGTGACCGGGCAGCAGTTTGTAGCTGTTGGCCTTCACACGTTCAGCGGGAGTGACAGCCTCGCCATCTTCCGTGACCTTTGCTTCGTCCAGGTTAATCGCCACTTGACCAACGGTGAAGGTGTTGGTAACCTTATCGTTGGCGGTCAAGTAAGCGATCGTTCCTAACACAGACGCGACAACTAGCAATACCGCGCAGAAGGTCAGGAGAAGCGCCTTTCTCTTTGTTTTCATTTTTTTGAAAACCTCCTTTGATAGTGATAAATGAATGATCTATAGGGAGCCTTGCGGCATTGCCCTCAAACGAACGGCTGTGCTGCTTGTGCTTTACTGACCTTTTTCCTGGGACGAGCCGTTGTTCTGCCGCTTCTTCCCAGGGGTCTTTTTCTCCTCCGCAAAGATGTCCGGAAGGAACAACAACAGCAGCAGCACCGCTCCGACGGAGATGGCCACATACATTCCGGGCGGGTGCTGGATGTAGTTGGCCACATAGCCCAGGTAAGGAATGGAGAAAACCGGCGTGCCCAATACATTCTTATAATGTACCAATCCCCCATCCTCCGCCGCATTGGCGTCCCCTTTGGTGCGGAATCGAATCACGGAGGGATCCTTCTCATCCGGTACAACGGCCACCACACGGTGGGTGGCGATGGTGTCCTCATCCAGCATAAAGGTGATCGGCTGCCCTGCCTGGATGGTGTAAGGGTCTACTTTCTTGACATAGATCAGTGCTCCGGTATGATAGGTCGGCTCCATGGAGCCAGACAGGACGCTGAACACCTGTAAACCGATCACCCTTGCCCCCACCAGAAGCACCGCCAGGAGCACAGTCAAGGCGACAAGGATGCCGCTGATGATGTTCCAGGTTTTTTTTATTGATCGGTTCATAGGTCTATTCTCACTTCTTCCCACTGCGGATAGCCGCGCTCCCCTTCTGAGACGTGCTGCGCAGGTGCTTTTTCGTGGAGTTCACCACTCTATCAAAATGCGCCCTCAAAGGCTGGGAAATGCGGGATTTTCAAGACTTACCACAAAAAGGACACAGAAGTTTGACTGCGCAGATCAATGCCATGCAGTTGCCAATTTGCTCATGTTGTCCCGTTTCAGCTTCATGGAGGAGTGGACATAGCGATCTAGCGTGATCGTTGTGTTGGCGTGTCCCAGAACTTCGGAAAGGGACTTGATCTCAAAGCCCACCTCCACGGCGCGGGTGGCGAAGGTATGCCGGAGGGTGTGGAAATGCACCCCTTCTAAGCCGCACGCTCGGGTGTATTTCCCCAGCCGGTATTGCAGCGTCCGTGGCTCCATAAAACGCTCCGTTCCCGTTAAAACATAAGCAGCTGGGTTTTCCGGATACATCTTCGCACAAAGCGCAGATGCAAACTCTGTCAGTGGGATGGTTCTCACAGAAGTATGACTCTTTGGTGTTCCCGTCACGATTCTCGTGCGTGCGCCGTCCACGTCCATGCGCTCAGTATCACGCAGCCGCTGTAATGTGGCCGTGACGCTGAGCGTTTTTTCTTGGAGGGAGATACACGCCCATTGCAGGGCGCAAAGTTCCCCGATGCGCATACCAGTGAACAGCGTCAGCAGCACGCCAAATCGACAGGCGTCCATATCTTCCAGCAGATACTGGATAAACCGATGCTGTTCCTCGTGGGAGAGCACCCGCATCTCCTTCCGGCATTCCTTGGGGTAGTTGATCTCAAGGTCGGGGAATATCCCTGGAAATTGGGTTGCCGTGTACTTGAGCACTCCGTGCAGCACCACCAGGATGTCGTGAACCGTTTTGGGCGCCAGCTCCTCCTCAAACAGCAGTTCCTTGGTGAAGCTGTCGATCAATCCACTGGTCATCCCCAGAGGAAAACAGCCCCCCAGCCGAAGTTTGATGTACTTTTTCAGCACCGTATCATATTTAATGTACGTTGCCTCCTTCACTTTGGGCTTGCGCAGGCGCAGCCATTCATCGCAGTAGAACGCAAACCGGTGCCGAGAGCCTAGAGCAGGCAGCGCTTTCCCGTTGAGGATCGCCGCTTTGCACTTGGTCACTTTCTCCTTTGCCTCTCGGTATGTCTTACCATAACAAAACCCATACTTGATCTTGCCGGATAACTCATACCCTTTGATATACCTCGCTTCCCACCGGCCATCCTTGCGCTTGAAGATGTTCTCGCCTTTTGCCATGTTTGAAAAAACCTCCTTGTCATCATATTTGCAGCCCGGATTAGACCACACTCCTATTTTACTCGCATTGTGCGCCAACCTTAGACTGCGGATTTGACTGCGCTGGAGCCTTTCACGAGGAGTCATGTGATGCCTAGTTTTTCAAAAGCTTGAAATACTCCCAAAAAATTTGCAATTTTCTCTTTCAAATTATGGATAAACTGTTGATTTAGTGGATATGCCGTGTTATAATATCGTTGTAACAAGAAAGATTAGGGTTCGCAGAGTGGTGAACTCTGCGAAATATTCCATCCTTTGAATCCCCTTGTATCTAATATTCCATCCTTTGAATCCCCTTGTATCTAATGTATATGAAGACAGAAAAAACGTCTTATCTGACTTTGTACCATTGTCAGTCAAGACGTTTTCTTTTTGTCAATCGACGCAAGGATACCGTATTCTTCACGCCGCACAAGAAAGAGCGAACCAAAATTGGTTCGCTCTTTCTGCACGTTATTATAATGTGTATCATTCCCCGATGGAATCGGTCTTGTAGATGAACTTGGTGCTGCACTCCAGGCCAGCAGGGCAGCCGCCGTAGGACTTGTATTCCTTGGCATAGTCCTGCACCGCCTCCAGGCGATCTACGATGTCGCCCAAGTCGCCGTCAGTGAGGCTGGTCAGCTTCTGGATGCCTTCCTCATCGAACTTGGCCATGCCTTCCGCCAAATCCTTGGAGCCGTCCAGCAGCTCGCCGATGCCGCTGATGAGCTTGTCGGTGCCGTCAGACAGTTCGCCGGTGCCGCTTGCCAGCTTGCCGGTGCCTTCGGTCAGGGTGTCGGTACCTGCCAGCAGCTTACCGGAGCCGTCCGCCAGCTTCTGGGTGCCAGCTACCAGCTTGCCACTCTGCTGGCTCAGCATGCTCAGGCCGGCGATCATGGCGTTCAGGTTCTGGCCGTTGTTGCCGGAGATCATAGTGTCTACGCCGCTCTGGATGGCCTTTGCGCCAGCCTCCAGCTTTGCTGCGCCTTCCACCAGCTTCACGGAGCCGTCGGCGATCTTACCGGCGTAGGTGTCGATGAGGGTTGCGCCCCCCTTGATGCTGGTGATACCAGACTGTAAGGTGCTTGTGAGTGCCTGCTTCACGCCCTGCTGATACTGGATGCTGCCCTTGATCTCTTTGATGAGCGCGCCATAGGTTTGCAGCGTTGTGGTGTCTTCCGTAGTCTTCTGCAAATCTTCCAGCTGACCCACTGCGGCGTTCAGCAGCTTGATGGATTCATCCAAGTTAGCTGCTGCGGTGTTCAGCCCGTCAGACAGCTTTGCTGCGCCACTGGTGACCTTTGCGGCACCTTCCTGGATGCCGGCTGCGGCTTCGTAGATGCTCTTGCCGTTGGTGTTCTTCAGGTTATCGGACATCTGCTGTGCGCCTTCCTCGATGGCAGCGGCGCCGGTGTAGATGGTCTGGGTCTTGCTGTCGGCGTTGCCCAGGGCGGACTTGATGCTCTTGGCGCCGTCCAGCAGCTGCTGTGCAGAGCTGGGCAGATCCTTGACCTGGGTGGCCAGCTCGTTGGTGCCGTCATCCAAATCCTTTGCGCCGTTGTTCAGGTCTTTGGCACCCTTATCCAAATCCTTTGCCCCCTGGTTCACCTGATCCACGCCATCGGCCAGGTCGCCGCTCTTGTCGTCGAGCTCGCCTACGCCGTCTTCCAGTTTCTTGGTGCCGTCCACCAGCTCTTTGGAGCTGTCGCCCAGCTTTTTCAGGGAGTCCTTCAGGTCGTCAACCGAGTCCACATCGTCCAGATTCAGTTCTTCCAGTGCGCTGTTGGACGCCATGGTGACGGTGGTGAGCAGGGAGAAGTCGGAGACATCCGCTTTGATGGTGACCTTCTGAGGCACATCAATGTCAATCTTCTTGCCGTCGCTGTCGGTCAGATCAGCCAGACCCAAGCTCTCCTCCAGGCCAGGCAGTGCCATGCCCACGACCACGGTCTTGTCGCCGCTGTTGATGACTTTGCCGTTGGTGACTTCCACGTTGGACATCTTATCGTTGTCCACCAGGAGGCCGGAGACCATCAGGAAGGGCTGATAGATGGTCACGTTCTTGCCGTTGACCTTCTTGGTCTTGCCGGTGTTGTTCTTGTAGGTGAATTCCATGGTCAGCTTGCCGGAAGCGCCGTCCAGCTCCTTGGCAGAGACGGTCTTGCCGTTGAGCTTATAGGTGACGGTCACATCCACCGGCAGCTGCTTGTCACTGGTGCCCTGGTAGTAGATGTCGCTGCCCTTGGCGTTCCAAGTCAGCTCATCGCCGCTGCCCTTGGTGAAGTCCTGGTCGCCCTTGACGTTTTTGACGTCCTTTAGGTTGGACTGATCTTTCAAGGTATCGGAACCCTTCTGGTTCTTCAGCCACTCGCTGACGATGACCTTGTTGGCCTTGCCATTGGCGTCAGCAATGACATAGACGGTTTCTTCCTTGCCAGCGGTGTCGCTGTGCTTCAAAAGCTGCTCTGCCGCAGTGGTCACTGGGTCGGCAGCGGTGGCAGAGCCGTCCGCGCCTTCCGAGCTGGAAGCGCCGGTGCTGCTGCCACAGCCGGTCAGGGTGGTCAGGGTCATACCCACTGCCAAAGCCAGAGATAACATTCTTTTTTTCATCTCAAAGTCCCTCCTTAGACATCCACCGTATTGCGTAAGCCGAGGGTGGTTTTACAGATGAGTTTATCAAGCAGCATATACATACTGGGCATGATAAAGATGACAACAAACATACTGATGATGGCGCCGCGTGCCATGAGCAGGCACAGGGAGCCGATCAAGTCCACATCGGAGTAAAGCCCCACGCCGATGGTGGCGGCGAAGAAGCCCAGAGCGCTGGACATGATGGAGTGGATGGAGGTAGACAAGGCAATCTTGACGGCCTCCTCCTTGGAACAGCCAGCCATACGCTCCTTTTTGTAACGGGTGGTCATCAGGATGGCGTAGTCCACGGTAGCGCCCAACTGGATGGTGCCGATACAGATAGAGGCGATGAAGGGCAGCGTGGTACCGGTGAAGTAGGCCAGAGCCATGTTGATGTAGATGGCCAGCTCGATGACGGCCACCAGGATGACCGGCAGGGAGATGGATTTCAGCACCAGCAGGATGATGACGAAGATGGCCAGGATGGAGACCGCACTGACCACCATGAAGTCGTGGTCGGTGATCTTGATCAGGTCACGAGTACAGGGTGCCTCCCCGATGAGCATCCCCTTTTCGTCGTACTTCTTCAGGATCTGCTCCACCTTGTTGCACTGGGCATTGACCTCATCGGTGGCGACTTCATATTTGGAGCTGAGCATCAGCAGCTGATAGCCGCCGCTCTCCATTTTCTCCCGTGCCAACTGGGGAATCAGCTCATCAGGCACCAGGTCACCGGTGAGGGAGTTCAGACCCAGAGCAAAGTTGATGCCGTCCACGTTCTGAATCTCTTTCAGCATGGCCTTGACCTCCTTCTGGGACAGGTCATCCCGACAGAGGATCATTTCCACGGAGTTCATATCGAATTTTTTGTTCAGCTCCTGGTTGGCCTGCACGGAGGGCAGGTAATCGGGCAAACTGTTGTCCAGCTTGTAGTAGACATTGTAGTTGGCGTTGCCGTACAGAGCCGGGATCCACAGGACGACCATGATGACGGCGAACAGCTTGTAGTGCTTCATGACGAACTCGCTCAAGCCGTCAGTGGGCAGGTGGACGGTCTTGTGAGCGGTCTTCCAGATGGCCTTATCAAAGACCAAGATCAAGGAAGGCAGCACGGTGACACAGCAGATGACGCCCAGCAGGACGCCCTTGGCCATGACCACGCCCATATCCAGTCCCAAGGTGAAGCTCATGAAGCACAGGGCGATGAAGCCAGCGATGGTGGTCAGGGAAGAACCGGTCACCGAGGTGATGGTGGCGGCGATGGCGTGAGCCATGGCCTCGTTCTTATCTGCTATGCTCTCCCGCTGTTCCTTGTAACTGCCCCATAGGAAGATGGAGTAGTCCATGGTCACGCCCAGCTGGAGGACAGCCACCAGAGACATGGTGATGAAGGAGATCTCTCCTTTGAACACGTTGGTGCCCAGGTTGTAGATGATAGCCATGCCAATGCTCAGCATGAACAGCACTGGGATAACAAAGGAGTCCATGGTCACCGCCAGGACGATGCAGCAGAGCACCACGGCGATGACAACGTAGGGAACCAATTCCTGGTTGACCAGGTTCTTGGTATCCGTGACGATAGCGGACATACTGGACAGGAAGCACTGCTTTCCGGAGATGCTCCGAATCTCCTCAATGGCATCCATGGTCTCGTCCGCCGAAGTGGTGGTGTCGAAGAAGATGGCCATCAAGGTGGCGTCCCCGTCCTTGGAATTGAACACATCCTTGATCTTATCCGGCAGCACATCCACCGGAACGGACAGGTCGGCAACAGAGTCATACCAGATGACCTGTGCCACATGGTCTACGTTTTCAATGTCGGTTTTGAGGTTGGCGACGTCCTTGTACTCCATGCCCTCACAGACAAACAGCGCATAGGCGCCTTTCCCAAATTCATCCATCAAGACGTCCTGACCCTGCATGGTGTCGATGTCCTTGGGCAGGTAGTACAGGATGTCGTAGTTGATACGGGTGTTGAAGTATCCGATCGCTGCCGGAATGAGCAGCAGGATACTGACGATGAGAATGGGTATACGCAGTTTGACGATCTTTTCACCGAATTTCAGCACCGTGATCCCTTCCTTCCATTTTGACCAACGGTCATTTTTCATTGCGTACACAGTTTACTATAGGGCGGGGCAGATTGCAACCTCAAAAATGACCAAAAGTCAGAATTGTTTTCTGTGCCAACTTCACAAAATGACCGAAAGTCATTCTTTTGCTGATTTTACCGCTTGTCCTCCGCCCAATTCCAGCGTATACTAGGGATACTAAATCATCAGGAAAAGGAGTATGGTCCGAGATGGAGAATGTATTAGAACAGAAAAAGGCCGCCAAACGCAAGCGCCTGCTGGACGCCGCCTATACGCTCTTCCAGGAAAAAGGGGCCGCCAACACCACCATCAACGACATCGCGAAGGAGGCGAAGGTGGCCAAGGGGACGTTTTACCTCTATTTCCGGGACAAGACCGAGATCCTGGACGCCCTGGTCATGCAGATCTGCCACAAGGTCTTTCGCAACGCCTGCATCCACCTGGCTCAGGAGGATTCCGCCTGCCTGGCGGATCGGGTGGTCAGCCTGGTGGATTACATTTTAGAATACTTTAAACAAGACCCCCTCACCCTCTCCGTCCTTCGTCGGAATTTCACCTGGCGTCCCGTCCTGGATGCCGAACTGCACACCAGTGACCCAGTGCTGGAACAGCTCCGAGACACCATCCGCAACAGCCCTGCCATGCAGGGACGGACAGAGGCAGAGATCATCAACCTGGTGTACGTCCTCATGGAAATGGTGGGTTCGGTAGCCTACTCCGCCATCATCGAGCACACACCGGATGACATTGACAACATGAAGCCGGTGCTCTACGACATCATCCGAAAGGCCGTATCGTAAGACACACACATAAAAACACCCAGAATCTTCGGATTCTGGGTGTTTTTCGTCTTTATTTGACCCGTTTTGCCACGACTACAAACCGGCCTTCCTCGGTGTGGTAGGCGCAGGTGGACAGGGTGAGCAGCTCCTCCCCGTACTCCGCCTTCACACCGGTGACGTACTGGGAACGCTGGGTGACCTCTTTCACATAGGTGTCAAAGTCTGCCTTGTCCTCAGCCTGGATGAAGTCGTAGTAGTGAAAGTGCTCCGTGTCATCCTCCGGATAGGCTTCCGAGCGGAACACGGACAGCACCTGATACTTTCGGTGCTCGTGGATGGTATCGAAGGTGAAAAAACGGTGCTTCCGGTAGAACTCGTGATCCTCGTAGTCCACCAGGTGTCCAAACATATCGCCGTTCTTCATGTGGTGCCCGTAGATGATGAGATTGGTGGAGGGCTTATCTGCATCGCAGTGCTCCTCCAAAAACAGGCAGCCAGCAGAGGCGTCCTTCTCATAAAAATCTCGGTGCAGGTAATACTCTCCGTCCCCTTCCCGCTGCATAACCGGATAGTCGATGGGGGTATCTGGGATGCTCAGCCAACCGATCATGTCTGAGTTCTCGGCGTACAGCTTTTCATAGCGCTTCAAGATGCCCTCGGCGTTCAGCTCATAGGAGTCGTCCTCCTCCACCAGCTGCTTCCGCAGGCCGCTGACCGTCTGCTCCTGCTGGTGGGCGGCCAGGTAGTAGGTGGCCAGGTTCCAGCCACTGTAGGCAAAGATGCCGATAAAGAGCAGCAGCAGGATGATGCGCAGGGCTTTTTTCATTCGCCTCCCTCCTTCTCTTGGTCATGCTGGGCGAAAAAGCGTTTCAGCCGCTCTTGATACTCCGCCGTGGCCAGCAAATAACTCTGCATATGCCGAGCGCCTTCCACCAGCAGCAGATCCTTTTCCGCCCGACAGGCGTTAAAATTTTTCACCGTTCCCTCTGGCAAAACAAAGCGGTCATCCAAGCCATGGACAAACAGAATGGGCTTGGTGTTGGTCTCCATGGCCTTCAGGGTCGAATACTCCCAGAAGGAGAACCCTGCCTTCCGGCGGGCGATGTGGTCTGCGATCCACAAAAAGGGCTGCCGAGGCAGGTGCCACCAGTCTTTTAACGTCTGCCCGATCTGCTCCTCTGGCGAGACGAAGCCGCAGTCGGCCACGATGCCATGAACTTGCTCTGGCAGGTCAAACCCGCTGGTCATGAGCACTGTGGTCGCACCCAGAGAACCTCCCATCAGGTAGATGGGTCGACCTTTGGGGGTGTTGTCCTGAAGCCATCGCACCCATTCCAGACAATCATACCGCTCCAAGACGCCGAACCCCAGATACTTCCCCTCACTCTCCCCGTGGGCACGCTGTTCCACAAAGAGCAGGCTGCACCTCTGCGCCTGCAAGAAGGAGCCGAGCACCACCAGATGTTCCTTCCAGTTGCCCTTCCAGCCATGAAAGAGCACCACGGTGCGCCTGGCGTCAGCGCAGGGCAGCCAGTGTCCCGCTAGGGTCAGACCATCTCGGCTTCGGATGTGAACCGTCTGAAAGGACTGTTCCTCCGCCCACTGTGTCCCCTGCTCCAGCATAGCGCACATGGCCATTACAGTGGGATTGGAGCTAGGCTTTAAGGTTAATTCTGGTTCTGCAAAGTGGAACGCTGTCTCCGTACCAGTACGAAAGAGCAGCAGACAGCTCAGATAGAGTATCATCGCCAGCCCCACGACCACGGCTAACACGATCAGACAGACCTGACCCATGGACATTCACATCCTTTCCCCTTTGTTTCCATGGTTCTATTTTACGATGTTTTTCCCCCTTTTGCAAGTAGAACGAGCCAGACGGATGTCTGGCTCGTTCTCTGTGTGTTGGGTTGAATGGTATATGTGAATGGATGAATGGACTTATTTTTTGATGGTGATGGACTTGGTGTTGCTCCAGCCGGAGTAATAGTTGACCTTGCCCACTGTCTTGTAGGTGCGGACGCGGACGTAGTACTTCTTATTCTTGGTCAGCTTGGTGATGTTCTTGCTGGTGTTCTTGCAGCCCTTGACGGTGACCGTCTTGGCACTCTTGAACTTGGAAGAAGTGCTGTACTGCACCTGATAGCCGGTGACCTTGGTGTTCTTCTTCCAGTATGCCTTCAGCTTTTTGCCCTTGTAATTCTTCACGCCGGTGAGCTTGACCTTTGCCGGATTGACGGTGACGGTAACCTTCTTGGTCGTCTCCTGGTAAGTCTTGGTGGCGCTGGCGGTGACCGTGATGGTGGCCTTGCCCACGAAGTTCTTGGCGATGGTGACCTTGCCCTTCTTATCCACCTTGACATACTTGCTGTCAGACTTGTAGGTCAGCTTGGCGCTCTCTTTGGCCTTGCCGCCCAGCTTGACGGTCTGGGTCTTGGTGGAGGCAGTCTTGGTGACGTTCTTGACGGTGATGGTGTTGCTGGGCTTGGTGATCTCCCAGGTCAGCTTCAGGTCAGCGGTGGAGCCGTCCGCCCAGGTGGTGTTGGTCTTGTCGTTCAGGGTCACTGTCACGGTGTACTTGCCCACTTTAGTGGCGGAGGTGGTGCCGGAGACGGTGTAGAAGCCGCTGGCAGGCAGGGTGACAGTCTGCTTTTTGCCGTTGTAGGTCTTGTTGCCCTTCAAAGTGGGCTTTGTCACCTGGATGACCTGCTTGGAAACATCGCTCATGTCGAACAGGTCAGCTTTACTTGCCTTGGCACGCTGATAGGCGGCCATGGCCATCATACCCTGGTAGGTGGACATCCCGTTGTACTCGCCGTTCAGGTTGAAGCCCTTCTCGCCCAGACAGTTTTTCAGCATCCAGGACACGGTGTCCTCCATACCGGTCTGACCGGCGGCACACTTGGCAATGACCACATAGGCGTTGGTGCAGCAGGGGTCGTAGCTCTTGCCGCCATAGTTGCCCTGGTCGTCACGGTTGGATTCGATGTACTTCCAACCGGCATCGTACATCTTCTTTGCGGTGGCGTTGCTGTCCTTGTAAGGAGCCAGCGCGATCATGGCCATGGCGGTCATGTCCACATCGTCTGCGTTATATCCGTGGGAGTAGAAGAAGGCACCGGTGTCCTGCTTCTGATACTCGGTCAGATGCTGGATGAGCGCTTCCCGATAGCCGTCAGCGGCGGTGTATTTGCCGCTGTCCAGGGCGATAAGACCCCAGATGAGGTCGGAGGACACATAGTTGTTCCAGTTCTGGTTCTCATACAGCCAAGCGGTCAAGTCCTGCCCACAGAAATCGGTGGCATCCAGCCCCAGGGCGGTCAGGGTCAGGATGACCCGCTCGATGGTGGTGGGGACGGTCTCGCGGCTGAGCTTGCCGCTCTGGATGGCGGTCATCACAGTGGCCACATAGGTCTGGATGTCCGCATCTTTGGTCTTCCAACCCTGTGCGCCGTCCAGGGCACGCAGGCGACCCAGCATGACCCATTCCGCACCAAACTGGCAGGTAGTTTCCTTGTCCGCCGTCTGGTAGCCGTTGACGCAGGTAGCGATGGCGTTGGTGGCCTCCTTGGTCAGGTCGGCGGCGGGAGTCTGGTCTGTTACAGTGACAATGCAGACGGGGGGAACCAGAATATCTTCGCTGCCATAGGCGGAGACCACATAGGTACCAGCCTTGTCAAAGGAGAGGGTGGCATCGCCCTTGTCATCGGTGGTGACGTTCAGCTCGTGGAAAGCGCCCGTTTTATCAATGGTGCACAGGGTAGCGTTGGCGGGAGTTGCCGCCTCATTGTACCCCTGTTTCTTCAGATTCAGGGTGAGCATCTCGCCAGTCTTGACAGAAACAGTGCTCTGGTCAAAGAAACTGTATTTATCAGACCAATCAGCAGTATCTGCGTAGGAAAATGCAGTCAGGGCATCCCCATTTTGAATGATCTCTTCATTTACAGTCGCTGTGAGCGTGTTATTGCGATAAAATCCGCCGACGCCTTCGGTCCCGCCCCACAACGTAGTGACCCAATTGCCATTGATAACAAATCCAGCTTCGCCCTGCTCACAATAAGCCTTGTGGACAGCAATCATTGCATCATCGTATTTAATCTCACCATCCCCGTTCCGGTCAGTGACCGTCACCGGCACTCGTGCCATAAGGGTATTGTTCTTGCCCACGGCGATGGCGCCCTGGTTGGCGATGGTCACGGTGACCTGGATGGAATCCTGGTCTGCCGCCCATGCGCCGGTGGTAGCCAGGGACAGTGCCATGGTCAGCGCCAGCAGCAGCGACAACAATCTTTTTTTCATGGTTTTCTTCCTTTCTATTGGTAATCTATGCAGGAAACCGCTCCTTTCAGACCGGTATTTCCACTGCTTCCATGTGGAAACACCCCACCGGTGCTACTACACGTCCTTGCCCATGCCAGAGCAGGTGTAGCTCCACACGATGTTGTCTCCCTTCTGCACCACGCAGCTGCTGCACCCGTAGTTGGGCTGCTTTCCGTTGACGCGGTACACCCAGCCGGACTCCCGACCGCAGTCGAACTCGTACAGGTGGCCGATGCCCTCCACATAATAGCTGCCGTAGCCGCCAGAGTAGGATACCTCCAACTGGATGCCAGCCTTTTTGCAGGTACGTTTCAAGATGTCATAGACCGTCTCCCCTTCGGTAAAGGGAACCTTGGTCTTTTTCAGGATCACTCCGCTGGCAGGGACGTACTTCTGTTTGGACTCCTTTACGTTGTCCAGATTATCTAGGAGCGTGTGGCACTCGATGGTCAAGGTGCAGCTGCCGGTGCTGGTGGTGGTATCCTCTTCCTCTTGCTGCTTTTTCTCCTCCTCTTGTTTCTTCCGCTCTTCCTCCTGCTTTTTCTTTTCTTCTTCCGCCTTGCGTTTGGCTTCCTCAGCCTTCTTTTCCTCAGCGGCCTTCTGCTTGGCTTCCTGCTCCTGCTTGGCCTGCTCCGCAGCCTCCGCATCCGCCTTGGCTTTGGCTTCCGCTTCCTGCTGCTCGGTTTCTTTTTGGAGCTGCTCTTCCAGCTTCTGCTGGGCTTCCGCCTCCCGACGGGCGATCTCGCCGGTCAGCTGTTCCGGCGTGAAGCACAGCCGCTGGGTGGTCTTTGCCTGCTCCAGTGTGAAGTCGCTGAGCTGCTTTAGAGTCAGTTTTTTCTGCTCCGGTGCGCCCCAGCGTTCCTCCGTCTGCTGAACCGTCAGCCGCTGTTTGGGCAAGACGGTCAAGACATTCTCATCGCCGCCCAAAAAACTGGTCTGGCCGGACAACTGGTCGAAAACAAAGGCTTCTTTATCTACCGACAGGCTCACTGTCCCATCGGTGACCTGGGCGGACTGGTTGCCCACCACAAAATAGGCGGTGCCCTGGGTCTGGGCGTACAGCTTGCCTTGGTTCAAGGTGACCTGGGCTTCTCCGCCGTCCTTTTGTCCTACCAGGAAGGAGGCTTTGTCCCCAAAGGTGAGGGTCAGCGTTTCATTGGAAACGGTCAGCGTCCCCTTTCCCTGCAAAGTCACCGCATCCTCCGCCCGAAGGGTCTCCCCCGCTTCCAGTGCGAAGGACAACCCGCCCCGCTCCACCAGCGCTTTGCTGGTGATGCTCTTGGCGGTCAGGGACAAGGGCGGGATCTGGACGGTCTGGCCGGAGGAGGTCTCCACTGTCACCGGCGGCGGGGCGAACCAGCCCCGCAGGCTGCCCACCCAATAGACGCCCACAGCGATGCCCGCCACCACCAACAGGGCGGTCAGGGCGCCCAACAACCGGCGCAGGTTGGTCTTGTTCTGTTTTTTCATCCCATCCCGCCTTTCTCTCGATTCCGCTGATCTCGGCGCTCCCGCAGCCGCATCTGAAGCGCCAGCTCCACCGGCAGCAGAGCGAACAGCACATAGACCGCGTAGAACATCCCACTCAAAGGTGTCACTCGGTTCACGATCAACTCCGGGTCATACCACGCCCGGGTCTGGTTCAGCGCCCAGCCGCACAGGAGCAGCACAATGCCCCAGCCCTCCAGGAGGAGGAGCAGCCGATCCCCGTGTTTGAGCCATGTGACCTGATAAGTGGTTCTCCGCCGGAGAGAATACCCCCGACAGCGCATGGCTTGGACGGTGCGTTGGAGGCTCTCCAGTCCCCAGGTAGCGGTCATGCTCTCCCGTCGGGTCTTTTCCCGCCAGGATTCAGCGATGCCGATACCTGCTCGTGCCACTTGGATGCCTTGGCGCTGGCGGCGGAACTGGGGGAGAAATCGGAGCAGCACAGTGCCATATAGGGACAGGTGCGGGAACACCTTACCCGTCAAGGTCAGCAGCCGTTCCGCCGGCACCAGCCGCAGCAGGCTCTCCCACCACAGCACTACAGCCGTCACCCGCACCCACAGGGTGGCGCTGTATACCAGCCCTTCCAGAGTCAGCGGATTGCCCAATAAGTTGTCAATCAAAATGGTGTCCCCAAAGCGGGCAAACACCGCCCACCAGATGCCAATGATAGCGCCCAACAGCAGACTCCACCCCAGCCGCCGTCCCCATTGGCCGCCCAGGGTGGCTTTGCTGACCACCAGGGCGGTAAACAGGGACAGCGCCAGAAAGACCGGCTGCTGGAACCAGGCGGTAAAAACCAGCATGGCGGCAAAATACAGGGTAATGACCCCAGGATGATACCGTTCCATACGTTCACTCCATCAGACCATACTTGACCTTTACCCGTTCCAGCTTTTCCAGCACCACAGGGCCGATCAGAAACAGGAAAAAGGCGGTGGCAGCGGCATGGATGACGTTGGCGCTGACTCCGGCCAGGTAGATAGCCAGGGCGGAGTCCACCGTCAGCGGGTCGCCCGTCATGAGGAACAAGCTGCTGGTGTCCAAGATCAGCCCCACCGGCAGCAGGACGCACAGGGCGCCGAACAGGGTCAGCGTCAGTCGGGTGCGGGGCAGCCGTCCCGATCGGAAGCACACCCCTGCCAGCAGCCCCGCCACGCCGAAAGCCAGCATCTGCCAGGGCGTCCACGCCCCTTGGCCGAAGAAGAAGTTGCTGACCAACATACTGGCTGCGCCGCACAGACAGCCTGCCTGGCCGCCAAAGGCGATGCCGGTGAGGATAACGATAGCCGCCGCCGGCTTGAAAAAGGGCACGGCAGCAAAGGCCATGCGTCCTACGACTGCCACAGCACAGAGGACAGCCAACAGCACCAGCTCTTGGGCGGTGGGCTTTTTTCGCTCATAAGAGAGGAAGAACGCTGCCAGGGACAAGAGGAGCGCCAGCGTGCTGACTAGGTAGTAGTTAACGATGCCGTTGCGCCAGCTGACCCAGATGATGACCAGGACAGCTGCCGCCAGGCACAGGCCGGAGAGCGCCTTTTTCCCTTTCATACCATCTCGCTGCATCGGGCTATGACCTCCTCATTTGTCACCGTATCAGGAAACACCGTCCGGCTCATGCGAGCCGCTGCGGTGGTGTAAAATTGGTTTCCGGCAAAAAACTGCCTTGCCGTCTGCACCGCCGTTACGTCCCCATCGAAAAAGAGGGCGGCGTGGGTGGCAAAGCGGGCGCAGAACTCCACGTCGTGGCTGACCATCAGGATGGTGCCGCCCTCCGCCTGGAAGCGCAGCAGCAACTGCGCCAGCTGTTCCTTGTAGAAGGCGTCTAGTCCCTTGGTCGGCTCGTCCAGCAGCAGGATTTTGGGCTGGAGGAGCAGCACCTTGGCCAGCGCCGCCTTTTGCAGCTCACCGCCGGACAGATCGTAGGGGTGTCGGGAGAGCAGGTCGGTGATGCCCATGCTTTGGGCGATGGCTTGGGCCTGCTCTGGGGTGCCCAACTCCAACAGATCTTCCTCCACTGTCTTGCCCACGAACAGCTGCTTGGGGCTCTGAGGCAGCAGCGCCAGCCGCTGTTTAAAAAGCTCGCCCTTGCCGTATTTGCCCAGCTTTTTCCCCTGCACCTTGACCCAGCCCCGATAGGGCTTGCACAGGCCGCAGATGCTTTTTAGGAGGGTAGATTTTCCGCTGCCGTTGCCGCCGGTGAGCGCACAGAAGCTACCCTGGGTGACGGTGAAGGTAACGCCGCGGAGGACGTCCTGTCCATCCTTGTCGTAGCGATACCAGACATCTTTCAGCTCTAACACCGGCTCATTGTTCTCACTTTCCGGTGTTTTTCGTTCTTTTGCAGGGGGAATGCTGCGTCTCTCCGCCCACTGTTCCAGCCACAGCCGTCCCGCTCGGACGGTCATGGGACAGGCTGTCCCGCCGGTGACCGTGCTGCCGATCTGCACCGGAGCGGGCAGCATGGGCAGAAGGTCGGATTTTTCTCCCATCAGCTGTCGCGCCACTTCTTCCGGGGTGCCGTTGGCGTGGATCGTTCCCTCAGACAACACCACCACCTGATCTACAGCGGCGTACAGCTGTTCCAGCCGATGCTCGGACAAGATCACCGTCACCCCAAGCTCCAGGTTGATGCGTCGGAGCATCTGAAAGAATTCCCCGGCAGACACGGGATCCAGCTGGGCGGTTGGTTCGTCCAACACCAACACATCCGGCTGCATGACCATGACGCCTGCCAGGTTCACCTGCTGCTTCTGCCCGCCGGAGAGGGTGTGTACGTCCCGATGGAACAAGGCTTGCAGTCCAAAAAACTGCGCCATCTCCGCCACCCGCAGGCGGATGGTCTGCTGCTCCAGCCCCAGATTTTCCAGCCCGAAGGCCAGCTCGTGCCACACTTGGTCGGTGACCATCTGGCTGTCTGGATCCTGCATGACATAGCCGATACGGGTGCTTTGGTCGCGAAAGGACAACGCTTCCACCGGCGTGCCGTCCAGGGTCACTTGACCGGTACGGGTGCCGTGGGGGGTGATGGCCGGCTTTAGCTGCTGCAAGAGGGTGGTCTTGCCGCAGCCGCTCTTGCCGCAGAGGAGACAGAAGGCGCCGGAGGGAACGGTGAGGGTCACGGTTTCGATGGCGTTCCGTTCTCCGCCTGGGTACTGAAAGGTCACCTGTTCAAACTGTATCCTGCCCATGCCCGTTCCTCCTCTCTCCTGCCAGCTTGTTCTGCGTCCGCCGCCGCTTGGTGCGGATGCGTTTTTGGAGCTTTTGCTCCTGCCGTGTATTTTGTGCCTTCAGCCCTGCCATCTCTAAGGCACGGGGCCAAGGACCTAGGATATTTTTGATCTGACCCATGACCTCCGGCGAAAAGTCACTCTTTTGGGGCAGCCGTCCCAAGGCTTGCGCCTTCTGGCGCAGCAGGGCAATGCATTGCTCCTGTCTTTCGTTATAGGCCACTCCGCCACCCCTTTCCACAAAAAAAGCCTGTCTTCCCCGTTCTGAGACAGGCTGACAGGCAACACAAGACGCCGGAACCCACCTTGGGTGTTCCGGTCATGTTTGTGGCTCCATCCAGCTTTCCCCTGAACGTATTTCCAAAAACGCCCGCCCGGTGAGTGATCTGGCTATGGGGGCAGTCCCCCTCACAGTAATGGAAGTTGCGCCGGATTTTCACCGGCTTCCCTCTGATCCGCAGCAACTGCGGAACCTGGGCGGGATATTCGATTCTGTTTTCATGATACCAGAGGGGTGGACAGAAGTCAACGCAGAAAAAAGACGTGCTGGGCACGTCTTTTCGCTCAATCTGTCATATTCAAGTTGTCGAACACTTCCATTTCGGTGTACTTGCGCTCCCCTGACACAATGGTTGCTGCGTCCTCCATATAGAACCATCCTTCGGTGCCGTCTGCCAGCTTCACCTGCACCCAGTGCTTATTGTCCGTGGACGGAAAGGCCACGACTGCCTGTCCGGGCTGCGCACAGGAGGCTTGAGCGTTCCGGCTGGGGCTGTCATAGAGCGTGATGGCTTTTTTCAGAACGACCTGCTGTTCCGGCTGGTCAATGGGGGTATACCAAGCCTGGGGGGCTTTTTCCAGAACATCCCCCTTGAGCTGATACACAAAAGGCGCCTGCCAATTCTGCAAAAGACTCAACCGTCCCGGCGTGGTCACGTTGCCCTTGCCGTCCAGACTGCTGCTGTCCTGATCCGGGAACCCGGGCACCGTGCCCAAGCTGATCAGATGCCCCTTTTCATAGCGCAGATAAGTGGTGGTCAAATCGTAGCTGGGGCCGTAGTCCAGCAGGCCGATCTCCAGCTTGCCGTCCTTGGCGTTCAGATCGGCCAGGAAGTAATGCTCGCTCTCTGGGGTGTATAGCACTACGTTGGGCACGTTCAGGCTGCTCCCCTCTCGGTCGCTCTTTTTCAGGAACTCCTTGCCGTTGATCTTCACGCTGGACAGCACCGTTTCCTTCCACTGGCTCTGTCCGTCCTTCTGCTGAAGCACCTTGGTGGCGATGGTCAGGGTCTCCCGTTTTCCATCCCCGTCCAAGTCCGCTCGCACTGTTTCCCCCATGGGTTCCTGCACCAAATACCCATTCTTCGTTCCGGGCAGCTCCCCCTTCTTCCCCGGTTGGTAGGGCTTGGTCTCCACGGCAGGGGCTGCGCTGCTGTGGGACGGCAGGTTGGATTGGATGGACATACTCTGGCCGCTGCATCCGACACAGCCCAACAGGGTCAGGCCGGCCAGAAATCCCGCCAGGGTTCTTCCGATTCCGTTCATGGTTCTTTCCTCCTTTGGCAGCCATTGTTCGTTTTCATGAATCACTGTAACACAGCCGGAACAGGATTTCCAGTAAAAAATAGTGTCAGAATTGTATCAAACCAGCCAAATGTCCCCTTCCTTTGTTTCCGAATCTTCCAAATCTATCAGAAATGCCTTGACTTTTTCGACGGGATTTGGTATCGTAAGGGCACAGAAAAGGGAGTAGTTGGCGCAGAAATGCGTGTGCGCGGCCGTCAATCTCGATGCTTCCCCATGGTGGGCAGAGCATCCGGTGCGCAACCAAGCAGCGAGACTTTTGTTGTATGACATTGCAGCAAAGGGACTCGCTTTTTTTGTTGCAAAATTTCCGTCTGAGAAAGGCAGGATGTAAAATATGGAACTTCTTGTGCAGGTATTGTTATTGATCGTGGGCTTTGTCATGCTGGTCAAAGGCGCAGACTGGTTCGTGGACGGAGCCGCCGGCCTTGCTGACCGGTTCGGCATCCCACAGCTGGTCATCGGTCTGACCATTGTTGCCATGGGCACCAGCGCCCCAGAGGCCGCCGTGAGCATCACCGCCGCCCTGAAGGGCAGCGCCGGCATCGCTGTGGGCAACATCGTAGGCAGCAACATCCTCAATGTGCTCATCATCCTGGGCCTCACCGCCTGCGTGGCCACGCTTTCCGTGGCCAAGTCCACCATCCGCATTGAGCTCCCCTATATGATTGCCATTTCCCTGCTGCTGCTCCTCTTTGGCTGGACGGGCAATGAGATCACGTTCTGGGAAGGCGTAGGGCTTTGGGTTGCTTTCCTGCTCTATCTGGGCTATCTGTTCCGAATGGCTAAGAAGAACAAGGAGACGCCGCCTGAGGAAGCATCCTCCCGCCCCCTGTGGATGCTGCTGGTGCTGAGCATCATCGGCCTGGTGCTCATCGTCTGGGGCAGTGACGTAACCGTAGACGCCGCCACCGCGCTGGCACGGTATTTTGGCATGAGTGAACGGTTCATTGGCCTGACCATCGTGGCCTTGGGCACCTCTCTGCCTGAGCTGTTCTCCTCGCTCACCGCCGCCCGGAAGGGCAACGCCGACATCGCCATCGGCAATATCGTGGGCAGCAACATTTTCAATATCCTCTTTGTCCTGGGCACCACCGCCCTCATCACCCCCGTCCCCTTCGCCGCCCGATTCACCGTGGACACCATCGTAGCTGTGCTGGTGGGTGTGCTGCTGCTGGTCTGTGTGGCGCGGAGCAAAAAGCTGACGAAGCCGACAGGCATTCTGATGCTGGCCGCTTATGCAGCTTACTTTATCTATCTGCTCCAAGTATAAAGATTCGCCCAAACACAAGCATTTGGGTGAGTTTACAGGCTGGTGTATGCACTCACTCCGCCGGTAGGTTCTCCACCTGCAAAGCAGATGGAGCCTACGCTGCGGCACCTACCAGCCTGAGCAGTATTTTTTCCGGCATCCTGCCGGAACTCTGTGAGACTTTTATTAAAGAGAATCAGCCGTGGCAAACGCCACGGCTGATTCTCTTTACATAGCATATTTGGCAGCATACTCCTGGAAAATCAGGTTGAACTCGTGGTTCCCATACTTGACTCCCTGCAAATACCGGTGGGCATCGAAGCTGTCGTGTTCCACCTCGATGACCGCCACGGCAATGTTCGAACAGTGATCAGAAATGCGCTCACAGTTGTTCAAAATGTCAGAGAAGATGAACCCTTTCTCAATGGTACACGCACCCTGCTGAAGGCGCCGGATGTGCTGATCCTTCATCTTGGCAATGAGTTGGTCGATGACCTCCTCCAGCGGCTCCACCCGAGCGGCTAGATCTGTGTCGTTGCGCTCATAGGCCGTTACCGTCATGGTCAAGATCTCATCGATAGCTTGGATGAGGGTATTCAGCCCCGCCTGTGCCTCTTGGGTGAAGGACAAGCCCTTGTCGTGGATCTCCTTGGCTACCTTGTTCAGGTTTACGGCGTGATCCCCCAATCGTTCAAAGTCCCCAATGGCGTGGAGCATTTTGGAGATCACATGAGAGTCGTTCTGAGACAGAGCCTGGGCGGAGAGCTTGACCAGATAGGTGCTCAGGCGATCTTCAAAGGCGTCGATCTCCTCCTCCGTTTGCAGCACCAGCAGTTGGTCACTGTCGCTGTAGTGAGAAAATTGCTGCACTGCCAACCGGATGTTCTCCCGCGCCAGCTCCAGCATCTTGCAGGTCTGGCTGTTGCATTCCTGGATAGCCACCGAGGGAGTGCTCAGCAGGCGTTCGTCCAAAAAGGGCACAGCATCCAGCTCCTCACCGGGCACTGCGGTGCCCTTTTCCTTGACTACCCACACGGCCAGCTTCAGCAGATATTTGCTGAAGGGCATGAGAACCAGGGTGGTGAGGATGTTGAATACGGAATGGAGCATGGCGATGGTGACGGGAGAGACAGCCCAATCCATAAAGGCAAAGTGGAAAATGGCGTTGGTCAGGGTCAGCAGAGGCAGCCAGATGAGCGTACCCAGGACGTTCACCGAGATGTGCATCACCGCCACCCGCTTGGCTTGGGTGTTGGTTCCAATGCTGGAGATCATGGCAGTGACGCAAGTGCCGATGTTCTGCCCCATGATGATGGGGATGGCCATGGCGTAGGAAATGCTGCCGGTGAGAGAGAGTGCCTGGAGCATCCCCACGGAGGCGGCAGAGCTTTGGATGATGCCGGTGACCACGGTGCCGACTGCCAGACCGATAAGCGGCTGGTTGAATTTGGTCATGAGCTGAGCAAAGGCCGGAGAATCGGCCAGGGGACTGACGGCCTCTCCCATCAAATTCATACCAAAAATGAGGACAGCAAAGCCCACCAGCACCGTGCCGATGCTGCGCTTTTTGTCGCTCTTGCAGACCATGGTCATAACAATGCCCACCATGGCAAACAGGGGCGCAAAATTCTCCGGCTTCAGCATCTGCATCCAGACAGCGTCACTCTCAATGCCGGATAGACTCAAGATCCACGAGGTCAAGGTGGTGCCGATGTTGGCGCCGAAGATGATATGGAGGGTCTGTGCGAAATCCATGATGCCGGAGTTGACCAGACCCACCATCATAACAGTGGTGGCGGAGGAGGACTGGATGGCGATGGTGATGACGGCGCCCATGACCAAGCTGATGATGGGGTTTGCGGTCATCTTTTTCAGCAGGAGCTCCAGCTTGCCGCCGGCCATCTTTTCCAAGCTGCCGGACATGACGTTCATACCGAACAGGAAGAAGGCCAGACCGCCGATGAGGGTGATGACAGAGAAGATATTCATGGGGGATGCCACTCCTTTGAGACGATTTTACATACTTTTTACATTCTAATGCGATTTTACATGGTTTTAACATTATTTTCGCTGCATCACAGCTTGTTCATTTTACCATTCCTATGTTAAATCAAAAATCGAGTCATGTTAAATCTATGTTAAATCGCTCTTTGTACGCCTTCTCCCAGTCTTTGCGGCCAACCGCGCCCTGCGCAGCGCTGAAAAGCGAAAAAAGCGGCGTGTACGCCGCTTTTTTCCGCCAGTGGTTCCGGCAAGGAGGAAGCCAGAACTGCTGTACCATCTTTTTAGCTTTTGGGAAAAATCACCGAAATCGCCGTTCCTTCCCCCACGGTGCTGTTCACTTCGATCTTGGCCTTGTGATAGGCCGCCCCGTGTTTGACAATGGAAAGCCCCAGTCCGGTGCCGCCGATGGCGCGGGAGTGGCTCTTATCCACCCGGTAGAAGCGCTCAAAAATCCGCTCGACCTCCTCTGACGGGATGCCAATGCCGGTGTCCTCCACGGTCAAGACCACCTGTTCTTGGGTCTCGGAAACCAGTACGGTAACCTGGCCGTTCTCCTTGTTGTATTTGATGGCGTTGTCACACAGGTTGTAGACGATCTCATCCACCACCTGATCTACCCCCCAGAATTTCCCTGCCGTTCCGGCCAGATGGAAGGTGATGCCCCGCCGCTGGGCGGCGTGTTCCAGGCGGGCGATGACCCGCTTGCAGATGCCCAGCAGCTCCACCTGCTCCTTCTCATAGACCACTTCCCGACTTTCCAGCTGGGACAGGCGGATGATGTCCTCCACCAATGCCATAAGCCGGTGGGCTTCATCGTAAATCTTACCAGCAAAGCCCTTCACATCCTCCGGCTGTGCCACCCCTTCTCGGATGATCTCAGCATAGCCAGAGATGGAGGTCAGGGGCGTTTTCAGCTCGTGAGACACGTTGGCGGTGAACTCTCGGCGCAGCTCGTCCTGCTGCTTGTGCGCCTGACGCAGCGCCTCCATCTGGTACTGGATCTGCTTGTTCTGTCCGCCGATGCGCCGCACCAAGGGGCGCAGCTCCGGATACACGTCCCGCTCGTCTGGATTCTCCAGGCTGATGCGGTTGATGGGTTCGATGATACTCTCAGACACTCGATAAGCCAAAAAGGCGGACAACCCCACCGCCAGCACCAGCACAGCTACCAACGCCTGGAATTGGCTGACCAGCAGGGACACCACCGTGTACTGGGTGCCAGACAGGCGCAAGATGGTGCCATCGTCCAGGCGCAGGGCGTAGTTGGTGGTCTTGCGGGAGAGGGTGCTGGAATAACGGGTGCTCTCCCCCTCGCCAGTCTCCATGGCCTGTTTCACCTCATCGCGGTCGGCATGGTTCTCCATATCCTCCGCCTTGGCCACGCTGTCGAACAATACAGTTCCGTCTCGGTCGATCCAGGTGATGCGGTTGGCGCTGTCTTTGGGCAGCTTGGTCTGGAGGAAGGTCTTGCCCCCCTCCTCTACGGCAGCCGCTGCATAGGCTGTTTCTTCCCGCTGTTCGCTCTGGCGCGCCTCGGTGAAATAGCTATACAGCGACCACATGAACAGAGCCGTACAGGCCACGAACACGGACATGGCCACCAGGAACATATGCTTAAACAGTTTCCCCCTCACTTGGCTCCCCTCCAATCTTATAACCGACGCCGCGAACGGTCTTGATGAGCCGTCCTGCGTCCCCTAATTTATGCCGCAGCGTCCGGATGTGGACGTCCACCGTCCGGTTCTCCCCGTCAAAGGAGTAGCCCCAGATGTCATTGAGCAGCTGATCCCGCGTGAGCACCCGTCCTTGGTTTTGCAGCAGACAGGTGAGCAGGGAGAACTCCTTGTTGGTCAGGGTCACTTCCTCCCCTTCCACCATCACCAAGTGCTTGGACAGGGACACATACAGCATCCCCAGCCGGAACTCCTCCCCTGCCGTCCGCTTTGTGGTGCGGCGCAGCAGAGCCTTTGTTCTGGCCACCAGCTCCATCATGCCGAAGGGCTTGGCCAGATAGTCGTCTGCCCCATTGTCCAGCCCCATCACTTTGTCGTACTCGCTGTTCTTGGCGGAAACCAGTAGGATGGGGATGGAAGCCGTGGCCGGTGCCGCCCGAAGCCGGCGCAAAATGCTCAGGCCGTCCTCCTCAGGCAGCATAATATCCAGCAGCACCAGGTCGGGCAGTTTTTGCTCCATTGCCTTCCAAAACTGGGACGGCCGCTCAAAGCCGGTGGCGTCCAGGCCGCTGTGATTCAATGTATACGTCACCAATTCTCGGATATTGGTGTCATCCTCTACCAAATAAATCAAAGGAATCCCTCCTTATATGTTCCTTATTATAGTCCACAATTTTTGATTCGTCATGTTAAATGTAAGTAAAATGATAGCGTACTTGTACTTTTCGTGCAAGTCCTTTACAATAAATGATGGCATTTTGATGCCACGCCGCAGTATGCTGGGCAGAAAAGGAGGGAGCGCGTTTTGATTCGTATTTTGATCGTAGAGGATGAGCTGCCCATTGCCAACCTCATCCGGCTGAGCCTGTCCAAGGCTGGATACACCTGCGACTGCGTCTACAACGGCGGTGCCGCTGCCGACCAGATCGCCGCCCAGAGCTATGATCTCATTTTACTGGACGTGATGCTGCCGGAGGTGGACGGATTCACCTTATTAGAATATATCCGCCCCTACGAGATCCCAGTGATCTTCCTCACCGCCAAGAACGCCGTTCAAGATCGGGTGAAGGGGCTTCGGCTGGGGGCAGAGGATTATATCGTAAAGCCCTTTGAGGTGCTGGAGCTGCTGGCTCGGGTGGATGTGGTGCTGCGCCGCTACCACAAGAACGACCAGCCCATGACCATCGCCGGACTGGAGATCGACCCACGCTCCATGCAGGTGCGGCGGGACGAAGTGGAGATCCCTCTGACCCGAAAGGAATACGACCTGCTGCTGCTCTTTGCTCGGAACCCCAACATCGCCTTGTACCGAGAGACTATCTACCGGCGGGTGTGGGGCGGCGAGTTCAACTTTGAGAGCAAGACCGTGGATCTTCACGTCCAGCGCCTGCGGAAGAAGGTGGGCTGGGAGGGACATCTGCGCGCCATCCCCAAGGTAGGGTATCGGCTGGAGGTGACGGAATGAAATTCCGCGTGAAGGTGACCGTCTGCATGATCTGCCTGATGACGCTGTTGTTCAGCTTCGGCAGCTGTGCCCTCATCTCCTGCTCCTTCCAGGCTTCCTTGGATCGGGAGCAGGCCAACGCCAAAGAATCCTATCAGCTCCTGCTCAACACCCTCCAGGCAGTGGGCAGTATCCAGCCCTGGATCAGCGCCACGGAGTTCTCTGACACCCTGGCGCAGATCATCCCCCAACAGGGGAGCCGTTGGGCTGGGGTGCTGCTGACCAGTCAGGGCAAGACCTATTATTCCACTGGCTCTGCCGCTTCTGTCCTCTCCCCGCCGGAGGTGCCCCCCAAGGACTCCTACTGTGCTCTGACCCATCTCCTGGATGACCAGGGGAAGCGGTACATCCAGCTCTCCCAAGGCTTCTCGGTAGGCAGCGACACGGTATATCTCACCGTTGCCATCGGCCTGTCCCACCTCTATGACATCCGCACCCGACAGCAGATCACCTTTTACTGGATCTTTGCCGTCATGGCGGTCATCTGCGCCCTTCTGTCCTACACCATCGCCTATCTGCTCACCCGTCCTCTGGGACGGCTGTCCCAGGCCGCCCGAGAGATCGCCGCAGGGCACTGGGACTACCGTGTTGGGCTAAAGACCGGAGACGAAATCGGTCTGCTGGCCCAGGACTTTGACTCCATGGCAGAGCGGGTAGAGACCAGCGTGGAGGAATTGCAAGCATCCATGGAGCGGCAGGAGCAATTCGTAGGCAGCTTCACCCATGAGCTAAAGACCCCCATGACCTCCATCATTGGCTACGCCGACCTGCTGCGCAGCCAGCCCTTGTCTGCGGAAGAACAACGGGACGCCGTGAACTATATCTTTTCGGAAGGGCGGCGGTTGGAGCGATTGTCCCTGACGCTATTGAACATTTTCTCCCTGGAGAACGGCAGCCTAACCCGAACGCCCGTATCCCTCCAGGAGCTTATCACCGACCTGGTGGTTCCTCTGCGTCCCCAGTACGCTCAGGCGGGCATCCGCCTGCACGCCTGCTGTCCGCCTGGTGTCTGCTGCCTGGAAGGTGATCTGATCCATTCCCTGCTGCTCAATCTGCTGGATAACGCTCGGAAAGCGTTGGATCATGGCGGAGACATCTGGGTGAACGGAACCTTAACAGAGGACGGATGCATACTGACCGTGCAGGACAACGGCCACGGCGTGCCGCCTGACGCCCTGAACCACTTGACCGAAGCCTTTTATCGGGTGGACAAGAGCCGTTCCCGTCAGCAGGGAGGCGCAGGGCTGGGGCTGACCCTGTGCGCCAAGATCGCCGCCCTCCACAATGGCTCCATCCGCTTCGACAGCACCCCCAACATTGGCACTACCGCACTGGTGACCTTGAAAGGAGCTCGCCCATGAACTGGAAACGCACCATTCTTTGCGCCCTAGGCACCGCCCTGCTGGTGGCCGGCGGGTTCTTACTGCCCAAGGCGGTATTTGCCTATCAAGACCATCGGTTTGACCAGGCATCAGAGCAATATCTCACCCAGCCTTTCCAGGTGAAATCCACCTCTCAGCTGTCCCAGAGTCTGCTGCTGGCACAAAACCTCAACAACAACGTGACCTTGGAGACAAAGCAAGCTCAGCGGAGCAAAAAAGAGATCAAATCCCTGGCCGTGGAGGCATTGACGCTGCTGAACCAATGCGATGAGAATATGTTGAACCTGGACAAGCTCACCCAGTTCACTGCCACGCCCCTGCTCACTGTCTCCACCGGTGAGCGCGGCGCCATGTCCATCCAGGCCGCCGCTGGGATGGTGGCTGACGCTGCCACGGCGGAAGCCGCTCTGGATCCCTCCGCCCTGGCCTCCGGCTTCTCCGCTATCCTCTGGGACTGCTCCTTCTCCACCCAGGACGGCAGCATCCGCTGCATCCTGGACGACCGTTCCGGTAAGCTACTGACGCTGGACTACTACTGTACTGGCAGTTTTGAGGAGTACGCGAAAAAGCACGCAGATCAGACCCAGCAGACGGATTTCGACAGCCTGCTGCGCTCCAATCTGGTGCTCTTTTTCACCAAATACTATGAGCCGGACGGCATCGAGGTGCTTAACTGCGAGGAGCTGGGGCTGGCCAAGGAGACGGGTGAAGGGATCTACGAGATGCGCCTGCGTTTTTCCGGCAGCGACACAGTGCTGCTGCCTCTGACCCTCACCTGGGGTCACATTGCCTTTAACTGTTCGGAAAGTTGATGCCGTTTTGATGCCAAACGGTTGCCGTTTGGTGGGACAAGGCTGGTATCCTAACGGTATCATTTCACAGCGAGGTGTTTTTTCATGTTCCACGACCTGCCCCACTGGGCATTCAAATTGCTGGGCAGCCTGCTTGGCGCTGCCGTCCTCTTTCTCCTTCTCTCCCTAAGCCATATCCCCTCCTCCGCCCATGAGGGCAACCAGCTGGCGGTTACCAACGCCGCCACTATCCCCACGTCTGACTGGAACCTAACCCTGGTCAACCCCTGGACGCCCCTCCCCGCCGGCCACACCATCACGGTGACCCAACTGCGGGGCGGACAAGCCATCGACCAGCGCTGCTACCCTGCCCTGCAAGCCATGATGGACGCCTGTCGAGCGGCGGGACATCAGCCGGTCATCTGCTCCTCCTACCGTCCC
This sequence comes from uncultured Eubacteriales bacterium, assembly GCA_900545815.1. Taxonomy (GTDB): domain Bacteria; phylum Bacillota; class Clostridia; order Oscillospirales; family Oscillospiraceae; genus Onthomonas. The sequence continues at coordinate 3,149 of URAM01000001.1, read as the reverse complement.
CACAACAAGCAGGAAGCCCTGTTCGCCAATAAAGTCCAGCGGCTCATGGCCGCCGGATACGATGCAGAGGAAGCCGACCAAAAGGCCGCCACAGTGGTGGCACGTCCCGGCACCAGTGAGCACGAGCTGGGTCTGGCGGTGGACATTGTGGACGCCAGCTATCAGCATCTGGACGAACAGCAGGAATCCACGCCGGTGCAGCAATGGCTGATGGAGCACTGCTGGGAATATGGCTTCATCCTCCGCTACCCCAACGGAAAGAGCGACCTGACCGGCATCATCTACGAGCCGTGGCACTACCGCTATGTGGGGGTGGAGACGGCTCAGGCGCTGCGGGAAAGCGGGCAGTGCTTGGAGGAATATCTACAGGCGGCAAAGGCGTCTTGAGACAGAAAACCCCCGCACGCAATGGCTTCCATTGCGTGCGGGGGTGTTTGGTTTATTTTGTGGACGCTTCCAAAATCTGCATGAATTCTTCGCCAGTGATAGTCTCCTTCTGATACAGGTAACGTGCCAGTTCGTCCAGTTTCTCTCGATTGTCCATCAGAATCTGGATGGCCTTCTGGTGCTGGTTCTTCACCAGGGACACCACCTGCCGGTCGATCTCCGCCTGGGTCTCTGCGGAGCAGGCCAGGGAGGCGTCACCGCCCAGGTACTGGTTGTTCACCGTTTCCAGAGCCACCATATCGAAGTCCTTGCTCATACCATAGCGGGTGATCATGGCACGAGCCAGCTTGGTGGCCTGCTCGATGTCATTGGATGCGCCAGTGGAAGTGGTGCCGAACATGACCTCCTCCGCTGCCCGACCACCGGTGAGTGTGGCGATCTTGTTCTCGATCTCCTCCTTGGTCATCAGGTAGTGGTTTCCTTCCTCCACCTGCATAGTGTAGCCCAATGCGCCAGAGGTGCGGGGGATGATGGTGATTTTCTGCACCGGAGCGGAGTGGCTCTGCTTGGCGGCCACCAGGGCGTGGCCGATCTCGTGATAGGCCACCGTCCACTTCTCCTGGTCGGTGAGGATGGCGTTCTTTTTCTGGTAGCCGGCGATGACCACCTCAATGCTCTCCTCCAAGTCAGACTGGGTGGCACACTTCCGGCCATCTCGGACGGCACGGAGGGCCGCTTCATTGACGATGTTCGCCAATTCTGCACCGCTGGCACCGGAGGCCATGCGGGCGATCTTCTGGAAGTCCACGTCGTCCGCCAACTTGACCTTCTTGGCGTGTACCTTCAAAATGGCCTCGCGCCCCTTCAGGTCAGGCAGCTCCACCGGCACCCGCCGGTCGAACCGGCCTGGGCGGGTCAGCGCCGGATCCAGAGATTCCGGGCGGTTGGTGGCGGCCAGGATGATGACGCCGGTGTTGTCCTCAAAGCCGTCCATCTCGGTCAGCAGCTGGTTCAGGGTCTGCTCCCGTTCATCGTTGCCGCCCAACTGACCGTCCCGCTTCTTGCCGATGGCGTCGATCTCGTCGATGAACACGATGCAGGGGGCTTTCTCCTTGGCCTGGGAGAACAGTTCACGGACTTTGGATGCGCCCATGCCCACGAACATCTCCACGAACTCCGAACCGGACATAGAGAAGAAGGGCACGTTGGACTCGCCTGCCACTGCCTTGGCCAGCATGGTTTTGCCGGTGCCCGGAGGGCCAACCAGCAGGACGCCCTTGGGCATATGGGCGCCGATGTGCTGGTATTTGCCGGGGTCGTGGAGGTAGTCCACGATCTCCGCCAGGTTCTCCTTGGCCTCGTCCTCTCCGGCCACATCGGCAAATTTGATGCCGCCAGAGGATTTCACATAGACCTTGGCGCCGGAGTTCTTCCCGCCAAAGAGCATGGAGTTGGGGCCGTTGAACTTGCTCATCATCCGCTTGCTCATCAACTGCCCGATGCCTACAAAGAACAGGATGGGCACCAGCCAGGTCAGCAGGAAGGTCAGCACGGGAGACATCTGTTCTTGGATCTCGCTGGAGAACTCCGCCCCAGACGCCTTGAGCCGGTTGACCAAATCCGGGTCGGTCATGAGGCCAGTCTTGTAGACCTGTTTCTCCTCCTTGTCGGTGAACAGAATCTGATTGTCCTGCACCTCCACCTTGCCGACCTGTTTCTCCTCGGTCATGGTCATAAAGGTGCCATAATCCACTTCCTTCACCTGCCTCTGGCTCAGCCAGGGCACAGCCAGGAAGTTGAACAGCAGAAGCGCCACCAGGACGATGCCATAGTAATAGATCAATGGCTTCTTTGGTTTTTTCACTTCATTCACAGGGATTCACCTCTCTGGGATGGTTCCGCAATGGGAACATAACATTCGATCATTTCAACTATAACACACTTCCCGATAGAAGAAATTACGAAAGTGTTAAACATCCAACGGTCTCCCCTTTCCGCTGATTTCCCTTCTGTCCTTACATGGACGTGTCAGCGGCGGGGGCTGCATCGGCATGAAAAATAGGCGCTGTGACAGCTGTCACAGCGCCTTGTCTGCTTATGCCTTTCCCCGCACCAGATGACAGACCGGCTCTGTCCGGTCGTAGTACGGCGCGATGGGGCCGATGTTGGTGTAGCAACCATCCTTGGTATTCGACCGGAACGGCCCGCCGGCGTCATACCACTTACCGCCGCCTGCGTAAATCGCCAGGTTACTATCCCACACGCACACGTCACCAGGCCGCAGATCGTCCAGCTTGTCCCAGGGCTTGCCCTTTGCCTGGATAACCTGGCAACCCAGCAGGTTGCCGGTGCCGGTGACCTTGCCGTTGTCGTGGCTGATACGCTTGCCTGCGGTCAGCAAGCCCACGTCCTGGAGCACCCAGGACACATAGTGGGAGCAGCTAGAACCAGGGTGTTCCAGCTTCCGAGTTGCGTCAAAGGTGGACTTGGCACGGCAGGTCTTATCCTGGTAGTGCCACTTGTGCTTGACCATGTATGCACCAATTTCCGCCGCGCGGGCTAGGATTGCATCCCGGATGAGCGCCGCCCTGGTTTTTGCTCCTACAATGCCGTCCACGGTCAGACCAGCCTTGTACTGATACCCTCTCACGGCGCTGTCTGTCTGGACGCCCCAGATGCCGTCCTCCGTCAGCTGACTGCCCAAGAGGTTCAGCCGGTGTTGGAGCAGCTTGACGTCATCGCCCTTGTCCCCCTTGCGGAGC